>CAJTVN010000009.1 GCA_910579685.1 uncultured Lachnospiraceae bacterium | reverse complement strand
AATAACATAAAATAACATATATAAAAACAAATAAATTGACACAAAAAAAGCAGGTTTTGTGCGACCTGCGAGTACTTTTTGGATTATTCAACTGTCAAACTCCCGCGGAATATCCGGAAAAAATAGTAAATTGTCAGTCGTCCTGATCTATGATATAATGAGCCGTAATCAGGTGAGCGTGCCTGCATGCGCAACAAAAAATATCATAGATATACGGGGGACGAAAGTATGTTAGCTGAACTGAAGAAAAAAAGTATTATGAGGGCGATTCCGCTGGTTCTTCTTTTTGTGATTGCCGGGGGCGTGTTGTTTGCGGCTGAATTTTCCAACATAAGGTCGCTGCTTCGAGGACACGTAAAGTTTGAGACGCTTTTGCCGGATGAGATAAACGGTGATCTGATTGTTGAGGCTTCCATCAATGCGAACTTTGGCGCATATATGGAGGAATACTCCAAGAACACGAAGACGAACGTCACCAGAACCACGGATATTTACTATGTGATCTGGACCGGGGATGACGACAGCGAGGATTACAAATACATGGGAATCAAGGTGCCTGCGTCCTACGGCGGACAGATGGACCGGATGGCGGAAGCCACCTACAATTATGAGATGTCGGACACGATCCATTTTACCGGTGCGGTCAATAAGATGTCATCCGAGGAATATCAGTATTTCAGGGAATATTTTCAGGAATCCGACTGGACGGACGAGGAGATTGACGAGTACACGCTGCCCTATTACATCAGTGTCGGCGCCCTGACGGGCGGAGCTGCGACTTCCGCCTATGTGATTTTTGGCATCGGCATCGCCCTGATTGTGTTTGGCGTGATTATTCTGCTCTACGCCCTTTCGGGAGGGGATGTGAAGGCGTTCCAAAAAGAGGCTGCGACTCTTGGAATGAGCGAGATGGAGCTGGAGGCGGAATACGCAGGCGCCAGAGTCATGATCCAAAAAGACAATCTGCGTATCGGGCGCAGGCTTATCTTCTATATGACAGGACGCCGGACCCGTGTGATCGTCAATGACAAGATCGTGTGGGCTTATCAGCAGAGTACCACGCACAGGACCAACGGGATCAAGACGGGAACCACGTATGAGATTCTGGTCTACCTGCTCAATGAGAAGAAAGCCCGCCGCATCAATGTGCCGGGCGAGGAGAAGGCCGGCGAGGTCCTGCAGTATATGTACGAGAATATACCGACGGCTGTGGTGGGCTACACCGACGAGCTTTTGAGCCTGTTTAATAAGGATTACCAGGGCTTTTTGAATCTCCGCTATCACAACGCATCCGGGCAGGATATGCCGCAGTAAAACACGGTCATCAGCTTTGCGGCGTCAAAGAGAAAAGAGAACCTTCCGCACACGGGGATTCTGTGGCGGGAGGTTCTCTTTTCGCATTTTACATCAGGTGGATAAACTGCCTCATAAAAATATTTCTCGCATATTTTTCTCTTGACATAATGTGTGACACACAGTATTATTAATACAACACTGATGTGCATAAGCATAGATAAAGGAGAGGTGAATGCATGGATCATGATGAGATCATATCGGGGCTGATCCTGGAGCTGCGGCGGGGAACGCTCATTCTTCTGGTTTTGAACCAGCTGCAGAAGCCCAAATATGGATACAATCTGGTGAAAGAGCTCAAGGAGCACGACATTCCCATAGAAGCGAACACGCTGTATCCGCTGATGCGGAGGCTGGAATCCCAGGGCCTTTTAAAGAGCGAGTGGGACACCGGGGAGGCGAAGCCGAGAAAATATTATTCCATCACGGAGGACGGGAGGATCGTGCTGAAAAGGGCAAGAGAGAACTGGACGGCATTTTCCGGGAAGGTGGACAGTCTGCTTGAGAACGGAGAGGAGGATTCGAATGGATAGCGAGTTGATAAGAAGATATGTTTATGCGGTGACAAAGCGCCTGCCCCGCAAATCCAGGGAGGATGTGGCGAAGGAGCTGAACACCCTGATTGCGGATATGCTGGAAGAGAGATGCGGCCAGGTGCTACCCACGGAAAAGGATGTGCGGGTGGTGCTCACGGAGCTTGGAACACCCGCAGAGCTCTATGACCAGTACAGCGGCGAGGGGAAGAAATGCCTGATCGGGCCGCCCTATTATGCCACGTATCTGTATGTGCTGAGAATCGTAACGATATGCGCCCTGATCGGGACGACGCTGGCGTTTGCCCTCTCCGTGATAGCAGGGGAAAGAGAGAATTACTGGTTCCTTGAGGTATTCAAATGGATCGGGATGTTGTTTTCCGCAGCCGTTGCGGCATTTGCGTTTGTCACGGCCCTGTTTGCCTTTTTTTATCACAAAGAGATTCCTCTCGATGGCAGTACGGGGCTGGACAATCTGCCCCCTGTGCCTGAGAAGAGGGATCGGATCTCCAAAGGAGAGTCGATTTTCGGGATCGTGATATCCGTAGTCTTTGTCCTGGTGCTTCTGTGCTGTCCGCAGATCTTCTGCGCCGTCACGGAAAATGGAGAAGTGTACCCGGTCTTTCATCCGCAGGCCATAAGGGGAACCTGGTATCTCATTGTTTTCTTCGGGCTTGCCGGCATTGCGGGGGAGGCCGTAAAGCTGATGGATGGAAGGTACACCAGGAGAGTCATGATCACGGTCATTGTCAGCGATCTGCTTTCCGGTATCTGCGCTTCCTGGTGGCTTTTGGGACACGAGCTGGTAAATGCGGAAATGATAGAGGCGCTTCTTGGATATACGCAGAGCAATGAGGTTGTGAGGATTCTGTTCACGAATATCCAGCTTCTGCTTTGGGGGCTGATTCTGGTGGTTCTGGTGATCGACGCAGTGACCGTGGCGGTGAAGACGGGAAGGACAGAGGAAAGAGAGGAAGGTAAATGAGTATGGAACAGGGAAAAGATGAGAGGATCAAGATTACAATCTTGAGGCCGGATATTAGGAAATTTCGATTTATTACAGATTTTGTCCATTTCGCGGCATTCCCCTTATGGAAAGGAATAAAGTTGTCGATAATCTCTATGAAGATAAAGGATTATCTTGTCATAAAGGAGATGGAGCTATGAAGGTACAGAATACGTCTATATTTGTGGGAGACGCCAGCCGGAGCCAGAGGCACGGCAGGGCGCAGCAGCAGGAGTGCGGAAAGAAAAATGTCTTTGCGGGCGGCATGAACCAGAATTTTGACCCCATTGCGCAAAAGAGGCAGCAGGCGCAGAAAAAAGCAATGCAGATCGTGGGCGATACCTGGGAAAATGAGAGAAAGATAGATTTGGATATGGAGGAGCGCAGGAATAAGATCGCCCGGCTTCAAAACGATATCCGGCAGGCGGATGACTCCGTGAGGGAAATGGAGGATGCAAGGCAGGCGCTTCGGGAATCTTATGGGGTGGAAGCGGACAGTAAGGAGCAGAAGGATCTGGAGCTTCTCGCAAAAGAGATAGATTCCCAGACGCCGGGAAAGAAGGTATCCCTGACGCAGGAGGAGAGAGAGGAAATCGAGCGGATCAAGGCGCAGGGACTGACAGAGTATCAGGAGCGTTCTCTCGGAATGAAGCAGGATGCGCAGTTTTACGAGAAGCAGATCGAAGAGATGCGCGGGGAAATAGACACGGAAAACGCCGTCATCCGGGGCACCCGTCTGGAGCGCCTCAAGAAGGATCCCATGGTGGGAGCGGGCAAGCAGGCTGAGAAAATCATGGAGGCGGCCAGCAAGGAGATCGTCGGCATGCTGATGGACGAGGCCAAAGACCACATCGACGAGGAGATGGCGGAAAAGACCGAGGAAGCAGAGAAGAAGGCAGAGGAAGAGAAGGAACAGGAAGAGAAACTGGAAAAGCTCAAGGAGAAGAAGGAAGAACAGGAAGAGCTTACCGAGGCCATCGCCGATCTTGCGCAGGACACCGTGCAGCTTGACGATGTAAAGACGGATATCCAGCAGGAGATCAAGGATATGGTTACCAAGATGAAGCTTCTGGAGGAGGATATCAAGGGAGCGGCTGTGGATGCGGTATTGTAGGGATGCCGCGGTGATACATATTTTTTTCCAAAATTCGAAACAGGCGGCAGGTATTCTGCCGCCTGTTTTGTACAATAATATAGGTTTACCAAAAAGTTATCCTATGTTATGATAAAATAGTTAAAAAGAGGAGAAAAGTACCATATATTTATTTCCCCGGAAACGTATTGTAATCAGGACGAGACACTATAACGGCTAAAATTCGAATGGACAAGGAGAGAAGAGTGTAGATCATGAAATACAAAATACTGGTAGCGGAAGACGACAAAGACATTGCGGAATTTATAAAGTTATATCTGGAAAACGAGGGATACGAGGTGGTTCTGGCACAGGACGGACTGATCGCTTACGAGGAAACGCATAAGGAAAAGATTGATCTTGCGGTTGTGGATATCATGCTTCCCAAAATGAACGGTTACGACCTGATCAAGAAAATAAGGGAGGACAGCAACATTCCCATCGTCATACTGTCTGCCAAAAACCTTGACAGCGACAAGATTCTTGGGCTGGATCTCGGCGCAGACGATTATCTGACCAAGCCCTTTAACCCGCTTGAGCTGATTGCCAGGATCAAGTCCAATATCAGAAGATATTACAGCCTGGGAAGCCAGGTGGATGCGGGAGAGGCAAAGGGGAAACGCATTCTCAGGGTGGGAGATCTCACGCTGGACGAGGAGGAAGTGACACTGAAAAAGGGCGATACCGTGATCATGATCACGCCCACGGAATACAAGATGATGGTACTCTTCATGAAATCTCCCGGAAAGGTATTCACCAAGATGCAGATCTACCAGGCAGTCAGCGGGGAGAGCTATGTAAACGACGACAATACGCTGATGGTTCATATTTCCAATCTGCGGGACAAGATTGAGGATAATCCCAGAGAGCCCAAATACATCAAAAATATCAGAGGCATAGGATACAAAATTGAAAAGCTTTAAAGGAAAGGACAGGAGTCTGTACGTACTTCTGATCAAAAACTATATTATATATACGCTGGTAATGGTGGTGCTGATGATGCTCATCTATTTCGGCAGGGTATTTGTGGAGAAGACCATCATCCAGCCGCCAAAAATGAACCGGCCTCTGGGAGGAAGGGAGCTTTTGGAGAGCGGAGAGTATGAAAGCCTCACGCTGAAAAAGCTTCTGGGATCAGAGGGCGGTTTTGAGATATTGGATTGCGAGGGGCATCTGCTCTATTCGGACTATGAGGGGCAGCGGCTGGAATACACGCCGCAGGAGCTGGAGTTTATACCGGAATACAACACGCCCTATTTTTACCAGTCTTCTGAGTATATGACACAGGACGGAGAGAAGCGGACTCTGATTCGCTGCGTCAGAAAAGAGGAGGATACGGGCTATCAGGAGGATGTTTCCTACATGGTTCTGGACGAGGAGCTGTGCGTGATGGACAGCAGCCTTGGCTGGGAGAGGCGACAGCTCACCCGGCGCCAGCTTGAGCTTCTCACGCGCCAGTCCCATGCCAGGTATTCCGTCTACAGGCACGAATTCGAGGAGCAGGGCAGGGGGAAGAGAATCCTCGTCATGTATGTAAAAAAGATGGACGGTAAAAAATACAGGAGGCTTTCCGCCCTGTGGAAGGTTTTCGTTCCCGTGTATGTCTGTACCTACATCTTCACGCTGCTGTTTTTCACCATCCGGATGCGCAGGAAGGTGCAGGAGCCTCTGGATATGCTCAACGAGGGAATCCTCGCCCTGGCCGGAGGAAACCGCGACACCAAGATCAGCTATAAGGGGCCGAGAGAGTTTGAGGCGATTTTCAACAGCTTTAACCGGATGTGCGGCCTGCTTCGCAAGAGCGAGGCCTCCAAGGAAAAGCTGATCATGGAGAAGCAGAAAATGCTTGCGGATATTTCCCATGACCTGAAAACGCCCATCACCGTGATCCGGGGATATGCCAAGGCCGTCTCCGACGGACTCACAAGCCCGGCCACCCAGAAGCATTATCTGAACACGATTTTCACGAAGACAGAGGATCTCACGGAGCTGATCAATACCTTCTACGAGTATGGCAAGCTGGAACACCCGGAATTCCGTCTGGTAAAGGAAAAGCAGGATCTCACGGAATTTATCCGGGAATATCTGGCATTTAAATATGATGAAATTGATCTGATGGGCTTTCGGCTGGAGGCTGAGATTCCGGAACAGAGTGCGGAGTACAGCTTTGACGGCGTGCAGATGCGCAGGGTATTTGACAATATTTTTTCCAACGCCCTCAAGCATAATCCCAAAGGAACCACGATATATGTCACCCTTCAGCAGACGGAGAGGAGTATCCGCATTGAAATCGGAGACAACGGCGTCGGGATCCCGCAAGAGATCCGGGAAAATCTTTTTGAGCCCTTTACCGTGGGAGACGATTCCAGAAATAACAGGCAGGGCTCGGGTCTTGGCCTTGCCGTTGCAAAAAAGATCGTGGAGCTTCACGGCGGCGCCCTCTTTCTGGAGAAGCCGGTGAATCTTGTGGTGAGCACGCTGTTTGTGATCCGGCTGATGAGAACGGAAGGCAGAGAGAAGGGTGCGGCGGTTCTATGAAAAAAATAACACTGTCATTAATCATAATAAATGGCGTTCAGCTTTTGATCGGGACGGGCATATGGATCTATATCGGGATTGCCAGGCTGAACGGAGTTAACCTGAGCCTTTATGTGGCAATTTCCCTGATGCTTCTGTGTAATGTCGTGACAATCGGCGGCCTGTATCTGGCGATGAAGGATACGAATCACGGACTGGAGGACAGCCTCCACAATCTGGAGCGTCTCAATGCGACGCTGCGGGCCCAGCGCCACGACTATCTGAATCATTTCCAGGTAATTTACGGGCTCATGGAGCTTGGGGAGTACGAGGAGGCAAAGGGCTATCTGTCGCCGGTCTTTAAGGATATCATGAAGGTAAGCCGGGCGCTCAGGACCTCGCAGCCTGCGGTAAACGCCCTTCTGCAGGTGAAGATGGAGGCAGCGGAGCGGGAGAAGATTGATTTCTACCCGGAGATCCGCTCGGAGCTCTCCGCTCTTCCCATAGAGCCCTGGAATCTGTGCAAAATTCTTGCGAATCTCATAGACAACAGTATTTATATTCTCTCGGAAACGAAGAAGCAGGAGAAGAAGATCGTCCTGGAAATGTCCGAGGACGAGGCCTTCTACCGTTTTGCGGTGAGCAACAACGGTCCGGCCATCCCTGCGGATATGCAGTCCGAGATTTTCCGCATGGGCGTTTCATCCAAAAAGGAGGAGGGACACGGAATGGGACTTTATATTGTCCGGAGTATCGTGAAGGAGGCGGGGGGAGAAATCCGTCTTAGGTCTGATGAGACGAGGACAAGCTTTGAAATATGCCTTCCCAAAAAGCGGGATGACAGTTGAGGTGGCAAAATGTATATTTGGTGGATTAGGTATTTCAGAGGAAGCGTTTTCGGTGTATAGTTCAGATAACAACAGGGAGCGGAAAAGGTTTCCTGCAGGAACAGACTGAAAGGAGGAGAAAAGTGGAGATACTATCAATTGTTGCGATTGTTCTGCTGGTTGCAGGATTTGTGCTTCTGGGAATTGAAATGGTGGTGCCCGGATTTTCCCTGCCCGGAATCAGCGGCATTATCTGTCTGGTGATCGGAGTGCTTCTGGCGGCGGACAGCGTTGAGGAGGGAATCATTATCACCTTGATTGTCCTGGCGCTTCTGGGTATCATGTTTGCGGTGCTGCTGTGGCTTTTGTCAAAGGGAAAACTCAGGTCGCCGATCATCCTGAAGGAAGAGCAGAAAGCGGAACAGGGTTATATCAGCTCCAAGGATCTGGAATATCTCCTTGGAAAAAAAGGAACGGCGGCCACGGATCTGCGGCCAAGCGGCATGGGAGACTTTGACGGAGTGGTTCTCGATGTCATATCGGAGGGAACCTACATAGACAAAGGCACTGCCCTTGTCATAAATAAGGTGAAGGGATCCAGGCTGATCGTAAAAGAATTAAAGTCCTGAGAGACAAAATTATTAGGAGGTTACTTAGATGGAAAATATGGGTTTGATTATATTGATAGGAGTGATCGGCTTACTGATCGTTTTGTTCTTTGTGTTTGTTCCCGTGGGACTGTGGATTTCCTCCCTGGCGGCAAACGTGAAGGTGAGTATCTTTAATCTGGTAGGTATGCGTCTTCGAAGAGTAGTGCCCTCCAAGATCGTGATCCCCCTGATTAAGGCCACCAAGGCGGGGCTTAACGTGAACGTGAATCAGCTCGAGGCCCACTATCTGGCAGGGGGAAACATTGACAGCGTGGTGGATGCGCTGATTGCGGCGGAAAGAGCGGGGATCGAACTTCCCTTTGAGAAGGCGGCTGCCATTGATCTTGCGGGGAGAAACGTGCTGGAAGCGGTGCGGATGAGCGTGAATCCCAAGGTGATTCAGACTCCTAATGTGTCTGCGGTTGCCAAGGACGGCATCGAGCTGCTGGTCAAGGCCAGAGTCACGGTGCGGGCCGACCTGGAAAGGCTGGTGGGCGGCGCCGGTGAGGAGACGGTTCTTGCGAGAATCGGCGAGGGTATTGTCACCACGGTGGGTTCCGCCGCTTCCCACAAGGAGGTCCTGGAAAATCCCGACGATATCTCCAAGCTGGTGCTGAGCAAGGGACTGGATTCCGGAACGGCTTTTGAGATTCTGTCCATCGACGTGGCTGACATCGATGTGGGCCGCAACATCGGCGCACAGCTGCAGAGCCTTCAGGCGGAAGCGGACAAGAACATTGCCCAGGCCAAGGCGGAGGAGAGAAGGGCCATGGCCGTTGCAAAAGAGCAGGAAATGCGCGCTTACGTGGTGGAAGCCGAGGCCGAGGTTCCCAAGGCTCTGGCCTTTGCGCTCAGGGAAGGCAAGATGAGCGTGATGGACTATTACGACCTGCAGAATATCAAAGCGGATACACTTATGCGTGAAAAGATCGGCGAGGTAAAGCAGGAAAAGATCGGAGAGGATGTCAGTGAGTAAAAAGGGATTTCGTTTCAGTCTGCAGAATATGCCGTCTCCCAATTTCACGAGCTTCGTGGTAAAACAGTCCATGGAAGGCTTACCGGGAGGAGATCTGATTGCCAGCCTGCAGAATCATTACTGGATAAAGCATAAAAAGAGCACAGAGCGGCCGCAGCCCTCCGGAATGGAAGAAGACTCCGAAGAGGAACAGGCGGCAGAAGCAAGTGAGCCATCCGGGGAGGATGGAGCTTTTGAGGAAAAAGCAGGGTCTGCCCGGATGGAAAAGCCCTCGCAGACAGAAGGAACATCACGGGAAAAAAAGGAAAACAGCGCTGGATTTACAGCGCAGGGGCTGCAGAAAGCGGTTGCCATGAGCATTGTGCTGGGCCCCCCCGCATGCAGGAGACGAAGGAAACATGAAGGTATTACTGGTAGAAGATGAGAGCGGGATCCGGCTCCTGCTTCGAAAGATAGTCGAAAAGAACAAAGAGTTCCAGGTGGCGGGGGAGGCGGATAACCTGACGGATGCCGTCACCCTCTTCCACCGGACCAAACCGGACGTGGTCTTTCTTGATATCGAAATAAGCGGCGCAAGCGGGCTGGACTGCGCTAAAATAATAGCGGATGTAAACCCAAAGACCAAAATTATTTTTGCCACGGCCCATGCCGAATACATGTCAAACGCCTTCGAGGTGTATGCCTTTGATTACCTGCTAAAGCCCTTTAACGTGGAGCGGGTGAACCAGACACTGCAGCGGATTCTCGATCTTTCCAGACAGAAGGAGGCCGAGCCGCTTGAACGGATCGTGAAGTATGAGAAGGGGCTGGAAAAGCTGCTGGTAAAAGGCAGAGAAAGCATGAGCTTTGTGGATATCAGGGACATTATCCTGGTTCAGCGGGAGGAGGGCAGTACCGTGATCTACACAGCGAAGGACAGCTTTTCCACCTCAGCGGGACTGGGGGAGATTGAAGAGAAGCTGGATCCGCAGCAGTTTATGAGGAGCCATAAATCCTATATTATCAATGTCTCCCAGATCCGGAAGATCGAGCCCTACGGAAGGTGGACTTATATTGTCACCTTTAAGGATCTGAAACAGGACGCCCTGATTACGCAGGAAAAATATGAGGAAATCAAGAGGCGGTTTTTGTGATAAGAAGAGCGTGCGGGAGAGAAAGTCACACAAAAGAATGCCGCAGGGACGACGGAAAAATCGCCGCCTGCATGGACGGACCCGGGAATTTCATCCCGGGGCCTTAAGTTGTTTCTTCCTTATTCTTCTTTCTGGTATTTCATGGCCTGTCCGGCGATCAGCTCTTTGTCGTCGAAATAGTTGATCTTCATGGACGCCTTCACATCTGCGAGCGTCTTTGCGGCGGCCTCTCTTGCGGCGATGCTGCCCTTTTGCAGGATCTCGTAGACGGCGGGAATGTCCTTCTCCCATTTTGCCCTTCTGTTTCGGATGGGAGAGAGCTCCTCCAAGAGCACGTTGTTCAGGAACTTCTTTACCTTCACGTCCCCGAGGCCGCCCCTTGTATAGTGGGCCTTCAATTCCTCCAGATTTGCATATTCCGGAAGGTACTCGGCAAACAGCCCGTCCCTGCAGAAGGCTTCCAGATAGATAAATACGGGATTGCCTTCCACCTGTCCCGGATCGGAAACCTGCAGATGGTTCGGGTCGGTGAACATGGACATTACTTTTTTGCGCACATCCTCCTCGGAATCAGACAGATAGATGCAGTTGTGCAGGGATTTGCTCATTTTGGCCTTTCCGTCCGTGCCGGGAAGGCGCAGACAGGATTTGTTGGCGGAAAGAAGGGCGTCGGGCTCCACCAGGGTGTTCCCGTAAACGGAGTTGAACTTGCGCACGATCTCCTTGGTCTGTTCGATCATGGGAAGCTGATCCTCGCCCACGGGAACGGTTGTGGCCGCAAAGGCGGTGATGTCGGCTGCCTGGCTGATGGGATAGGTGAAAAATCCAACCGGGATGCTGGCCTCAAAGTTCCGCATCTGAATCTCGGATTTTACCGTGGGGTTGCGCTGAAGTCTTGAAACGGTGACAAGATTCATATAATAAAAGGATAATTCGCACAGTTCCGGGATCTGGGACTGGATCAGCAGAGTGGATTTCTCCGGGTCAAGACCGCAGGAGAGATAGTCCAGGGCCACCTCGATAATGTTCTGACGCACCTTCTCGGGATTCTCCGCATTGTCCGTAAGAGCCTGGGCATCTGCGATCATGATATAGATTTTATCGTATTCACCGGAATTCTGCAGCTCCACCCTTCTGCGGATGGATCCCGCATAGTGCCCGATATGGAGAGGGCCGGTGGGTCTGTCGCCGGTCAGAATAATTTTAGACATAATTTAGCGCTCCTTTGCTGTTTTCTTCCGATATGTTACCATGTCTGTCAGAAAATTTCCATACTTCTTTCCCGATTTCTTTCCGGAAGGTAGATTTTCTTACGACTTTGATATAAAATAATTAGGATGCCGGGACTGTGAAAGCATGCGGTGCGAAACAATCTCCGGCATCCGGGTTGTTGACTTTTAAGAAAGGCATGGTTATGGATATGCGGTACAGAAAATTGTTTGGCAGGCTCACCTATGTGCGGATCATCGCGCTTGGTTATCTGCTTGTCATTATAACGGGCACTTTGCTGCTCTTGCTGCCGGGCGCCACAAGGCCCGGCTGTGAGACAGACTTATTGACCGCCCTTTTTACGGCCACCACGTCGACCTGCGTGACGGGGCTCGTGGTGGTGGATACGGGAACGCACTGGACGGCTCTGGGGCACTGTATTATCCTGGGGATGATACAGGTGGGAGGCCTGGGCTTTATGACCATGGGAATGCTCCTTGCCATGTTCCTCAAAAAAAGGATTTCCCTCCGGACCAGAGGGCTTTTGCAGGAGAGCATGAACGGCCTGCAGATGGGAGGCATCGTGCGGCTGGTGCGCATGGTTCTTCGGAATACGGCATGGATTGAACTGATTGGGGCGGCGCTTCTCGCCATCCGGTTTGTCCCTGTTTTTGGCCTGGGAAAGGGAATCCTTTACGGGATTTTTCATTCCGTCTCTGCATTCTGCAATGCGGGAATTGACCTCATGGGCGGATATTCCGGGGAGTACTCCTCCTTGGTCAGCTTCCGCGGGGACATTCTCATCAACGCGGTGCTGATGGCGCTGGTTGTGGTGGGCGGAATCGGTTTTTTTGTGTGGGATGATCTTCGCAAAAACAGGCTTCGCCTTCGCAGATACAGCCTGCATACCAAGATGGCGCTGTTTATGACGGCCGTGCTTCTTGTGGGAGGAGCCGTTCTCTATTTTGTTTTTGAGAAGGATAATCTTCTTGCGGGAATGGGGATAAAGGATACCATACTGGCGTCCGCCTTTAGCTCCGTGACCGCAAGAACCGCAGGCTTTAACACCATAGACACGGGGGCCCTGACCGGTGCGTCCAAGCTCCTTACCATGGTGCTCATGTTTATCGGGGGCAGCCCAGGCTCAACGGCGGGAGGCGTGAAGACCGTGACCATGATGGTGCTTCTGATTTATGTCTGGTCCAATCTGCGTGCCAGCAAGGGGGTCAATATTTTTCACAGGAGGATGGACGACGACGTGATACGAAAGGCCAGCAATGTGGTGATGATCAGTGTGCTGATGGCGGTGTCCGCAGTGATTTTCATCTGCTATCTGCAGCCGTCCCTTCCCGTGGAGGATGTGATGTTCGAGGTGTTTTCCGCAATCGGAACCGTGGGAATGTCCACCGGCCTTACCAGGGAGCTGGGCATGGGATCCAGAATTGTGATCATTCTTCTCATGTACTGCGGGAGAATTGGAAGCATGTCCTTTGCCCTGTCTTTTACGGAGCGAAAAAAGGTGGCGCCCGTGCAGCTGCCGGTGGAGAAGATTATGATCGGTTAGGCTTTAAGAGGCAAAAGCCGTGAGACATAGAAAGGAGCGTATCTGCAAAATGAAATCCATATTAATAATAGGGCTTGGAAGGTTCGGCCAGCATCTGTGCAGGCAGATGGTGGAACGCAAAAACGAGGTGATGGTCATCGACGTGAAGGAGGACAATGTGGAGGCCATGATGCCGCTGGTGACCAGCGCCCAGATCGGGGACTGCACCAACGTGGAGGTGCTAAAGAGTATCGGGGTCAGCAACTTTGATATCTGCTTTGTGTGTATCGGGACGAACTTTCAGAGCAGTCTGGAAATTACCTCCCTGCTCAAGGAAAACGGGGCAAAATACGTGGTGAGCAAGGCGACCAGGGATATTCAGGCCAAGTTCCTGCTGCGCAACGGCGCAGACGAGGTGGTCTATCCGGACCGGGACATTGCGGAGAAAACGGCAGTCCGCTACAGTGCGAACCATGTCTTTGACTATATCGAGTTCAACGACGAGTATTCCATCTTCGAGATCCCGGTAGCCGAGGAATGGGTGGGAAAGAGCATCAGGGAGGTAAACTTCCGGGCAAAATACCGGATCAGCATTCTGGGCCTTAAGAAGGGGGAGAACACGACCCTGATGCCCATGGCGGATCACGAGTTCGATGCGAAAGAGCATCTGATGGTCATAGGAAAAATGGATGATCTGGATAAGATCCTGAAAAAGTTTGATGATGGAAAAGTTAAGAAAAAGCGCTGAGCGCCTGTCTGCGGATCTTTGGGAATACCGGTATGCGCTGATCGGACTCGCGCTCTACTATCTTTTCACAAAGCTTCTGGGTATGCCGTTCTGCCCCATGCGCAGCATTACCGGGTTTCCCTGTGCGGGCTGCGGGCTTACCAGGGCCTTTTTGTATCTGGCAGGCGGGAAGGCCATGGAAGCCGCATGGATGAACCCCATGGCTTTCCCGGTTCTTGCCTTTATCCTGTACTGCGCCTGGCACCGGTATGGGAAGGGAACGGGGATTCCGATACTCTGGCCCCTTCTGGGAGTGCTTGTGGCCGGTATGCTGCTTTTTTACGCAGTCCGGATGTATCAGCATTTTCCGGACCGGACACCCTATGTCTACACACAGGGGAGCCTTCTGGAAAAGAGGCTGCCCTGGTATGCGGATTGGGCGGATGGGGTGATGCGGAGCGTCAGGACAATGCGCCGACAGGGAAGCTGCGGGTTTTAGCGCATGCGCATCCAGCGCCCGGATGAGCCGCAGGGCAGAACCAGGCCGTTTGAGGATACGGGCAGGCCGATCTCGTCCGCTTCCACGCATCCTCCGAGCCTGGGGGTGATGACCGTGTTCAGCATGTAGGAAAGCACTGCGCTCTGCAGGCCTGTGGTGTAGGAATTGATGAGAAAAAACTGTGCGTCCTTTGCAAGGAGCTGTGCGGTCAGCTGGATAAAGGGAAAAACATTGTCTTCCAGCTTCCAGATTTCGCCCTTTGGCCCCCTTCCGTAGGAGGGCGGATCCATGATAATGCCGTCGTAGGTGTTGCCCCTTCGGATTTCGCGCTCCACAAATTTCACGCAGTCGTCCACCAGATAGCGGATGGGAGCGCTCGAAAGGCCCGAGGCGGCAGCATTTTCCTTTGCCCAGGCAACCATGCCCTTTGAGGCGTCCACGTGGGTGACGCTGGCTCCCGCTTTTGCGGCCGCAAGGGTTGCGCCGCCGGTGTAGGCGAACAGATTCAGGATTTTCAGGGGACGTCCTGCGTTTTTGATAAGGGAGGAAACCCAGTCCCAGTTCACGGCCTGTTCCGGAAAGAGCCCGGTGTGCTTGAAGCTGAAGGGCTTTAAACGGAAGGTGAGATCCTGGTAGCGGATGCCCCATTCCTCGGGAAGGTCAAAGAACTCCCATTCTCCGCCGCCTTTGCTGCTCCGGTGGTAATGACCGTTTAGCTGATGCCACTGCCTGCACTTTCTCTCTGTCTTCCAGATCACCTGGGGGTCGGGCCGCAGGAGAATGTATTTTCCCCAGCGCTCCAGCTTTTCCCCGTCCGAGGTATCTATCACTTCATAGTCCTTCCAACTGTCTGCTGTCCACATGCCGTTATCCTTTCTATATGTAAATTCACTGCATCCTTAGAGTCATGGGTTATTTTATCATCTGCAGGCCGGAACCGCCATACTTTTCTGAACTTTTGTTTACAGTCTGCGGCGGGAATGATAAAATAGAGGCGAAACGGCTCTGGAACAAATCATCCGGTATCAGGATCATTCAGTCAGGAGAGGGGAGCTTGTGGAAGCGGCGGTATGAAAAATAAAAAATGTATGGGCTGCAGGAAGGAGAGCTGCGACGGCTGCAGCCTGAGCCCGGCGGTAAAGATAAAAACGAGCAAGGATACGGTGGGGGAAGGAATTCTTCTCCTGCAGGACGAGGGACTTTCCGGCCTTGGTATCGCCTTTGATATTGGAACCACCACCATTGCGGCAATGCTCTGGGATCTGAAACAGAGAAGGCAGCTTGCGGTGCGCAGCAGCATAAATCCCCAGAGAAGTGCGGGCGGCGATGTAATCAGCCGGATTGCATATGCGGGGAAAAGCCGGGAAAACGCATGGGAGCTGCAGAGACTTCTGGTGGAAAAGATGGATGAGCTCGCCCAGGATATGACCCGGATTCCGGCCCGGAGAGTGAGCGTGGTGGGAAACACGGCCATGTGCGAGATCCTGCTTGGCCTTCCCCTGGACGGCCTTTCCCGTGCGCCTTTCCGTAAGGCGTACAGGGGAACGGCAAAAAGGCGGGGAAGCGAGCTTGGCTTTTCATTCCTTGGCGGGGCGCAGATTCTGGTGCTGCCCTCCATCGACGGCTATGTGGGAGCGGACGCCCTGGCCGTGCATACCTGGGTAAGGCGGCAGGATGAGAGAAGCAATGTGCTGGCGGTGGACATCGGAACCAACGGGGAGATTTTGCTGGTTGGAGAAAAAGGGACTTATGCCTGCTCCGCGGCGGCTGGGCCCGCTCTTGAGGGAGCGGCGGTAAGACAGGGAATGGGGGCCGTGGCGGGAGCGGTGGAAGAGGTGCGGATTTTGGGAAGCTTTCCCAGACAGGATCTATTCTGCCGCACGATCGGGGACGCTCCCCCCAGGGGGATCTGCGGATCCGGACTTATGGACGCCCTTGCGGTTTTGCGAAAGCTTGGAGTGATAGAGGAAGACGGATACCTTCCTGACCGTGCGCAGGCGGGGAAGCGGGGAGTGCCGCAGCTTGTGTGCAGGAGGCTGGAGGAAGGGGAGGGGGAGAGGAGAATCCTTCTCACCGATGCCGGGCACCCGGTTTATCTGACCGCCGGGGATATCAGGCAGCTGCAGCTTGCAAAAGGCGCAATCCGGGCGGGAATCGAGATCCTTCTTAATAAGGAAGGAATCCAAAAAGAGGATTTGAACCACATTTATCTTGCAGGGGCATTCGGTAGCTGCATTAAAGTGGAGAGCGCCCTTGCAATCGGCCTTCTCCCGGATATTGTGCGGGAGAAGATCACCCACACCGGAAACTGTGCTGGCATGGGAGCGTCCATGGCGCTGCTCTCGGACCGGGTGATAAAAGACATGGAAGATGAGGCGGAAAGAATCCGCCATGTGGAGCTTGCCGGGCAGGAGAGATTTCAGGAGCTCTTCCTGCAGCATATGGAATTAGAGAGAGACGAGGGGAAAAATGAGATATGGACAGAGACTTTCTGAGAGACAAAAGAAGGATCGTAATTAAGATAGGAACGTCTACCATCACGCATATGAATACGGGGAATCTGAATCTGGAGAAGCTTGAGAGGTTTGTGCGGCTGCTAACGGATATCCGAAATCAGGATAAAGAGGTTGTGGTGGTCTCATCAGGAGCCATCGGAGCGGGCAGAAAGGCTCTCGGCATCAATGGCAGGCCTTCCACTCTTTCCGTAAAGCAGGCCTGTGCGGCGGTCGGGCAGGCAAGGCTGATGATGATCTACCAGAAGCTTTTTGCGGAGTACAACCAGACCATTGCCCAGATTCTGATCACGAGGAGGATCATGCTTAACGAGATCAGCAAGACCAATGCCCAGAACACGTTTCAGGAGCTTTTTCATATGGGAGTGATTCCCATTGTGAATGAAAACGACCCCATTTCCACGGATCAGATCCAGGAGGAAAATTTCGGAGACAACGATACCCTTTCAGCCAATGTGGCCGAACTTGTGGGAGCGGATCTTCTGATCCTTCTGTCGGATATTGACGGACTTTACACGGATGATCCGAGGAACAACAGGGACGCCGGATTTATCAGCTATGTGGAGAGAATAGATGAAAAGCTGGAATCCATGGCAAAGGGAGCCGACACCTCACTTGGAACGGGAGGAATGACAACCAAGATCGCAGCGGCAAGGATTGCGGCCGCGGCAGGCGTGGATATGGTCATAGCAAACGGAGATAAGGTGAGCAATATCAGTCGGATTCTAAACGGCGGCGAGATCGGAACGCTGTTCAAGGCTTAGTCGGAAAAGGAGGAAAACAGATGCCACAGATAACACCGTTCAGAAGTATACGCCCCAATCCCATCCTGGCTTCCCGGATTGCGGCGCTGCCCTATGATGTGTACAACCGAAAAGAAGCCCTTGCGGAGGTGGAGCGGGAGCCCCGCTCGTTTCTGCGGATCGACAGGGCGGAGACCCAGTTTCCGGAGGATGTGGATCTTTACGATGAAAGAGTCTATCAGAAAGCGAGAGAGCTTCTGGAAAGGTCGGTTGCGGACGGCAGCTTTATTATGGAAGAAAAGCCCTATTACTATATTTATGAGCTTACCATGAACGGCCGTACCCAGACCGGGATTGCGGCCTGCTCATCCATAGACGACTATATCGGCGGAGTCATACGCAAGCATGAAAACACAAGACAGGACAAGGAGCTTGACCGGATCCGCCATGTGGATGTGACAAATGCCAATACGGGCCCTATTTTCCTGGCCTATCGCTCGAGGAATGAGATCAATGAGATCGTGAATGCGCAGAAAAAGCGGACTCCGCTCTACGATTTTATCTCCCGGGACGGGATCGGGCACAGAGTGTGGCGGATCGAGCGCGGCGAAATCATTCAGAGGCTTCAGAGCCTTTTTGAGGAAATCTCCTGTACGTATATTGCGGACGGCCATCACCGCTGCGCTTCTGCAGTGAAGGTGGGATTAAAGCGCCGCAGGGAGCATCCGGGATATACGGGAGAGGAAGAGTTCAACCGCTTTCTTTCCGTTCTGTTTCCGGACGATCAGCTTGAGATTCTTCCTTATAACAGAGTGGTAAAGGATTTGAACGGCCATACGGTGGAGGAATTCCTGAAAGCGGTGGAGAGGGCGCATTTTCGTCTGTCTCCGCCCCGGCGGGAAGGGATTTCCCCGCAGAGAAAGGGAACCTTCGGAATGTTCCTTAAGGGCGGCTGGTACCTGCTTACCGCAGAAGATTCGCTGTTTTGCGATGACCCGGTGAAAGGGCTTGACGTGTCCGTTCTGCAGGATCATCTGCTGGGGCCGGTTCTCGGCATCGGGGATCCCAGGACGGATAACCGGATTGATTTCGTGGGAGGCATCCGGGGACTTGGGGAATTGGAGCGCAGAGCATCCGGGGATATGGAGATCGCTTTCTCCCTGTACCCGACCTCCATCCAGGAGCTTTTGCGGGTGGCGGATGCGGGAATGATGATGCCGCCCAAATCCACCTGGTTTGAGCCCAAGCTGCGCAGCGGACTGTTCATTCACAGCCTGGAGGAGTGGAACTGAGTTGCTTTCATCCGCCGGATACCGTCTCCTCAATGGCGTCCGGCGGTTCAAAGATAGCAAAAGTGAAATATTTAATAAAAATTTTAGAAATTCCTCTTGCATAAATGAAAATCATCCTGTATACTATCAATTGCTGTGGCATGATAGCTGTGAAGCGTGAGGTTGCTGCAGTGTTGCAAGACACTGCAGGTTTTCCGTGGAGCGAATGTCAAGAAGACCGGTTTCCGGTCAAAGAACCTGACGGCAAGTCACTGTACAAACATAGGTCTGTCGAACAAGACAGAGACACGTGTGTTAAGAATGCACGGTACAAACCGCTTTTGCGGACTTTTGTATAACAGGGCAGGACACACACGGAGGAGTGTACAGTCACCGCTTGTCGTACTTAGAACAATCGAAAAGTGCGAAAAGGAGGCGACTTTTTTTATGGCAAGTCAAGTAATGAGAATCACACTCAAGGCTTATGATCATCAGCTGGTTGATGCATCTGCCAAAAAAATCATCGAAACAGTCAAGAAGAACGGATCACAGGTGAGCGGTCCCGTACCCCTTCCCACCAAGAAGGAAGTGGTTACCATCTTAAGGGCGGTTCACAAGTATAAGGATTCCAGAGAGCAGTTCGAACAGAGAACGCACAAGAGACTGATCGATATCATCACACCCACCCCTAAGACTGTGGATGCGCTGCAGAGATTAGAGATGCCCGCTGGTGTGTATATTGATATAAAGATGAAAACCAAATAAAACCCCTGGCGCTAGAATGGCCCGATAGAGGCCCGCTGTAGGATCAAATGGAGGTAAACAATGAAAAAAGGTATTTTAGCTACCAAAGTCGGAATGACTCAAATCTTCAACGAAGACGGAACCCTGGTTCCCGTAACAGTGCTTCAGGCCGGACCCTGCGTGGTGACGCAGATCAAGACTGCGGAAAACGACGGTTACTGTGCGGTGCAGGTCGGCTTTGTGGACAAGAAGGAAAGAATTTCCAACATGGACAAAGGCGGAAAGAGAGAGATTATCCACAGACACGGTGTTGGAAAGGCAATGAAGGGACACTTTGACAAGGCGGGCGTATCCTGCAAGAGATATGTCAGAGAGTTCAAGTTTGAAAACGCTGAAGAATATACGCTTGGAAGCGAAATCAAAGCGGATATGTTTGCAGCCGGGGACAAGATCGACGCATCTGCCATTTCCAAAGGAAAAGGATTCCAGGGCGCAATCAAGAGACACGGACAGCACAGAGGCCCCATGACCCATGGTTCCAAATTCCATCGTCACCAGGGTTCCAATGGTGCGTGCTCCTCGCCGAGCCGTGTGTTCAAGGGCAAGGGAATGCCCGGTCATATGGGTTGCGTAAAGGTTACGGTTCAGAATCTTGAGGTTGTAAGGGTGGATGCGGAAAACAATCTGCTCCTCGTAAAGGGTGCGGTGCCCGGACCGAGAAAAGGTCTTGTTACAATCAAAGAAGCGGTTAAGATTATTGGATAAGCACCCGAGTGATGAAAGGAGGACCATTTCAGATGGCAAACGTATCTGTTTTTAATATGGAAGGCAAGGAAGTTGGTACGATTGAATTGAGCGATGCGGTATTTGGCGCTCCGGTAAACGAGCATCTGGTACACATGGCAGTCGTACAGCAGCTTGCAAACAATCGTCAGGGAACGCAGAAAGCCAAAACGCGTTCCGAGGTTTCCGGCGGCGGCAGAAAGCCCTGGAGACAGAAGGGAACCGGTCATGCAAGGCAGGGTTCAACGAGAGCGCCTCAGTGGAAGGGCGGCGGCGTGGTATTCGCTCCCGTGCCGAGAGACTATTCCTTCAAGCTCAACAGGAAGGAAAAGAGGGCTGCGCTCAAATCAGCTCTTACAAGCAGGGTGCAGAACAATAAACTGATCGTGGTTGACGAGCTGAAATTTGACGAGATCAAGACAAAGAAGTTCAAGACGGTTATGGATAACCTTAAGGTTGGCAAGGCACTGGTTGTCCTGGCTGAGAAGGATGAGAAGGTTATCATGTCGGCAAGAAATCTTCCCACTGTAAAGACCACACTGACCAATACGATTAATGTATACGACATTTTAAAGGGCGACACGCTGATCCTCACCAGGGATGCGGTGGCCAAGATTGAGGAGGTGTATGCATAATGGCAGCGATTCAATATTATGACGTAATCCTCAAACCGGTTATTACCGAGAAGAGTATGGCTGGTATGAGCGAAAAAAAATATACGTTTCTGGTTCATCCGGAGGCAAACAAGGCAATGATCCGGGATGCCGTTGAGAAGATGTTCGAGGGAACAAAGGTGAGAAAGGTAAACACCATGAATATTCCCGGCAAGACCAAGAGACGCGGCATGACCGTGGGAAAGACGGCAAAGACCAAGAAGGCCATCGTGTGGCTGACAGAAGAAAGCAAGGAAATTGAGATATTTGCCGGCTTATAAGTCGGCGGAACCTATGCACAGATAAGTGCGATATTAAATGAAGCTCGAAAGGAGAAAAAGACATGGCAATCAAGACATATAAGCCATATACACCTTCCAGAAGAAATATGACCGGTTCTGATTTCTCTGAGATCACAAAGAAGACCCCTGAAAAGTCTCTCTGTGTGCCTCTCAAGAAGAAAGCAGGCCGTAATAACCAGGGAAAGATCACAGTAAGACACCGCGGAGGCGGAGCTAAGAGAAAATACAGACTCGTTGATTTTAAGAGAAACAAAAAGGACGGCATTCCCGCAACCGTGGAGGGAATCGAGTACGATCCCAACCGGACTGCAAACATTGCGCTGATCTGCTATGCGGACGGCGAAAGATCCTATATCATCGCACCCGAGGGACTGACGGACGGAATGAAGGTCATGAGCGGCCCTCAGGCTGAGGTCAGGGTTGGAAACTGCCTGCCCTTATCTGAAATTCCCGTAGGTACCCAGATTCACAATATCGAGTTGCTTCCCGGCAAAGGCGGACAGCTGGTTCGTTCCGCAGGCAACAGCGCACAGCTGATGGCAAAGGAAGGAAAGTATGCAACCCTTCGTCTTCCCTCCGGCGAAATGAGAATGGTACCCATCGGATGCAGGGCAACCATCGGAGTTGTGGGAAATGCGGATCACAACTTGATCAACATCGGTAAAGCAGGGCGCAAGCGCCATATGGGTATTCGTCCTACGGTTCGCGGTTCCGTTATGAACCCCAACGACCATCCGCACGGCGGTGGTGAGGGCAAGACCGGTATCGGACGTCCCGGCCCGAGCACACCGTGGGGCAAGCCTGCTCTTGGCCTTAAGACCCGTAAGAAGAAAAAGGCTTCTAACAAGCTGATCATCAGAAGAAGAGACGGCAGAGCCATCAAATAGTTGAGGAGGAGAGAAAATGGCTAGATCACTGAAAAAAGGACCCTTTGCAGATGCGAGCTTACTGAAAAAAGTAGATGCAATGAATGCAGCAGGACAAAAGCAGGTTATCAAGACCTGGTCCCGTCGTTCTACAATCTTCCCTTCTTTTGTGGGACATACGTTTGCAGTACACGACGGAAGAAAGCATGTTCCTGTATATGTGACGGAAGACATGGTTGGACACAAATTAGGTGAATTTGTGGCCACCAGAACCTATAGAGGACACGGTAAAGACGAGAAGAAGTCAAAAGTAAGATAGGAGGTTTTTAGGCAATGGCAAAAGGACATAGATCCCAGATTAAGAGAGAGAGAAATGCGCAGAAAGATACAAGACCCTCCGCAAAGCTGTCTTACGCAAGAGTGTCTGTTTCAAAAGCATGTTTCGTTTTGGATGCCATCAGGGGCAAGGATGCGACAACAGCCCTGGCAATTTTAGAATATAATCCCAGATATGCTTCCAGCATCATCAAGAAGTTATTACAGTCCGCAATTGCAAATGCGGAGAATAATAACGGAATGAATCCGGAGAACCTTTACGTTGCAGAGTGCTATGCAAACAAAGGCCCCACAATGAAGAGAATAAAACCGAGGGCACAGGGAAGGGCTTACAGGATTGAAAAGAGAATGAGCCACATCACGATTGTGCTTGATGAGAGATAAGGAGGGAATATAATGGGACAGAAAGTTAATCCTCACGGCCTCAGGGTTGGTGTTATTAAGGATTGGGATTCTAAATGGTATGCGGATGGAGATTTTTCTGATTTCCTTGCAGAAGACCATAATATCAGGAAGTTTCTTAAGAAGAAGCTGTTCTCGGCCGGTGTTTCCAAGATTGAGATCGAGAGAGCTTCTGACAGAGTAAAGGTTATTATTTATACGGCTAAGCCCGGTGTTGTAATCGGAAAGGGCGGCGCGGAGATCGAAGTGACCAAAAAAGAGCTTTGCAAGATGACGGGAAAGAAGGTTCTTGTGGACATTAAGGAAATCAAGAGACCTGACAGGGACGCTCAGCTGGTTGCGGAAAACATTGCGCAGCAGCTTGAAAACCGTATTTCCTTCAGACGCGCCATGAAATCCTGCATGGGCAGAACCATGAAAGCGGGGGCGCTTGGCATCAAAGCTTCCTGCTCCGGACGTCTTGGCGGTGCGGATATGGCTCGTACAGAGTTTTACAGCGAAGGTACGATCCCTCTTCAGACACTTCGCGCCGATATTGATTATGGATTTGCAGAGGCGGACACGACCTACGGTAAAGTGGGTGTCAAAGTATGGATTTACAAGGGTGAGGTACTTCCTACTAAGAAGAACGAAGAAAAAACAGTGCAGGAAGGGAGCGATAAATAATGTTAATGCCTAAGAGAGTAAAGCGTCGTAAACAGTTCCGTGGCACCATGAGAGGAAAAGCAACCCGTGGCAACACGATTACCTACGGTGAGTACGGTATTGTAGCATTGGAACCATGTTGGATCAAGTCAAACCAGATTGAAGCTGCCCGTATTGCCATGACGCGTTATGTGAAGCGTGGCGGTCAGGTTTGGATCAAGATCTTTCCTGACAAACCGGTTACAGCGAAGCCGGCAGAAACCCGTATGGGTTCCGGTAAAGGAACATTGGAGTACTGGGTGGCAGTTGTAAAGCCCGGTCGCGTATTGTTTGAAATCTCAGGAGTGGCTGAGGAGACAGCGAAGGAAGCCTTAAGGCTTGCAACCTATAAGCTTCCCTGCAAATGTAAGATTGTTTCTAAGGCGGACTTGGAAGGCGGTGCATCAAATGAAAACTAAGAAATATGTGGAAGATTTAAGATCAAAATCAGCTGCAGAATTAGAGCAGGATTTAGTGGCTGCTAAGAAAGAACTTTTCAATTTGAGATTCCAGAATGCAACCAACCAGTTGGATAACACGGCGAGAATTAAGGAAGTAAGAAAGAATATCGCAAGAATTCAGACGGTTATCACGCAGAAGCAGAGAGAGAATTAGGTTGTTTCAGGGAAGGTCAAGGAAAGGAAGGGAGACGTAAGTCGTGGATAGAAATTTAAGAAAAACACGTACCGGTAAGGTTACCAGTGATAAAATGGATAAAACAATCGTTGTTGCCATTGAGGAGCATGTGAAACATCCCCTTTACAAGAAGGTCGTTAAGCGGACCTACAAGCTGAAAGCGCATGACGCAAACAACGAATGCCATATTGGTGACACCGTAAAGGTAATGGAAACAAGGCCTTTATCCAAGGATAAGAGATGGAGACTTGTCGAGATTGTTGAGAAGGCGAAATAAAGTGGCACTGACCTTGGGCCAGGTTTTCAAAAGGCGAAAAATGTTGAAGAATATTTTGGAAGGAGAATTGGCATGATTCAACAGGAAAGCAGACTTAGAGTTGCTGATAACACGGGTGCTAAGGAAATCCTTTGCATCAGAGTTATGGGTGGATCGACAAGAAGATATGCGCAGATTGGCGATATAATCGTTGCTACGGTAAAAGATGCAACACCAGGCGGCGTTGTAAAGAAGGGCGATGTGGTGAAGGCCGTGGTGGTCCGCACTGTAAAAGGAGCGCGCCGTAAAGACGGATCTTATATTCGGTTTGATGAAAATGCTGCTGTTATCATTAAAGATGATAAGACTCCCAGAGGAACCCGTATCTTTGGACCGGTGGCGAGAGAGCTTCGTGACAAACAGTTTATGAAAATTGTTTCACTGGCTCCCGAAGTATTATAGGAGGTGCTAGTATGGCAACTTTAAAGATTAAAAAGGGCGACACAATCAAAGTGATCGCCGGTAAGGATAATGGAAAGGAAGGCAAGGTGCTTTCCGTTGACGCTAAGAAGCACAAGGTTCTCGTGGAAGGCGTCAACATGATTACAAAGCATACAAAGCCTTCGGCGGCAAACCAGAATGGTGGAATTATTCAGAAGGAAGCGCCGATTGACATTTCAAACGTTATGTATGTTCACAAGGGAAAGGCCACAAGGGTCGGCTTTAAGTTTGAGAACGACAAGAAAGTGCGTTTTGCGAAATCAACAGGCGAAGTGATCGACTAATTCTGGGAAAGGAGAACGGAGAGCGTGAGCAGACTTAAAACATTGTATAATGATGAGATCGTAGATGCTATGATCAAAAAGTTCGGATATAAGAACATCATGGAAGTACCTAAGCTTGACAAGATTGTTGTCAACATGGGCGTCGGCGAAGCAAAGGAAAACGCAAAGTTGCTGGAATCCGCTGCAAAGGATCTTGAGATTATCACAGGTCAGAAGCCGGTGCTGACCAAGGCAAAAAAATCTGTTGCTAACTTTAAGATCAGAGAAGGTCTGGCTATTGGATGCAAGGTTACACTGCGCGGCGAGAGAATGTACGAATTCATGGATCGTCTTGTGAACCTGGCACTGCCTCGTGTGCGTGACTTCAGAGGTGTTAACCCCAATGCGTTTGATGGAAGAGGCAATTATGCGCTCGGCATCAAGGAGCAGCTGATTTTCCCCGAGATCGAATACGATAAGGTCGACAAGGTAAGGGGAATGGATGTTATCGTGGTTACAACCGCAAAGACAGATGAGGAAGCACGTGAATTATTGAGATTGTTTAATATGCCGTTTGCAAAGTAAGAAGGAGGTAAATAGAATCCATGGCTAAGACTTCATTGAAGATCAAACAACAGCGCAAACCCAAATTCTCTACAAGAGAATATACCCGTTGTAATATTTGTGGACGTCCACATTCTGTTTTGAGAAAGTACGGAATCTGCAGAGTTTGCTTCCGCGAATTGGCATATAAGGGACAGATTCCCGGTGTCAAGAAGGCGAGCTGGTAACAACCGGTTCGGCACGGCCGAACCTTTGGGAAATCTGCATGCAGATTTCAGAAAAATGAAGGCAAATTTCAGGTTGTGCGACTGAACCCATGAAGTGAAATTTTTAGGAGGAAAAAAGAATGACAATGAGCGATCCTATTGCAGATATGCTTACAAGAATCCGTAATGCAAATACTGCAAAACACGATACAGTAGATGTTCCCTCTTCCAAAATGAAGCTGGCGATTGCAGATATTCTTGTAGAGGAAGGATACATCAAAAAATATGATCTGATTGATGAAGGAAGTTTCAAGACGATTCGTATCGCTTTAAAGTACGGTGCGGACAGAAACGAAAAGATCATCACAGGCTTAAAGAGAATTTCAAAACCCGGTCTGCGTGTTTATGCGGGCAAGGATGAGCTTCCCAAGGTACTTGGAGGACTCGGAATCGCCATCATTTCCACCAACCAGGGTGTGGTAACGGACAAGAAGGCCAGGACGCTGCAGGTAGGCGGAGAAGTGCTGGCATATGTATGGTAAGGCCCAAAGGTCAGATGCTAATAAATCAAATGGAACAGGAGGTACGGGCATGTCACGTATAGGAAGAATGCCAATCGCAATTCCGGCAGGCGTAACGGTTGAAATTGCAGAAAATAATAAGGTGACTGTAAAAGGTCCTAAAGGAACACTGGAGAGAGTGCTTCCCGCGGAAATGGAAATCAAGATGGAGGACGGCAAGATTGAAGTCAGCAGGCCCAACGACCTGAAAAAGATGAAATCCCTGCATGGCCTTACGAGATCGTTGATTAACAACATGGTCTTGGGCGTGACCCAGGGCTATGAGAAGAAGCTGGAGGTAAACGGTGTCGGCTACAGGGCTGCTAAATCCGGAAATAAATTGACCTTATCTTTAGGATATTCACATCCGGTTGAGATGATCGATCCCGAAGGAATTGAGACAGTTGTCGAAGGACAGAATGTTATCATTGTAAAAGGTATTGATAAAGAGAAGGTTGGCCAATGCGCAGCGGAGATCCGAGACAAGAGAAGACCGGAGCCTTACAAGGGCAAGGGCATCAAGTATGCGGATGAAGTGATCAGACGTAAAGTTGGTAAGACTGGTAAGAAATAAGGGATAAGGAGAGTGTAAAGATGGTTAACAAAAAGTCAAGACAGGAAGTCCGTGTTAAGAAACACATGAGAATACGTAACCGTTTCAGCGGTACCCCTGAGCGGCCTCGTTTAGCTGTGTTCAGAAGCAATAATCATATGTATGCTCAAATTATTGACGATACAGTTGGTCATACCCTGGTTGCGGCCTCCACGGTTGAAAAAGACGTAAGGTCCGAGCTCGAAAAAACCAATAACGTTGATGCGGCATCATATTTGGGAACGGTCATTGCGAAAAGAGCAATTGAAAAAGGTATTGATACCGTGGTCTTTGACAGAGGCGGTTATTTATACCACGGAAAAGTAGCAGCATTAGCTGAGGCAGCCAGAGAAGCTGGCTTAAAATTCTAGGAAAGGAAGAAGGAATCATGAAGAACACAATCATAGATGTAAGCCAGTTAGAGTTAAATGACAAGGTTGTTGCGATCAAGCGCGTAACCAAAACGGTAAAGGGCGGACGCAACATGAGATTTACCGCACTCGTGGTAGTTGGCGACGGTAATGGTTATGTGGGCGCAGGCCTTGGCAAGGCGGTGGAAATTCCTGAGGCGATCCGCAAGGGAAAAGAAGACGCCATGAAGCATATCGTAAAGATTGCGCTTGATGAAAACAATTCCATTACACACGATTTTATCGGCAAGTTCGGATCTTCCAACGTTCTTTTGAAGAAGGCTCCCGAAGGTACCGGTATTATCGCAGGCGGTCCTGCGCGCGTGGTCTGCGAGCTGGCCGGAATCAAGAACATCCGTACAAAATCACTTGGCTCCAACAACAAGCAGAACGTTGTTCTTGCGACAATCGAGGGACTTAAGAACCTTAAGACACCCGAGGAGGTTGCGAGGAACCGCGGCAAATCCGTAGAAGAGATCATGGCATAGGAGGGAAGAGACGTGGCAGAACAGAAAATGTTAAAAATCACACTGGTAAAATCTCCTATCGGAGCAGTTCCCAAGCACAAAGCCACCGTTACGTCAATGGGGCTTCGAAAGCTGAATAAATCCATTGTGCTTCCGGACAATCCGTGCACAAGAGGACAGATTCAGCAGATCAGACATTTAATTAAAGTTGAGGAAGTATAGAAGATAAGGAGGTGTCAGCAATGAGTATTGAATTATCAAACTTAAGACCCGCTAAGGGCTCTGTGAAGAGCAATAATTTTAGAAGAGGTCGTGGACACGGTTCAGGAAACGGTAAGACGGCTGGTAAAGGCCACAAGGGTCAGAAGGCTCGTTCAGGAGCACCGAGACCTGGCTTTGAAGGCGGTCAGATGCCTTTATACAGAAGAATTCCCAAGAGGGGATTTAAATGTCCCAGCCATAAGGAGATCGTTGGCGTCAATGTAAGCGCACTTGACAGATTTGAGGACGGAGCCGTTGTGACGGTTGATACTTTAGTTGAGACAGGTATTGTCAGAAATCCCAAGGACGGCGTTAAGATTCTCGGAAATGGAGAGATTACCAAAAAGCTTACCGTAAAAGCTAATGCGTTCAGTGCAGCCGCAAAGGAGAAGATCGAAGCTATTGGTGGAACAGCAGAGGTGATTTAATGTTAACAACCTTAAAAAACGCATTCAGGATCAAAGATTTAAGAAATAAAATATTATTTACATTTGCCATGCTGGTTGTGATCCGTTTAGGATCACAGCTGCCTGTGCCAGGTGTAGACAGACATTATTTTTCAAACTGGTTTGCACAGCAGACAGGAGATGCGTTCAATTTTTTTGATGCTTTTACAGGCGGGTCGTTTTTGAATATGTCTATATTGGCACTCAATATTACACCCTATATTACGTCTTCCATCATCATGCAGCTTCTCACCATCGCAATTCCCAAGCTTGAGGAAATGCAGAAGGAGGGTGAGGACGGAAGAAAGAAAATTGCTTCGATCACCCGTTATGTGACGGTGGGGCTGGCATTGGTGGAATCCACGGCAATGGCGATTACGTTTGGAAGCAGCGGACTTCTGGAGAATTACAATGCCCTCAATGTAATAACCGTTATAGCGGCGCTGACAGCTGGAAGCGCATTCCTTATGTGGGTCGGTGAGAGAATCACGGAGAAGGGTGTGGGAAATGGTATTTCCATTGTCCTTGTCATCAATATTATCTCAAGGATTCCCCAGGATATCGCACAGCTTTTCCGGCAGTTTGTGATCGGAAAGGCAATTGCTGTCGCAGTAGTGGCAGCCCTCGTCATTCTTGCAATTATTGTTGGCATGGTGATTCTTGTTATCATACTGAACGACGGTGTGCGCAAGATTCCCGTTCAGTACGCAAAAAAGGTGCAGGGAAGAAAGATGGTGGGGGGTCAGACTTCCTCTATTCCCCTCAAGGTCAATACCTCCGGCGTCATTCCGATTATTTTCGCATCATCTTTGATGCAGCTTCCTATTGTAGTCTGCAGCTTTTTCAACTACAGCGGAACCGGTTTCTGGTCGCATATCCTGCGCGGACTCAATTCGTCAAACTGGTGTAATCCCAGGGAGCCGGTTTATTCCATAGGTCTGTTGGTGTATATTGTGCTTGTTGTTTTCTTCGCTTATTTCTATACATCCATAACCTTTAATCCGATTGAAATTGCCGAGAACATGAAAAAGCAGGGCGGCTTTATTCCCGGTATCAGACCCGGAAAGCCTACCAGTGAGTATCTGACAAAAATTCTCAACTATATTATTTTCATTGGCGCAGTAGGTCTTACCATCGTCTGTGTGATACCCTTTGTATTTAACGGCGTGTTTAACGCATCGGTATCCTTCGGCGGAACCAGCCTTATTATTATCGTGAGCGTTGTGCTCGAGACAATGAAGCAGATCGAATCACAGATGCTGGTGCGCAACTACAAGGGATTTTTAAATGACTGAGAAACCGGCAGTGAATCAAAAATTTAAAGTATAGTGAAAACCAGAGGTTAGGGTGGAGGTGTTTTTTGAACAAATTCCCCTAGCCTCTATCTTGCGTCATAGGAAATGACAGGAACGGAGAACGGATTATGAAGATTGTAATGCTGGGAGCGCCTGGCGCCGGCAAGGGCACACAGGCCAAAATGATTGCCGAAAAGTATGGGATTCCCCATGTTTCCACCGGAGATATTTTCAGGGCTAACATCAAGAACAAAACGGAGCTTGGAGCGGAAGCAAAAAAATACATGGATCAGGGGCTTCTGGTGCCGGATGAGCTGACGGTCAGAATTCTTCTGGACCGGGTGGCAAAGGACGACTGCGGCAGAGGATATGTCCTGGACGGTTTCCCAAGGACGATTCCCCAGGCCGAGGTGCTGGAAGAGGCTCTTGGGAAGCAGGGTGAGAAGATTGATTACGCCATTGACGTGGAGGTTCCCGATGAAAACATTATCCGGCGTATGGGTGGGAGGCGCGCCTGCGTAAGCTGCGGAGCGACCTATCATATAGAGCATATCCCGTCCAAAAAGGAGGGAATCTGTGATTCCTGCGGCGAGAAGCTCGTGCTTCGCGATGACGACAAACCGGAGACGGTAAAAAGCCGTCTGGATGTCTATCATGCCCAGACACAGCCCTTGATTGATTTCTACAGCGCCAGAGGCGTGTTAAAGACAGTGGACGGCACAAGGGACAGCAAGGATGTGTTTGCTGCAATTGTGAATATTTTAGGGTAGGGCGGCCTTGAATTTGTGCAGGATGGCTGACTTGACTTTAAGAGCAGAAGGGGCGGGTAATATATGGCGGTGTCAATAAAATCTGCAAGGGAAATTGCGCTCATGCGGGAATCGTGCAGGATCCTTTCGGAAGTGCATGAAAGGCTCGGGGAGGAGATCCGGCCCGGAATTTCCACGTGGGATATCAATGCGTTTGGAGAGAAGCTGATAAGGAGCTACGGCTGTGTCCCGAACTTTCTCAATTACAACGGATATCCTGCAGCCATCTGCGTATCGGTCAATGATGAAGTGGTACATGGAATTCCCAAAAAGGAGCGTATACTCAGGGAAGGCGATATTGTCAGCCTTGACGCAGGGCTGATTTACAAGGGTTATCATTCAGATGCGGCAAGAACCCATCCGGTGGGAAAAATCTCCAGGGAGGCGGCAAAGCTGATCGAGGTCACCAAAAGAAGCTTTTTTGCGGGAATCCGCTATGCCAGGGCAGGCTGCCATCTCTTTGACATTTCGAATGCCATCGATGCCTATGCATCCCGGTTCGGATACGGCGTCGTGAGGGATTTGGTGGGACATGGGATCGGAACGCATCTGCATGAGGATCCGCAGATTCCGAATTTCAGGCAGTGGCGCAGGGGAATCAGGCTTCAGGCCGGTATGACGCTGGCGATTGAGCCCATGATTAATATGGGTACCTGGAAGGTGTCATGGCTGGATGACGACTGGACCGTAGTGACCCGGGACGGCCGCTGCTCGGCCCATTATGAAAACACCGTGCTGATTACATCAGGTGAGCCGGAGATACTCACTTTACCAAGGACATGAAGGAGCGGAGTTATGGATATGACGGGAATGTTTGCGTTTTCCAGGGCGGGACATGACAAGGGCCGGCTGTATTTTGTCATAAGTGAGGAGGACGAATACGTTTACCTTGTGGACGGAGATCTTCGGCCGGTGGAAAAACCGAAAAAAAAGCGAAAAAAGCATATACAGCCGATAAAGAGAGGAGTCGACGCCTCTCTGTCAGCGAAGGCAAGGGGTGCACAGACCATATATAATGAAGAAATCAAGTTTGCGATTAAAGTCAGGGCAAAAAAGGAGGTAGCAGATGTCGAAAGCGGATGTAATTGAAATTGAAGGAACCGTAGTTGAAAAACTTCCCAACACCATGTTCCAGGTGGAGCTGGAAAACGGGCACAGAGTGCTTGCGCATATCAGCGGCAAGCTGAGGCAGAATTTTATCCGTATCCTGCCGGGAGATAAGGTGACTTTAGAGTTATCCCCCTACGATCTGTCAAAGGGAAGGATCATCTGGAGAGACAAATAGGCTGAAAACCAGCTAAAATTGCTGTTTCAGATGCGAGAATGCTCTTGCATTTGTAATCATACCATGCTATAATGTAAAACGGTCTTTTTTGAAAGGAGGGTTTAACATGAAGGTTAGATCATCAGTAAAACCGATTTGCGAAAAGTGCAAAATCATCAAGAGAAAAGGACGTATCAGAGTGATCTGTGAGAATCCGAAGCACAAACAGAGACAAGGATAATCCGCTGCCAAAGCGCAGAAGGGTTCTTGTCCATTTATTATGTAAGCGGCTGCAGTGTGGTTTGAAAGAAAACCATACTGATTATTATAATAAATCGTATCAGAGAGCCTTGGTGATTACTTGTTGATACCACCGCACCGCAAAATCAAAGATTTTGCTTTTTAAATTTCCTGCGGAAATTTGCCGTATTCGGGATTGAATGGAAATTTGCCCGCACCCGGGATGGGAACGGAAATTTTGAAGGCTGCAGGTGGAAAGATCGGAACGTCCGGTTGGGCATAAGACCATGCCTCAATCAATTAGTATCAAATATGCAGACAGAACGTGCGTCTGTATAAAAGCAGATAGGATCAGACGATATCTGCGGACAAAGAAAATGGAGGAAACGTAAATGGCTCGTATTGCAGGTGTTGACTTACCGAGAGAAAAACGTGTGGAGATTGGTTTAACTTATGTTTATGGAATTGGCAGAGTAAGTTCCAACAAGATTCTTGAGAAAGCAAATGTTAATCCTGATACCCGTGTGAGAGAACTTACCGATGATGAGGTAAAGAGAATCAGCGAAATCATTGACGCTGAGTACATGGTGGAAGGTGATTTGAGAAGAGAAGTCGCTCTCAACATTAAGAGACTTCAGGAAATCGGTTGTTACAGAGGGATCCGTCACAGGAAGGGACTTCCTGTTCGCGGTCAGAACACGAAGACCAACGCGAGAACGAGGAAGGGTCCCAAGAGAACGGTGGCAAACAAGAAAAAGTAAGATAAGAACGTGAAACAGACAAATAATTCAATGAGAAAGTAGGTTAGTTTAAATGGCAGCTAAAAAAGTTACAAAGAAAGTGACAAAAAAACGTGTCAAGAAAAACGTTGAACGCGGACAGGCACATATCCAGTCTTCCTTTAACAATACAATCGTTACCCTGACAGATAACGAGGGAAATGCGTTGAGCTGGGCAAGTGCAGGTGGTCTTGGTTTTAGAGGTTCAAGGAAATCTACTCCATATGCGGCACAGATGGCGGCGGAAACCGCCACAAAGGCAGCGCTCGTGCACGGACTGAAGTATGTGGACGTTATGGTTAAGGGACCCGGTTCCGGACGTGAAGCGGCGATCCGCGCCCTTCAGGCATGCGGTCTGGAGGTTACGAGCATCAGGGACGTGACCCCCGTGCCTCACAATGGATGCCGCCCGCCCAAGCGCCGTCGTGTCTAGTTACAGAAGGTTATTTGATTGATATTTATTTGGTTGGATGAAGGCGCATCTGCGCTGTAAACAATAACAGGAGGAAAATTAAAATGGCAGTTAACAGAGTTCCCATATTGAAAAGATGCAGGTCTCTCGGCCTGGAACCCGCTTATCTTGGTTATGACAAGAAGTCCAACAGAACCAATGCGAGAGCGGGCAAGAAGGTAAGCGAGTACGGACTTCAGCTGAGAGAAAAGCAGAAAGCGAAATTTATTTACGGAGTTCTTGAGAAACCGTTCAGAAATTATTACAAGAAGGCCGACAGGATGAAAGGCATGACGGGTGAAAACCTTATGGTTATGCTTGAGAGCAGACTGGACAGCGTAGTGTTCCGTATGGGTTTTGCCAGAACCAGAAGAGAGGCAAGGCAGGTTGTCGGACACAAACATTTCCTGGTAAACGGGAAGCCGGTTCAGATTCCTTCCTACCTGGTGAAAGCCGGGGATGTGATCGAGGTAAGAGAAAAGGCCAAATCCCTGCAGAGATACAAGGATATCCTTGAGGTAACGGGCGGCAGATTGGTTCCTGAATGGATGGATGTAGACCAGGAAGCTTTAAAGGGAACTATTAAAAACCTTCCTACAAGAGAAATGATTGACGTTCCTGTAAACGAAATGCTTATCGTCGAATTATATTCCAAATAAAACCATGTGAAGAAGTTCCAAAACAGCCATGGCGCTGTTTGGAGCTTCTGTGTCACATGGCGTTGCATATAATTTTCGTAAAGGAGGGTATTTGCGGTGTTTGATTTTGAAAGACCAAATATTGAGGTGGCAGAAATCTCTGAAGATAAGAAGTATGGAAGATTTGTTGTAGAGCCTCTTGAAAGAGGTTATGGAATCACACTTGGTAATTCGCTTAGAAGAATCATGCTTTCTTCGCTTCCCGGTGCGGCGGTAAGCCAGGTCAAGATCGAAGGCGTTCTTCATGAGTTCAGTTCCATCGAGGGTGTCAAGGAAGATGTGACTGAGATTATTATGAATATCAAGAGCCTTGCAATCCGAAATAACAGCGATACAAATGAGCCCAAGACCGCGTATATCGAGTACGAGGGAGAAGGCGTTGTAAAAGCTTCCGATATTCAGGTGGATCAGGACATTGAAATTTTGAACCCTGATCAGGTAATCGCAACCTTAAGCGGAAAAAACACGAAGCTTTATGTGGAGCTCACTATTACCAAAGGCCGCGGATATATAAGCGCCGACAAGAATAAGAGTGATGATTTGCCAATTGGTGTTATTGCAGTGGATTCTATCTATACGCCTGTTGAAAGAGTAAATGTAACCGTAGAAAATACCCGTGTTGGTCAGATTACGGACTTTGATAAGCTGACACTGGATGTTTATACCAACGGAACTCTTGTTCCTGATGAGGCGGTCAGTCTTGCTGCAAAAGTACTCAGCGAACATCTCAGCCTTTTCATAGATCTGTCCGAGAACGCAAAGACGGCGGAGATCATGGTAGAGAAGGAAGAGGATGAAAAGGAAAAGGTACTGGAGATGAGTATCGACGAGCTTGAGTTATCGGTTCGTTCCTACAACTGCTTAAAGAGGGCTGGTATTAATACAGTGGAAGAGCTGACAAACAAGACCTCTGAGGATATGATGAAGGTCCGCAATCTCGGACGCAAGTCCCTCGAGGAGGTTCTTGCGAAATTAAAGGAACTGGGGCTGCAGCTGAATCCCAGCGAGGAATAACGGTATAGTAATTCCGAAGCGTATATACCGGTGTTCTCATGAATGGTCCGCCGTGTGCGGAAAGAAACTGCATTCGGCCAGTAAGTCCAAAGCGCATAGTCGGATGTACCATAAGGGGCAGGAAATGCCGCAATGAGAAAAGGAGAAGACAAATGGGAGATTATAGAAAACTTGGAAGACGTTCTGACCAAAGAAAGGCGCTGCTCAGAAACCAGGTGACGGCTCTTCTTTATAACGGAAAGATTGTCACTACGCTGGCAAGGGCAAAGGAAGTTCAGAAGATCGCTGAACCTCTGATTGCGCTTGGCGTGAAGGAGAGGGACAATTATGAGACGGTGAAGGTTACCGCCAAGGTTCCCGTAAAGGATAAAGACGGCAAGAGAGTGAAGGAAGTCGTGAACGGCAAGAAGGTTACCAAGTATGAAACCGTGGAAAAGGAGATCAAAAAGGATCTTCCTTCCAGAATGAATGCGAGAAGAAAGATGATCAAGGTTCTCTATCCGGTAACGGAGGTTCCTTCGACCCCCGCAGGCAGAAAGAAGGGGACAAAGAAAGCGGATATTCCCGCTAAGATCTTTGACGAGTACGGCGTAAAGTATGCAAACCGCCATGGCGGCTATACCAGAATCATCAAGATCGGACAGCGCAAAGGCGACGGGGCAATGGAAGTTGTTCTGGAGCTTGTCTAAAACTTTATAAGCGAAAGAGGAAAATCCCCGCAGCCTGCTGCGGGGATTCTGTTTTCAGACGCATGATCCGGATCAGTCCACTACTTTCTGGAAATGCTGGTAATCTTTGGAGGAGTTCCAGTTTCCGCCCCAGATAAAGCCGTGCTCCGTAAAAAGCCTGTAGCATAAATCATTTTCATCAATTTTGTAGGGAAAATCGAGAGAGCGGTCAGCGTATACCTCGCTCCCCTTTGGGGAAATGTAGGTTTCACCGTTTCCGTCCCTGTTGTATACCACGTAGGGATTGTAGAAGGGATTGATATCAATGGCGAAACCAAGGGCGTGCTTGCTGAGGCTGCTGGTGCCGTCCACGACGCGGTAATTAAAGCAGGAGGTATTGTTGTCCTCCATGGATGCGGTGTCATCCCCGTTGTAGTCGTCAATCAGCCGGATTTTCCCAATCCGGTATTCGTTTCGGTACAGCTCATAAAAGATTTCCACGAGATCATCCGCTATTTTCCGATTGCAGATCAGCTCGCCGGTTTCGGTCTCCCCCTGAAAATTGCAGTACAGCACATTCATATAACACAGATCCTCATAGGAGACGGCGGGCTGCTGCGAATCGCTGATCCGATTGACCGCTGGCTGTGCCAGTGCGGGAGCGATGGTCTCGGATACGGGATAGGAGATGCCGGTGATCCTGGCGATCACGCTGTCGGAGAGAGGCTGGTAGAAAAAACCGTCCTGGTAGTGAACGCTGTCCTCCGTTTCCGGGGAAAGCGCAGTGAAGGGGCGGGATGTGGGGACAGGGGAAGAGCGCGTCCCATCCTCTGCCGGGGAGGCTGTTGCTTTTATGGGGGCGGGGGAGGCATCGGTTTTTGCGGGAGCCGGTGAGACATCCGCAGGGATCTCTGTCCTGGATGGGTTAGAAGAGGCATCCGCAGGACCCTCTGTCCTGGCGGGGTTGGAAGAGGCATCCGGGGATGCGAATGTCTGCGGATGTTTCAGAGCGTATTCCGCCAGCGTCTCAGAACGGCCGGCCACTCTTGCAACGACAGAGCACATCAAAATCATGATCAAAAGAAATCCCATGGGTTTTATCCATTTATTCATTGTAATTCTCCGTTTCATTTAATTTCTAGTGGTTTATGTAATAAAATCATACCTCTAAATTCCTTCTATTGCAAATGGAAGAGATATTTAGTAGAATAAGGGGCAGTGGGAATGCTGACGTGGCGGTTCCCAGGCCGCATATCGTAATGCGGCACCGGATCAGGAGGAGATTTGGATGGCGATTATAGAGACCAGGGATCTGGTATTTGAATATATCAGAAGAGATGAAGAGGGGAATGTGGAAGGGATCACCAGGGCTGTGGATGATGTGTCCCTCTCGGTGAAACAGGGGGAATTCATAGCGATCCTCGGACACAACGGCTCGGGAAAATCCACGCTTGCCAAGCACATCAATGCGATCCTCTATCCCACGGAGGGCACTGTCTGGGTGGACGGGATGGATACGTCGGATGATGAAAGCCTGTGGGAGATCAGGCAGAGAGCCGGGATGGTTTTCCAAAATCCGGACAACCAGATTATCGGTCAGGTGGTGGAGGAGGATGTGGGCTTTGGCCCGGAGAACCTGGGCGTTCCCACAAAGGAAATATGGGAGAGGGTGGAGGAGAGCCTTAAGGCGGTGGGAATGTATGAATTCAGAAAGTATTCTCCCAACAAGCTCTCCGGAGGACAGAAGCAGAGGGTGTCCATTGCGGGGGTGATCGCCATGCATCCCAAGTGTATTGTTCTGGATGAACCCACGGCCATGCTTGACCCGAGCGGACGCCGGGAAGTGATCCGTGCGGCCAGGGCGCTCAATGATGTGGAAGAGATCACCGTGATACTGATCACCCATTATATGGAAGAGATTATCTATGCGGACAGGGTTTTCGTGATGGATAAGGGAAAGGTGGCCATGGAGGGCACGCCAAGGGAAATCTTCAGCCATGTGGAAAAGCTTCAGAGTCTCAGGCTGGACGTACCCCAGGTAACGATGCTTTCCCACGAACTGAAAAAGAGCGGACTGCCCCTTCCGGATGGAATACTGACCACGCAGGAGCTGGTGGAAGCTCTGGGACTGTGAAAGGCAGGATAAAGAGGTTATTACAATGTCGATTATTTTAGATCATGTAAATCATATATATGAGCCAGGAACGCCCATGGCGCATGCGGCGCTTACGGATATTAATCTGGTGATTCCGGACGGGCAGTTTATCGGGCTGATCGGCCATACGGGCTCTGGAAAGTCCACGCTGGTTCAGCATTTAAACGGCCTGCTGAAACCCACAGACGGCGTCATTTACTACAATGGGGCGGATATTAACGGGGACGGGTTTGACAAAAAGGAGCTGCGCGGCAAGGTGGGTCTGGTGTTCCAGTATCCGGAGCATCAGCTGTTTGAAATCGACGTTTTTACGGATGTGTGTTTTGGTCCCAAAAATCTGGGGCTTGACAGGAAGGAAGTGGAGCTTCGCGCTTATGCGGCCTTAAAGCAGGTGGGGCTGGAGGACGAATACTTTTATCAATCCCCCTTTGACCTGTCAGGCGGACAGAAGCGCAGGGCGGCGATTGCCGGTGTGCTTGCAATGAAGCCCGAGGTCCTGATTCTGGACGAACCCACGGCAGGGCTTGATCCCAAAGGAAGGGATGAGATACTGGATCAGATCGCAGGCCTGAGAGAGGAAACCGGCATGACGGTCATCTTGGTTTCCCACAGTATGGAGGATGTGGCCAAATACGTGGACAGGATCATTGTCATGAACAAAAGCCGCGTGATGATGGATGACGAGCCGGGTGCGGTTTTCCGGCGTTACAGAGAGCTTGAGGAGGTAGGGCTTGCGGCTCCTCAGATCACTTATATCATGCATGCCCTTCGGGAAAAGGGGCTTGCCGTGGATACGGATATTACCAGCGTGGAGGAGGCAAGGGACGCCATCCTGCATGCGCTTGCCGCTCAGGGACGACAGGACAGAGGAGTTGGAGGATCGCCATGTTAAGGGATATTACACTGGGACAGTACTATCAGACGGAGTCGGTTGTTCACAGGCTGGACCCGAGAGTGAAGCTCGTGACGACCATTGCGTTTATTGTCTCGCTTTTTGTCGTCGATAATATTGCGGGTTATGCACTGGCGGGCCTGTTTCTGTTTCTTGTGATCCGGCTCTCCAAGGTGCCGGTTAAATTTATGATGCGTGGAATGAAATCCATTGCTTTTCTTTTGGTGGTTGCGGTAGTCTTTAATCTGTTTCTGACCCAGGGCGAGGTGGTGGTATCCTTCTGGAAGCTTCGGATCACGAAGGAAGGAATTTACTATGCGGGATTTATGGCGGTGCGCCTGGTATTTCTGATCATGGGTTCCTCCGTGATGACGCTGACCACCACGCCGAATCATCTGACGGACGGGCTGGAGAAGCTTTTGAATCCGCTCAAGGCCCTGAAGGTGCCCGTCCATGAAATTTCCATGATGATGTCCATTGCGCTCCGGTTTATTCCCATTCTTCTGGAAGAGACGGACAAGATCATGAAGGCGCAGATTGCGAGAGGCGCAGATTTTGAGAGCGGCAATCTGTTAAGGAGAGTGAAGAGCATGGTGCCCCTGCTGGTGCCGCTCTTTATCTCGGCTTTCCGGCGTGCCAACGATCTGGCGACCGCCATGGAGGCAAGGTGCTACAGAGGCGGCGAGCACAGGACAAAGATGAAACCTCTGGTTTATCAGAGGCGGGATTATGCGGCTTACGGGATCGTGTGCGTATATCTTGCGCTCTGCGCCGTGATAGGGAACATTCTGTTTTGAGCGGGGAAAGAAAGGTTTGAGGATGCGCAATGAAGCGGGTAAAACTGACAGTGGCATATGACGGGACGGCTTACAGCGGATGGCAGCTGCAGCCTCATGCGAGGACGATAGAGGGGGAACTGAACCGATGCCTGTGCGAGCTTCTGTCGGAGGAAATTCAGGTCATCGGAGCGAGTCGGACGGATTCCGGCGTGCACGCCCTCTGCAATGTGGCCGTGTTCGACACGGAGACGAGAATACCGGCAGAAAAGATTTCCTATGCCCTGAACCAGAGGCTTCCGGAGGATATCCGGATTCAACATTCCTGTGAGGTTTCGGCGGATTTTCATCCAAGGCGGTGCGACAGCCGGAAGACCTACGAGTACCGGATTCTCAATGCGGCATTTCCTGTTCCGACCAGAAGGCTTTATGCGCATTTTACCTATGCGCCTCTTGACGTTGAGCGGATGCGGGAGGCGGCCGCCGTCCTGGTGGGCGAGCACGATTTTAAAAGTTTCTGTTCTGCGGCGTCTGCGGTTGAGAGCACGGTGAGAAGGATTCTGGATATCCGGATCGGGAAGGATGGGGATGAAATCACCATCCAGATCTGCGGCACGGGCTTTCTTTATAACATGGTAAGAATCATTACGGGCACTCTGATGGAGGTGGGCAGGGGCGTCTATCCGCCGGAACGTGTGGGGGAGATTTTGGAGCTGAGAGATCGCACGGCGGCGGGCCCCACGGCGCCGGCCTGCGGGCTTACCCTCATCCGCTACGAGTTTTTATGAATTCCGCACAGCGGGTTTACGCAGGCGAGTTAAGGGGCTGTGAATCGCAATGCGCAGAAGGAAATTTTTTAAAAGATTATTGACACGCTTGGAAGCGTGTAATATAATAATTTTTGTGTGACAATGTTTCATAATGCAACGTTAATTCTCCTTGGCGGGGCATTATAGATAGAATACCTGTAAAGGCATCCGGAGGATCAAAGGGCGGCCCGGACATCCGCATGGAGGTCGGAAAGATGCGTATAGAGGAAAGTATGTGCCAGGCACATGGCAAATTTGACGGAGGTAAAACTATGAAAACATTTATGGCTAGTCCTGCTACGATTGAAAGAAAATGGTATGTAGTGGATGCTGCAAATATGACACTTGGCCGTTTGGCTTCAGAAGTAGCGAAAGTTCTGAGAGGCAAGAATAAGCCAATCTTTACTCCCCACATGGATACCGGCGATTATGTGATCGTTGTAAATGCGGACAAGATCAAGGTTACCGGCAGAAAACTGGATCAGAAGATTTATTATCATCATTCAGATTATGTGGGCGGAATGAAGGAAACCAAGCTGAAGGATATGCTTGCAAAGAAACCTGAGAGGGTTGTTGAGCTTGCAATCAAGGGCATGCTTCCCAAAGGACCCCTGGGGAGAGCGATGTACAGAAAGCTTTATGTGTATGCAGGTGCTGAGCATCCGCATGTGGCACAGAAGCCCGAAGCATTGGTATTTTAATCAGGGACTGAAAGGAGAAGATAAAGATGGCTAAAGCAGAGAAATGCTACGGAACAGGTAGAAGAAAGAAGTCAATTGCCAGGGTATATTTGGTGCCGGGCAAAGGAAATGTTACAATCAACAAGAGAAGCATTGACGATTACTTCGGATTGGATACCCTGAAGGTAATTGTTCGTCAGCCTCTTGCCGCAACAGACACGGTTGACAAGTATGACGTGATCGTGAATGTACGCGGCGGCGGATACACGGGACAGGCGGGAGCGATCAGACATGGGATAGCAAGAGCGCTTCTTCATGTGGACGCTGATTTCAGACCGGTATTAAAGAAAGCAGGTTTCCTCACGAGAGATCCTCGTATGAAGGAGAGGAAGAAGTACGGTCTCAAGGCGGCAAGGCGTGCGCCTCAGTTCTCCAAGCGATAAGCAAACGGAATAGAAGGTTTCAAGGATATTTACTCCGCAGGTTCTTCCTGCGGAGTTTTTCTGGTCTATTAACATTTCAGGCTGTTTGGGTTATAATAGAATCATCTCTTTGGTCTTATTATATATTTCAAGCTTATATAGATATCGTAATGGAGGTACTGTTATGTGTGATGTGAAAAAATATGAAAAAATCTACGAGGATATAAAAACACTTCAACCGGAAGACACTTTACAGCTTGTATTGGAAGCTGAAACGGAAGAACAAAGAAGCTTCTATGAAATGGTGGGTGATTTTCTTCTGCAAAAGAAACAACGACAGGTAATAGAAAGGAATCTCTTTTAGTGAAAAAATATATTTTAATTGCAGGTGTTAATGGGGCGGGTAAATCGACGTTGTACCAATCATTACAAAGCCTGCAGGGTATGCCAAGAGTGAATACGGATGAAATATTGAGAGATTTTGGCGATTGGAGAAATATGGCTGATGTTATGACTGCCGGGAAAATCGCGGTAAAGAAAATTGCCAGGTATTTTGATGAAGGAATTACTTTTAATCAGGAGACTACATTGTGTGGAAAGTCAATAATAAATAATATAACAAAAGCAAAGAATAGAGGATTTTTTATTGAACTACATTATATCGGGGTTGAGAGTGCAGATATTGCAAAAGAAAGAGTAGCTGGTCGTATGAAACAAGGTGGTCATGGCATTGCAGAGCAGGATATAGAAAGAAGATATATTGAGACATTTGATAATTTGAAAACTGTTTTGCCGGAATGTGATTTGGCGGCATTTTATGATAATACAATAGAATTTCGCAGATTTGCAATATATAAGAGTGGAAGTCCAGTCAGGATTTCGCACCATATACCGGATTGGTATGAAAGATTTGTAGCAGATATGACGTAGATATCTTATAAAAAGTCATGTGTGATATTATAAATTATGATGGGTAACTCACACGTAATTTACAAATGCCTTGAAAATGCCGGAAAATAAAGACTTGAAACTATCCAAGAGATAGGCATATGAAATATCGGATATGGATTTCAATCTCCAAAGCACATGTGTTTTGGGGATTTGTTTGTTTTGCCAGACATGAATCCTGTTTTGAATGAATGAAATGGAGCAACATGAGAAAACCTAGGAAAAAGCCGGATTTTGGCGGAAAGGCGGGAGAGACCGTGTGTGGAAGATATTACGTGGACGAGGAAACGGCCAGAGAAATCAATGAGATTGTGGGACTTGCGGATGAAAGGGTGCGGAGGATGGCTGCGGCGAAAAAGACAGCCCGCGCACAAAAGACAGATCGGGCGGAAAAAGCCGTGCAAGAGAAGCTGCAGCTGCGGGCAGGGGACATACATCCGACGCAGGAAGCGCCGGTGCTTATTGCCTCGAACGCAGGTCTGAGATGGGGCCTGCTAAGATGGGGATTTCCGGGATTTCAAAAAAAGCAGGTAATCTTTAATGCCAGGAGCGAAACGGCACTGGAGAAAAGGATGTTTCGGGAGAGTACGCAGAACAGGCGCATTGTGGTTGTGGCCACGTGGTTCTATGAGTGGAACCGGAGGAAGGAGAAGAATATTTTTTACCGAAAGGATCAGGCGGCGCTGTTTATGGCCGGAATATACAGCCGTTATCAGGACGGGGAGCGGTTTGTGATTCTTACCACGCAGGCGAACGCTTCCATGCAGCCGGTCCATGACCGCATGCCGCTGCTGCTGGAGAAGGACGAAGTGATTCCCTGGATATCTGACGGGGAGCGTACGGGAGCCTTCCTTCGCAAAGTCCCGTATTTGTTGGAAAGAAGGGCTGATTTTGAGCAGATGAGCCTTTTTTGAGAGAAAAACAGACAGAAATTGGAAGAACAAATATTCGCAAAGCCATTTGCTACAAACAAATGTTCTGATACAATAAGGCTGTCATAGAGAGTACGGAAGAGAAAACAGACAGAGGCGGAATGCTTTTGTCTGTTTGTTTTTCTGAAGAGGCTTGCGGAAAAGAACCGGAACAGAAAGGAATATGACGGCATGAGTGGAAGAGTGATTTTTCATATTGATGTGAACAGCGCTTTTTTGTCATGGGAAGCGTCGTACAGGATCCGGCACCTGGGCGGAAAACTTGATCTGCGCAGAATACCGTCGGCAGTTGGCGGAGACAGATCCAAAAGGCACGGCATTATCCTTGCCAAATCCATACCCGCCGGCAAATACAATATTCACATGGGGGAAACGGTGGTGGCAGCCGTGGGAATTCGTTTTTATGACCTGAGCTATGCGTCGCATCAGAGAGTGCTGGAATCGCCCACCAATCTTACCGGGGAGATTTAGGATGCGGCCTGCGGCCTGTTTGAGGAATTGTGGGACGGCACGCCCATAAGGCATTTGGGAGTGCATACCGGCTGCGTTACAAGAGACGGGGATAACAGGCAGTTTACCTTGTTTGACCATACGGATTATGAGAAGCTGGAAAAACTGGACCGGGCGGTGGACAGCATCCGCACAAAATTTGGCACAGACGCCATTCAGAGAGCGGTCTTTTTAAAGAAGGATGGGATCAATCACATGAGCGGAGGGATTTCCGGAGAAAAAAGAACCGTGGATTACAGGAATGAGAAAGTGAGATAATGGGTTTTCGGCTGGGAGAAACCAGGGAGGAGACAGACCATGGGATTCTGCATGGGATCCAGAGAGAAATCGCCTGTGAGTACTGGTTTACCAGCCAGAGCAGGAGCATTCCCAAATTTATCAAGGTGATGGATCAGGAGGGAATGCTGCACACCATAAGAGAAATACAGGTGCTGATGTTACAGGAGAAGAACTACTGCGGCATCCACACGGTTGAGCATTTGTGCCGGATTAACCTGGGCGGGAGACTCGAGACGGTCAAGCTGATATTTACCAAGGAAACCTGCAAACGTATGTTTATCAGGGATCAATATAATTATTAAAGAAACTTTAATAATTATATTGATTTATTTCCCGAAATGGTATATGATGACATCAGGACAAAAAGTATAGAGACAGTGAGTGAAAGGAGGCTAAAATATACATATAGGCCAAACAAGAGGATAGGAGGAAAGGGAAATAATCAATGAATGCTAAAAAGAGAAGCAAATATGCATATTTTTATATTGCGCCATTTTTTATAGTTTTTTTAATATTTAGCCTGTTCCCGATTCTGTATTCCTTTGTGCTCAGTTTCTGCGACATGGATGTTCTGTCAGGGAAATTCACATTTGTCGGGATAACGAACTACAAAAGAATGGTGGAATCCGGATATTTTTTTCAGTCTATTGGCAATACGCTGCTGATCTGGATCATGTCCATTATTCCGCAGCTGACTATCGCTTTCGTGCTGTCGCTGATTCTGAGCAATAAATGGTTTCGGGGGAAGTTCCTTCTGCGCAACATTTATTACTTCCCGAACCTGGTCACTCCTGTTACCATCGGCCTGTTGTTCGGAGCGCTGTTTTCTTATCCGGGAGGAGCCGTCAATAACGTGATCAGCATGCTGGGGCTGGAAGCGGTGGATTTTCAGAATAACCAGATGCTGGCAAGAATGGTTATCGCCATAGCAATCTGCTGGAAAAACTTTGGTTACAATATTATCTATTTTACGGCCGGGATCAATTCCATTTCCGAGGAGGTCATGGAGGCGGCGCAGGTGGACGGGGCGAACGGATGGCAGAGGATCACCAAGATCACGATTCCTCTGATGAAGCCGATCCTGATCTATGTCATGGTCACCTCTATCATCGGCGGTCTGCAGATATTTGACGAATCCAAGCTGGTTTTCACTTCCGTTCCGGGGAATGCGACCACGACCATGGTGAAATATATGTATGATTCCGCCTTTGTGCGATTCCAGTTTGGCTACGGTGCGGCGGTGGCATATGGCATTTTCGTGATCATAGCGTTTTTCAGCCTGGTTTCGCTGAGAGTGACAGGAGATAAGAAGGACGATTACGGAAAGAAAAGGGAAGGGAGGAGATCAAAATTAACGAGAAAATGAAAAAGACACTGTGCCGCATTCTTGTATATCTGTTTGCCTTCTTCGTTGCGGCGGCTGCATTTTACCCTTTCTTTGTCATGATTATTTCTTCCACGCATGACAATTACAATATCGTGGCAAAGATCAATGTGCTGCCAGGGGATAAGCTGAAAGATAACTTTGATCGACTGACTCAGAATATTGACCTGACAAGAGGAATCCTGAACAGCCTTATGCTGGCGGTGGTGGTGACCGTGGTGCAGAACTATTTTACCATGATGGCGGCCTATGCCTTTTCAAAATTTCAGTTTAAGGGAAAGAATTTTCTCTTTTCCGTGGTGCTGGTGGCTATGATGCTTCCGGGACAGCTTGGGATTATCGGATTTTACAAGGAAATTCAGGCACTGAAACTTCTGAACAAGTATTTTACATTGATTATTCCCACCATCTCGAACTGCTTTGCCGTATTTTTCTATAAGCAGTTCCTGGACGGGGCATTGCCTAACGAGCTGATTGAGGCCGCAGTGGTGGATGGCTGTGCAGAGCTTCGGATTTTTCACAGGATAGCCATACCATTAGTGATACCTGCATTGGTGACGCAGGGGGTCATGACCTTTATCGGAACATGGAACAGTTATCTGACACCGCTGATTATCCTGAATGACAAGAAAAAGTTTACGCTGCCCCTGATGATAGCCACGGTGCGGGATGCGACCCATGCGGATTACGGCGCTCAGTATGTGGGAATGCTGGTGTCTGTCGTGCCTATGGTGATTGTATATGCTTTTGCGTCAAAGATTATTATGGAAAAGATTGCCATCGGTGCGGCGGTGAAAGGCTGACCTGTCCGAGCGGGAGGAAAGGAACGGGTTTTTATCAGTTAAACTGGTAAAGATAAATTACTTTAAAAATTTTAAGGAGGATGAGAGAATGAAAAAGAAGTTATTGGCAGTACTTTTGAGTGCGGCGATGACAGTCGGTATTCTGGCAGGCTGCGGAAATTCCAAAACCGAGCCGAAGCAGGAGGCTCCTGCTGCGGATCAGGCCGCAGAGCCGGAGGACACGGCGGCCGCTGACCAGGCGGAGAGTGAAGAGCCTGAGACACAGGAAGAGAATGCGGAGGTGGATCCTGCCTTGGTGACGGGCGAAATTACGTATTGGTCATTCACGGATTATGCAAATAACCTTGTAAAAGAGTTTAATGAGGTTTATCCTAATGTTACAATTGATTTACAAGTTTTTGGCGGTGACGAGTATAAGACCAAGATCTTGACGGCTCTGCAGAGTCAGGACGGCGTACCGGATCTGTTTGATCTGGAAGAAGGTTATATTTATGAATTCTTGGACAGCGATCTGATTGCGGATCTTTCCTACATGAATATCGATGAGCTGACAAAGGACTATTATGAGTTTCAACGCGCATCGATGAAAGACTCAAATGGGAATTTTAAGAGTTTGCTTTTTCAGTCTTCTCCTGTGGCGTTCTGGTATCTGAGAGACGCCTGTGAAGAGTGGCTTGGAACAAGTGATCCGGATGAAATCTCTGTAATGCTCACGGATTGGGATAAAATCATTGCAAAGGGCGAGGAGATTTATGAGAAGTCAAATGGAGAGGTTTATCTGTGGCCCGGTATGGGAGAGATGGTAAAAGTAAATGCCTTTTCTTATGATCCGCTTGTAAGGGACGGTAAACTGGAAATCACAGATGACTGGATGAGCCTGATTGATAATATGCGTAAAATGTATGATTCAAAGGCGAATGCAGAACTGGGCGCATGGAGTTCTGAATGGGCGGCGGCATGGAATGAAGGCAAGCTGCTTTTCAGAGTAATGCCCTCCTGGGATTTTTTTACGGACTGGGAGACAAATAAGGGAAATGTTGGTGTGGCGGCGCCTTTTGATGCTTCTTATGAAGGCGGAACGGGAGTGTGTGTTTACAACAATTCCGATAAAAAGGATCTGGCGGCATTGTTTTTGACTTATATCGCTTCGGATGATTTCCAGAAAGTGAATATGGAGAATTACAATCAGATACCGGCAAGTAAGCCAGTGTGTGACGAATTGGCGGAAAACTTTGCGGCGGAGGATTTCGGCGGGCAGAACCTCCTTGCCACATACAGTGTGATCTGTGACAAGATTGCAGGCATTACGCCGGACAAGTATACTCGTCCTACCCAGAATCTGTTTTCAAAAGTTGTATCCAATGGAATCAAAGAAGGTCAGGACAATGACACAATTATTGAAAACTTCAAGAAGGAGCTGAAGGATCAGTATCCGGAAGTGATCATGGACTAGGGAATAAGGAAACTGACCTGACTTTGACCGGGCAGAGGAGATTTTCCTTTGCCCGCCGCAGGGGACGTGCGCTGTGCGGACAGCGGTTTTATCAGTGCGCCCCCTGCGCACAAAAAGACGGAAGGCGGCGGGAAGACGTTCCGTCAAAGAAAAGGAGCAGGGCAGATGAGAGAAAAAAATAAGCAGGTTCAGCTGAAAAACTACAACCGGAGATCCGTTTTGAACTATATCCGGAAGAATAAGACAGCGACCAAGGCGGGGCTTTCGGCAGCGTCCGGGCTGACGTTCATGGCGATCAAAAAGATTCTGGAGGAACTGGAGGATCTGAATCTGATCCGCTGTGATGAGCTGGAAGGAATCGGCGTGGGGAGAAAGGCTGTCTCTTACGCTGTCAACGAGGCTTATCGCTATACCATCGGAATACATATCAACAAATTTGTCACCAGCGTGGCGCTGATGAATCTGCGGGGAGATATTCTTCAGATTAAGCGCTATGGCATGGAGCAGGACATGGGCAGTCAGTATGCCTTTGTGGATATGCTGGCCGACGGAGTGCGGGAAGTGGCCGCACAGGCCAAAATAGAGAGAGAGAAGATTCTGGGTGTCGGGGTCGGCGTCCCCGGACCGCTTGATACAAAGTCGGATATTGTCTTGACGCCGCCCAATATTCCCATGCTGCGGTATCTTCCGCTGAAGGAGATTCTGGAGGAGAAGACGGGATATCCCGTTTTTATGCAGAAGGATACCAATGTGATCGCATTCGGGGAGTACTGGTATGGAAACGCAAAGGATACCTATGATCTGACCTATATCGACGTGGATATGGGAATCGGGTCGGGTTTGATTATAGATGGAAGAATGAATATCGGCGCAAACAGCATTGCGGGAGAATTTGGACATATCATATTGGATGTGAACGGGCCGCTGTGCAACTGCGGCAACAGGGGATGCCTGGAAGCGATGAGTTCAGGTATTGCCATTTTAAAGGAGCTGCGCAGGCAGCTTGAGACACAGCGGGCCCATCCGCTCTATGAGAAGAGAGAGAAACTGGTGATTGGGGATGTATTTGAGATGGCGGGAAAGAAAGATCTTCTCACCATATCCATTCTGAATCAATCGGCATTCTATGTGGGGATTGCGATTGCAAATCTCATCAATATACTGGATCCCCAGAAGATCGTACTGGGGGGCATCCTGATCCAGCGCTATCCCAGATATTTTGACATTGTGAAGGATGTGGCCAATTCCCATAAGGTGAAGGGAGCCAGAGAAAATGATATGGAAATATCCTCTTTGGGGGAAAATGCAGGTGTGATCGGCGCCGGTGAGGTGGTGGCGGATCACTTTTTCAGTGAGGCGGTAAACGAGGTGTTTGTGAAGAATGGGTAAAGAAGAGATCTGTCTGGAATTTCCGGAACAAATACAGAAAGAAGCATTTTCCCTGACCTGCCGGATTGCGGTAAAGGAGCAGGGGGATCTAAAGGCGGTATGGCTCAGCGGAAGGATAAGGCCGGCGCAGCCTCTTTTCGGGCCGCAAATCTGTCTGGATCCACACGAGGGCGTGAGTTTTACCATGGGTGTGAGGGGAGTGGAAAAGCTTCTTGCGATCTATCAGCATAAGGACTGGTGGCTGCGCCCCGCTTTTCCGGCGCGGACGGCGCAGATTCCTGCCAGGACGCAGCTGGTTCTGATGAAAGGCGGCGGAAGGTATCTTGCCCTGCTTGCCGTCTGCGGCAGAGAGTACCGGACGGATCTTGAGGGCGCGGGAGAGGGAATCCGGGTGACGGCCTCTTCCAATTGTGCGGGCAAAAACGAGATTGACGATGTCAGTCTGGTGTGCGCCTTTGGAAATGATCCCTACGAATGCTGTCACAATGCCGCAGCGTATGCCCTCGCCCTGCTGGGACGGCCCTCGATGCTCAGAGAGAGGCGTCGTTATCCCCCTATGCTTGAGAAGCTCGGCTGGTGCAGCTGGGACGCTTTTTATCAGAAGGTTTCCCGGCAGGGAATTCTGGAAAAGCTGGAGGAGCTGAAGAAAAAGAGGGTGCCGGTGGGCTGGGTACTGATTGATGACGGCTGGCTGGATGCAGACTATGAAATCCAGACGCTTAAGGGGCTGGACGCCGCGGCTGATAAGTTCCCGGAGGGGCTCTCGGAGTGTGTGCGCCGGATGAAGGAGGACTACGGAATTGCTCATGTGGGCGTGTGGCATGCGGTGATGGGCTACTGGAACGGTCTGGAGCCCGAATCCGAGGCCGGGAGGCTTTTGAGCGGCGGAACCTGCGTTCTGCCGGACGGAAGGAATATTCCGGCAGCGGAGGAAGGGAAAGCCTTCCGGTTTTACGACACCTGGCACCGGTATCTGAGAAATGAATGCGGCATTGACTTTGTTAAGGTGGACGGACAGAGCGCAATCTCTCTGTTCTATGAGGGAAGAAAGGAATACGGAAAGGCATCGGCGGCTGTTCAGACGGGACTGAACGCCTCGGCGGCGCTGCATTTTGACAATAACATCATTAACTGCATGGGCATGGCGCCGGAGGATATGTGGAACCGTCCAAGCAGCGCGATCGCAAGGAGCAGCGACGACTTCGTGCCCCAGGTTCCCCACGGGTTTTGGGAGCACGCCCTCCAGAACGGCTATAATTCCCTGCTTCAGGGCCAGTTTTACTGGGGCGACTGGGATATGTTCTGGAGCAGCCATGCAGAGAACCGGCAGAATGCGGTGCTCAGGGCAGTCAGCGGGGGGCCGGTCTATATCAGCGATCCGGTGGGAGAGACAGATCCGGAAGTTATTCTGCCGCTGATCCGCGCGGACGGCACCGTGATCCGTTGTGACGGCGTGGGAATGCCCACTCTGGACTGTCTCTTTGAGAATGCCGCATCCGGCAAAAGGGTCTTAAAGCTTTTTAACCGCTATGGCGAAAACTATGTGGTGGCCGCTTTTTCCATGGGGGAGGAAAAAAGCGTTCGCGCAGGCATCCGGCTTTCGGATCTTCCGGGGACGGGAGGCGGCAGATGGATTGTGTATGACCAGAGAAAACAGGAGGCCGCTTTTCTTGCGGAGGATGAGGAATTTGCGTTCGAACTTGGAGAGAATGACGCCGGGCTGTTTCTGCTTATGCCGGCAAAGGATTTTGTCCCGGTAGGGATCCTGGAAAAGCTGATCTGCCCGGGAGGCATTTTGTTTTACAGAGAGTTTCTCACAAGGAAGATCCTGAGCCTTGACGAAGGCGAAAGAGCGGGCTTTTTGAGTGCGAAAAGGCCGGAACGGGTGCTGATTGACGGGCGGGAGGCCGCCTTTGAGGAAAAGCCCTGCGCCGGAGCTACGGGGGAGGCAGACTTTTATACGGTATCATTGGGGGATGCCGGACGGGAGGGTTGTCTGATGGAGGTGTTGTTTTCGGAGGGGTAAGCCTGATATGCGGAGGAAAATCCATGAAAACAATCGGAATTGATATTGGCACCACGTCTCTGTGCGCGGCATTGTATGACTGTGACAGGAAGGAAATCGAAGACAGCAGGAGCGTATCCAATCCTTTCCTGCCCGGCAGCTTTCGGCAGGATCCGGACAGGATTGCGGATTCGGCGATTGAAATGCTGGGACAGCTCCTGGAAGAGTGCGGGGAGGTATCCGGAATCGGAATTTCCTCACAGATGCACGGAATCCTGTATGTGGACGAGACGGGCAGGGCGGTGTCTGATTTTTACACCTGGAAGGATACCTGCGGGGAAGAGCGGTTCCGGGGAAAGAGCTGCGCCGATTATCTGTCGGAGAGCACGGGTTATCCCATGTACTGCGGCTACGGAACGGTCACGCATTTTGCGCTTGGAGCGCACGGAGAAATTCCCCGGGAGGGAAAGTATTTTGTGGGAATCGGAGACTATCTTGCCATGAGGCTTTGCGGGGCGGCGGTTCCGGCAGCGGATGCCACTATGGCGGCAAGCTTTGGAGGATACGATCTTTGCAGGCAGGCCTTTGATCTGGACCGCCTTAAAAAGGCGGGCGTCCTTACCTCTTTCTATCCCCGGGTTCTTAAGAAGAACGACAGGGCGCAGCAAAGGATAGCCGGCAGATACAGGGGAATTCCCGTTTTCTGGTCGGTGGGAGACAATCAGGCCAGCTTTTTCGGGGCGCTGGGCAGGTCAGAGGATGCGGTGTGCGTCAATGTGGGAACAGGCTCTCAGGTTTCCCTGTTTGATACGAGGCATATCAGCTGCACGGCGGGAGAGGTCCGGCCCTTTGTGGGGGAGGGCTGTCTGTATGTGCAGGCTTCCCTGAACGGAGGAAAAGTCTATGAGAGGCTGGCTTTTTTTCTGGAGGAGATATGCGCCGCATTGCCGCAGGACTGTCTTTGCGGAAAAAAAGTGGACGGCTATGATCTGGCGCAGCGGCTTGCACAGCAGAAGGAGGTAACGGATCTGGCGGTATGCCCTTCCCTGTACGGATCCAGAGGACGGGGGAAAAAGTTTGGTGCGATCGAAAATATTACGGAAAAGAATTTTCATCCGGCAGATCTGGTTCGGGGCTATGTGGCCGGTATGGCCGCAGAGCTTTGCGGAATGTACGGGGAGTTTCCGGCGCAGCTTCGAAGCGGAAGAAAGAGAATCATAGCCAGCGGAAATGGAATGCGAAAGAATGCACCGCTTCGGCAGGAAATAGAAAAACAGTTTGGAATGCCTGTGCACTTAAGCAGCTTCACTGAGGAGGCGGCGGCAGGGGCGGCACAGCTTGCGGGAGAGTGGAGTTTACTGGGAGGTAATCTATGAAAGTAGTTGCAGGAATTGATATCGGCGGCACGAAATGTGCCATATCCTTTGCCGGGATCGGTGAGGAGAAGATCGTGATTCTGGATAAGGTACGGATGGAGACGGATGTGGAGTGCTTTGATACGGCCATGCAGAAATTCATCCTGGCCATCCGCAGCTCGCTGAAAAAGCATGAGCAGTGGAAGCTGATGGCCATCGGTATTTCCTGCGGAGGTCCCCTGGATGCGAAAAAGGGACTGATCTTGTCGCCCCCCAATCTCTCCAAATGGGATCATGCGGACGTGTTCACTCCCCTGCAAAAGGCCTTCGGGGTTCCGGTGATGATTCAGAATGATGCGGATGCCTGCGCTCTGGCCGAGTGGAGAATGGGAGCGGGACAGGGCAGCCGGAACATGATTTTTCTTACCTTCGGAACGGGAATGGGAGCGGGACTTATCCTGAATAATGAGCTCTACAGCGGTTCCACCGGAATGGCCGGCGAGGTGGGCCATGTACGGCTGGAAAACGACGGCCCTTACGGCTATGGGAAATACGGATCCTTCGAGGGTTTTTGCAGCGGGGGCGGCATTGCAAATCTGGGAAAGATGCTGGCAAAGAAAGCCATCCATGAGGGAAAGGCGCCTCTTTTTTGCCCGGATGAATCCTGTCTGGATCAGATTTCCAGCAAATCCATAGCCAAGGCCCTGGATCAGGGAGATGAGCTGGCCAGAGAGATCTTCAGCATTGTGGGCAGCTATCTGGGCAGAGGGCTGGCACTGCTCATAGACATCCTGAATCCGGAGGTGATCGTCATCGGAAGTATTTACGGGAGACAGAAGGACGCGCTGGACGCAAGGATGTATGAAATGCTGGAGGAGGAGGCGCTTTCCGCATCCAGGGCGGCCTGCCGGATTGTTCCTGCAAGTCTGGGAGAGATGATCGGGGATTATGCGGCGATCTCCGTGGGGATAAAGGCCTATGAGGATCTCTACCGCTATGCGGACAGGGCACAGACCGGGAGCTTTGAGGGAAAGAAGGCTCCGGTGGAGCGGTTCAGCTTCAGCGTCAGTATGAAGAGAGAAATGGAACAGGCATAAGGAGGGAGACATGAAATTACTGCATAACATCTATCAGGTGGCGGGCCCCGGTATGAGTCACGGCTTTGACGCCACGGCCTATCTGCTTAAGGGGAAGGAGGGCTGGTTTCTCATTGACTGCGGCACTCCCGAGGGCTATGAGCAGATGAAGGAAAATATCAGGAAGGCGGGAGCGGATCCGGCACAGATTCGTCTGATCCTGGGAACCCACGGGCACTACGACCATGTGGGAGCGGCGCATCTGTGGAGGGAGGAGTTCGGCTGCAGGCTGCTTCTTCATGAGAGGGACATCCCGCAGGTGGAGGAGGGAAATTCCGAGATGACATCCGCAAGCCTTCTGTATGGAACCAAGTCCGTTCCCTGCAAGGTGGACGGAGAGATAAAAGATGCGGATACCTGGCAGGGAGACGGCCTCACCATCCGTGCGGTATATACGCCGGGGCATACCATGGGAAGCGTGAGCTTTGCGGTGGAAGCGGACGGTTATGACCTGCTGATCGCCGGGGATGCGCTGTGGGGCGGCTACAGTGAGAAGACCGGCTCTGATGAGGCGGCCTGGCGGGAGAGCCTTGATAAGCTTACCTCCATGCATTTTGATTTTTACACCTTTGGACATGTGAACGCCCAGCTGATCGCGGATGCGGACAGGAGGCTTCGGGAAGCGAAAATGGCCTTTGCCAATTATTACAATCCCTGGTTTAAAACCTTTTTTGAAGAGTATCACTATTGAGTCGTGTGAGGGAATCTATGAAAAATAAAATTATGCTGATCACCTATGCGGACAGCTTTGGAAAAAATTTGAAGGAGGTCAAGAAGGCCATCGACACTTGGTTTGGCAGAGAGATAAACGGCATTCACATCCTGCCCTTTTTCCCCTCGTCCGGCGACCGGGGATTTGCGCCCATAGACTACCGCCGGGTGGATCCGGAATTCGGAAGCTGGGAGGATATCCGCTCTCTTGCATCCGATTATGAGCTGATGTTTGACTTTATGATCAACCATCTCTCCCGCAGGAGCCCGGAATTTCTTGACTTTATCGAGAAGCATGATCAGTCGCAGTATGCGGATATGTTCCTGCGCTTTCAGAAATTCTGGAAAAAGGGGGAGCCCACGCAGGAGCAGATCGATATGCTGAACAAGAGAAAGCCCAAGGCTCCCTGCGAGGAAATTGCATTTGCGGACAGAACCACGGAAAAGATCTGGTGTACCTTTGACGACGAACAGATGGATCTGGATCTTCGCTCTGAGACGGCATGGAGGTTTGTGGAGGAGAGGCTGCGCTTTCTGATGGATCAGGGAGCAGCCGTGATCCGTCTGGACGCCTTTGCCTTTGCCACGAAGAAGGAGAACACCTCATGCTTTTTCCTGGAACCGGAAATGTGGAATATGATGGAGCGGGTGCAGGGCATTCTGGACGAGAAGGGGATTCCTATGCTGCCGGAAATCCACGACCACTACACCGTGCAGCTCAAAATCGCCGCCCACGGCTATGCGGTCTATGACTTTGTGCTCCCGGTGATGGTGCTCCACACATTGTACAGCAAAAGCTCGGCGAGAATCAGGCACTGGCTCTCCATCTGTCCCAGAGACCAGCACACCACTCTGGATACGCATGACGGTCTTGGGACAGTGGACGTTGCGGATCTCCTGTCCGGAGAAGAGCTGGATCGGGTAATTGAGCAGACGCAAAAGTACGGGGCTAACTTTAAGTGGGATTACAGGGGAAGCTGTGACGGGAAAAAGGAGGTATACCAGATCAACATCTCCTATTATTCGGCGGTGGGAGAGGAGGATGCGGCGTACCTTCTGTCCCGTGCCATCCAGTTTTTTACCCCCGGCGTGCCCCAGGTTTACTATATGGGACTTCTCGCAGGGTCCAATGACTATGAGCTCATGGAGCGGACCCGGTATGACAGGAATATCAGCCGCCACAATTACACGCTGGAGGAAATTGAAGAGTGCGCAAAGAAGCCGGTGGTGAGAAGGCTTCGGCGCCTGATGCAGTTTCGCAACGAGTATCCTGTCTTTGACGGCGAAATGCAGGTGCCTGAGACAGCCGACGGGGAGCTGGTTATCCGGTGGAAGGACGGGGAGAGAAAAGCAGTGCTGCATGCCGTCCTTTCAGACAGAAGCTTTGTGATCAAATACCTTGACCGCAAAGGACAGGAAAGGGAACTGAATCTGGACGAGGATTTTGAGTGGTGACAGGAGCAGGAAAAATGGAAAAGCGCACCGAAAAATATGGGATTCCTTTTTATGATAAGCTGCCCGCAGACTGGCAGGCAATCCCTGTCCTTTCGAATACGGATGTCGTGATCCCCGGGGGAACCCTGAGGGATATTCAGAAGGCCGGAGAGCTTGCGGGACAGGGAAAGAGCGTTCTTCTTGCCCTGCCCCAGAGCTGTCTTGTGCCCGAGGCGGCGGATACCTTCTGCTTTGATCTTACCCCGGAAATGCGCAGATTCTTTCCGGAGCGGACCGGGCGGGGGAATCTGCTGCTTCCTGAGGAAGGAAAAAAATATGCGGAGGATTTCTGCACTGCAAACCATATCGACCTGCTCTACGGGGTGTATCTTCTTGACTGCTGCAGTCATGAAGGAAAGCTCTGTCTTCGCCTGGGCGCCAAGGGAGGCGTGTTTGCGGTTCTGTGCCGGGAGCTGATTCCTTCTGCCGGAGCGGGGACGGGTGCGGGAACAGACCGGATATCCTATGGAGTTCTGACGCAGGAGCGCGGAGCCTTTCAGGTTCTGCGCATCTTCGAAAAGCCAATTCCCGGAGAGGATACGGACAGCGCCCCGTTTCTTCAGAGAATGCAGGAGAAAGCCATGGAGGCATTCCTGGAAAAGAAAAGGGAAAGGCAGGATCTGATTCTGGGACGGTTTGCCCCCAGGGTCAGCCGGGAGGCTGCGGATTCATGCCGGGAAGATAAGGATTGCCAGTCTGCACTTTCCCGGGAGGAAGATCCGGTCAGGGAGATCTGCGTTTTTACGGGAAACGAGTTCCTGAAATGGGGCAGATATCCTCTGCTGGGAAAAGCGGAACATCCGGTGAGAGGAACCTGTGTGAGGGCGAAGAGGGAGTGCTGGGACGTGGTGGTGGCAGGCGGAGGAACCGCCGGGGCCATGGCGGCGCTTTACGCCGCAAGAGGCGGCCTCAAAACCGTGCTTGTGGAGCCGGAGTATGTTCTGGGAGGAACCGCCACGGCGGGAGGGGTGAGCACCTATTGGTTCGGAAACCGCTTCCGGGACGTGGAGGAGATTGATAAGGAGACAGACCGGCTGATGAGGCGCTTTTCTGTACCGAGGCGGGAAGGAATCTGGGACGGGCGGGACGATTTTCACCCTTCCCTGCGGGCCTTTGTGCTGCAGAAGCTCTGCCTGGAGGCGGGTGTGGAAATCCGGTACGGCCAGCTGTGCTTTGGCGCGGTCTGCGAGGAGGAGGCGGGGATTCCCGCCAGGATCAGGGGCGTTGCGGCGGCGGGAGAGCGGGGGATCACGGCGTATCTGGGAGATTTCGTGATCGATGCCACGGGAGACGCGGATATTGCGGTCTTTTGCGGCGCAAGAACGGTCTACGGATCAGAGAGGGACTGTGTCACATACTGGGCCTCCCTGGCGCAGTATGTGGATGTGCGGGCGTACAAGAATAATTTTTCCACCATGGTGGTCTGTGCGGATCCCGTGGATAGGACCCGGTTTATCCGCAGGGCCAGGAAGCTGGGAGATCATCTGTTTGACCACGGCAGATATTTGAGTATGCGGGAGAGCAGGCATCTTGTGTCAAAGACGGTGGTGGATCTGAAGGATCTGATGGGATTTCGGACTTGGGAGGACGGGCTTTATACCTGTTACTCTAATTATGATCCAAAGGGAAAGCTGAGTGCGGATCTTGTCTACTGCGGCTTTCTGCCTCCCCAGGCGCAGATTCAGATTCCTCTTTCCGCACTTTTGCCCTTCCGGGAGGACGGAGAGCGGATTCAGGGGCTGTATGTGGCGGGGAAAGCCATAAGCGCCACTCACAACGTGTTTCCCAGCATACGGATGCAGCCGGACCTGATGCACCAGGGAGCCGTGCTGGGAGGGCTGCTGGCACACTGTCACAGGGAAGGAATCGTGCCGGAAAAGATGGATCCCGCAAAGAGGAAAAGCTTTGTGCGGGGACTGACGGGAGATCCCCTTACCCTGCCGGAGGGATGCTTTTCACACCGAGAGGATCCCGCTTTCCTGCGAGAGGCAGTGGAGAGGCTTGGAGAGAAATCCCGCACGCACTGGGTGGACGTGCCCTTTACCTACACGGAGGCGGGACAGCCGGAAATACTGACCGTGATGCTGGCCAAGGGGGAAGAGGTAATTCCCCTTTTAACGAAGAGGCTTCAGAGAGATACCGGAGCGTATGACTGGCGAAAGACGCTGGCTGCAGGCGGGGAAGTCCTGCCGCTTCGGATCCTCCTGATCGGCTGCTGTCTGTGGCACGGGGAGACTTCCCTGGAGGAGGAATATGCGGACTATGTGATGGAAAGTCTTTCGGGGGATTTCCTTCCGAAGAGGGAGGCATCGGTGATGTGCGCCCAGCTTCTGCCGGATCATGGCGTGATGCCGGAGACGGTTTATCAGATGAATCTTCTGGGAAGGAGTGGAAGCCCTTTTGCAAAGCCGGTATTTGCAAGGGCGCTTCCCCTGCTTCGGGAGAAGGAGAGAGATTACAGAGATATCAGGAGCGGTATTTTTCATTATATAGAAAGCTTTGCCCTGGCGGCATCCTGCGGGAAGGACCCTGTCTGGGCAAAATGGCTGGGGGAGCTTCTTGACTTTGAGGAGATCGCCCTGGCTGGGGAGGATTCGGGAGAGGATTTGATTAAGCAGCGTCTGCTGATCCTGAAGCTGATCCTCAGCGAGGCTCTGGCAGGCCAGGGAGATCAGAGAGGAATTGAAAGGCTGTTTGAGCTTGCAAAAAATCCCTGTGCGGCCGTTTCGATTTCCGCCAGGATGGCGCTTGAGCGGACGCAGAAAGGACGGGAAAATGGAGAAGAAAAAGCTTTACATGATCGGAAATTCACATATTGACCCGGTGTGGTTCTGGAACTGGGAGGAGGGAATGCAGGAGGTGAAGTCCACCTTTGCATCTGCGCTTGAGAGGATGAAGGAGTTTGAGGATTTCAGGTTCACCAGTACCTCCACGGCGTTCTTTGAGTGGATTGAGGCAATCCTCCCGGACATGTTTGAGGAGATAAAAAGGAGAGTGGAGGAGGGACGCTGGGAGTTTACCGGAGGCTGGTTTATCGAGCCGGACTGCCAGCTTCCCTGCGGGGAGGCCCTGGTCCGGCAGGGGCTTTACGGACAGCGGTATCTGAAAAGCAGATTTGGCAGGATGGCGCAGGCGGGCTCTAACGTGGACAGCTTCGGGCACAGTCCGGTTCTGCCTCAGATTTTACAAAAGAGCGGAATGAAGGAATATATTTTCATGCGTCCCAGGCTGGATACGCCTGTATTTGTGTGGGAGAGCGACGACGGGAGCCGGGTGAATGCCATAAGCCTTCCGGCGGAATATACCACCTGGTTTCATGATCCCACGGTGAAAAACATTCAGACGACGCTGGATCGGACACCGGAATATGACAGGATGGTGTGCTGTTACGGAGTGGGAAACCACGGCGGCGGCCCTACCATTGAAAATATTCAGAGCATTCTCCGGCTCCGGGAGGATGAGAGCTTTGAAAATGTGGAGCTTGCCTTTGCTCATTATGACGATTTCTTTCGGGACATTACCGGGTGGGAGCTGCCGGTTCTGACAGGTCCCTTTGAAAAGGTGAACGAGGGTTGTTATTCCATTGATTCCCCCTTCAAAAAGCGCAGCAGGATGGCGCAGGGACGGCTCCTGGAAGCTGACAATCTGATGTCCATGGCAGCGGTCTTTGGAGGCGGCTGGATGAAGCAGACCGAAAATATGGAGCGGCTGTGGAAAACGGTTTTGTTCAATCAGTTTCACGACACTATGGGCGGAACCGCCATACGCTGCGCAAGAGACGAAGCCATGATGCAGCTGGGAGGCGTGTGTGCCACAGCGGGAGAAATACGGGCCCTTGCCATGCAGAGTATGGCTAACCGGATCGATACCAGGGGAGAGGGCTGTCCCCTGATCCTGTTCAATCCTGCGGGAGCGGAATTTTCCTCTCTTGTGGAGGCGGAACTGGAATGGTTCTGTCAGGCGCCTCTCCGGCTCCTCTCACCGGAGGGAGAGGAGATTCCCTATCAGAGGATTCACACCGACGCCAAGGTGCGTCACACGACTCTTGGGGGAAGGCGCAGATTCGTGTTCCGCGCACAGGTTCCCTCCTTCGGATTTGCCGTTTACCGGGTGGAGAAAAGGAAGCCGGCGCTTTTTTATAACCCGAATATGGAGATTCAAAACAAGGATGCGTCTGTTCTGGAAAATGAGTATATCCGGGCGGAGTTTGACTGCAGAACAGGAGAGCTTACGTCTCTGGTGGAAAAGGAGACCGGCTACGAGGCGCTCAGGGATCATGAGAGGATTCTTGTCTATACGGACGAGAGAGACGCCTGGGGAGGTCTTCAAGGCAGACGCTATGAAAAAACAGATCAGGAATTTCGGCTGATCTCCGTGGAAAAGGTGGAGAGCGGGCCTTTGCGGGAGGTTATCCGGGTGCGCAAAAGCTACGGGGAGACAAAGCTGGAACAGCACTACAGTCTGGGAGAGGGAGAGCGGGAGCTCCGGGTGGATAATCACCTTACCATGAATCATACCTGGACGCTGCTCAAGGAAGCTTATCCGGTGGGAGAGTGCCGGATCACAGAGGCGGAAGGCTCCTACGGATCCGTGAGAAGACAGATCTGCGGGGAGGATCATGCGGAGTACTACATGCAGCGCTTTGTGGATGTGCGGGATGAGAAGGGAGCGGGCCTTTGCGTGGCAAATGACGGAAAGTACGCCTTCAATATGGAAGAGGGACGTCTTCAGATCACGATATCCCGCAGTGCGATCTATGCCCAGGGAAACAGTCCTGACTGGTACAATGAGACGGAAACCTATCGCTATACCGATCAGGGAGAACAGGATTTTTGCTTTTTGCTTCGGCCGCATGGCAAAAGGCTTGCGGCCGGGCAGGCTTACGGGCTTGCCGCAAAATGCGGCTCGGGCTGCCTTTATCTGGCAGACAGCGTCCATCCGGGCCGGGAGAAGACGGTGCGCAGAAGCTTCTTTTGCGTGAAGGATCCCGGGGTGGAGCTTGTGCTGGTGAAAAAATGTGAGGATGACGATTCCTTTGTGGCGCGTCTTTTGGAGACAGAGGGAGAGGACAGGACCTGCATCCTTAAGGCGGGGGAGGGAAAGTACCCATTTTCCATAGGCCGCTATGAGATTAAGACACTTAAGATAGACAGGGAGAAAAATACCGCAAGGGAAGTGAATCTTCTGGAATGGGAATGAAGGATAGGAGAAGAATATGGAAAAGGAAAAAACCATGTATATGATCGGAAATGCGCATATTGACCCGGTGTGGCTCTGGAACTGGCAGGAGGGATGGCAGGAGGTAAAGGCGACCTTCCGTTCCGCGCTTGACCGCATGAAGGAGTACGAGGACTTCATTTTTACGGGAAGCTCCGCCGCTTTTTACGAGTGGGTGGAGGAGAATGAGCCCGCCATGTTTGAGGAGATCAGAGAGCGGGTTAAGGAGGGACGCTGGGTGATCGTGGGCGGCTGGTGGATTCAGCCGGACTGTAACGTGCCCTGCGGGGAATCCTATGTAAGGCAGGGGTTATACGCACAGCGCTATTTCAAAGAGAAATTCGGCGTCACGGCTCATACGGGCTACAATGTGGACAGCTTCGGGCACAACGGCATGCTGCCCCAGATTCTGAAAAAGTCGGGCATGGACAATTATGTTTTCATGCGTCCGGGCAGGCACGAGAAGGGCTTAGAGCAGGAGACCTTCCTGTGGAGGTCTCCGGATGGAAGCGAGGTTACGGCGTTTCGGCTTTCCTTTGAGTACTGTACCTGGCCGGAGGAAATCCTGCGCCATGTCCGGCGCTGCAGCATGGAGATAAAAAGGCAGGACGGCATTTGCATGTGTTTCTACGGCGTGGGAAACCATGGAGGCGGCCCAACCAGAAGGAATATCGACAGCATTCACGAGCTGGATGGCAGGGAAGATCTTCCCCGTCTGCTGTTTGCCTCTCCGGATGATTATTTTGCAGGCGTAAAGAAGAAGGGGGAGTATCTTCCCGTTGTGAGCGGAGATCTGCTCCATCACGCCAGCGGCTGCTACAGTGTGCACTCCGGGGTTAAGAGCTGGAACCGTAAGGCGGAGAACCGTCTGATTATGGCGGAAAAGTTTTCCGTGATGGCGGGGCGCTTTGCGGGAAGGAGCTATCCCGTTTCACAGTACCGGAGGGCGTGGAAAAATGTTCTATTCAATCAGTTTCACGATATCATGGCCGGAACCAGTATCGAGTCCGCCTATGAGGACGCCCGGGAAACCTACGGAGAAGCCCTGTCCATTGCGGCCAGAGGGATGAATGCGGCCATTCAGGCAATTTCCTGGCATATCGGCATTCCCATGGAGGAGGGGATGAGACCGCTTGTGGTCTTTAATCCCAACTCCTTTGAAGGAAAGTTCGAGGTGGAGGTGGAATCCCTTTCCCTGAAGGAGGACATGAGTCTTGTGAACGATAAGGATGAGCAGGTTCCCTTTCAGATTGTACAGTCCGAGGCTTCCTGCAACGGGCGCTGCCGTTTTGCCTTTATCGCCGAGCTTCCGTCTCTGGGATGGCGTACCTACCGTCTGGTACGGGGAAGAGTGCGGGAGGAATTTCCGCAGGTGGAGGGGACGGATACCTTTGGGGAAAACGACTGGTTTTCCCTGGAATTTGATCCGGAAACGGGCTATATCCGCTCCCTGAAAAAGAAGAACGACGGTACGGAGTATTTTGACGGCCCCGGGGCGATGCCGGCAGTGATCGAGGATCACGGCGATACCTGGGCCCACGGGATTCGTATTTTTGATAAAAAGAAGGGACAGTTTACGCTTCAGAGCATCCGGTGTGTGGAGAGAGGGCCGGTAAAGCGTGTAATCCGGGTGACAAGCGTCTATGGCGCATCCCGCCTTTTGCAGGATTTTGCCATTTACAGGGAGCTCGATTTTATCAGCGTGAAGACGAGAGTGGACTGGCACGAGACCTTTTCCATGCTGAAGCTTCTTTTCCCCATGAATCTGAGCTATCTCAAGGCAGGATGGGAGATTCCCTACGGCGTGCTCCGAAGAGAGCCGGACGGGGAGGAATACCCCATGCAGAGCTTTGTGGATCTGGAAGGGGCAAATCCCGGACTGGATACGGATATCAACGGCCTCTCCATTTTAAACGACGGAAAGACCAGCGGAAGCGTTACCGGAAAGGTGGCGGCGCTCACGGTTCTTCGCAGCTCGATCTATGCGCACCATGAGCCCTATGTGCCAAAGGAGGAACTGGAATACGTGTATATTGACCAGGGCGTCCAGACCTTCACCTATGGGCTGTATCCTCATGACGGATGCTGGGAGAGGGCGGATACCGCACGCCGCGGCAGGCAGATGAATGAAAAGCCCGTGGCGCTGTTTGAAACGTATCATGACGGGGAGCTGCCCATGACAGGATCTCTTCTTCGGATTGAGGAAACGAACGTGCTCCTTGGGGCGTTAAAGGAGGCGGAGGATGGAAGCGGGGATCTGGTGCTGCGGATGGCGGAGAGTGCGGGAAGGCCCTGCAAAACCGGGGTGTGGCTGCACGGCAGGGAGGAAAGAATTGATTTGAGCTTTACACCCTTTGAGATCAAGACGGTGAGGATTGCAGGGGACGGCAAAGTAATGCAGACGAACCTGCTGGAGGAGGAGCTGTGAAAAGAAAGACGGCGGTAATTCATACCACGCCGGTGACGATTCCGGTGATCAGTAAGCTGGCGGAAAAATACTGCGGCGATATGGAAATCGTAAATCTCCTGGATGACAGTATGCTTCCGGAAATCAACAGGGCCGGGATCATAACGGAGGGGGTGAAGTACCGCCTGAATACCCTGCTTGTGCTTGCCCAGTCCATGAAGGCGGACTGTGTCTTTTGCGCCTGCTCTCCCAGGGAAAAGGGGAGGAATACGACCGCATCGTAGGAGAGCGGCTCCGCAGCCTTGGAGAGAGGAATGAAGTGGTGGTTCTGGCGCAGGCGTCCATGGCCCGGGCCGTGGAGGGATTTGAGAGGGAGGAGCGAAAACGGTTCCTTACCAGTCCGGATAGCGGCGTGAGGGCGCTGGGGGAACTGTTTGTATAGTTGAAGGAGAACGAGATGGAATTTGTCAAAGTGACGCAGATGCTGAGGCAGGCGGAACGGGGAGGCTACGGAGTGGGAGCCTTTTCCGCCAGAAACACTTTTTTGATCGAATATGTGCTGCGGGCGGCACAGGAGAAGAAATCGCCGGTGATCGTCCAGATATCGGCCAATGAATTCAACTGGTTTCAGGTCACGGCAAAGGAATTTGCAGACCGCTTTTTTGAGATTTACCAAGGTTTTGAGGGAAAGGCGGCTCTGCACCTGGATCATACCAGGGATCTGGAAACCATAAAGGCGGCTGTTGACGCAGGATTTAACAGCGTCATGATCGACGCTTCCCAGAAAAGCTTTGAGGAAAATATAGCCCTCACGAGAGAGACGGTGCTCTATGCCCACGAGCGGAATGCCGAGGTGGAGGCGGAGCTGGGCAGGATCGGCGCCACGGACAAAATAGAGACGGACAATGACGAGAGCCTGTATACGGTTCCGGAGGAGGCGGAGGAGTTCGTGGAGAGAACGGGAGTGGATACCCTTGCGGTTTCCATCGGAACGGCCCATGGAGTCTATCCGGTAAAGAATCCAAAGATTGATCTTGAACGGCTTGCCAGAATCAGGGAGCGGGTAGATATACCTCTTGTGCTTCACGGAGGGAGCGGTCTTCCCGCAGAAACGGTGCAGAAGGCTATTTCCATAAACGGCGGCGGAGTGAGCAAAATCAATATCGCAACGGATCTGGAGCAGGCATTTCTGAAATCTCTTGGATGCGGGAGAAAATTAAACAGCGAGATCTGGAAGCTGGATCAGGCAGCTCGCTCAAAGGCCGGGGAGGCTGTGCAGGCAGTGGTGGAGGATAAGATGATGAATTTTGTAAAGAGTGCGGGGAAACTGTGATGGGAATCAAAATCGGGGTGGCTGCGGATGACGTGACGGGAGCCAACGACACAGGAAGCACGTTTGGAAACGGAGGATTTCGAAGCGCCGTGTTTCCCCTTGGCCTTACAGAGGGCCGGAACATGGAGGAGGAAGCCCGGGGGCTTGACGTGATTATTATTGATACGGACAGCCGATTTGACGAGCCGGAGGAAGCGGCCGGGAAGGTGCGGCGGGCCACGGAGATTTTGATGAGCCTCGGCTGTGACCGGTATTTTAAAAAGACATGCTCGGTGTTCCGGGGAAATATCGGGGCGGAATTTGACAGTATGCAGGACACAATCGGACAGGAGTGCGCCATGGTTATTCTGGGCTTTCCCAAAAACGGCAGGACAACCCTTGACGGCATCCATTATGTGTATGGGAAAAAACTGGAAAATTCTCAGTTCCGGTCTGATCCCATCCACCCTATGACGATCTCCTTCCTGCCTGATATTCTCCACAGACAGAGCAGCAATAGGACGGGGATCATCACCTTTCGGGATCTGGATCTTGGCCTGTCTCATGTCCTTGAGAAAAAGGAGAGGCTGAAAAAGGAATGCTCTTACATTCTATTTGACATTCGGGATCAGTCAGATTTAAAATTTGTGGCGCAGGCGGTGGCCGGGGAGAGAATGCTCTGCGGAAGCTCGGCCATCGGCGAGATGCTTCCGGAGTTTTACAGGCAGCTCCGTGCGGAAAAGGTGCTGACTGTGGCGGGAAGCCTTACCAGGCAGGAGGCGGGAAAGCTGATCTCCAAAAGCCTGTGCAGAGTGACCGGAGAGGTGCTGGAGCGAACCGGGATCCGGAATCTGGTGGTTGCGGGAGGCGATACGTCGGCAGCCGTAACCATGGAGCTTGGAATCTACCGCATGGAGATTGGAAGAGAAATTGAGGCGGGAGTTCCCGTAATGACAGGCAGGAGCAGGCTGGGAATGTTAAACCTGGTTTTGAAGTCCGGCAGCTTTGGAAGCGAGGAATTTTTACAGAAGGCGGCGGACGCAGTTGGAGGGAAATGGAATGATTGACTATCTGAAAAGAATGATAGAAAGATACCCGGCGCTGGAACCGGTAAGCGGCGAGGCGAGAGGCGCTTACGAGATTTTGTACGGCTGCTACAGGCAGGAAGGGAAGCTTCTGGTGTGTGGAAACGGCGGCAGCGCCTCTGATGCGGAGCATATCGTGGGGGAACTGATGAAGGGCTTTTACAGGCAGCGTTCCTTAAGCAGGGAGGAAAAGGAAATTTTTGGGGAACTGGGAGATAATCTGCAGGAAGCGCTTCCCGCAATCTCCCTGACAGGACACCCGGCGCTGTCCACCGCTTTTATGAATGATGTGGATCCGGAGATGGTGTTTGCCCAGCAGGTTTACGGCTATGGAAGAAAAGGGGATGTGCTTATGGCACTGACCACGTCAGGCAATTCCAGAAACGTATTGAATGCGGCGAGGGTGGCCAGGGCTAAAGGAATGAAGGTCGTCGGATTGACCGGACGGGACGGCGGAAGCCTTAAGGAGCTGTGCGACGTTTGCATCATCGTGCCGGGACAGGCCACGGCGGATATTCAGGAATATCATCTTCCGGTTTACCATACTATCTGCGCCATGCTCGAGGAAAGCTTTTTTGAGGAGGTTTAGAGATGGAACAGGAGAGGCTTTTGGAGGGAAGAAGAGAAATATGCAGAATCTGCGCCATGCTTTCTGAAAAAAATCTGGTAAGCGGCAAGGACGGAAACATCAGTGTGCGGGCCGGAGAGGATGAAATGCTGATTACGCCGTCCGGTGTGTGCAAGGCTTTCCTTTCGCCGGAAATGATTTTGCTTCAGGGCTTTGATGGCAGGGTGCTCGAGGGGAGTCTTCGTTCCACAAAGGAGGCGGGACTGCACGCCAGCATTTATGAGAGACGGCCCGGAGTAAATGCCATCGTGCACACCCATCCCGCTGCGGCCACCGCCTTTGCAGTGTGCGGCAGGGCGCTGCCCGGTGACTGCCTCGTGGAGGTGCCCTCTCTCATCGGCAGGATGGGCGTGGCGGGCTATGCCCCAGCGGGAAGCGCAGAGCTGATCGCAGAGGTGGAAAAATGCGGAGAATGCAATGTGATCCTGCTGCAGAATCACGGCGTGATCTGCTGCGGGGAGAGTCTTGTGGACGCCTTTGCGCTGATGGATGCCGTGGAGAATGCGGCCAGGACGATTCTTTATGCGCAGATGTTGGGAGATGTGAAAAGATTCGTGTAATTCAATGCACTGTGCCGCCCATACAGATCAGGGATAAAGCGTACACCTCACAAAAAGAATATCGTTATGGAAAAGCCTGTGGTATAATTCTCTTATCAGTTTTTAAGGAGGCGGAGAGTATGCTGCAGGTTTTTTCTGGAAAAAGCAGAGAAATCACAAAGATCGCAAGAAGAGACGGGGCCCTGTACCTGGAAGCAGAGGCGGGCCTTATGAGGATCTGGCCAAAGGATAAGGGGATCATCCGCATCTCTTATACGGACGAGCCGGATTTTGGAAAGGAGCAGGGAAAGGAGCTTGCCGATCTGTCCGGACCCTGCGATTGGAGTTATGAGAAGGAAGGGGAGGAGATCCGTCTGTCAACGGATCAGTTAACCGTGACAGTCAACCAAAGAACCGGATCAATCCGGTTTTGGGAAAAGCAGGGAAAGCTTCTGCTGGCAGAGCGCGAGCGGGAGAGCAAAGAGATAGAGCGTTTTGAGGTTTTCCGCACGGTGATCAATGAAAGCACCCAGGTGGAGGAAGTGAAGACGGCGGACGGAGTCAAGCGCAGGATCCGCCAGTCCGACAGGGAGTCTGCCGGATTTCGCTGCCATACCCGGCTTTTTCTCAAATTTGAGGAGAAGGAGCATCTCCACGGACTGGGGCAGGCCGAGGAGGGCGTGTGGAACCTGCGGGGAACCACCCAGTATCTCCATCAGGCCAACCGGAAAATCGCCGTTCCCGTCCTGCTCTCGGACAGGGGCTACGGGATTGCGTTCTCCACGCAGAGTCCGGCCATTTTCAGCGACACGCAGTACGGCTCTTATTTTTATACGGAGGCGGACGAGTATCTGGACTACTATTTCCTTGCGGGGGATGCGGATCAGGTGGTAAAGGGATACCGGAGACTGACCGGAAAAGCGGCGCTTCTTCCCAGATGGGCTTTTGGCTATATCCAGTCAAAGGAGAGGTACGAGACGGCACAGGAGCTGCTTCGGACGGCGGCCCGGTTTCGGGAGCAGGGGATCGGCCTGGATGCGCTGGTTCTTGACTGGATGTCCTGGAAGGGGAATCTGTGGGGGCAGAAGACCTTTGACCAGGAGCGGTTTCCCGATCCCGCATCCATGATCTCTTCCCTGCATGAAATGGATGTGCATTTCATGCTCTCCATCTGGCCAAACATGAGCAGGGAGTGCGACAATTTCAGGGAATTTCAGGAAAAAGACATGCTGCTTGCGGGAACCGATATCTATGACGCCTTCCGGGCGGATGCCAGAGAGGTCTACTGGCAGCAGGTAAGCAGAGGGCTGTTCTGCCATGGCGTGGACGCCTGGTGGTGCGATTCCAGCGAGCCCTTCACGCCGGAGTGGGGAAAGAGCCGCAAGCCTCTTCCCGAGAAAATGTATCAGGACTATGTGGAGACGGCATCCGGCAGCGCACCCATAGAAAAGGCAAACGCCTACGGCTATTATCACGCCTGCGGAATCTGGGAGGGCCAGCGCGGCTGCAGCGAAAAGCGCGTGGTAAACCTTACCAGAAACGGCTATCTGGGAAGTCAGAAATACGGGACGATTCTCTGGTCAGGGGATGTGGCCGCCGACTGGGAGACCCTGAAAAACCAGATTGCGGCGGGGTTGAACTTCTGCGCCAGCGGCCTTCCCTACTGGACTTTGGATATCGGCGCTTTCTTTGTGAAAAAAGGGGAGCCCTGGTACTGGGACGGTGCGTTTGCCGGCGGAGCGCAGGATCCCGGATACCGGGAGCTCTATATGAGATGGCTGCAATACGGCGCCTTTCTTCCCATTTTCAGAAGCCACGGCACGGACTGCGCCAGGGAGCCCTGGAATTTCGGCGGGGAGGGGGAACCTTTTTATGATGCCATCGTGAAGGCGATCCGGCTCAGATACCGGCTCCTTCCCTACATCTATTCCCTGGCGGGACAGGCATATTTTGAAGACGGCACCATCATGCGCGGACTGAATTTTGACTTTCCGCAGGATCAGACGGCGGCAGAGCTGGCGGATCAGTATCTGTTCGGCCCGGCCCTGATGGTATGCCCGGTGACGCAGCCCATGTATTATCTGCCGGGCGGGGAGGTGCTTGAAAAAGCGGAAAGGAGCCGGAAGGTATGGCTTCCGGAGGGAACGGACTGGTATGATTTCTGGACGGACGAAAAATACGAGGGGGGACAGTGGGTCGAGGCACAGGCCCCTATTGACCGGATTCCCCTGTTTGTGCGCTCAGGAGCCGTGATTCCCATGGTGTCGGAGGATATCCGCTGCGCCCGGGAGGCCGCGCAGCGGGACATTGTTCTGAGGGTATACGGCGGTGCGGACGGAACGTTCACGCTTTATGAGGATGCGGGGGACGGATATGGCTATGAGGAGGGACAGTACTGCCTGACACATATTATATATAAGGAAGAGACAGGGGAAGTGAGCTGGCGTTCGGAGGGAAATATGGAATTCCGCAGAGGCGGGCTTCGAGTGGAGAAGGCGGGGAACTTGTCTTTAACAGGGCATTGTGATAAGATAAAGCAATAAAAGGCGAACCATTGGAGATGCGGTGCGGGTATGGAACAGATACGACTTCCGCTGGGAGTGGAAAGCTTTGCGGAGCTTCGGGAAAGCGGCTGCTATTATATCGATAAGACAGGCTTTCGGGCTGTGAGGATCATTATGGAGAGCTGAAAAAATGGTATGACGGATATCTGTTTGGAGAAAAAGAGGTATACTGCCCGTGGGATGTAATTAATCACGTAAATCTTCTGCAGAAAAATCCCAAGGCGAGTCCGGCCAGCTACTGGAAAGATACAAGCCATAACAATATTATACGCAGATTTATGGAAAATGACCGGATACAGATCAATGAAAAGATGGAAATTCTTCTTTCCGGAGGCGTCATCAGTGAGCGAATTGTGGAGGAGATGACATATGATTTTGAACATTCTTCCGAGGATAATCTGTGGAGTGTTTTGTATTTGACGGGCTATCTGACAAGAGCGGCCCTGGAGGATACACCGGAGAGTGCGGCATCCGGAAAGACGGCGTTGCGGATACCCAATGAGGAAGTGAAAACGATATTTGCGGAAACCGTGGCGAAATGGTTTACGGATCATGTGGGGGAGAAGGACAGAACCGGATTTTTCCAGGACTGGTGGAATGGAAATGCGGACAGGTTAACCAAAGAGGTGTCGGATATCCTTTTTGATACTATCAGTTATTTTGACTATAAGGAAGACTACTATCATGCGTTTGTGGCAGGACTTTTTTCCAGAGCGGGGTATGAGGTTTCCTCCAACTCAGAGCAGGGAACGGGCAGAGCGGATGTGGTCGTGAAAGACCGAAGGCGCAGGCGGACGATTATCATTGAGATAAAACGCTGTGCCTCGTCATCCGGCATGGAAGAAGAATGCGGGAGAGCGCTCAGGCAGATCAGAAAGCGGCAGTATGCGCAAAGCCTGGCAGGAAAGGGATACGAAACCGTGTTGTGCTACGGTGCGGTATTTTGTGCCAAGAAATGCCTGATCAGAGCGGCAGGATGAGGGATTTGCACAGAAGAAAATCTGGAAAGGAGAAAGAAATGGACATTACAAAATTTATTGAGATCGCACAGCCTCTGGGCGTGCTTGGAGTGAAGGTGACGCAGAGGGACGAGCTGGCGGCGCAGTGGCATCTGGAGGGCGAGTGCAGAAGAAACGTTTATTCGGCGTCAAAGAGCTATACCTCCTGCGCGGTGGGCTTTGCCCTGCAGGAGGGGCTTCTTTCCCTGGACGAAAAGCTGGTGGATGTTTTTCGCAGCGAACTTCCGGAGACGGTCAGCGACAATCTGGCAAAGGCAAAGGTGCGCGATCTGCTTACCATGTGCCTCGGACAGGAACAGGGGAACCTCATGGGCGAGCAGCGCCCTCTTTATGAGGAAAAAAACTGGGTGAAGCTGTCCCTGGAGATCCCTTTTGTGTATGAGCCGGGTACGCATTTCGTATACAACAACGTGGGTCCTTATCTTGCCGGCATTTTGGTGCAGAGAAGGGCGGGATGTGATCTGGTTTCCTATCTCATGCCAAGGCTGTTTGAGCCCATGGGAATCCATCGTCCCACATGGGAGGTGGATCCGTTTGGAAATACCTTTGGAGCGGGCGGTCTTTTTCTGACATTGACGGAGCTGCACAGGTTCGGCCTGCTTTATCTCCATGAGGGAGAGTGGGAGGGGAAGCGGCTGCTTTCAAAAGAATGGGTAACGGAGAGCGCAAAGTGCCAGGCTGTGGGAGAGGATTACGGTTATCTCTTCTGGCGGGGCGAATACAATTCCTTCCGGGCGGACGGAAAGTACTGCCAGCTGTCCGTCATACTGCCTGACCAGGATGCGGTTGTGACGGTCGTTTCCGAGTGCCGCAGGGGCGGCGAGCTGATGCGGGCGATTTATGATCATGTGTGCGCACAGCTGTAAAAGACGGAAAGGAGCGGGAGTGCGGGATTTTGTTTCAGAAATACAGAACCTCAGACGTTTAAACGGGTCGGATACGAAATTATCCCCGGGCACACCGGGGTGTTTCCTGAAGGCCTATGAGGAACAGGGCGGCCGGAGATTTTACTATAAGCTGTCAAACTATGACAGTTACAGAGGCGTATTCGGGCATGAATGTATCAATGAACTCATTGTTTCCAGACTTATGGAGATACTTCAGATCGAGCACCTTTCCTATGATCTGCACAGAAGGGAAAAGGAAAGCCCGCTGGAATTTTTTGTCCGGATCGGATGGCAAAAATATGTATACCAGATGTTGCTCGTGGATTATCTGATCTGCAATCGTGATCGACATGGTGCCAATATAGAAATATTGATTGACTCAAAAGGAAACGTCCGTCCCTCTCCTTTTTTTGACCAGGGGCTCTCGCCTTTGTTTTCCACCTATGGAGACATGAAAAGCATAGCTAAATATGATGTTATGGAGGACAAGGCTGTCAATAACTTTGTGGGGTCCCAATCCGCAGAGTATAATTTATGCCTGATTCCCGAAGGAAAATGGGTGGAAGGTATCCTGACCGCAGAGGACAGGGGTAGATTGCTTGATGGGCTACGCCATCCGGAATCTCGATCTGGTAATCACCGGATATTTCGTCACACAGTAAATATGCAAACACTTTAACACTACAATATTTGTTTTTTATTGGCAATTTCCGCATACTTTTTCCACCTCTTCCATATCATATCCCAGATTTATTTTCACCTGTGCGGTTGGAATTGCGATTCACAGCATGACGAAAATTTTCAAAAATTGGATTCATCATTGTTTCCCGAATTGGCTACAATAGTAACAACCACACTTAAGTTTGGGAAAGGAGATGGTTCAATTATGAAAAAAATAATCACACTGACTTTATTGGCGTCCCTGATTTCCTGCACGCCCGTTATGGCGAAGGAGGTGGGAGCGCCCGTGGCAGTTTATCTGGAAGATTCCTCCGACGTGGGAGATCCGGATGTGACTCTTGCGGCCATAGAAGAGGATAAGCTGGTTGGAGAATATATGAACAATGCGGTGACGGGCATCTGGGCCATGGACAAGGTTACCCCTGTGGCACAGGGCGGAGGCGTCATCGTGGACGGTGTGGCCACCAATCTGACGTTCTCTGTGTTGAAACCCGAGCTTTCCAGAGTTTACTCCGCAAAAGAGCTTGCGTCCAGCCTTGGAGGATGTGTTTTAAATGTTGTGAAGATTAAGACGCCGGCCGAGCTGCGTTTTCATACGGCAAATGTAAACTTTTATACGCCGGGTATCAGAACCGGGCAGAATGTTAAGGTCTATAGATTTACGGAAAATGAAGGATGGTCTCCGTTTCATGTTTCCCAGGTCAGGGAGGATCATGTGGTGGTTGACATGACCAGCGGAGGAATCATTGCTTTTATCGAGGTGCCGGCTTAAAACAGGTCCGGCAGTATCATTTCGGTAAGTGTGGGGATGAGGAGCCGGTGTGCCATTTTCAGGTGCGCCGGCTCCTGGTTTGTGTATTCTGTGGCGGGATTTATCCCACCGGAACCCGAAGCACCTGGCCGATATTCAGCAGATTGCTGGTCAGTCCGTTCAGGCGCCGGATATCGTCTACCGTGGTATGGTAACGGTTGGCAATGAGCCAGAGGGAATCCCCGGCCTTGACCGTGTATTCAATATAAGGCCTGGCTGCATCTGCCGGGATGATTAATACCTGGCCGATACTCAGCATGTCGCTGGTCAGTCCGTTCAGATTTCGGATTTCCTCCACGGTCGTTCCGTATTTCTGGGCGATGAGCCAGAGGCTGTCTCCGGCCTTGACCACGTAACGGGTGGTGTTTGGACCGGGCGACGGGGAGGGAACATTCTGATGGATTCCCAGATACACGTCATACAGCGCCTGCCAGGTGAGAGGTCCCACAATGCCGTCCGGGTTCAGCTGTACAATCTGCTGAAAGGCGGTCACGGCATCTTTTGTTGCGTTTCCGAAAATACCGTCCTGGGAAGGGGCCGGGATGCCGGGATAATATTCCGAGGCCACGTTGAGGAGATACTGCAGCGTGACCACGTCCTGCCCTCGTGCGCCCTGGCGCAGCACGGAGGAGGGTGGAACGGTTCCGATTCCCGTGGAAACTCCCTCGCTGTCGAGTTCCGCAAGCCGGGCGACGGCGGTATAGATCTGGGAAAGCTTATACCAGGTGGCATTTCCCACAATACCGTCGGAGGCCAGGTTGAAAATGCTCTGAAACCGTGCCACTGCCGCCCGGGTGCTGCCCTGGAACTGGCCGTCCTGATCGGTGATTACGGGAATGGCAGGGTAATTTTTGCGGATGCGTGCAAGCCATTTCTGAACGGTCTGCACGTCGAGGCCGGAGCTTCCCTCCCTGAGCGGCGTTCCGGGATAGGAGGACACGGTGCCGGAAATAATGTTCGTCTGTGTAATTTCAATATCCCTCGGATAATAGGAGCGGAGGATTTCCAAGGGGGCAAGCCCGTTTTGCGCCAGCGTTACGGTTCCCCACTGGGACATTCCCTGGCAGGTGGCGGTGGTTCCGTTGCAGTAGGAGGTAAAATAGGGGACGTTCTGCCCGTTTCTCCGCACATATTGATTAAAAATATTGTCTACAATCCTGCTGATGGTATCGTAGATCGGGCGTCCGTACACAAAACTCTGGTCGTAGGCCGTGCTGTTTGTGATGTCAAAACCGTAGCCCCGCCCCCTGTACCATTCCGTAAAAACGCGATTCAGGGCAAAGGTGATAATGGCGTAGATATTCGCCGTCAGTGCGGCCTCGGGCCATGTGGGATAAATCTCGCTGCTGGCCGCATTTTTCACATAATCAGGGAAGGATACCTGTACATTGGATGCGGAGGAGGCGGGCGGCCCCAAATGCACGGTGATGGGATTGGGGATGGTTACCTGGCGCAGAAGATACGTATCGCTTAAATTTCCCTCCTGGGAGCGGGGGGCGCTCTGGGAAACGGCCGGGCTTCCCACAAAGATTTCCGCCTGCATGGGGCTTTGCTGCCGCACCTGCATAGGGATGAGTGAAAGAGGCAGAACGGCCCGCACTCCGTCATAAATCGGAATCTGCGACACGTAAAGCGAGTTAAAGCCGGGAGCCGTTGCAAGGACATTGTAGCTTACATAGGGGGGGCCCGAAAAATAGGGATTCTGCGAAAAGCTTTTATCTACGGTCTCCAGAGGGACAGTCTGAGTTTCCCCGTTTTCATCTGTGATCAATTCATAAACGCTTCTTTCCCTGTCATCCAGGATGCGGATAAGGATACCGCCAAGGGGAAGCGCGTCATGGGCGGTCTTTGCCTGTATGGTTAAATAACCGATAGCCATATGGTTCGTCTGCTCCAGTTGATTCCTTTCTGATATAAATATGAAAAAACAAGGCGGAAGTTACAGCTAAAAGAAAGAAGATTTTAAATAATGATTCCTGAAACAGGAAGAAACGTGTATTTACCTAAAAAAGACTTGAAATTAACACAAAAAACACCAGAAAATGCACAAAATTCGTGAAAGGAATTTCAGGTACTAAAGAATCATTGAAAATGTATTCTGAAATGATATAATTTATGATAGAAAGACATAATATTTATTTTTCAGAATGTTGTAATCAGTCGGAAGATTCCGGACCGCTTATTGAATGGGTTTTTCATACGGAAGGAGGTTGGAGGCCCGTGTGGGCGATGGTCTGGCAAGGGCATTGACTCGGAATGCAGGCTGCTTTACGAATGCGCCGGATGTGATAATGCAGTATTTGAAGTACCGAAACGGGGAGTATTACAAATAACAGGCTTTCAAAAGGATCTTAGCTGGGGGAGCGGGTATCCTGTGAATTTTTCAAACACAAGGCCGATAGCAGATCGGGGAAACAATACTGCATTGGCGTTTGGCGTAAGGGGCGGTAAGGGTAGAAGGGGTGTAATATGAGTTATTATGTGAAATCGATTGTTCCTATTATGGAATCCAAATACAACAGTTTTACTAACGTGGAAAAAAACATAGCTGATTTCTTTCTCCAGAATCAGCAGAAAATGGATTTCTCGGCACAGAATGTTGCCCGGAAAATATTTGTATCGGAGGCGTCGCTTTCAAGATTTGCCAAGAAGTGTGGATTTCATGGATACAGGGAGTTTATCTATCAGTACGAGAAGACATTCGGGGAAAAGAGCGAGGTTGCGGTGAACAGTACCAGAGTGGTGTTGAACGCATATCAGGAGATACTGAATAAGACATACAGCCTTATGGACGACGCACAGATTACGAGAGTGGTGGAATATCTTTCGCAGGCGGATCGTGTGGTGATCTGTGGAAGAGGAAGTTCCGGGCTTGCCGCAAGCGAGATGGAGAACCGTTTCATGCGGGTGGGCGTGGATATCGATTCCCTGCAGGATACGGACAGGATGCGTATGCAGGCGCTTTTCCAGGGCGAGAGGAGTCTGGTGTGCGGATTTAGCCTGAGCGGGGAGACCAAGGGAGTGCTCCATCTTTTGCGGGAGGCGCACAGGAAGGGCGCCAGGACGATCATCTTTACTGCCAACAACAAGGAGTTTTTCACGGACTTCTGCAGTGAGGTCGTACTCGTGGCATCCCTGAAGCATTTGAGCTACGGTGATACGGTTTCGCCGCAGTTTCCCATTCTGGTCATGATGGATATCATTTACAACAATTTTATCAGTCACGAACGGAAAGTGGGGACAGAACTGTACGGCGATACATTCTGCGGCTTTGAACAGGAGAAATCCCAGCGTCCTCTTCGGGTTGCGGCGGAGCGGATTTGAAATGATACCAATAGAAAACGAAAGAATCCTGATCGGCGGCTGACGGTCAGGATTTTTTACGGTGCAGGCCCGCATAGGGAGGTTTGCCGCTGATGCGGCGTGCGGGCTGCGCGGCGTAGTGGAGGAGAGCGTTCCCCTGCTCGATTGCACACGGGAACAACGGAAAGAGCATTGAAATGTCTGCACAAATGTAATATATTAAAAAGAGAATTTTGTCAGCAGGAAAGGAAAACGAGGATGAGCGATTATAAGATGAACACCAAATGCGTGCAGGCAGGCTATACGCCGGGAAACGGCGAGCCCCGCCAGATACCGATTATTCAGTCCACCACCTTCAAATATGACACCAGCGAGGATATGGGAAAACTGTTTGATCTGGAGGCAAACGGATATTTTTACTCAAGGCTTCAAAATCCCACCAATGACTATGTGGCGGCCAAGATAGCCCGGCTGGAGGGCGGAACGGCGGCGATGCTTACCTCATCGGGACAGGCGGCGAATTTTTTTGCCCTGTTCAACATCTGTGAGTGCGGCAGCCATATCGTCTCGTCCTCATCAATTTACGGAGGAACCTTTAATCTGATTTCCGTAACCATGGCGAAAATGGGAATCGATGTTACCTTTGTCTCCCCGGATTGCACAAAGGAAGAGCTGGATGCGGCCTTTCGGGAGAACACAAGGGCGGTATTCGGGGAGACCATTGCGAACCCGGCACTGACCGTGCTGGATATCGAGAAGTTTGCCAGGGCCGCCCATGAACATGGGGTGCCGCTTATTGTGGACAACACGTTTCCCACTCCGGTAAACTGCAGGCCCATAGAGTGGGGGGCGGATATTGTGACCCATTCCACCACCAAGTATATGGATGGACACGGAGCCGCCGTTGGGGGAGCCATTGTGGATTCCGGAAAATTCGACTGGATGGCGTATAAGGATAAATTCCCGGGGCTCTGCGAACCGGACGAATCCTACCATGGAATCACCTATGCGGAGAAATTCGGAAAAGAGGGAGCCTTTATCACCAAGTGCACCTCCCAGCTGATGCGGGATCTTGGCTGTATTCAGTCGCCTCAGAGCGCTTTTATCCTGAATCTGGGACTGGAATCGCTGCATGTGAGAATGCCCCGCCATGTGGAAAACGGCCAGGCGGTTGCGGAATTTCTGGAAAAGCATCCCAGTGTTTCCTATGTCAATTACCCGGGACTTCCCGGAAACAAATATTATGAGACGGCCAGGAAGTATCTGCCGGACGGCGGATGCGGCGTGGTATCCTTTGAGCTGAAGGGCGGGCGGGCCGCGGCGGAGGCCTTTATGAAGAATTTGAAGCTTGCGGCCATCGAGACCCACGTGGCGGACGCAAGGACCTGTTGTCTGAACCCGGCCACATCAACCCACAGGCAGATGACGGAGCAGCAGCTTCTGGAGGCGGGAATTCCGGCGGGACTGGTCAGAATATCCTGCGGACTGGAGGATAAGGAGGATCTGATTGCGGATCTGTCCCAGGCGCTGGAAGCGGTTGGAACAGATCGATAACAGGAGGAGAGAAAATTATGAAAAAGAAACTGGTATTTTTTGTCTGCCTTGCCATGGCTGTCATGGCGGCGGGCTGCGGCGCAAAGAAGGATGTGCAGGAAAAAGTGGAGACAGCGGCGGATGCGTCAGGTAAAGAGCAGAATACCTCTGACTCCCAGACGGCGGTGGAGGAGCCCGCACAAAGCCAGGAAGCAGAGAGCGGCGGGCTTCTTAGCGGAAAACATTATGTGGATATCCATATTAAGGACAAGGGCGTGATCCGGGTGGAGCTGGATGCGGACAGTGCGCCCATATCCGTGACCAATTTTGTGAATCTGGCAAAGTCGGGCTTTTATGACGGACTGACCTTCCACCGGATCATCGATGGATTTATGATGCAGGGCGGAGATCCCCAGGGGACCGGAGCGGGAGGCTCGGACGAGTCGATCAAGGGCGAGTTTTCCAATAATGGTGTGGAAAATCCGCTGTCCCATACAAGGGGAGCTATTTCCATGGCCCGCTCTCAGCTGCCTGACAGCGCCCGTTCCCAGTTCTTTATCGTGCATAGGGACAGTACCTTTCTGGACGGCGACTATGCGGCTTTCGGCTATGTGACGGAGGGGATCGAAATCGTGGACGATATCTGCGAAAATACCACGGGACAGGACGCAAACGGCGTGGTTCCCGAGGAAAACCGGCCTGTGATTGAGAAAATGGAGTATCTGGGACAGTCAAATACCCCGCAGCAAGCTGACGGGGCATCAAGCTTGTAACGCAGCAAGCTGCTGGGTATTTGACCCTTGCGGCAGTAGCCATACAATAGAAAGCAAGCTTTCTATTGTCATGAATGTGCATGCAAGCATGTCCGCTTGGCTCGTTGCCAGCAGGAATAAGGGACGTGCGGATGGCGCATGCGGAAGGATAGGAATGGAAAGAGAGATTGATCTGGGCGAGGTCTCGGACGGTAAATTGTATACCTCCGGGGATCTGGTAAGAATCGGATGCAATGACTGTGCGGGTTGCAGTGAGTGCTGCAGGGTGGTGGAGGATACCATTCTCCTTGATCCGTACGATATTTATCAGCTGGAGAGGCGCCTCGGAGTGGGTTTTGAAGCGCTCATGGATGAGACGGTGCGCCTTACGGTGGTGGACGGGGTGATCCAGCCTCATCTCTATGTGCGTCCGGAGGGGGAAGGCTGTATTTTTCTTGGAAAGGACGGAAGGTGTACGATTCACGACAGCAGGCCGGGTTTCTGCCGCATGTTTCCCATGGGAAGAATCTATGAAGATGGAGATTTCCGGTATTTTCTGCAGGTTCGCGAATGCGCCTATCCGAACAAGACTAAGGTGAAGCTGAAAAAGTGGCTGGGGATTCCGGAGCTTGGAAGGTATGAGCAGTTTGTGAAGGACTGGCATTTTTTCCTGAAAAGGGTGCAGAGGACGGTGGAAGAGGCGGAAAATGATACGGTGATAAAAAGAGTCAATCTGTTTGTGCTGAACCAGTTCTATGTAAAGCCTTATGATACGAAGGAGGAAACCGGCTCTGGTTTTTATGAGCCGTTTTATGAGAGGCTTGAGGCAGCAGAGGCAACGATTTAGGTAAGGCAAAATCAGGGAATCAGAAAAGGGGCTGAGCATTTTGGAAAATCTGGAAGAGACAAAGCTGTTTCAGGCGATTACGGAAAAGGAGACGGAGCGTATCTTAAAGTGCTCCAAGTCAAGAATGAAAGAGTATCCGGCAGGCGCTTACATTTTTGAGCAGGGCGGCCAGCCCTCCAGGCTTTTTCTCCTCCTTTCCGGACAGGTGCAGATCTGCAAAGACTTTACATCCGGAAAGAGGGACGTCATGTATCTGGTGGAGGCCGGGAACGTGTTCGGGGAGATCTTTCTTTTTGGAAACAGGGAGAAGTACTGGTATGATGCGGTGGCGGTGACGGATGTGGCCGTCCTGGAAATGCCCTGGGACTTTTTTTACCACTTCTGCTCCAATGCCTGTGACCATCACAAGCAGCTGACCCAGAATATGCTGGAGATCCTTTCGGAAAATAACTTCAGGATCACGAGAAAGCTCCACATCGTGACCACTTCCTCCCTGCGGGAGAGGATCGCCATCTGGCTGATCGATTCCATGAATGAAAGGGGAAACGTGGAGCTTAAGATGAACCGGGAACAGCTTGCGGATTTCCTGGGTGTTGCAAGGCCGTCCCTGTCAAGGGAGCTGATGCGCATGCAGGCGGACGGGCTGATCCGGGTTTCCAAAAAGAGGATTGTGGTTCTGGATAAGGAGACTCTGGAAATGTGTCTGTGATCTCTGCGTGAAAATTACGATTTACGGCGTCCAACCACACAAAATCTGCCAGCAGCCGCACAGGTGAAAAAATTTTAAATTTGTAACTATTGTTACGGATTTTTTGGGGAAGAGCGGATAAAATAAAGGCAGATAACAGGAAAACCCATATAGAAGATAAAGAGAAATGGAAAGGAGTTTTATCATGACAAACACAGCACAGGTTGATAATTTGGTTAGTCTTTTGGACGGTTACGCAACAAAGGGAGGACATCATCTGAATGTCAATGTACTCAACAGGGATACGCTTCTCGATGCGCAGAAGCATCCTGAGAATTATCCCCAGCTGACCATCCGCGTATCCGGATATGCCGTAAACTTTATCAAGCTTACACCGGAACAGCAGGCGGATGTTATTTCCAGAACCTTCCATGAGGCGATCTAGTATAGTCCAGACATACCGGCATAAAGCTTGAGGATTGTTTCGGCGATACGGGAACAGGAATAAGACGGCGGCAGAATCGTGGCTTAGCGATGCGATTCTGCCGCCGTTTGGACTCTGTTCTGTAAATGCGTCCGTAAAGGATCCCGCACTCCCAAAGATCCTCAGGGCAGATCAGACCGGAAGATGGCGTTCTGACATGAGGCGGCAGCCCCGCAGTATTTTTTTCGTATCCTGACAAAAAGATTGGGAAAATGAGAGGATCTATGGTAAAATAAGAGCAGAAAGCACGTGCGCTTCGGGAAAGGAAACATGGATTTATGGGATTGTATTTGGTAAGACATGGGGAGACGGACTGGAATCTGTCAAGCAGGATTCAGGGCCAGACGGACATACCGCTCAATGACAACGGCAGAGCGCAGGCCAGAGAGCTTTCCGCGGCGGTCAGACAAAGGGGGCTCTCCCCCGGGCGGATTTACACAAGCCGCATGCTGCGGGCCAGGGAGACGGCGGATATCGTGGCGGCGGATCTTGGGATGGAAGCGCGGATTCTCGAGGGGGTTCATGAGATCAATATGGGGGCGTGGGAAGGCTATACCTGGCGCCAGGTCAGGGAAGAATTCCCACAGGATTATGAGAAGTGGTACTGCAACAGGCGCTATCAGATTCCGCCCGGCGGTGAGTCCTATGAGCAGCTTCTTGCAAGAGTGGTTCCGGCCATGCGCAAAGCGGCGAAGGAGCAGGGGGATTCTCTTATCATAACCCACAGTGCGGTCATCATGACGCTGCTTTCCTATTTGAACGGGACGCCTTTTGCGGATATGGCAAAGAACTTCAAGACAAAGAATACGGAGCTGGTAAAGCTCGGGGAGGACATGGTATGTATTCTGGAGCAGGCTCCCTGGGGGGGACGGTAAAGAATGATAAGGTACAAAAAAGAAAGAAAGGTACGGTTTTGAGACAATGGATAATTTTCTGACGATCAAGGAAGCGGTAAATAAGTATATTGCAGGATGTGAGGCGAAGATCAGGACATCCCCGGCAAAGCTGGTGCTGAAGGCCGTCCTGGCCGGGATGATGATTGCGCTGGGGGCGGCGGGGAGCAGCGTGGCGTCCCACAATACTGCGGCCACAGGACCGGCGCGTCTGCTTACGGGGGTGGTTTTTCCCGTGGGTCTTATGATGGTGATTCTGACCGGGGCTGAGCTGTTTACCGGGGACTGCCTGATGATTATGGGCACTGCCTCCAAAAAGCATAAGCCGGCGCAGCTTTTCAGAGTTCTTGCGCTTGTCTACATAGGAAACTTTATCGGCTCCCTGCTTGTGGCATGGGCGGTCAGCGCAAGCGGCCAGTGGGATTATTCCGGAGGGCTTCTGGGGGCCTATACCATAAAGATCGCCCTGGGAAAAGTCACGATCAGCATGGGCAAGGCGGTTGTTTCAGGCATTCTGTGCAATATCCTGGTGTGCGCCGCAGTGATCATGGCAATGTGCGCAAAGGACATTGCAGGCAAGCTTCTGGCGGCCTTTTTCCTGATCTTTCTGTTTGTGGTCAGCGGCTATGAGCACTGTGTGGCCAACATGTATTACATCGCAGCCGGGCTTTTTGCCAAGATGAATCCCGCCTATGTGCAGGCGGCCACGGAACAGTACGGCTATGCGGCAAATGCGCTGGAGGGGCTGAACGCTGTGAATTTTCTGATACGCAACCTTCTTCCCGTGACCGTGGGAAACATTGTGGGCGGTATGGCCTGTCTGGGACTGCCGTTATGGTATACAAACAGGGATTAGCCAAAAAGGAGCGGGACGCCCCGCTCCTTTTGACATACCCCGTAAGGTGTCGCACTCCGTAAGGTGTGCGTTTACTCTTTTCCAATGGTTTCCACAATAAAGTCCCGAATTTCGTTGCGGGGCTTGTCAAGCGCCACGGCCAGTTCGCCATAGAGAAAATCTTCAGCCAGCTTAAAATACCGGCTGTCTAAAGCGGTCACCTTGCACCCCTTGGAAATTCTTGTTTCTTTTCGGAGATAAATGGTTTTGATCAGCATAAGCCATGCCTCACAGCTGTTCTGGTGCATGTATTCCTTGTATGTTTTTTCCAGCGTTTTTTCACCTGCGAGAGGAATCAGGGGAATGCCCGGAATGGAGTGGATGAAGGTTATTGCCTCTTCTTTGGAAACTGCCTTTCTCATTGTCTGGTCAGCCGTATCCACAGGAATATACACAGTACTGGCGGAAAGGAAAACAGGCTTTAAAAGATAATATTTCCTGCTCTTGTCAATGCCGGAAATATTCAGCGTTGTAATATCCTGCACACTGCAAATCCCATTATTTCCACAAACTACATGATCACCTATTTCAAACATAATATACCTCCTTCTTATTAGTATAACAAATATTTTTCAAAATTGTCAGTCATATATAGAAAAAGTGTGAAAATTCAGCATTGTGCACAAAGTATTCGGACGATATATATGGGCATTCTGACAGTTCGGCCATGCATGATGGCCACAGGACATTGAGGAAGGGGTCTTTTGCGTGGACGAACCGGAAAAATTGTGATATAATGGTGAAGCATACGAATAAAGAGAAACCTTTAATTTGCAGAAGGGATTAAAAGGCATTTTGTATGGAAAGAAAATATTATTTTAAGACTGCGGCGGTGCTGACGGCGTTTTTTCTGTCGGCGGCTTTTGCGCCCATGAGAGTGGAAGCGTCACAGTCCGGTGAGGCGCAGAGCACGGCTGAGCCGGGAGAGATTGAGGATATCAGGGAATATATTATACCCATAACGGCGCAGGGCGAGGTGGTCAGCGATGTGTTTGTGCGCATGGGCCCCTCGCGGGATTACGAGGTTATAGGAACCGTCAGGGAAAAGGACAAAGTCGGGATTAACGGAAGAACATACGACGGATGGTACCGGATCGAATTCGAGGGGCAGGCAGGCTTTGTCTACGGCGATTACCTGACAGTCACGCAGGAAGAGCTGGCGCAGGAGCCGGAGTCCGACGAGGAGGAAACGAAAGAGCCGGAGCCCGAGGTACAGCCCGCAGAGGATGAGACCGGTCAGGAGGACGTGGAAGAGCCGCCTTCCCTGCCGGATTCCGAAGGGATTGACTGGGGATACTTAAAGCTTGCCGCCGTTGTGCTGATTGTCGCCATGATCGTGGCCATGATCATTTTGATTATGCGGAGTCTTCTTCAGGCAAGCAGGAGCGATAATACAGGCGGGGATGAGAGGAGCGGGAGGCGCGAGCGAAAAAAGCCGGAGGAAGGGAAAAAGGCAAACAAAAGGAATGCGGAGGCAAAGGATACTGTCCAGGATGCGGCTGCAGACGGACAGGCGCAGGAGCGGGGTGCGTCATCGCCGGAGGAGGCGAGAACCATCATTATCCGGGAGGAGGATTACCAGCTGCACATTGATCCCAAATATTTTGAGGATGAACCGCTTTCCCAGCCTGATTACGTTACGGACTACATGAAAAAGATGGAGCAGCAGGATACCAGACCGATGGCCAGGAAGGAACACACGGACGACCTGAAAAAGGCCATGAAGAAGCTGGAGGAGCTGCAGGAAGAGATCGAAAGGCTCAAGAAAAAATAAAGGCGGACAGGAAAGGAGAATTTTGCCATGATATTGGGTGCACTGGAAGCGGGCGGTACCAAGATGGTATGTGCGATCGGAAATGAAAAGGGGGAAATCTTTGAACAGATATCCATTCCCACCAGAACACCGGAGACAACGGTTCCGGAGATGATTGATTATTTCCGGGAAAAGAAAGTGGAGGCTCTGGGGATCGGATGTTTCGGCCCCATTGATCCAAACAGAGGTTCCGGAACTTACGGTTATATCACCAGCACCCCCAAGCTGGCGTGGGCGGACTATAACATTGTCGGGGCTTTTGAAGAGGCTCTGGGGTGCCCGGTGGGCTTTGACACGGATGTGAACGGTTCCGTGCTCGGGGAAGTCACTTTCGGGCAGGCGAAAGGCAAGAGCTGTGTTATTTACATCACCATCGGTACGGGCGTGGGGGCAGGTATCTATATAGAAGGAAAGCTTCTGCACGGAATGCTTCACCCTGAGGCGGGACATGTGCTGATCCAGAAGCGGAGCGGCGATACCTTTGAGGGGAAATGCCCATATCATAAGAACTGCCTGGAGGGTCTTGCGGCGGGACCTGCCATCAAGGAAAGATGGGGTCAGGATGCCGTGCAGCTAAAGGACAGGACGGAGGTGTGGGATCTGGAGGCGTACTATATCGCCCAGGCGCTTACCGGCTATATTCTCACGCTCTCGCCGCAGCTGATCATTCTGGGAGGCGGCGTGATGCACCAGGAACAGCTCTTTCCGCTGATCAGGAGCCATGTGAAGGAAATGCTGAACGGATACATTAAGACGCAGGAGCTCGCTGACCTGGAGCATTATATCGTGCCGGCCAGCCTTCATGACGACCAGGGAATCATGGGATGCCTGGAGCTTGGAAGACGCGCCCTGTGCGAAGAGAACGGCTGACATGCAGCGGCTGACATTGGGAATTCTCGCCCATGTGGATGCGGGAAAAACCACGCTTTCGGAGGCGATGCTGTACAGGAGCGGAACCATCCGAAAGCCGGGAAGAGTGGACAATAAGGATGCCTTTCTGGACAATTACGAGGTGGAGAGAGCGAGAGGAATCACGGTCTTTTCCAAACAGGCGGTTATAGATTACAGAGATCTTCAGATCACATTGCTGGATACTCCTGGACACGTGGATTTTTCGGCGGAGATGGAGAGAACACTGCAGGTTCTGGATGCGGCGGTACTCGTGATAAGCGGAGCGGACGGCGTTCAGGGGCACACCAGGACATTGTGGCAGCTCCTTGAGCGATACGGGATACCGGTATTTCTGTTTGTAAACAAAATGGATCAGCAGGGAACGGACAGGAAGGCGCTGATGGAGGAGCTCTGCGGGAAGCTGGACTCCGGATGCGTTGATTTTTCCGGGAAGCGGGATCAGGATTTTTTCGAGAGTCTGGCTCTGTGTGCGGAGGAGCTGCTCGGCAGCTTTTTGAATAAGGGATTTATAGAGGAGGGGCAGACAAGAGCGGCGATTGCGCAGAGGATTGTCTTCCCCTGCTTTTTTGGGTCTGCGCTTCGGATGGAGGGCGCGGAGGAATTTCTGGAAGGGATCAGGCAATTTTGCACGATTCCGCATTATCCAAAAGAATTCGGGGCCAGAGTTTTCAAAATTACCAGGGATGCGCAGGGAAACCGGCTTACTCACATGAAAATCACCGGCGGGAGCCTGAAGGCAAGAGATATCCTGAGGCCGGGCAAAGCAGCGCCGCAGGAGACGGCTTCCCCGTTACCGGCAGCGGAGGAAAAGGTGAATCAGATCCGGATTTATTCCGGGGAAAGGTTCGAGTCTGTGTCAAAAGCGCCTGCCGGGAGTGTTTGTGCGGTGACGGGACTGAGCGGTACAATTCCGGGTATGGGATTCGGATGGGAGAGAGACCTTCCCCTGCCGGTTCTTGAGCCGGTTTTGAGTTACTGTGTGGAATTTCCGGACGGCGACGATCCGGCGCTCATGCTCCCCAAGCTGATGCAGCTTCAGGAGGAGGATCCCATGCTCCAGATCAGCTGGAACGAGCAGGCGGGGGAAATCCATGTGAAGGTGATGGGAGAGGTACAGCTGGAGATCCTTTCCGGCATGATAGGAGAGCGCTTTGGAGCCAGAGTTTCCTTTGGGACGGGTCGGATTGTCTATAAGGAAACGATTGCCGACCGGGTGGAGGGAGTAGGACATTTTGAGCCCCTGCGGCACTATGCGGAGGTGCACCTTCTCCTGGAGCCGGGCGAGCCCGGCAGCGGCCTTGTCTTTGCAACGGCCTGCAGCGAGGATCTTCTCGCACGGAACTGGCAGCGGCTGGTTCTTACCCATCTGGAGGAGCGGGAGCACAGAGGAGTGCTTACCGGCTCTGCCATCACGGATATGAAAATCACGCTCGTCTCAGGCAGGGCGCATCTCAAGCATACAGAGGGCGGCGATTTCAGGCAGGCTACCTACCGGGCCGTGAGGCAGGGGCTTATGCAGGCACAGTCTGTGCTGCTTGAGCCGGTTTACGAATTTCGGCTGGAGGTGCCCATGGCGCTGGTCGGTCGGGCCATGACGGATATGGATAAGCGCTGCGGAAGTTTTTCGCTTAAGGAAATGGGCGGGGAGATGGCGGCGCTGGAGGGAACGGCTCCGGTCAGCACGGTCTGGGATTATCAAAAAGAGGTTGCGGCGTATACCAAGGGCAGAGGCAGGCTGTTTTGCTCATTGAAAGGATACGCCCCCTGCCACAATGCCAGGGAGGTAATTGAGGAGAAAGGGTATGATCCGGAAGGGGATCCGGGAGATCCCACGGGTTCCGTGTTCTGTGCGCATGGAGCCGGATTTAACGTACCCTGGGACCGGGTGAAGGATTACATGCATTTAGAGAGCGCCCTTTGCGGGAGCGGAATTCCCAGAGACTGGCAGGATTTGTCCGGCGCATTTGAACAGGAGCTCTCAAGGAGAAAGAAGGCGGCTCTAAACCGTCAGCAGTTTATGAGCGCGGAGGGAGAGGAAGCGTTCATCGGAACCGAGGAGATTGACGCAATCCTGAGCCGGACCTCGAACGCCAACAGCAGGCAGGAGGGGAAACGCAGAAAGGAAGGCTGGCAGAGGCAGAAGTCAGCGGCGCAGGGACAGGAGCAGGTTTCCCGTAAGGTCCGCATTTATAAAGGCGAAAAGAAGCGGGAGAGGTATCTTCTGGTTGACGGCTACAATATTATTTTTGCCTGGAAGGATTTGAAGGAGCTGGCCGGGATCAATTTGGATGCGGCAAGGGGAAAGCTTCTGGATATCCTGTGCGATTATCAGGGGATGAATAAATGCGAGGTGATTGCGGTATTTGACGCTTACCGTCTCAGGGGCCATCCCACGGAAGTGTCGGATTACCACAACATTCATGTGGTTTTCACCAGGGAGGCGGAAACGGCTGACCGTTATATCGAAAAATTTGCACACGAAAATGCGGGAAGGTATGATGTGACAGTGGCTACCTCGGACGGGCTGGAGCAGGTCATTATCCGCGGGGAGGGCTGCAGGCTGTTGTCCGCATCCGATCTGTGGGAGGAAATCGAAAGGGCCCGGGAAAATCTCAGAGAGAATTTCCTAAGGCCCGGCCAAAAGCTCGGCAATTCACCATCGCTCCCAGAAAACATAGATGACCTGAATGAATAGCAGGACGGTGAGAATGCCCCAGTTGATGAGATGCATCACGGCTGGGGCTTTTTTTGCCCAGAATCCCTGCACGATTCGGGAATCCGAAAGGAAATATTGATTTCCAAGCCCAAGGGCAATCGCAATATAGACGAGACAGATCGCCACATACCGGAAATCGCTGCTGCAGGTGTAGGGATAGACCACTACAAAGGCGGCAAAGGAAACCAGCATGACTATGTAGCCAACCAGCAGAAACACCCGATCCTCAAGCCTGGTCTTCCGGTTCAGAAGGACAACGACAAGCAGGATGGCGGTTGCCGCGCTAAGGAGGATGGCAAGCACGAAAGTGATCTGGCACAGGACAAGGAGGATATCCGGAAGATCGGTGGGATATTCCTCCGCAAAGAGAGAGGTGTGCAGCATAATCACCCAGGTGTTGTTGCAGGCTTTGGCGCTGATGGGATGGAAGGGGAAAGGGATCCGCCAGTCCGCAAGGCCCGGAATACCCAGGCGGCTCCAGAGACTGTAGAGGGCGGTGTACATGGGAGAGGTTTCCCCCGGCACGGGAACCCCCGGCTTTTCCCCGAAGAGGATGAGGTTTCGGATAATCCAGCTGAGCCCGATGGGACAGACCACCGCACCGAAGAGTGCGTAATTTTTCACCCAGCGCAAGATGGCGGATTTTTCCCTGGTTTTTATCACGGTGACAAAGTGCATCAGAAACACAAGGGCAAGGGGAATGGCAAGCACTGCGCTGTTGAGCTTGGTGATCATGCCAAAACCGATGGAAAGGGCCAGGAGAATCAGGTTTTTCAGATTTTTAGCCCGGATCCATCTCAGGGAGAGATACAGGGTCAGACACATGAACAGGATGGTCAGCATGTCGTTGTTGACGCTTCCCGCCATCACGATGGTGGCCGGATGGAAGACCACGAAGGAAAGGCCGATCAGAAGGCCGTTTCCGCGGATGTCCAGTATTTTCAGGATCCGGTGGGTGACCACCATGCACAGGCAGGAATAGAGGAGCGTGAGAACCTGCAGGTTTTCAAAGGCCATGTCCTCCGCAACGCCCAGAAAAATATTCACCTGCAGCCACAGAAAGGAGAGAAGGTGGTGAAGCGGCGGGTGGTAATAGGCGAAGAGCTCATAGGGATTCAGATCCGGAAGCTTATGAAATTTGTAGATATATTCTATGTAGCCGATGTGTCCGGGATTGACGAAATCCGTTGCGATTCCGGTGTATACCCCGGCGTCATGCTGCCTGTCGTAGAGACCGGAGAGAAGCACATAGCCGCAGCGAAGGAGCACGCCAAGAAAGATCACCATGGTGACGGCGGAATCTTCATGAATCAGGCGTTTGGTCACTTTCATATAGAAGAAAAGTCCCAGACAGGCCAGAAAAACGCAGGCAAGGATCAGCACCTGCACATAATGGGAGGCCCGCAGAAAGCCGCCGCCCTGGGCCGCCGCCACACATAGGCAGGATAAAAGAATGATGATAAGCTGCAGATTCAGCGGTTTTGCGAGATTTACGGCAGCGGCTTTGTTCCAGGTCTTTATCATAAGTATTTTCCCTTTCCTTAATAAATAGTAACCACATCGGTTATGGCATTGTCCTTCACCCGAAAGCGCCAGATGGAATGGCCGGGAAGGCGGTGCTCGGTCAGATACCAGTTCTCGTCGATCCGGGTAATATAATAGGGGGTTCCTCCGCCGATAAAGAAGTGATAGACATCCTCGTAACCGCCCCGGGCCAGATCCTTCAGCCTTTTGGTGCGGATGATGGTGGCATAATCCTGGCTGCCCGCCGCATCCGTGGAGATGGTAATATAAAAATAGTCTTCTATGGGCGTAATCTGAATCATTCCCGCAAGCTCCTGGGGAACCGGGTATTCCTTTTTGATCCGGAACGTGTCAAGATCCGCCTCAATGATGGATGAGTTTCCGGATACAAAGTAGATGGTATCCTCCACAATGGTAAAGGAGCGGACATACACGCCGTTCAGAGAGGGAATGGAGCGGATCTCCGTCAGGTACATGTGCGGATCGTCCTTGGGATGGCGCAGCAGGAACATCTCCCCGCTCTCCGAGCTCCAGGCGTAAAAGGTATCGGTGATCTCGTCATAAATAATGTAGTGAGGCCTTGTGCCGATCTGTGTAAACTCCTGCGTGGGCACGAAAATGGGCTGTCCGTTTTCGTTTTTGTCTTCCTCCATCACAAGGATCCGGTTGTTCTCCGTATCGTCGATCAGATACACCAGTCCGTCTCCCGCAATGGTGTGGGCCATGGACACGTCTCTTGTCATGACCTGCCATTCGTAGAGCGGATCCGTGAGATTGTCGTGGTAGATGACCTGGTTGTTGTAGCAGTCCACGATAAAATAATTGTCCTTTATCCGGGTGATGTAGGTGGGGACGCTTAAGGTGGGGAAGGAATTGTCAGGTATGGCGTTTAAGGAGGCTTTGTCAAAAGCAAGCGGCGTCCCTTCCCGGAGAAAAGAATCGGGAATATAGGGGGAGGCGGGTTTCCTCTCTGCGGCGCAGCCTGTCTGGAGGAAGAAAAAAACAAGGCACAGGCAGATCAGGCAGCCTGTGGAAAACGGTTTTCTTTTACATGAGGTTTGTCTTTTCGTATTCATAAGGCTATTATAGAATTTTTGCTTTCTTTATACAAGTTTTTTTTGTATACTGATAGTGGAAACGGCCAGCAATCAATTCTGTTGTTTGGAAAAATGTATATTCTGGTGACTTATGAATGGCATGGCAGAACTGTTGCGATGGAAACGGGAGGATGAAATGACAGTGCGCAGAGAAAATGAGGAGCTTCGAATTTTATCGGCGATCGGAATCATATTGGTGGCGGCAGGGCATCTGGGCTACAACCTTTTTGACCTGGGAGGGCTTTTTCCCTACTATTCCTTTCATGTCTTTCTCTTTCTGTTTGTTTCCGGATATTTTTACAGGCCGGAGGCAGAGAAAGAAATCGGACGCTATCTGGCAAGGAAGTTTCTGGTGCTGATGGGGCCTTACTTTTTGTGGAATCTGGCTTACGGGATCCTTGCGGCGCTCCTGCGCAGAGCGGGCTTTTCCATCGGGCAGGAGCTTTCCCTTTACACGCTGTTTCTTGCGCCCTTTGACGGGGGACATCAGTTCATGTACCATTTTCCCTCCTGGTTCGTGCCGGCGCTGTTTCTGATCGAGATTATAAATGTCTGCATGAGAAAGGCGCTCTCTGTTTTTCGGCTCAACCGGGAATGGCTGATTTTTGCGGGAACCCTTCTTCTCGGAATCGCCACGGTGTGGCTGGCCATCGGCGGCCATGTATGGGGCTTTTACAAGATTCCGGGCCGGCTTCTGTTCATGCTTCCGGGGTATGAGCTGGGACATTTGTACCGGGAAAAGCTGGAAAAGCGCGACACGCTCCCGGACGGGCTCTACTTTTTGATCGTGATCGGGGTACAGATTCTCATCTCCCTCTTTAGCGGAGGGCTTGCTTTCAGCGCCGTCTGGGTGACAAGCTTTGGGAACGGCCCGGTGATTCCCTATCTTACCGTGCTCACGGGAACTGCGTTCTGGCTTCGGATCGCCAGGCTTCTCGCATCCAATCGGTCCGGCAGGGGCGGGGGCATAGCGGGATGGCTGCTCGTGGTTGGAAGAAACACTTATGCAATTATGATGCATCATATCTTCGCTTTCTTTCTCGTCAAATCCGTATTCTATGCGGTGTCCGTGCTGACCCCGCTGTGTGCGGAATTTGACTCCGCCATGTATTTTTCGGAGATCAACTTTATTTATCTTCCCAAAGGGGCGGAGGTGGGAAAATGGATTTATCTTTTTGCCGGGATCCAGATTCCGCTTCTGATCGGGAGGGCATCGAAAATGCTTGCGGGGGCAGCCTGCCGGTTGCGAGTGAGCGATAACTTTAGAAAGATTAAATAAATATAAATTTCAAGATATGGATTGACGCATTATTTGCCATGTGATATGCTTGGAACACTTACCGCTTAGTGAAATGCAAAATGAATAGAGAGCAGTGCCGGCACCATGTGATGTGATCCCTGTGTGCGGCCTGTTATGATAAGGTGACCTGTCTATGTAAAAATCATAGGCAGGTTTTTGTTACCTGAAAAAGGATGCGGCGGGAAGCTCCTGCCACAGTCTGGCTGAGCGAAAGGAAAAAGATGAGAAAATTAGTGATTACGAAAAAGAAGAAAATTCAAGTGAGAAAGCTCCGGAATTCATTTTGGGGAGCGGCGAAGCAGGCGGCTGCCATAGCCATGGCGGTGGGCCTTGCCGGAAACGCTCTGACGGCTCTTGCCGCAGAGGGCGCAGCCGTCCCTTCCAGAAAGGAGACGGTCACCTATGTGTATCACAGGCATATCGGGAATGAGAAAGAGGAAGGGGGCTGCTATGGAACACCCGTTTTCCATACCCATGGGGGAAGTGAGGAAAAGAAGGGCAGCTGCTTTGACATCCCGGTTTACCATATACATGAAGGGGATGAGAAGGAAGGCGGCAGCTGTTTTTCCACCCCGGTCTATCATGTGCATAAGGGGGATGAGAACAAAGGCGGCAGCTGCTATGAGACGGAAGTCTTTCACGTACACGAGGGCGGCAGTGAAAAGGGGGGCGGCTGTTATGGAACGGCGGTTTACCATAAGCACAAGGGCAGCGAAAGGGACGGCGGCAGCTGTTACGGAACCGCAGTCCGTCATGCGCATATGGGGAGCGAGAAGAGCGGAGGCGGCTGCTATGGGATTGCGGTTTACCATACCCACGGCGGCAGCGGTAAGAGTGGAGGCGGCTGCTACGGGGAAGTGGTGCGCCATACCCACGGCGGCAGCGGTAAAAGTGGAGGCGGCTGTTATGGGACGGCGGTTTACCATGCCCACGGCGGCAGCACGTCCGCAGGAGGGGGCTGCTATGCAAGCCCCGTTTACCATGTGCACAGCGGCAGTGCGTCCGCAGGAGGGGGCTGCTACACAAACCCTGTTTACCACGCTCATGGAGGCAGCGCTCAGGACGGAGGCGGCTGTTATGGAACGGCTCTCTTCCATGTCCACGCAGGAGACGAATCTGGCGGCGGCGCCTGCTACAGTGCGGATTACCATACGCATACCGACAGCTGTAACAGTGAGATCGGCAGCGATGAGTACGGCTGCTCGGTTCTGAAAACCGTGGGAGAATCCGGCGATTACAAAAAGTACTATATGTCCTGCGGAAGAACCATACACGGGACCAATGCCTATCATACCCATATCGTAACCACCTGCGGCAAGTCCGGGGAAACCGTGGAAGGGTATCATTTAAGCTGCGGCAGGACAACGGAGAGTGTGGAGGGATACCAGCTCAGCTGCGGCAGATCCGAGGCGGATATTGAGAGGTACGACTTAAACTGCGGAAAGAGTGATTCAACCGTGGAGAGCTATGCCCTGAGCTGCGGAAGGAGTACTTCGGATATTGAAAGGTACGATTTAAACTGCGGTAAAACCGAAGCTACGGTTGAAAAGTATAACTTAAACTGCGGGAAAACGGAATCTACGGTCGAGAAATACAGCTTAAACTGCGGCAAGAGCGTAACCGCCATCGAAAAATACGATCTCGACTGCGGAAAAAAGGAGACGGATATCGAGAGCTACCGGCTGGACTGTGGGAAAAACGAGAAAACCATAGAGGGCTATCGCCTGAGTTGTGACAGGGATGAGAAGACTGTGGACAGCTATAGACTCGACTGTCCCAAAACGGAAAAGACCATCGACTCCTATGAGACGGGATGTGAGAAGAAGGAGACGGATATCGACGGATACCGGAGGGACTGCGGCAGGGACGAGAGTACGGCCTACGGCAGGATCCTTCTGACGAGCAGTCCCGAAGAGGACGGGAAAAAGGCAAGGCTTACGGTGCGCTTTGAAAATCTTTCCGGCGGCAATATAGAGCTTTTGAAGGATCCCTATACCTGGTATGATAACAGCGGGATGGAAATCGGACGGGGAGAATCCCTTGAGGTTTTCACAAACGGAGATTATACCGTGAGAGTCGGCGTGACAAACAAAGATGTGGACAAAAAGAGCCTTCATGCGGAGATCCAGGTGGATCATGTGGCCCAGGCGGAGCCGGAGCCGGAACAGCCGGATCAGGGGAAAACGGACAAGGACAATTCCGACAAAGACAATTCCGACAAGGACAATTCGGACAAGGACAATTCCGACAAAGACAATTCCGACAAGGACAATTCGGATAAGGACAATTCCGGCGGGAAAAATGACAAGGATGGAGAGGATCATGATTCCGGGGATGACAGAGGGGGAAATGTGCTGGATCTGATTGTAAACCTTTTTACCCCCACCCCGGCGCCGGAGACAGAGCAGTCCGCCACGCCTTCCGCAAGCCCTTCTCCCAAGGCCGGACTTGAGGCAGGCAGGACGGGAGACGGAAACGGCAAAAAGGGAATCGGAAGCCTTCTGGCACAGGGACGGGCGAAACGAAGTGCGCAAAGAAAGCTGGCAGTACCTTCCGCATCCCCGAGCAGCGCACCGGAGCTTGACAGGGAGACGGAATCCGTGACCGTGGAGGAAAGATACGGTGAAGGGGACAATATGGCGCAAATCAAGACCGTAAAGCCGAAAACAGGATTTTTCAAGTCTCCCACAGCGAGGCTGATCACGATCACGGCAGGAAGTTTTGCGATCCTTGCCGGACTGTTTGCCCTTCTCTATTTTCTCAGATGGAGCGTCAGGGTATTCAATGATGACGGCAACGGCAGACTGATCTATCTTGGACGCTGCAGAGTGAATACGGAGGAGGACGGTTATGCCATCTGCATCAGCCAGGAGATGTCCGAGCGGGCTGTCAGCAACCGATACTGTATCAGGCCGGGACTGTTTGGAGCCTTCCGGACGGAAGAAGAGGAGCTTGCCGTGTGCCGGGGACAAAAGAGGGTATCCGTTCCCATAAGCAGGGAAATGATCGTCGTTGTATAAAATGCTTGCTTTTGTGAGAAGATCGTGATAGACTACGAAATGATATACAGCATATTGTATATTTATGCATACAGGAGTAATTGAAGGAGGAGAGTATTATGAAAAAGTTTTTGGCAGCAACACTTACACTGGCTCTTGCAATGACCATGCTCACCGCATGCGCAGGCGGCGACAAGCAAGCCCAGGGGGCAGACGAGCCCGCCGTACAGGAGACGGCTTCCGGAGAGGAAAATCAGGAAAAGACGGATGCTGCGGCTTCCGGAGAGCAGGAGGCTTCCCAAGACGCAGCGGAAGATGCGGAAGATGCTGCGGACGCAGCGGTCAGCGAGGCGCTGGCGGACGGCGTTCTGACAGTTGGAACCAATGCGGAATTTCCGCCCTTTGAGTATGTGGATGACAACGGGGAACCGGACGGCTTTGACATGGGTCTGGTTAAGGCCATCGGCGAAAAGCTGGGCGTGGAGGTTACGGTGGAAAACATGGAATTCGATTCCCTGGTATCTTCCATCGGAAACAAGATCGACATTGCAGCGGCAGGCATGACCGTGACACCGGAAAGGTCGAAGACGGTTGATTTCAGCGATTCTTACTATGAGGCGGTGCAGTTCGTGATTCTTCCTGCGGATTCCGAGATCGCACAGGCGTCCGACCTGGAGGGAAAGACCATCGGCGTGCAGCTGGGAACAACCGGCGATTTCACGGCGGAGGAGTTTACAGAGAATGTCTCCAGATACAACAAGGCAGTGGATGCGGTAAATGATATGATCAACGGAAGGGTTGACTGTGTGATCGTGGACAGGAATCCAGCCATGGTATTTGAAAACCGGTTTGAGGGCCAGGTGGTTGCGCTTGACGGCGCACAGTTCGGATTTGAGCCCGAGGAATACGCCATTGCAATTCCCAAGGGGGATACCGCTTTGCTTGAGGCGGTAAACGGCGCTCTTGAGGAGATTAAGGCGGACGGAACCTTTGACGAGCTGGTAAAAACTTATATCGAAGCGGAATAGGGATAAGCTGCAAAAGACGGATCAGGAGGATAGCAGATATGCTATCCTCTTTTGGTAAAATGCGGACAGAACTTACGAGAGGGAAAGGAATATGCAGGAGTGGTTTGAAACGGTGAGCGGTAAATTTGTGATGGCATTTGTGGAGGGAGACCGGTGGAAGCTCTATCTTAAGGGACTCGGGGTGACCATTGAGATCGCCTTTTTTGCGGCGGTGCTGGGGCTCTTGATCGGCACGTTGGTGGCGCTGATGCGGCTTTCCGTAAAGCGCAATGGCAAAAAGACACTGTGGTCGAGGCTTGCCGGAGCCTACATTGACGTGATCCGGGGGACGCCTTCCGTGCTGCAGCTGCTCATCATGTGGTTTATCGTGATGAAAAGCTGCAAAAACGGAACGCTGGTTGCGGTTCTCTCCTTTGGAATCAACAGCGGCGCTTACGTGGCGGAGATCGTAAGGGCGGGGATCCTGGCCGTGGACAAGGGACAGACCGAGGCAGGAAGAAGCCTGGGCCTTACCAAGGCCCAGACCATGATCTATATTGTGATCCCCCAGGCGATCAAGAATGTGCTGCCGCCCATCGGAAATGAATTTATAGTTCTGCTCAAGGAAACGGCAATCGTGGGCTATGTCAGCCTGACCGATTTGACGAGAGCCGCAAATCAGATCACCTCAAGGACTCTGGAAGCGTTCATGCCCCTGATCGGAGCCGCCGTTATTTACTTTGTGATCATTAAAATACTGACAATTCTGCTGGATATACTGGAGAGGAGGCTGCGCAAGAGTGATAATCGTTAAGGATCTGCACAAAAAATTCGAGGATGACAATCATGTGCTTCGAGGCGTGAACTATCATGTCCATCAAGGGGAAAAGATCGTGGTGATCGGCCCCTCCGGTTCGGGGAAAAGCACGTTTCTGCGCTGCCTGAATCTTCTCGAGGTACCAACCAGCGGGGAGATCTGGTTTGACGGAGAACGGATTACGGATCCGAAGATCAATATTGACAGGATAAGACAGCACATGGGTATGGTTTTCCAGAACTTTAATCTGTTTAACAACCATACGGTGATGGAGAACATTACCCTTGCTCCCGTGAAGCTGAAGCTGATGAGCAGGGATGAGGCCGGCGAAAATGCCTTAAAGCTCCTGGAACGGGTTGGACTTTTGGAAAAGGCGGATTCCTATCCGAGCCAGCTCTCAGGAGGACAAAAGCAGCGGATCGCCATCGTGCGTTCGCTTGCCATGAACCCAAGAGTCATGCTGTTTGACGAGCCAACCTCGGCTCTTGACCCCGAGATGGTGGGAGAAGTGCTGGAGGTTATGAAGGAGCTGGCTGAGAGCGGAATGACCATGGTGGTGGTCACCCATGAGATGGGCTTTGCCAGAGAAGTGGGTACTAAGGTGCTTTTCATGGACGGAGGCGTTATTGTGGAGGAGAACACGCCCAGGGAGTTTTTTACCAGTCCAAAGAGTTCCCGTCTGCAGGACTTTTTGTCAAAAGTGCTGTGACGAGATAAAAAGGCAGTGAAAACACCATAAAATACACATAACGGAATTCCGTGGCCACGGGCGTGGCGATGAGCACGGTCACAAACAGGGCAAAGCTGGGAAGATAACAGATCAGCTTTGCCTTTTCTTTCCTCACAAAAGCATTTCCGGCACAGAAGGAAAGAACCCAGAAAACAACGCCCATACTCCAGAGAAGGCTGTAGATCGGAACCATGCCGCCCAGCTTCACGGCGATTTCCTTTGCCTTTACCACGAGGGGGCCTCCGATCAGAGGGGTATGGGACACGCCAAGGCTGGTGGCGCTCACGCCCTCCGCCTCCGCCACCAGGTAGAAGGAATCGGGATACCAGTAGCCGTAGGTCTGGTACCGGTAGGCCGTCAGGTAATCCCCCGGGTAGGTAAGCCCGAGAGAGAGCCAGAGCTTTAAAAATTCGTTCTTGTGACCGGCAAGATAGTCCGGGTTTCCAGCGCGGATCAGCTCCTTGATATTATCGGCATAGGTTGGGTTATACAGCTCCTTGATATAGGTGAGATCCACCACGCTTTCGATCAGCTGCAGCTGCTCGTCCGTCAGCTCCCGGTCATTGCAGATCACGGCGGCAATCTGCTGGGCGGGAATGGAGAGGGATTCCACAAGATCCGGCTGAATCACGCGGCAGGCGTTCATCACGGGATATTTGATGAGAAAGGCCGAGAGGAAGATGGCGGCGACGGCGGGGTACATAAAACCGGCCCTCTTTCGGTAAAAGTACAGAAGGAAGGGGAGGCAGAGAAGAAAACCGTACCAGCCGTTGGAGCGGAACAGGCAGAGCATAATTCCGGAGATCACAAACACCGGGATCGCCTTTTTGTCAGTCCTGAAAGAGAGGCGCAGCAGAGAACAGCCAAACAACAGGACGAAGCCCGCAAAGGGCACATCCTTCCAAACCGTGACGGAAAAGACCGCATGGTAGGGCACGAGGGCGTAAAACAGAGTGACTGCGAACAGAATAAGGGGCCTTACGTGAAACCGCCCTGCGGTCTGAAGCAGATAGGAGACGGCAAAGGCAAGAAAGCACATCTGTAAAAAGGTGTAAAAAGAGAGCGCAATCACCATATTGGAGGTGCAGGCAAGGCCGATCCGGTACATAAGCTTGATGACCAGCGTGTGGGCGACGGGGTGGTGATTGCTGTAGGGAATCAGCCCGAGAGCCTGTTCAAACTGATTGATGCTGTCGGGAGTCATGATCCCGGGATACTGGTACAGAAAATAGGGCAGCCAGCCCAGAAGGCAGATAAAAAAGCCGCACAGCGCACTGTGCCTGCGGAAAAGATCCAGAAGCCGGTTGAGGAAGCGGGATGCGCATCCCGGTGCGAAGGAGAAGGAAAAAGGCGTCCCTCCTCTTCCATAGAGAAAGACGGCCACGGCGGCTTTGTCCCCGGAATAGGAAAACAGGAGAAGAAGCAGCTTGTAAAACAGCACGGAAAATCCGAGAAACACAGCCGCAAGTACCAGGAAACGGAAAAGGGGGCTGGTGAGCGTGTCTATATAATGGATCGAATCCACCCACATGTAAAGCAGGGTAAAAAAGACAGAGAGCAAAAGAGCCGTCCATTTTGAGGAGGGGGTACACATAAAGTCTTTGTCCGCAAGCCTTTCGTTGATGTGACGGTACAAAAAGAAGGCCAGGAGAAAGAAAACGCCGGTCAGTATATTGCCCGGTTCCATGCGGCCCGCCTTCATCAGGGCCCAGGAAGTGAAAAAGCTTTCGATCACCTGGAGGATAAAAAGAGCTGTCTTTTTTGTATTCATGAAGATCTCCTGTTCCAATGCGATTTTTTGTGATATACTTTTATACTAATAAAAAGAGGCCTGCTTGTCAATTCCCGCAGCGGGGAACACGGGCGCTGCCACCATTATGTGAAAAGCGGTGAGGAAGGAAAATATGATAACGATAAGCTTGTGTATGATTGTCAAAAATGAACAGAGGGTGCTGGCAAGGTGTCTTGAGAGCCTGAAGGGCCTTCTGGACGAGATCATTATTGTGGATACGGGTTCCACGGACAGAACCCGGGAGATTGCGGGGAAATACACGGATAAGGTCTATGATTTTGCATGGGTGAACGATTTTTCCGCAGCAAGGAATTTTGCCTTCTCCAAAGCCTCCTGCGAGTATATTTATTCGGCGGATGCCGACGAGGTGCTGGATGAGGAGAACAGGAGGCGTTTTTTCCTTTTGAAGGAAAACCTTCTTCCCGAGATTGAAATCGTGCAGATGTATTACGGAAACCAGCTGGCCTTTGGGACGATTTACAATTATGACAGGGAGCTGCGCCCCAAGCTTTTTAAGAGAATGCGCCCCTTCGTGTGGACGGAGGCGATCCATGAGACGGTAAGGCTCTCTCCCGTAGTGTATGACAGCGATATCGAGATCACCCACCTTCCGGAAAAGAGCCACACGGACCGGGATCTTGCGTCGTTTCATGCGCTTACGCAAAAGAAAGAGCCGCTGTCTGAGAGGCTTTTTACGATTTATGCAAAAGAACTGCTGATTTCGGGGAGGGATGCGGATCTTCTTCTTGCGGAGGATTTCTTTACCGGGCAGGCAGACGGGGATCTTCCCATGGAACGGATGAAGGAGGCTCTGTGCGTGGTGGTGAGGGCGGCCAGGATCCGGGGCGATTACCTGAAAATGTACCGGTATGCCATGAAGGATATTGCAAGCGAGGGAGTAAGCGAGGTCTGCTTCGAGCTGGGCGAATATTATTTCGGAACCGCAATTTACGAGGAAGCCGCCATGTGGTTTTACAATGCGGCCTATGAGACGGAAAGCATTCTCAGCATCCGCTGCTCGGGTGATCTTGCGCTTGGGCGGCTTGCGGATTGTTATGAAAAAATGGGCCTGGAGGGGCAGGCGCGGGATTACCGGAAAAAGGCCATGGACTGGAAGGCGGACGATTCCTTTGGGGAATAAAAGAAGGGAAAGAACCGCAAAAGGTCTTGCGGACCCTTCTCTATAATGATAGGATAAATAAGTATTTGCACAGGAAACTTACATGTGCCGCTGATGCAGCGCACCACCACGGAATGAAAGCCAGTCACTCTGCGCCTTCGGCGCTCCCGTGACTGCCGCCGGTATTCGCAATCCGGCCTATCGGCCTGCTTGCTCATACCGGCTTGCCCGTCCAATGTCCATGTGGCTGTGCGTGTAAACACGCCCATCCCCATGGCCGCTGTCCGGGGCTTTCATAATAAAATATTGACAGGAGAATTGGAATGGGCTTTGAACAGAATATCAGAAGAGTAGAACCGTATGTGGCAGGGGAACAGCCGGAGGATAAGGATATCGTCAAGCTGAACACCAACGAGTGCCCCTATCCGCCATCGCCGGCACTGATCCGGAGAGCCGAACAGCTTTCCATGCAGCAGCTGCGGCTGTATCCGGATATGAATGCGGGGAAGCTGGTGGACGCTCTTGCAGCGTATTACCAGGTAAGGCCTTCCCAGGTGTTTGCAGGCGTGGGATCGGACGACGTGCTGTCCCTTTCCTTCATGACGTTTTTTCATTCGGACAGGCCGGTGCTGTTTCCCGATGTCACGTATTCTTTTTACGACGTGTGGGCGCAGCTCCACGGGATTCCTTATGAGCTCTGCCCGCTGGACGAGAACTTTTGCATCCGCAGGGAGGATTACCTGCGGCCAAACGGCGGCATCATTTTCCCCAACCCCAATGCACCTACCGGCATATTGGAATCCGTGGATACGATAGAGGAAATCGTGCGAAAGAATCAGGATTCGGTGGTGATTATCGATGAGGCGTACATTGATTTTGGAGGCGAGAGCGCACTGCCGCTTGTGGACAGGTACGAGAATCTTCTGATCGTGCAGACCTTTTCCAAATCCCGCGCCCTTGCCGGGCTTCGCATCGGTTTTGCCATCGGGAGTGAAAAGCTGATCGGCTATCTGAAAGACGTAAAATTCTCTTTCAATTCCTACACCCTGAATCTCCCCTCCATTGAGCTGGGAGCGGCAGCGGTGGCGGATGATGCGTATTTCAGGGAAACGGTGAATAAAATAATAAGAACCAGGGAAAGGACAGGGGCGGAGCTGGCGCAGCTTGGATTCTCGCTTACGGATTCCAGGGCGAACTTTCTGTTCGTCTCCCACGAATCGGTGCCTGCCGCAGAGCTCTTTGCGGCGCTTCGGCAAAACAGGATTTACGTAAGGCACTGGAACCGGCCAAGAATCGATAACCACCTGCGTATCACGGTGGGGACGGACGAGCAGATGGAGCGTCTGCTTGCATTTCTAAAAAATTATTTGAAGAACAGAAAAGGAGTCTAGGTAAAAATGATCAAGAATTTGTTAAAAGGCATGGTGATTGGAATCGCCAATATTATTCCGGGAGTCAGCGGAGGAACCATGGCAGTTTCCATGGGTATCTATGATAAGCTGATTCACTGTCTGACTCATTTGTTTTCAGAGTTTAAGGAAAATCTGAAGTTTGTGGTGCCCATCGGTATCGGCGTGGTGATTGCGCTTGCGGGCCTTCCCTTTGTGATCACCCCGGCCTTTGAGCATTTTCCCCTGCAGACAAACGCCCTGTTTATCGGACTGATCGTGGGAGGGCTTCCCGCCGTTTGGAAAAAGGTGAAGGGAAACAGTGTCCGGATCAGTCATATCCTTCCCTTTCTCTTCTTTTTCCTTCTGGTAGTGGGAATGGCCGCCCTGGGGGAGACGGAAGGAAAAGCGGCGGATCTGAGCCTTAGCGTTATGTCCGTGGTCAAGCTGTTCCTGGTGGGCATCATAGCCTCTGCCACCATGGTAATTCCGGGAGTGAGCGGCTCCATGGTTCTTCTCATTCTGGGCTATTATAATCCGATTGTGGCAACCATCAAGGAATTTGTGGAAGCGCTGCTTTCCTTTGACATGCCGGAGATTCTCAGATGCTGCGGGATTCTGATTCCTGCGGGAATCGGTATCGTGGTGGGGATTTTTGCCATAGCCAAGCTGATCGAGATCCTGTTTGAAAAATTCCCTCTCCAGGCCTACTGGGCCATTATCGGCCTGATTGCGGCGTCTCCCATAGCCATTTTGCTGGTTGCCGATCTGGGGAACATTTCCGTCATCGGTGTTTTGACCAGCATAGTCACGTTGTTGATCGGTTTTGTCATTGCCATGAAGCTTGGAGACTAGCGGAAACCATTGTTTTTTCATATGCCAGGAGACAGGAATGGGTGATTGCGATGGAAGCATACGGGGATTTTGCCAGTGTATACGATATTTTCATGGAGGATACGCCCTATGCAGAGTGGGCGGATTTTGCAGTGCGGGTAATTGAAAAATACGGAATTTCCAGGCCGGTGCGGGGAGAGGAAAGGATGCGGGATGCGCCGGAGGCATCCGGCCCGGGAAAGGAGCGGGATGCGCTGCGGTCAGAGCGGGATCTGGTGGTGGAGCTTGGCTGCGGCACGGGCACGCTGACAGAGCTCTTATATGCCAGGGGCTATGACATGATCGGGATCGACAGCTCGCCGGAAATGCTGGGAATCGCCATGGAAAAGCGGCGGGAGAGCAAAAGCGGGATTCTCTATCTGTGCCAGGATATGAGAGAGCTTGATCTGTACAGCACGGCGGGAACCATTATCAGTGTCTGCGACAGCATCAATTACCTTCTGGAGGATCAGGATATTCTGGACACCTTCCGGCTGGTGAACAATTTTCTGTATCCGGGCGGGCTTTTCTTCTTTGATTTCAATACCGCATACAAATACGGGACGGTGATTGGTGATACGACCATTGCCGAAAACCGGGAGGATTGCAGCTTTATATGGGAAAATTTATATCATGATGAGGAGCGGATCAATGAGTACGACCTGACGGTCTTTGTCCGCAGAAAAGAGGAGCGGGAGACCTTCCGACGTTTTTGCGAGACACATTACCAGCGGGGATATACGCTGGAGGAGATGAGCGGCTTTGTGAAGAAAGCGGGGATGAAGCTTCTGGCGTCTCTGGATGCGGATACGCACGGGATGCCGGACGGGTGCAGCGAGCGGATCTATATGATCTGCAGGAAGGAATAGAGTATGTCTGATTATATGGTGAGGGCCACGGCGGCAAACGCCCAGATCAGGGCCTTTGCGGCTACATCCAGGGATCTGGTGGAAACGGCGAGAAAAACACACAATACAAGCCCGGTGGCAACGGCGGCCTTGGGAAGGCTGATGAGCGGAGCCGTCATGATGGGAGCCATGCTGAAGGGAGAGAGAGATTTGTTGACCTTGCAGGTCAGTGGAGACGGCCCCTTAAGGGGCATGACGGTGACGGCTGACGGCAGGGGAAATGTGAAGGGCTATGTTTTGGAGCCGCAGGCCATACTGCCCGCCAATGCCCTGGGAAAGCTGGACGTGGGCGGCGCTGTCGGGAAAGGTACCCTGCGGGTCATCAAAGATATGGGGTTAAAGGAGCCTTATGTGGGGCAGACTATGCTGCAGACAGGTGAGATTGCTGAGGATCTGACTTATTATTTCGCATCGTCGGAGCAGGTGCCTTCCAGCGTGGGGCTTGGGGTTTTGATGGAGCGGGACAATACCGTGAAGCAGGCGGGCGGGTTTATCATTCAGCTGATGCCCTTTGCGGGCGAGGAGGTGATCCAAAGGCTGGAGGAGAATCTCTCCCGGTTTTCCACGGTCACAAAACAGCTGGACGAGGGAAAGACGCCGGAGGAGATTCTGGACTTTCTGCTTGACGGGCTTGCCCCTGTGGTGACGGACCGGTCCGGGTGCCGCTTTTTTTGCGACTGCGACAAGGAGCGGGTGGAGAGGGCGATCATCAGCATCGGCAGAAAAGATATCAGGGAGATGATCGACACCGGAAAGCCCATAGAGGTAAGCTGTCAGTTCTGCAACACGTATTATCAGTTTTCCGTGGAGGAATTAAAGCGCATGCTCTCCCGCTGCAGGTAGCAGCCGGCGGGGGAGGTCGAAAGGAAAGAGAGGCGGTTTGAGATGGAGCATGGATTTGTCAAGGTGGCTGCCGTGACGCCGGATATCCGGGTGGCGGACGTGGAATTTAATGCGGCACAGATTTGCAGGGCGGTAAAGAGAGCGTCAAAGGAGGGGGCAAAGGTGATTGTGCTCCCGGAACTGTGCCTTTCCGGGTACAGCTGCGGCGATCTGTTTCTGCAGAACAGTCTTCTTGTATCCTGCAGGGAACAGCTATCAAAGATTGCGGAATTTACCAGGGAAATCGACGCCCTTGTATTTGTTGGGCTTCCGTTTGAGCGGGAGGGAAAGCTTTTTAATGTGGCAGCGGCCCTGTGCGGCGGGCGGATTCTGGCTTTCGTTCCCAAAACCTATATCCCGTCCCACGGGGAATTTTACGAGGCGAGGCATTTTACGCCCGGGAACCGGGAGATTGCCTGGGTTGACTCTGAGGGGGAGGAGATTCCATTTGGAACCCGTATCCTTTTTCAGGCCCGGGAGATGAAGGAGCTTGTCATAGGCTGCGAGATCTGCGAGGACTTGTGGGTGCCGCAGCCGCCCTGCGTTTTTGCGGCCATGGCGGGGTGCGGTTCTTCTGGTGAATCTGTCCGCTTCCAACGAGACCGTTGGAAAGGACGCCTACAGAGAGCTGCTGGTGAAGTCCGCCAGCGCAAGACTTCTTGCGGGCTATGTCTATACCAGTGCGGGGGAGGGGGAGTCCACGCAGGATCTGGTGTTTGGAGGACATAACCTGATTGCGGAGAACGGGGTTTTGCTTGCCCAGGCCAAGCGCTTTGAAAATCAGATAGTGGTAAGCGAGATCGATATTCACAGGCTTCTTGCGCAGCGCAGAAGGATGACCACTTTCGAGACGGGAAAAAAGGACGGCTATCTGACGATTCCCTTTTCCGTGAGGAAAGAAAAGACCGTCCTTACAAGAAAATTCGCCCCGCAGCCCTTTGTGCCGGATGACGAGAGGCAGAGGCGGGAGCGGTGCGAGGAAATTCTGTCGATCCAGTCCTTTGGACTTAAAAAGCGTCTGCAGCATATCGGATGTAAAAAGGCGGTTCTGGGTATTTCCGGCGGTCTTGATTCCACCCTGGCCCTGCTTGTTACGGCACGTGCCTTTGATCTGCTGGGGATTGCGAGAGAAAACATTATGGCGGTCACCATGCCCTGCTTCGGAACCACGGACCGGACTTATGATAACGCCTGCAGGCTTGCCGGGGTGCTGGGGACAGAGCTGAGGCAGATTGACATCAGAGAAGCCGTCACCGTTCATTTCCGGGATATCGGACAGGATATGGAAAAGCATGACGTGACTTATGAGAACGGGCAGGCCAGAGAGCGGACCCAGATCCTCATGGATCTTGCCAATCAGGAAAACGGCCTGGTGGTAGGAACGGGGGATATGTCGGAGCTGGCACTTGGCTGGGCCACCTACAATGGCGACCATATGTCCATGTACGGGGTAAATGCGGGAGTTCCCAAGACCCTGGTTCGTCATCTGGTGCAGTATTATGCGGATACCTGTGAGGAGAACGGGCTTTCCGCCGTGTTGTTCGACGTGCTGGCAACGCCGGTGAGCCCCGAGCTTCTGCCTCCCGTGGACGGCGAGATCGCACAGAAGACCGAGGATCTTGTGGGACCCTACGAGCTTCACGATTTTTATCTCTACTATATGCTCAGGTGGGGGTTTGACCCGGAGAAGATTTATCGTCTTGCAAAGAGCGCCTTTGCGGGAAAATACGAGGACGGCGAGATTCTTAAGTGGCTGAAAAACTACTACAGACGGTTTTTCTCCCAGCAGTTCAAGCGCTCCTGCCTTCCTGACGGGCCCAAGGTAGGAAGCGTGGCGCTTTCTCCCAGGGGCGATCTGAGGATGCCGTCGGATGCCTGCGGGACGCTCTGGCTTGCGCAGGCGGAACATCTTAACTAAAGAAAGATTTTTTTGTATGACAAACTATCAGAAAGTGATATAATATTTACTGACAAGGTGTTTTACAGAAAAATTCACAAGGGTGCGGCCAAGTAAAGATGGCGGCAGGATGGAGATGCGGGATGAAACGAAAGCTAAAAATTGCAGTTATTAATCCAAACAGTTCGGAAGAGATGTCACAGGATATAGCAAAAGCGGCGAAGAAGTATGCGGCCGGCCGGTTTGAAGTGATAACCATTGCGATCAAGAGTGCGCCGGATATTGTAGACTTCGAGCGGGACATCGAAAAGACGGAGTCCGGGCTGAGAGAGATCGTAAGAGATTATGAGGGGATTGCGGATGCCTTTGTCATATCGTGTCACTATGATCCCAATGTGATGCAGCTGCGGCGTGCGGTCAGTAAGCCGGTGATCGGAATCGGGGAGGCGGCGATCCGTCTTGCGTCCATACTGGGAATTCGATTTACGGTCATCGATAAGGATGAGAATTCTGTGGCATACATCAAGGGCATGGTATCCAAATATGGAATGGAGCGCAGCTGCGCTTCCGTCCGAGTGCTGGAGGAGGGCGAGACGGAAGAGGAAGCCTACATGCAGACGATTTACAAAGCGGTCAGAGAGGATCTTACGGACGTGATCGTTGTGGGCTGCGAGGGTCAGAGCGCGATGGTGGAGAGCATAAGGTCGCAGGTAAACGTACCCGTGCTCGATGGCATGACCTGCGGGCTTATTATTGCGGAGGGTATGGCAAACGCCGGATACCGTACCAGCAGAGCCTGGTACTACTCGGACCGGCCGGATTTTTTCTCACCCAAGCAGCAATAGGAATCTTACGAATGAGGAGAGGGAGCAGCTTTTGCTGCTCCCTTTTAAGTGGCAAGGGGAGAGGGATTTGCAGTGGGAGAAGCGGACGGAACTGCCGCCTTATCCAGAGAGGCCCTTATTGCGCTCAGTAAAACCATGGAGGTATATTTATTTTCATCCGCATACGTAATATTCTCCAGGGACTGGCTGGCCTTGATCTGTCCGGCCAGATCGTCAAACGCAGGCTCTAAGAGAGGGAACATGGTGGTCACTGCCTCATCCAGATTCACAATACGGATATCATTGATATTGCTCTCGTCCACGGTAACCTCCACATCGACCACGTTGTCATTGATGATCAGGGAGGTGGTATAGATTCCGGGTACATAAGTTGCGGCAGGCGTTTCGACAGTGCTCTCTTCTTTTTTATCCTTCGGGACAAACATGATAATCAGCATGATAATGAACAGGATGCCGAACAATACGAAAATTCCCGTATAGATCAATTCTTTTAGATGGAGTACAACTATTTTGGTTTTGGAGCTCATGGATCTCACCGTTATATTCTTTTTACTATACTATTAGCAGGGGAAAGGATTTATGACTTGCAATTGGCAAACACAAGGGAAAAGTGGAAAGAGACATTGACAAAACTAAAATCCTGCTGTTATGATAAGAAAGAACAAAGACGTTCATATGACAACAGGCTCCGGGAGGCGGTTTGTTATCATATGAACGCCTTTCTCTATTTTTAAAGGAAAGGGAGGAAACCAAATTGAAGCAGCATTATACAAAACAGGATATTATATCCCTGGTGCAGGACGAGGATGTGGAATTTATCCGTCTGCAGTTTACGGATCTGTTCGGGAGCCTTAAAAATATGGCCATCACGGCAAGCCAGCTGGAGAAGGCGCTTGACAACAAGTGTATGTTTGACGGTTCGTCCATCGAGGGATTTGTGAGGATAGAGGAGTCGGATATGTATCTGCATCCGGATCTGGACACGCTTGCGATCTTTCCCTGGCGGCCCCAGCAGGGAAAAGTGGCGAGGCTGATCTGCGATGTTTACCGCCCAAATGGCGAGCCCTTCGAGGGGGATCCCAGATATATCTTAAAGCGGGCCATAAAGGAGGCGGCGCTTCTTGGCTATACCTTTGAGGTGGGACCGGAATGCGAGTTCTTCCTGTTCCACACGGACGAGAACGGGCTTCCCACCACACTGACACATGAGAAAGCGGGGTATTTTGATCTGGGTCCCCTTGATCTTGGAGAGAATGCCAGAAGGGATATGGTGCTGACCCTGGAGGAGATGGGGTTTGTGATTGAATCCTCCCACCATGAGGAAGCTCCGGCCCAGCATGAAATTGATTTTCGCTACGACGAGGCCCTTGCGACGGCGGACAATATCATGACCTTCAAGCTTGCGGTCAAGACCATTGCAAAGCGGCACGGACTCCATGCGACTTTCATGCCAAAGCCCAGATTCGGGGAAAACGGTTCCGGTATGCACATCAATATGTCCCTGTCCAGGGAAGGAAAAAATATTTTTGCGGATCCGTCCGATAAGAACGGGCTGAGCAAAGAGGCATATTATTTCATCGGCGGTATTATGAAGCATATGAAGGGAATGACAGCCATCACCAATCCCCTTGTAAACTCCTACAAGAGACTGGTTCCAGGCTACGAGGCGCCGGTCTACATTGCCTGGAGTGCCACAAACCGCAGCCCTCTCATCCGGATTCCGTCGACAAAGGGAGAAGGCACGCGGATCGAGCTGCGCTGTCCGGATTCCTCTGCGAATCCTTACCTTGCGCTGGCGGTATGTCTGCGCGCCGGTCTTGACGGCATTGTCAATGAAATCCTGCCTCCGGAGAGCGTGGACTGCAATATTTTCGCCCTTACGCAGGAAGAAAAGCGCAGGCGGGGCATTGAGGCCATACCGGGGACTTTGCAGGAGGCTGTTTACGAGCTGGAGAAGGACGGATTTATCCAGGAGGTTCTGGGAGAGCATGTTTCCGCAAAATATATGGAAGCCAAAAAGGCGGAATGGGCGGATTACCGGGCCCAGGTTTCGCAGTGGGAGATCAACCGGTATTTAAACCAGTTTTAGAGTGATACATCGGTAAGCAGGAGGGGGTGTGCCCATGACCAGTGTGATTGTAGTCCTCCCCAAGGCAGAAGACGCAAAAGGAATAAAAGGGCTTCTTGGAAGAAGCGGGATACCGGTAGCCGGAGTGTGTACCACCGGTTCAAAAGCCATTGCCTGGGCGGATAATCTTGGCGGCGGCATTGTGGTGTGCGGCTACAAGCTGCCGGATATGGTATGCTCCCAGCTTCGGGAGGATCTTCCCCAGGGGTTTGAGATGCTTGTGCTCGCCTCGCGCCATGTCATTGAAAGCGGGCTGATTGACAGAGAGATCCCGCATCTTGCCATGCCGCTGAAAGCCCAGGAGCTGGTTGAAACCGTGGATGGAATGATTGAGGCCATGGAGCGGGCCAGAAGGCGGCGCAGGGAAATGCCAAGACAGAGAAAGCCCGGCGACCAGGCGCTGATTTGGCAGGCCAAGGAAATCTTGATGAACCGTAACCATATGACAGAGGAGGAAGCGCACAAATATATACAAAAATGCAGTATGGACAGCGGAACCAACATGGTTGAGACAGCCCAGATGGTGTTAGCCATGATGAAAACAGAATAGATCGGCCGGATCGTTTGGAGTCTGTCTGCGGGCGGACTCCTTTTTTTCCTTTTATCTTAAGGAAATCTTTGGATTTGTCCCAAGACTTTGTTCCATCTTTTTCGTTATAGTAAAAAAAAGAACGGAAAGCCCGGACTTTCCAGAAACGGAGGAATGATATGACAATCGAACTGATCACCGAATATTTTACAAGATACGGATGGGCGGCCATTTTTGTGATCGTGCTGCTGGAATATCTGAATCTGCCAGGGTTCCCGGCCGGCGTGATCATGCCTCTTGCGGGGATCTTTGCTGCCAGAGGAAATATCCATTTTATACCGGCGCTTCTGATTACCGTTGCGGCCGGGCTTACGGGAAGCCTCATCCTGTATTATCTGGGTTATAAGGGCGGGGAAATCTTTTTGCAGAAATACCTGAATAAATTCCCAAAGCAGCGCCCTTTTATTGAGGAGAAGCTGGAGTGGGTGAGAAAAAGGGGCGGCGCCGGCATTTTCGTGAGCAAGCTGATCCCCATGATACGGACGCTGATCTCCATACCGGCAGGCGTATCGAAGATGAACCTGGTTTCCTACACGGTGAGCTCCACCTTGGGAATTTTTGTCTGGAACCTGGTGTTTGTGGGAGCCGGTTATGTGTGCGGAGACGCCGTGTTCCAGTATCTGTCATAGGGAAGGGGGCGCAAAGATGAAGATTGCAATGATGACAAACAATTACAAGCCCTTTGTGGCGGGAGTACCCATTTCCATCGAAAGGCTTGCGGATTCCCTGCGCCTTAAGGGACACCGGGTGGTGGTTTTTGCGCCAAGCTACGCAGGGCAGAAGGAAGAAGAGGACGTGGTCAGGTACCGCTCCCTGCTGCGGAACGTGGCGGGCGGTTTTTCCGTTCCGGACTGCCTGGATCCCGCCATAGAGAGGGAATTTTTCAGAGGGGATTTCGATCTGATCCATGTGCATCATCCCATGATGGCGGGGAATGCCGCCAGATACCTTTCCAGGAAATATCAGGTGCCGCTGGTCTTCACTTATCATACCAGATATGAGCAGTATCTCCATTATGTGGGGCTTTCCTCCTTTAAGAGCGTGATGCCCGCCTATATCAGAAGCTTTGCCAGAGACTGCGACGGTGTGATTGCGCCCACGCCGCTCATGAAGGAGTATCTGGACGGAATCGGAGTGAAATCCAGCGTGCGGGTGCTTCCCACGGGGCTTACCGGAGAGAGTTTTTTGCCGGATGAAAAAAATGCGGCAGGGATCCGCAGGAAATATGCGCAGGACGGGAGAGATCTTTTCTGCTGTGTGGCAAGGCTTGCGAAGGAAAAAAATCTGGACTTTTTGATGCGAAGCATGAGGCTCTACAAGGAGAGGGGAGGAAGGGCTTTCCGGCTTTTGCTGATCGGGGACGGGCCCTGCAGGAAGGAGCTGGAAGTATTGGCGGCAAGGCAGGGGCTGGCACAGGAGATCGCGTTTGTGGGCAGCGTTCCCAACCGGGAGATTGCGGATTACTGTTATGCCTGTGAGCTGTTTCTTTTCGCCTCACAGTCGGAGACTCAGGGAATCGTGCTGATCGAGGCCATGGCGGCGAAAACGCCGGTGCTGGCCGTACGGGCCACTGGGACGCAGGATGTGGTGGTAAATGGCGTAAACGGCTATATGACGCAGGACTCGGAGGCGGAGTTTGCGGCAAAGCTCATGGATATTCTGGAAAAGAAAGAGCTGGAGCTTCTGACCCGGGGAGCGCTTGGCACGGCCAGGCAGTATGAGGCCGGAGAGATTGCGCACCGGGCGGAGAAGATATACGGGGAGGCGGTAAAAATCAGAGAGGAAAAGATAAGAGCGCAGTATTACCATAGGAAAAAGCGCAGGAACATGTTATACTCACAGGGATAGAAAATTCAGGCAGGGGAGAGTGTGAGAATGGAAGTAAACCGTATTTTGATTGTGGAGGACGACAAGGAAATCCGGGAGGGAATCGAGATCTATCTGAAAAGCCAGGGCTATGTGGTTTTTCAGGCCGGGGACGGGATCGAGGCTCTTGCGGTGCTGGAAAGAGAAGAGATCCACCTGGCCATCGTGGATGTGATGATGCCCAGAATGGACGGGATCACCATGATGATCAAGGTCAGGGAAAAGGGCTACGAGTTTCCGGTCATCATGCTTTCGGCAAAGTCCGAGGAGGTGGATAAGATTATGGGGCTCAACATGGGCGCGGACGATTACGTGACCAAGCCCTTTACCACAATGGAGCTCCTTGCAAGAGTGAACTCCCACCTTCGCAGATACGGCAGATTCCTTGCCGCCACCTGCGGACAGCAGAAGAGTGAAAAGGTTCACGTGATCGGAGGCCTGGAGCTGAACGAGGAGACGGTGGAGGTCTCAGTGGACGGAAAACCGGTGAAGCTCACCCCTCTGGAATTCAAGATTCTGGCTCTGCTCATGAAGAACCCGGGAAGGGTTTTCTCTGCGGAGGAGATCTACGAGCGGGTGTGGAACGAACAGGCGGTCAATACGGATACAATTATGGTGCATATCAGAAAAATTCGGGAAAAAATCGAGATCAACCCGAAGGAACCAAAATATTTGAAGGTGGTGTGGGGCGTTGGATACAAAATCGAAAAACAGTAACCGATTCGGTTTTCTGGTGGCCGGAATCCTGGTTTTGCTTGCCGTGCTGGTCTATCTGGCAGGTTATCCGATTTTCAGGGGCCAGATTGACAGTTATCTCTCCCAGAGTATGAAGAACAGTCAGCTTCTGGAGCAGATTTACAAGAGCAGCCGCGTGCTTTACAAGGATATACGGGATCGGTCAGAGAAGAAGAACCACAGCTATTATGATTTGTATATGACAGTGGAGGAGACATCTCTTTCCAGGGACGTGGAGGATCTGGGGGATTACGGGGATTTTATTGAAAGCCTGAGCAGCGAGGAGCTGGTGGCACAGCTGGAAGAGAGCGTTAATTCCCTGCTGGACGAATGGTGCGGCGAGATGCTGGAGAGGCTGGCAAAGGGCATGGACTATCTGGTGGTGGAGAACACCTCCGGGGAGATGCTCAAAAACACGGACAGGGAAATTGAAAAGCTGCTGGATGCGGAGAAGGAAAAGTGGGAGGACGACCCTTACGTGTACTACGTGAAGATGTCCTTTGACCATGCGGGAAATCTCTGCGATCTGTCGGTGCGGGACGAGGATCCTGACAGCCTGCTTAAAAATACGCAGAGTGTTATGGCGTCCGGGGCGCTTACGAAGAACCTGAACCGGGACTGGAACAGCAGGGGCTATTTTGGAAACGAGTTTTTCCTTTTTGACCGCAGGGAAACGCCTGTGAAGGTGTCCTGCCTTGTCAATGAGAATCCCAGAGATGTGACCTTTGTCTATGCGCTCACGGCGCAGCAGAGCGAGAATATCAGCAGGCCGGGCGGCATGAATTATTTTCTGAACGACGGATGGAGCGAGCGGAGAGCCTACTATGAGGCGGGCGCGGGAGAGGTCTATGTCATCATTCTGCTGACGCTTGGCATTGCCTGCCTTCTGGTTACCAGGAACAAAAGATACCATCTTCATCATCTGCAGGCCTTTCACCTGCATCTGGAGTTTGCTCTGGCTGCATTGGGATTTCTCATGGGCTTTAGCGTGATTGCGGTGATGATGATGCAGTACACGAACAACGGGGGATTCGAGGAGCTGCTTGTCCGGTATGTGAATTCGTTTCCCGCCTTTGCCCGCAGGCTTTTCGTGGGCGCGGCCAATGTGGCGGTGCTGACCCTTCTGTTTGGCGGCTGGTTCTATTTCATCACGACCTTCGGGGAGGTGTTTGATCTGGGGCTGGTGCGCTTTGTGCGGGAGAGAAGTCTGATCGTGCAGGGAGTTTTGTGGATTTATCATGGTCTTCGAAATAAAAAGGACGAATTACGTGAGGAGATGCTCCATACGGATCTCGAAGGGAGTGCGAATAAAGTTCTGATAAAGCTTCTCGTGGTCAACTATGTGATTCTGGCGCTGATCAGTTCCTGCTTTGTCTTTGGCTGGTTCTTGCTGATCCCCTATTCGCTGTTTCTGTATCTGGCGATCCGAAAGTATGTCCGGAATATCAGGCAGCAGTACGAAAGGCTCCTTGAGGCCACGGATGCCATCGCACAGGGAAATCTGAGTACGGCATTCAGCGAGGACTGGGGCATGTTTACATCCTATAAGGAAAAGCTTGGAAAAATTCAGGAGGGATTTCAAAAGGCGGTCAGCGAGGAGGTCAGGAGCCAGCGGATGAAAACGGAGCTGATCACCAATGTCTCCCATGACCTGAAAACGCCGCTCACGGCGATCACAACCTATATCGAGCTGTTGGAAAGCGAGACGATAACGCCCGGGGAGAGGAAGGAATATCTGGCCGTGCTGAAAAAGAAATCCGAGCGGCTGAAATTCCTGATCGAGGATCTCTTTGAGGTGAGTAAGGCCAATACCGGAAACGTGAAACTGAATCTTGTGGATGTGGATATCTGCAGCCTGCTGCGTCAGGTGTATCTGGAATATGAGGACCGAGTGGAGGAGACGGATCTGATTTTCCGGTTCCGCTCGCCCGAGGAGAAGGTGATCCTTCAGCTGGACAGCCAGAAGACCTACCGTGTGTTTGAGAATCTTTATACCAACATCATCAAGTATGCCATGCCACATACCAGGGTTTATGTAAACACACAGAAGACGGAGCAGGGCATACGGATTGAAATCAAAAATATGGCGGCAATGGAGCTGGACATAGAGCCAGAGGAATTGACCGAACGGTTTGTGAGGGGCGACAGCTCCCGCAATACCGAGGGGAGCGGGCTTGGTCTTGCCATTGCCAGAAGCTTTGTGGAGCTGCAGGGCGGAACGCTGAAAATTGAGATCGACGGAGATCTGTTTAAGGTGATTATTGACTGGTAATCTCTTACTGTCTGCTTTGTAACCGGCATCGTAACAGCACTTTTTGCATAGTCAACCGCAAATAACACGATTTAAGAGATGAAAAAATGTGATAAACTATAGAAAGGTGCCAGGATTGCGAGAGCACGGAGTGCGAAACAACCCGCAGGCATCAGAGATCAAAATATCTTTTGAACGGCGGGAGGACGGCATATGAGATTTACCAAGATGCACGGCTGCGGCAACGATTATATTTATATTGACGGGGCAAGGGAGAGAATCCGGCAGGAGGAGAAACCGGAGCTGGTGCGAAAGCTGAGCGACAGGCATTTCGGGATCGGAGGGGACGGCGTGATTTTCATCAATCCCTCTAAGGAAGCGGATTTTGAGATGGAGATGTACAATATGGACGGCTCACGGGCGGAGATGTGCGGGAACGGGATCCGCTGCGTGGCCAAATTTGTCTATGACAAGGGCCTGACGGATCAGACCCGGATCCGCATCATAAGCAGCGGAAAAATCAAGTGTCTGGACCTTTCCCTGGAGGGCGGGAAGGTATCGACTGTCAGGGTCAATATGGGCGCTCCGATTCTGACAGCCAGTGAGATTCCGGTGATCGCACAGGATGGAAGGGAGAGGGTAATCGGCCGGGACATTGAGGTTGACGGCAGTGTCTATCAGATGACATGCGTGTCAATGGGAAATCCTCATGCGGTTGTTTTCCTGGAAGACGTATCCGGGCTTGCCATAGAAACCATCGGGCCTTTGTTTGAAAACCATCCCTGGTTTCCAAAACGGGTCAATACGGAATTCGTAAAGATTCTGGATCGGGATACCATTGAGATGCGGGTCTGGGAGAGGGGAACCGGAGAGACCTTAGCCTGCGGCACCGGGGCCTGTGCGGCGGCGGTGGCCTGCATTCTGAATGGTTTGACGAATGAGACGGTTGCTGTTAAACTGTTAGGTGGCTGTCTTGAGATCTTCTGGGATCAGGATCAGAATCTTGTATACATGACAGGGCCTGCGGCCACTGTCTTTGAAGGAGAAATATAGGAGGAGGAAATGATGTTTAAAATTAACGACAATTATCTCAAGCTTCCCGGAAGCTATCTGTTTTCGACCATAGGGAAAAAGGTGAACGCCTATGCGGCGGCAAATCCGGACAAGAAGATTATCCGTCTGGGAATCGGGGACGTGACACAGCCCCTGGCGCCCGCCATCATCACTGCGCTTCACGGCGCCGTGGACGAGATGGGAAAGGCCGAGACTTTTAAGGGCTACGCTCCGGAGCTTGGCTATGAATTTCTGCGAAACGCCATCGCAAAGAATGATTATCAGGACAGGGGCTGTGAGATTGCGGCGGACGAGATTTTCGTTTCCGACGGGGCAAAGTGCGATTCCGGGAATATTCAGGAAATTTTCAGCACGGACAATAAGATTGCGGTCTGCGATCCGGTCTATCCGGTCTATGTGGATACCAATGTGATGGCGGGACGGACAGGAACCTATGACAGCTCAAGGGAGACCTGGAGCGATGTGATTTATATGCCCTGCACGGCGGAGAATGATTTTGCACCGCAGCTTCCAAAGCAGGAGCCGGACCTGATCTACCTGTGCTTCCCCAACAACCCCACAGGCTCCACCATCCGGAAGGCGCAGCTGCAGGAGTGGGTGGACTATGCCAACCGGGTGGGAGCCGTGATCATCTATGATGCGGCCTATGAGGCGTATATTTCACAGCCGGACGTGCCTCATTCCATCTATGAGTGCGAGGGAGCCAGGACCTGCGCCATCGAGCTGCATTCCTTCTCCAAGAATGCGGGCTTTACGGGAGTGCGTCTTGGGTATACCGTGATTCCGAAGGATTTAAAATGCGGGGACGTGACGCTTCACTCCCTCTGGGCGAGAAGACACGGAACCAAGTATAACGGGGCGCCTTATATCGTGCAGAGAGCGGGAGAGGCCGTATATTCTCCGGAGGGAAAGGCGCAGCTGAAACAGCAGGTGGCTTATTATATGAAAAATGCGGCCTATATCCTCAATGGACTTAAGGCGGCGGGCTATACCGTATCCGGCGGTGTGAACGCCCCCTATATCTGGCTGAAAGCGCCGGAAGGCATGACCAGCTGGGAGTTCTTCGATTATCTGCTCGAGCGAGCAAACGTGGTGGGAACGCCCGGTTCCGGATTCGGCCCAAGCGGGGAGACGTATTTCCGCCTGACGGCGTTTGGCAGCTATGAGAATACGGTGGAGGCCGTGGAGCGGATCAAGGCGCTGTAAGTATTACGGACGGGCAGAACCGTATAGGAAAAAGCCGCAGGAGTAACCCTGCGGCTTTTAAAAAGTCAACCATAAATCAGAAGAACCGATACGTATCTTAATAAGGAGGAGGCCGTGAACGAACATCAATTTGAGGATGCTGTGGCACGGATGGTACGGAAAGATAAGACCGGGCTTAAGGAGATCTATGAAGCCTACGTTGGTTATATTTACCGGATTGTCTATGAAGTACTGCAAAACAGGGAGAATGCAGAGGATGTCACCAGCGATTTTTTTATAAAGCTCTGGGAAAAGGCCTGGCAGTTTACACCCGGAAACGGCCACAGGGGATATCTCGCCGTGATGGCAAGGAACCAGGCTGTTGACTATCTGCGCAAGTACAGGAAGGAAGAGCTTACGGCTCTCCTGCAGGATATTGAATCAGAGACGGAGGAGGAAAAGAGGGCGGGACATTTTTCGGCGCAGAGTAGGGAGGGCGGGGTGGAAGAGACCGTGGTGGGCGAGATGAGCGTGGATCAGGCTCTTTCAACCTTGAAGCCGGGGGAGAGGCAGATCGTCAGCCTGAAAGTACTGGGCGGCCTCACGTTCCGGGAGATTGCGAAGACTCTTGGCATTCCCATGGGAACGGTCACATGGAAATACCAGAATGCCATAAAAAAGCTGAGGAGGTGTGGATATGAGTAAGGACTTTGAAAAGTCTTACAGAGAACTGGCAAAGAGCGAAGCGCCGGATTTGTGGGATCGGATTGAGTCCGGCCTTTCGCGGCAGTCCACACGGGGGCAGGCGGAGGAAGAAAAGAGGACAGAGACGGCGCCTAAAGAGAAAAAAAGGCGTTCCGGGAAAATTTTGCATGGTATTTATCGATATTCACCTATGGCGGCGGCCGTGATTTGTGCTATAATAATAATACCGATCTTTATAAACGGAGATAAACCTGCTCCTTCCTTAAAAGCGGAAATGGAAGAGATAGCCGAATCGGAAGCGGCTGAAATGGCTGCGGTGCCACAGGAGGAAGGGATTGCACAGACGGATGCGGACGCAGGCGCCGAACAGGAGAGCGCGGTGGAAGAGAGCGGCGCCCAGGACAGCGCCGCGGCAGGAAGCGCCGTACAGGACAGTGTAGTGGAAGAAAGTACCTCGCAGGACCATTCTGCGGCAAGAGGCGCCGTGCAGGAGAGCGCCATGGAAGAAAGCAGCGACGAGGACAGCGCTGTGGAAAAGAGAGCGGAATCCAAGAAAGCGGAGAATGCCCTGCAGAATACGGCCCTGGATCCGGAAGGGTTTTTCCGGGTAGTTGTGGAGGTTACCGGAAGTAAGGATGTGGCGGCGCAGGAAAATGCACAGGAGGCCGGAACCGTGTACACGGCTCTGGTGGAAAGGGATCCGGAAGGGATTCTGGCCAAGGGGGAGGAAATTGCCATTTTCATTCCGGTATATTCTTCCGTCTCGTTGGCCGTGGGAGAGGCTTTTGAGCTGGATCTTACGTATTGGGAAGTGGATGAGGATTTATTTACCGTCTGCGGATTTTACGGGCAGGCGGAAAAGTGATTTGCGGCCGGAGTGGCAGCGGGAAGCAGTATGGGGGCCGATATGGGAAAAATATGGGAATTTTTTGAAAATTTGAATGAGATGGTGTATGTGACGGATATGGACAGCTTTGAGGTTGTGTACATGAACCGCTGTGCGCTGAAGGCGTTTGGCCTTGCAAGTCTCGGGGAAACGAAGGGGAGAAAATGTTACGAAGTGCTGCAGGGAAACCTGGAGCCCTGTGCGGTCTGCACGAACAAAATTCTGAGACCCGGATATTTTGAGGAGTGGAAATTCCGGAATCCCGTTCTGGATCGGAATTACCTTTTGAAGGATACGGTGGTGGAGGAGGACGGAAGACGTTTCCGCATGGAGATCGCCATCGATATAGGAGAAGAGGAGCCGGAGCAGAAGCCTTGCAGCGACTACAACAACGAGGCTGTGATCAACGAGGGACTGCGCCTTGCCCTGTCGGCGCCTGCGCCGGACGAATCCCTGGATATTCTTCTGGAGTATCTGGGGCATTCCTTAAGAAGCGAGCGGGTCTATATCTTTGAGGAAAAGGCTGGAGGAATTTTTGACAATACCTATGAGTGGTGCGCAAGGGAAGTGGCCCCCCAGAAGGAACACCTGCAGAACATTCCCAGGGAAGCTCTGGAATACTGGTATCAGAAATTTCAGAACAATGAACATGTGGTAGTGCGAAATGTGGAGGCTTTAAAGGCGGCCCATCCCGAGATCTACCGTTGTCTGAATCCCCAGAACATTCAGTCCCTGGTGATCAGCCCTCTGATTGATGAAAAACAGGTGCTTGGCTTTTACGGGGTAGACAATCCGCCGGCCGAACTGCTGGATCATATTCTGACCATGTTTCAGATTGTGGGGCATTTTATCGTCTCCCTTCTGCGCAAGAAGAACCTGGTAAAAAGCCTTGAAACCATCAGCTATTACGACCAGCTGACAAAGTTGGGAAACCGTCATGCCATGAATGAATTCATGCATACCATGGATCTCGAAAAGAGTATAGGGGTTTTGAACTGTGACGTGATGGGGCTGAAACGGGTGAATGACGAGAAGGGACACCAGGCGGGGGACGACCTGCTGGTACGGGCCAGTGCGTGTCTGCAGAGGCAGTTTGAGGAATATGCGTTGTTTCGGACAGGCGGAGATGAGTTTCTTGCCCTGTGTCCGGGGATCAGCGAGGAGGAGATGCGAAGCCGGGTAGGAAAGCTTAAGGCGGATATGGCAAGGAGCGAGGCCGTGATGGCTCTCGGCTGTATCTGGCATGCGGAATGGGAATGCGGTATGGATAAGCTTCTTGCGGAAGCGGACCATCAGATGTATGAGGACAAGAGAGCCTATTATGCGGCAGGCAAATTTGACCGGAGAAGATAACAAAAGCCCGATTGCGGGGAAGAATGGAAAAAGACACTGCTTCTCAGTAGACAGTGTCTTTTTTATGGTGCGCCCGGCGGCGCACGTTTCTAACGGGTGAAAGTCCCGAATCCGCCCGGTAGTGGGAAGGATATAGCCGAAGGCAAGGGTGTCCGCCGTGAGGAGGAATCTGAAGGAAGCCGGATGTGGGGAACATATAAACCTGCGGGCAAATCTCTGGTCTGACGAACAGAAATCACATAGGAGGTTATGCATGAGGGTAAGACTGCCATACAAGCCGAAGCCCAGTAACTACACGGAATCATGCATGATAGATGTGGCAGATGGATGGAGAGAAAGAAACGTGTGGCACCCGGGGAGGTCTGTGCGGTATGCCCTGAAAGAGGTAACCACTGCCCAAAGCAGTGCTGAACGCACAGAAGTCAGCAGAGG
>CAJTVN010000008.1 GCA_910579685.1 uncultured Lachnospiraceae bacterium | reverse complement strand
GTTTCGGGAAGAAAATATCTGCTTACATGCAAGCATGACGCATCTATCTTCTTCCCGAAGCCTGCCGTGAATCGCAGCCACACAGGAAGAAAAAATTATTAAATATTTATAAATATAGGAAATATTAAGAAAACAGGAGTAGGGAATGGATGGAAAATATGATAAGATTATAATCGGTGCCGGTCTCTATGGCCTTTATGCGGCGGCGCGCTGCGCCGAAAAGGGAGAACGCGTGCTGGTGCTTGAATATGACAGGGCCCCTTTTTCCAGAGCCACTTATATCAATCAGGCAAGAGTCCATATGGGATATCATTATCCCAGAAGCCTGACCACGGCGGTAAAGTCGGCGGGGTATTTCCGGCGGTTTGTGGAGGATTTCGGCTTTTGTATTCACGACAAATTCGATCAGGTATATGCCACATCGGACAAGTTCTCCTGGACCAATGCCGGACAGTTTATGGATTTTTGCAGGGCCGCCGGGATTCGCTGCGAGGAGGCGCCCGTCTCCCGGTATTTCAGGCCGGGAATGTGCGACGGTGCCTTTCTGACCGAGGAGTACACCTATGACGCCAAAATTCTGCAGAAGTATTATGAGGAGAAGCTTTCGGGATACCGGAATGTGGCGATGGTTTTTGAGGCCAGGATACAGATAATCCGCAAATGCGGCGGCAGCTTTGAGGTGTTTCTGGAGGACGGGAGCTTTTATGAGGCGCCCTTTGTGCTGAACGCCTCCTATGCCTCGGTAAACCAGGTAATCGACAAAACCGAAGGACTGGAAAAGGCGTTTTTTGATATCAAATATGAGCTCTGCGAGATCATACTCTGCGAGCCCTCGGACCGGCTTCGGGGAACCGGGATTACGGTGATGGACGGTCCCTTTTTCTCAATTATGCCCTTTGGAAAGACGGGCCTGCATTCCCTGACCTCCGTGACCTTTACGCCCCACATGACATCCTATGAGACAGAGCCTTCGTTCGGGTGCCAGCAGAGGAAGGAGGGCGGATGCGGCGTTCATAACCTCGGAAACTGCAACGAATGCGACTGCAGGCCGGATTCCGCATGGCCTTACATGTCCCATCTCGCAGACAAGTATCTGAGGCCGGAGTACGCTTATACCTACAGGGAATCCCTCTATTCCATGAAGCCCATCCTGAAATCCTCCGAGGTGGATGATTCGAGGCCAACGGCCATCCGGGTGATGAGCCGGGATCCGGTATTTATCAGTGTGCTTTCAGGGAAGATCAACACAGTTTACGATCTGGACGAATTTTTGGATCGTTAGAGAGGCGGGGAAATCAGAATGGAAAAGAAATTTATATCGCTGGTGGTCTATCTTCACGATGCGGCCCCTTATCTGAAATACTTTCTGGATACGGTGCTTCCCGTATTTGAGAAAAATTTTCAGCAGTATGAGGTGGTGTGCGTGGACGATGCTTCCGTGGACGGGACAACGCAGGTGCTTCGGGAGTATGTGGAGTCAAGGCAGGTGAAAGTCATGGTGAGTGTTGTGCACATGAGCTTTTTCCAGGGTCTTGAGAGTGCGATGAATGCGGGGCGGGATATCGCCATCGGTGATTTCGTGTATGAATTTGACGATATTTTTGTAGATTATGAGCCGGAAGTGATTCTGGAGGTTTACCGGAAGCTGATCGAAGGCAGCGATATTGTGGCGGCAAGCAGCAGGGGAAAGATGCGGACGACATCCCGGATTTTCTATGCCCTGTACAATAAGACCAGCAGGGGAAACGGCAGGATCGGGCCTGAGACCTTCCGCATCGTGTCAAGGCGGGCCATCAACCGGATCAAGTCCATAGGACAGTACATTCCCTACCGGAAGGCTGTTTACATGAATTGCGGGCTGAAGACGGCCACCATAAGCTATGAAAGCTGTGATGTGGATGTGCGGATCAAAAATAAGACCGTATCCTCGGAGCGCACGGCTCTTGCCTTTGATTCCTTTATCTATTTTACCAATGTACTGGAGCGGATCTCCGCTATTATCTGCGGCGTTTTCCTGGTGCTTACCGTGGGGATGGGATTTTATCTCGTGGGCGATTTCTTTAACGGGGACAAGCCGGTGGAAGGCTGGCTGTCCACCATGGGCTTTCTGGCGCTGGGCTTTTTCGGCGTGTTCGCCCTGCTCACAATCATATTAAAATACTTGTCGGTACTGCTGAACCTGATATTCAGGCAGCAGAGGTATCTCGTGTCTGATATAGAGAAGGTGGTAAAAAGTTGAACAGAGAGAAATTATCGGTCAATATTCTGTTTCCGGTTCTGAATGAGAGGCTGCGGCTTCAAAGCGGCATTGACAGAACCATGGCTTATCTGAAAAAAAGGGTGGACAATCCCTGCCGGCTGACCATACTGGACAACGGCTCCGATGATGAGACGCCGCAAATCGGCATGGCTCTTGCGCAGAAATACCCGGAGGTCTCCTATGTGAGAGTGGGGGAGCGGGGCGTGGGCGTGGCCTTCCGCAAGGGAATTGAGCTCAATGACTGTGATATCGTGGGGTATATGGACATCGATCTGTCCACGGATATCCGGAATCTTGGCAGAACCATCCGGCTTTTCGAAAAGAACGAAAGGCTCCAGTATGTGAACGGAACCAGATTCAGTAAAAAGTCGGATACCAGGGGACGCAAATGGTATCGGAAGATCACTTCCATGGGCCTCGTCTTTCTGCTGAAGGCCATTTTCCGTATGAGAGCCACGGATGCGGTCTGTGGGTTTACCTTCCTTCGAAAGGATGTGGCCAGACGGCTGGTGGAGGAGAGCAGTAAGGATAACGGATGGTTTTATACCATTGAATTTCTGCTGCGGGCCGAGAGGGACGGCATTGTAATTTATGACATGCCTGTCAGATGGCAGGAGGATTACAATACCACGGTGAAGCTGTGGAAAACCATAAAAAATTATCTGGTGCAGATCTGCAGGCTGCGCAGGGCTTTCTGGAAAGAGGGGAAAAAGAATGCTGAAAAGAATTGATCTTGGCAGGGACTACAAAAAACATGAACAGGAGTATCTGGCGGCCATCCGCAGGGTATGTGAACAGACCGCCTTTTCGGGAGGGGAATTTGCGGACCGGTTTGACGAGGAATTTGCAGAATTCTGCCAGGTGCCTTACGCATCCGGAGTCAACAACGGCACTTCCGCGCTGCACTGTGCCATGATGGCGCTGGGAATCGGTGCGGGAGACGAGGTGATCGTGCCTGCCAACACCTACATTGCCACGGCCTGGGGCGTCACCTACACGGGCGCGGTGCCGGTATTCGTGGATTGCACGCCCGATACCTGGGAGATAGATCCGGACAGGATTGAGGAGAAGATCACGGGCAGGACGAAGGCGATTATCGGCGTCCACCTGTATGGACAGCCTTTTGCGTTCAACAGGGTTAAGGAAATTGCGGATAAATACAATCTTTACGTGGTGGAGGACTGCGCCCAGGCCCACGGGGCAAAATACGAGGGAAGGCTTGTGGGCGGTCTGGGAGAGCTTGGGTGTTTTTCCTTTTATCCGGGAAAAAACCTGTACGCCTTCGGGGAAGGAGGCAGCGTGACCTGCCGCAAAAAGGAATATTTTGATGCGGTGACGACATTCAAGAATCAGGGAAACAAGGTGCGCTATTATCACGACGTGGTGGGCTACAATTACCGGCTTGAGGGAATCCAGGGAGCGGTGCTTTCCGTCAGTCTCAAATATCTTCCGCAGTGGACGGAGAGAAGAAAGACAATCGGCAGGCGCTATCTGGAAGAGATCACAAATCCCCGTATCACCATGCAGGCGCATCCCGAAAACACGGAGCCGGTGTTCCATCTGTTTGAGATAAAGACTCCGGATCCCGACCATTTCATCGCCTATATGGCGAAGCGGGGGATCGAGTGTAACAGGCATTATCCGGTTCCCTGTCATCTCCAGAAAGCCTATGCGGATCTGGGGTATCAGGAGGGCGACTGTCCCAATGCCGAGGATCTTGCCAGACATTGCGTGACTCTTCCCCTGTTCCCGGAGATGACAGACGAGGAGGCCGGGATGGTGATTGAAGCCTGCAATGCCTATCAGGAAATGGAATGAAGCGTATGAGGAAAAAGGGCAGAGAGAGTAACTGGAATTTTGAGAAAAAACTGGACGCTGTGGGCAGAAGGCTGTCCGTGTGGATCACGCCAAGGAATCTTTCCTGTTTTCTTACGGCGGTGTACATCGTAAGCCTGATCCCTCTTTTGTGGATCGGATGGTACAACTATCCAAGCGCTGACGATTACTCCATCGGAAGCAACTGCAGGCAGATCTGGGTGAGTACCCATTCGCCATTGGCCGTGCTCTGGGCGGGAATCGTCAGGGCAGCACAGGACTGGCTGGAGTGGATGGGATATTTTACCTCCAATTTTCTCATGGCGGTTCCCCCGAGCACTTTCGGGGAGAGAGTCTATGTGCTCACCAGCTGGATCATGCTTCTGATGCTGAGCTTTTCCACGGCTTACCTTCTCCACGGGATTTTTGTGAAGGTGTTTCATGCAGACAAATACCGAAGCCGCTGCGTCATAATGCTGACGCTGTTTGTGACGGTGCAGTGCATGGTGGGCCGGGTGGAAGCCTTTTACTGGTACAGCGGGGCGGCGAACTACATGTTCGTCCATGGGATGAGCCTGTTTTTTTACGGCCTTTTGATTGCGGCGGCCTCTGACAGGGGGAAAAAACGTCTGTTTGATCTTGCGGGGGCATCCTTTCTGGGGTTTTTCACAGCCGGGGGAAATCAGATGACGGCATTAAACGGCATGATCGTTCTTCTTGCCGCATCTGCCATGATGGCTGTTTTCAAAAAGTGGAAAGCGCACAGGGCGCTTGCGATACCCATGGGATTCTATACCCTTGGCTTTCTTCTCAATGTGGGCGCTCCCGGAAACTGGGTCCGGGCGGAGAGTGCGCACGGCATGAATCCGGTGAAGGCAGTTGTCATTTCCTTTTATGATTGTCTGGATTACTGTATGAATGAGTGGTCCGGCTGGCCGGTTGCGCTTCTGGTCGTTGCGCTGATTCCCCTGTTTTACCATATGGCGGGAAAGACGAAATTTGCATTCCGCTATCCCCTTGCCGTGGTTCTTTTCGGCTTTTGCGTGGTGTCGGCCATGATGACCCCGCCGTTGTTTGCGGTGGGCAACATAGAGGCCGCAAGGCTGCAGGCACTTACCTTTACCATGTATATCCTGGTTCTCACCCTGTGTGCGGGGTATGTGACGGGATGGTCCAGGAAGCGGATTGAGGAAAAAGCCGCGGGAGCGGGGCGGAGCGGAACAGAAGGGGAAGATGAGAACCGGTTTTCCCCGGGCGCACTCTGGTGCCTTGTGGGATGCCTGGCGTTTTTTGCGGCGGCGGCCGTGATCACGGTGATTCCGGAGAACCACTATTTTACAGCTTCCTCCGCACTGACGGATCTGGCAGACGGGACGGCCAGAACCTACGGGGAAGAGTTAAAGGAGCGGATGGAACGGTATCGAAGCGGTGAAAAAAACGTGGAGGTGGAACCGCTCTCGGTGCATCCCGCCCTGTTGTATTTTTCGGACATCAAGCCGGATGCGGAGGATTGGGAGAACAGAGGGCTTTGCAGATATTACGGCATTGACAGCGTGGTGGTGAAGGAAGAGTAGATGAGTCCTGGAGATAGAATGCGCCTTTTGACGGCCGCAAGCGCCGGAGTGATATTGATGCTTGCGCTGGCCCTTTCTTACGGGCGGACAGATCATGAGAAGGAACTGATGGAGGCCCTGTTTTTTGAGTGTGCGCTGGACGGGCAGAGTATTGCGCTGCAGCCATGGGAAGATGCGGAGGAGGGAAAGTACTATCTTTTTCTTCCCTCCTGCTTTTGTGAGAAGGGCGGGGAGTTTATCCTGCGCTGTGCAGGCGGAAAGTATGATTTTCAGATAAACGGGACATCCTGCAGGGATGGAGAGGCGGTCTTGCTGCGGGACGGGCAGGAGCTTCGTATGGAAGCAGGCGGGCCATTTGGCGTGCGCTATATGGACAAAACCCTGCAGGTAATCGCCTCAAAGGATCTTCCGGCGGTTTTGTTCTGGGCGCAGTCTCCGGAGGGCGTTCTGGGTGTGGAGGAATTTGCCGGAAAGGGTTATCTGGAAAGCGGGCGGATGGTCATGCTGGATGAGGCGGGGAAGGTGCTGTGCGCCGAAAAACTGCCCAGGCTCAAGGTCAGGGGGAATCTGACAGCAACCCTTGACAAAAAGCCGCTGACCTTTTCCTTTGACAGGCCCATAGGGCTTCTCGGCATGGCTCCCGCCAGGAAATGGAATCTTCTGGCAAATGCGACGGACGGTGCCTATATGCGGAACAAAATCGTGCTGGATCTGGCAAACGAAAGCATGGGGGGTTACCAGCCGGACGGGGAATTTGCCGAGGTTTATCTGAATGGAGTCTATCAGGGGCTTTACCTTCTGACCGAGGCCGTGGAGACCGGGGAAAACCGTATGAACGATCTGGCATCGCCAGGGTGGTATCTGGAAATGGAGCTGGATTTCCGGATGGAAGAGGAAACGCCCTATGTGATCACGGACCGGGGACAGATTTTTGCGGTGGTGTCCGATTCCTATGTGCCGCAGGAGCAAAAGGAGCAGATCCGGTTTCTGGTCAATGATATCGAGAGCGCGCTTTTTGCGAAAGACGGTGTGAGCCTTCTGAGCGGAAAATCCCTGGATCAGCTCATTGATCTGGAATCCTGGGCGGAGGCCTTTCTGATTCAGGAAATCTCCGGGGATCATGATACGGGAATCGCAAGCCAGTTTGCCTATATTCCACAGGGGGAATCCTGCCTTTATGCAGGCCCTGTCTGGGACTTTGACGGAACCATGGGGAATGTGAACACGCCCATGTTTCAAAATCCCCGGGCCCTTACCGCCTCCATCGAGCAGTCGAGGCCTTCTGGAAACGCCAACCAGAACCGATGGTTTGCGGCCATGTACCGCAATCCGCAGTTTCAGAAGGTTGTGGAGGAGAAGTACGGGGAGGTGTTTCGGGAAAATCTGGAGCGCCTGATCTCTGAGGGGATCGCCCTTTATGCTGCCGGAATCGAAAGGAGCGCCATGCTGGATGCGTTAAGGTGGCACGAGGAGCGGTTTTCCTGGATGTTTACCATTCCCCAGAACGCTCTGGTCAGGGAAGAGGGGGACTGGACCCGGTTTGACACGCTGGATGCGCACGTTTCGTTTGTCAGGGATTTCCTCGCAAGCAAGAAGGATTTTCTCGACAGCCTGTGGGTGGAGAAGAGGGATTACTGTGTGGTGGAGGTAAGGAATGACGCGCCTTTTCTGAACCAGGACTACAACCAGACCCTCTATTACTGGGTTCCAAGGGGAGAACCTATCGAAGGGCTTCCTGGTTATGAGCAGGAAGGATACCGGTTTCTGGGATATCGTGACAGGGATACCGGGCAGATCGTGTCGGACGGAGCGGTGATCGGAAAGGATTGTATTCTGGAGGCGGAATGGGAGATTGAGCAGTGAGAGAGGAACATTACAGACACGAATACAAATATCCCCTGACCTGCGGACAGATCCGGATCGAGGAGGCGAGGATCCGGGGAATCATGGAGAAGGATGTCCATGCCGCGGCGGCGGGCTTTTATAACATTAGAAGCCTCTATTTTGACGATTATGACAACAGCTGCTATATGGAAAATGAAAACGGCGTGGATAACCGGGAGAAATTCCGGATCCGTATCTATAACGGAAGCGCTGACAGGATCGCTTTGGAGCGGAAGCAAAAGGTTCGGGGAAAGACGGCAAAGAGCTCCTGCGTTATTTCGAGGCGGCAGTGCCTGGAGCTGATGGAAGGAAAAATCCCCTCCGAGAGCGGGCCTTCCCAGCAGGTACTTCGAAGGCTCGCTCTCCAGATGGCGGTTCGGCTCATGCGCCCGGCGGTGATCGTGGACTATGACAGGATCCCCTATGTGTACCGGACCCGGGACGCCAATGTGCGGGTGACCTTTGACTGTAATCTCACCGCAGTGTCAGACGTGCAGGATTTTCTGGAGAGAAAAGTGCGGGGACGGGGCGTCATGCCGGAAGGACAGGCGCTGATGGAGGTGAAGTTTGACAGCTTTCTTCCGGACGAGATTCATGGCCTTTTGCAGCTGGAGGGGCTCTGCGCCAGCACTTTCTCCAAGTATTATCTCTGCCGCAGATTTGCCGTAAATTTGCCGCAAATTTTGCCGCAAAATTTGTGTTGATACACAGCCGGTTGTAAGGGCAGGACTTCGGCTCCTGCCGGAAAGGAAACAATTATGAGTTTTTCAGACATTTTTAAAAAGGATTTCCTGGCATCCTATACCAGCGAAAGCATCAGCGTTCCCCACATAGCGGCAGTGCTTCTGATCACGGCGGCGGTTTCGGTGTATATTTTCATGGTCTATAAGCTGGTCACAAAGAAAACCTTTTATTCCAAGAACTTTAATATCTCTCTTGCGGCAATCGCCGTGATCACGGCAGGGATTATCCTTGCGGTGCAGTCGAGCATCGTGATTTCCCTGGGAATGGTGGGAGCCCTCTCTATCGTGCGTTTCCGCACGGCGGTGAAGGAGCCCATGGACCTGTGCTTCCTGTTCTGGTCCATTGCGGTGGGCATCTGCTGCGGGGCGCATATGACGGAGATCGCCCTGGTGCTTTCCGTGATCCTCACAATGCTTGTGATCGTCCTCGACCGGCTGCCCGTAGGGCGCGCACCCATGATTCTTGTGGCAAATCTGGATACGCTCAAAAAAGAAGAAGAGTTTATGAAGACCGTGGGGACGTTCTGCCGTTATTACCGGGTGAAGTCCCGGAACCTCTCAAAGGGGCGCTGTAATCTCGTGCTGGAGGTGCGCGCCAGGGAGGAATACGAAATGATGCAAAAACTGGAGGAGATCGAGGGACTGGAGAGCGTTTCCCTGGTTTCCCATGACGGTGAAGTCACTTTTTAAGAAGGAGTAGCGAAATGGTCAAAATAATCCGGGGGGGGGTATAAATTGAAAAAGATATGGTTTATGCTGGCATCTGTTGTTGTACTGAATCTTTATTTGAACTTTAACCATATCACACGAATTTTCAGCGATAAGATTTTGGGGGTTCAGGTGCTTTCCGCGGAGGAAATTGATTCTCTCTGTGAGGGAAAGGAGGACGCTTATCTGGAACCCTTTTTGACTTTGGACGGGGGAAGGATTGCCTATGATGCGGAGCAGAATATGCTGCTCATTCCCCAGAAGATGTCCGGGGAAGATTTCCACGGCGTGCTGCGCCCGTCGGAGGGAAGGCTGTATTTTGCCCAGGATGCGGCCTTTGCGGATAAGTCTGCGGCCATGAGGTCAAATCAGGTGTTCCGGTTATTCTGGGTCACGGATTCCCGGTGCTGGATGTACAATGTATATTTTACCGGAATGCCCGTGGTGGAGATTAAGACGGGGAGGGAGGACGAGGCGGGAAACTGCATGGGAGACGTCTGGATTTCCGACCCCTATCACAGCACGCTGGAATATCAGCATGCGGCGGGCAGCTGGCGCAGGCGGGGCGCCACCACCTTAAATTACGAGAAGGCCAGCTACCGTCTTACACTGGACGGGGATAAGCTGTCACTGCTCGGAATGCGCAGGGATGACGACTGGATCCTTCATTCGCTCTATGATGACGACGGCCTGATTCACAACAAGCTCTCTTACGAGGTGTGGCGCGAGATTGCGAGTGACAATTCCGTACAGGGGGATGAGGGGATCCGTATGGAGTATGTGGAGCTGTTTGTGGACAACCGGTACCAGGGCGTCTACGGCCTCTCGGAGCGGATCGACAGAAAGACCCTGGGATTGAACGAGAAGGATATTCTGTATAAATGCAAGGATCAGACAGGGCCGGGAGAGGATGATTTCTACGAGGAGCTCACGGAGGATATGAACCCTGTGTTTGAGATGAAATACCCGAAGCAGACCAGCAGGAGAGCCTGGGAGCCGCTGCGGCTTTGGACCTCCCTGTTTCTTGAGAACAAACCCGGGATCTATGAGGATGGAAAGCAGATCCTTGATCTGGAAAATGCGGTGGATTACAATCTGTTCAATCTTCTGATTTCGGGAATGGACAATATTATGAAAAATATCTATTTCTGGGCAGACTATCAGGAGGATGGCAGCTATCAGTTTATTAAAATCCCATGGGATCTGAATATGACATGGGGCAATTCCTGGACGGATGACGCATCCTGCAATTTTATCCGGTATCAGGAAAAGAATATCCACAGCCCGGATGGCTGGAGCGAGGACATGTATGTGCTGTACGAGCAGGATAAGGAGGAGATCGGCCGGCTGCTGAACGAGCGATGGGTGGAGCTTAGAGAGGAGATTGTCACGAAGGAGGCGATTTACGAGAAGGCGGATGCGGACTTTGCCTATCTCTACGATTCCGGTGCGGCCATAAGAAATGAACAGAGGTGGCCAAGAGAGGTTGACTACTGGAAAGATGAATATCTCTATCAGTATATAGACGGGCGGATCGATTTTCTGGACGACTATTTTGGGCGGATGAGGTGACGGCTATGGACTACAGACACGAATTAAAATTTCTGGTCTCGGATGCGGAAATAGAGAGCATACGGCTTCGGCTAAAACCCCTGATGCATCCGGATATTCATCAGAGAGAGGGGATCTACACGGTGAGAAGCCTGTATTTTGACGACCTTTACGATTCCTGCATGAGGGAAAACGAGGACGGGGTTGACAGCCGGTCAAAGTACAGGATCCGTATCTACGACGGGGATGATGCGGTGATAAAGCTGGAGAAAAAGATCAAATTCCGGGGAATGACGAGAAAGGTTGAGGCGGACATTTCCAGAGAGGACTGTCTTACTTATATGAGCGGAGGAGCGCCTGCGCTCCGGGAGGAGAGCTTGCGGCTGGAAAAAGAGTTCTATGTGCAGATCAGGGCGCAGGGCATGCGCCCGGCGTCCATTGTGGAGTATGAGAGGACGGCCTTCGTGGAGCCCAGGGGAAACGTGAGAATCACCTTTGACCGGAATATCAGCGGCTGCACAAAGTGCCGGACCTTTCTGGATAAGAAGATCGGGAGGGTTCCCCTTCTTCCGAAAGGAAATCATGTGCTGGAAGTAAAATATGACGAGCTGCTTCCCGGCTATCTTTCGGATGTGCTGGATATGGGAATGCTTCAGCGAACTTCCTTTTCAAAATACTGGTATTCCAGAACCTATACAAATGCTTAGAAACCCGGGAGGATGAGAGAATGAACTTCAGTGACATAATTAAAAAATCGGTGGTGGAAGGTTTTGCCTATGCGGATCTGTCCACGGCCAAAATACTGACCACGCTGGTTGTCACCTTTGTGATCGCCCTGTACATTTTTCAGGTGTACCGGATGGTGACCAAAAGCGCCTTCTATTTTAAGAGCTTTAATGTTTCCATGGCGGTTATCTCCATGGTGACTGCGGGAATTATTCTTGCCATGCAGTCCAGTATCGTGATTTCCCTGGGTATGGTGGGAGCCCTTTCCATCGTGAGGTTCCGCACGGCCATCAAGGATCCCATGGATCTTCTCTTCCTGTTCTGGTCTATCGGAACCGGAATTATCTGCGGCGCCGGGCTGTACAAGGTGGCGGTGATTCTGGCAGTGATGGTAACCCTGGGAATTCTGGTGCTGGATATGCTTCCCGTGCGGATCAGCCCTTATCTTCTGATCATCAATGCGGATTCTCGCAAGGCGGAGGCGGCAATCCAGGCTGTTCTGAAGGAAGCCGGGAGCAGCTTTAAGATGAAATCAAAGAATCTGACGGGGGATGGCATGGATCTGATCCTGGAAGTCCGGGCAAAGGACGAGGGAAAGATCGTGGATCAGATTTGTGAACTTCCCGGAATCCGCTCATGCTCCCTGCTGGCGCATGACGGGGATGTAAAAGTTTGAGAGATTGTTTAAACGTATTGTTTGAGGCGAAACTTGACGATCCATTAAAACAGTGTTAGTATGAAAAAGTCACCAGAAAGGAGCTAAGTATGCCGGTAAGATATCATAATTTCGGCGGAAGACTTGGGTGGAACCTGCAGAAACGGTTTCCCAAGCTATCCTCCGAGAGCTATTTGAAATTACAGTTTTTTACGAGAAACAAGCTGCAGAAGAAATATATAGACTATTTTATGGATGGGGGAGAGGTTCCGAAGCCGCTGGTGGTTAACTTAGAGACCATCAACCGCTGCAACAGCACCTGTTCCTTCTGCACGGCCAACAGGAATGCGGAGAAGCGTCCCTATAAGCGCATGGAGGAGAGCCTGTTTTACAGCATTATCGACCAGCTTCACGACTGGGACTACAAGGGGCATCTGACCCTGTACGGAAACAACGAACCCTACCTTGACACCAGGGTTCTGGAATTTCACAAGTACTGCAGGGAAAAGCTGCCGGAGTGTTTCATTTTCCTTTCCACCAACGGGCTTTTACTCACCGTGGAGAAGGTGAAGGAGATCATTCCCTATCTGGATCAGCTGATCATCAACAATTACTGCAGGGACATGAAGCTTCATGACAATGTGAAGGAGATCTACGAGTATGCAAAGGCGCATCCGGAAGAGTTTAAGGATGTGGATCTTCTGATACAGATGCGCTATATGGATGCGGTTCTGACCAACCGTGCGGGGAGCGCTCCCAACAAGACAAACACGCAGAAGATCATTAAAGAAACCTGCCTGATGCCTTACACGGATATGTTTATTTTCCCGGACGGGCGGATGGGGATCTGCTGCTGCGACAACTTTGAGGCGACCACGCTTGCGGATCTGAACAAGACTCCCTTGAAGGAGGCGTGGAACACCCTGGAGTACCAAAAGCTTCGCAGGGCCATTCGAAAGGGCAGGGGCGACTACGATTTCTGTAAGTATTGCGATTTCATTGATGCGGGGCTTCGCATGGATGTGGTGGACGATACCTTAAAGCATAGGGCGGCAAACCATGGGGCGAGACAGTCTCTGTTTCGGAAGAGTAAATAAGGAATCTGTATTCTGCATATAGAAATTGGCCAATGAAACAACAGAGAGGATATTATAACGCTGCAACCGCAGTATTTAAGCGGTTTGCAGCGTTGTCAGTTTAATCCACCTCGCCGACCTCCGTGGCATCCTTGGTCTCATGGTACTCTTTCTCGGTATTCACATTCCAGATGTTGGTCTTGTCCTTCTGCCCGCTTAAGATATTCTTCACGGTCTCAAAGGAGGTGACCATGGAGTGGTCGATATTGTTGTAGCGGTGCTGGCCGTTGCGGCCCACGCAGTAGAGATTGTCGATGGAGCTTAAATAGCCTACAAGGGTGTCGATCTCGTCATAGGTATCAAAGTAAGCGGGATACGCTTTCTTTACCTTTTCCATGTGGACATCCAGCACCACGTCAGGGCTGTCGATCAGCCTCATTTTGAGCATTTCGGCGATTCCGAACCTGGCAAATTCCTCTTCGCTCATCTGCCAGAACTCGTCCCCCTCGGTGACAAAATACTCCAGGCCGATCCAGACCGTGTGTTCCAGATCTTTGATCATATAAGGTGACCAGTTGTTGTAAATCTGGAAACGTCCCAGCTTTACGCTGCGGTCGTGCACATAGACCCAGCAGTCGGGAACAATATTGCTGACCGTTTTCAGCTCCGTTTCGTTCTTCAGATTGATCTTCGGAACCAGCACTCCCAGAGTCATGTAGTCGCGGTAGGGAAGGCCTGCCGCAATTCTGGCGGGATCCGCCGGGACATCGTTCATGCCTGCCACCAGATCCTTTACGGGCATGGAGGAGATGAAATAGTCGCCCTCCATGGTATGCTCCTGCCCGTCCTTTTCGTAGGTGAGGGAGGTGATGAGGTTCTTATCGTTCTTGTGGAGTTTGGTCACTCTTGCGTTTTTGATGATGGTGCCGCCCAGCTTTTCAACCTCATGGGCCGTCACCTCCCAGAGCTGGCCCGGGCCAAGCTTGGGATACTTGAATTCCTCGATGAGGGAGGTCTCCACTTTTCGGTTCTTCTTCTTGAACTTCTTCTCGATATTGTCCTTGAGGATGGCCATGATGGACATTCCCTTGGTGCGCTGCGCACCCCAGGAGGGGTCAATCCCATTGGGATGGCGTCCCCAGAGATTTTCGGTATAATTTTCAAAGAACATGGAATACAGCTTTTTGCCATAGCGGTTGATATAAAAGTCCTCCAGGCTGTTCTCCTTTCTTTTAAAGAGAAGGGCGTGAAGATAGCTGAAGCCCACCTGCATGGTGGTGAGGAAACCGAAATTTTTCAGGGTTTCCAGCTTCAGGGAAACGGGATAATCGTAAAACTTGTCCTCGAAGTAAATGCGGGAGACGCGGTGCCTGGTGAGCATGACTCGGTCTTCCTTCTCCGGGTCGGGGCCGCCTTTGGTAAGCGGCATTTTGCGGTTTAAGAGAATATCGTCATAGGTGGGAGCGCCCTGCATGGGGAGCATCCGGTCCCACCAGGCGTTGACCTCCGGGATCTTGGAAAAGAAGCGGTGGCCGCCCATGTCCATGCGGTTTCCTTTATAGTTAACGGTTTTGGAAATGCCGCCGAAACAGTCGCTCTCTTCGAATACTGTCACTTCAATGTCGTGTGATTTGGTGAGCAGCTCGTAGGCTGCGGTAAGTCCGGCGGGACCAGCACCGATTATAAGGGCCTTTTTCATACAATACCTTACCTTTCGTTTTATCTACAGGTTACGATTCGAAGCCCTCCCCCTCACATGCGCAAAACCAGCCAGCTGCGCTGTCTGCCGCCGCTTTGCGGCTTTCCGTTTTGCTTATGTGGGTGGAGTGACTGCTTCCGGTCACACGAAAATCAGCAGCCAGCTTCTTACAAGCAAACTTGACGAATCTGTCTGCTGATTCTCATGTGGCTGTGAATCGTAACATTTACAGAAAATATAATTATTAAAATTGTACCACATTTGCGCAGGAGTGTCTACTATGGTATACTTATGCCAACAGGAAAAAAAGAGGAAAAAATCATGCTTCCAAAAAGGAAAAAAGAAACAATCTGTCTGCTATTATATTGCGCCGCCGCCGCATTTTTCATACTGCTATTTGCAACCCGCTCCTCTTTTCTCTATCCCTGTAACGACTGGAACGATGCAAACAGCTATTTTTCCATGGGCAAGGCTCTTTTTAACGGCAGGGTGCCCTACCGTGATATTTTTGACCAGAAGGGGATGTACCTGTACTTTTTTTACGGACTGGCCTATCTTGTCTCCCATACCACGTTTGCCGGCGTGTTTTTGCTGGAGCTGATCCTTGCGGTATTTGACCTTACGGCCATAATAAAGATTCTGCGGCTGTACGTGAAAAAGAGCGCTTCCCTTATTCTTGCGCCCCTTGCGTTGGCGGCGGGATTTTCCTCTCAGAGCTTTTACTGGGGCGGCAGTGCGGAGGAGGTCTGTCTGCCCTTTCTGCTCTGGGGGTTTTATCTTTCCCTGCGCTACTTCAGGCAGGATTATCCGGATCGCAAGATGGGAAAAGGGACGGTTTTTGCGGGCGGCCTGCTTGCAGGAATGGTGGCAAATATCAAGTTCACCTCCCTGGGGCTCTTCTTTGCCTGGATGATGTGCGTCGCCTTTGCCTTTCTGGCAAAACGGAATCTGAAGGGAGCCTTAGGCGCCTGCGGGATTTTTCTGGCCGGGATGGCGCTCCCCTTTGTGCCCTGGGCGGTTTATTTTGCCATAAATGGCGCACTCTATGACTGGTACTGGGGTTATGTGTATATCAACGTGTTTGCCTACAGCAATTTAAACAGCAAAGGGCCTTCTCTTTCGGAACGGGTCTACACGCTCTCCAAGCTTTTGTACTGGGTGGCGCGGAAAAACAGCGGTTATTTTGTGTTTGTCATACCGGGAGTGCTGGCGGAGCTTCTGGGAAAGGGCAGAAGCCTGCTTGCGCGCTTCCATATCATTGCCCTGTGCTTTTTCCTGTTTCTGGGAATTTACGTGGGAGGCTCGGAGCTTCCCTATTATGCGCTTCCGCTTTTTGTGTTCTCCCCTCTCGGGTTTGCTTATCTGGGAAAGGCGGCGCAAAGGCTGTTTGCCTGGTGGGGGCAAAGGGGGATAAGAAAAGAGCCCTTTGGGGCGCAATCCGCAAAAACGGCGGGAGGGCGCCGGGCGCTGGCGGCCGGATGTGCGGCCTCCCTTCTTGCGAGTGCGGCTTTTGTCGCCGCAACGTCCATGAACATTCCCTTCCTGTCTGAGAAAAGGGAAGACATTTTTCTCTATAAATTCAGAGAGATTGTGAGGCTTAAGGAGGATCCGACCCTTCTCAACATCGGCTGCCTGGATGCGGGGCTGTATACGGTCTGCGACATTGTCCCCACCTGCCGGTGGTTCCAGACACAGACCATAAATATGGATCTGGTGTACGAGGAGCAGGAGAGCTATGTCCGTGAGGGGAGGACGGATTTCGTGCTGGCGAGGGACGGCTATCCGGATGTGATTTTTGAGAAGTATGAGCTTGCCGGCGAAGAAAAATGGTCTATGGGGGAACAGGAATTCACCTATTACCTGTTCGAGAAAAAATAAACGATCGGAAAGGCGGGATTGAAATCTATGGAGGTGTTTAGCGGCGTGTTGCAGAATGTACTGCCAGTCATATATCTGATGATCTGGCTTTTGGTTATTCCCTTTGGCATGGGGCTTTTCCTGCTGTGTGCCCTGCCGCAGGGAAAGCGGACGCCAGGGGCTGCGCTGGCGGCGGGATACGTGCTTGCGCTTGCTCTCTTTGAACTGACGGGGATTCCCGTGGTGATCTTTGTGACGTACAATTCCTTCTCCCTGCTGTCTTATCTTTTTATGGCCCTGTCCCTGTGTCTGGCACTTGCGGGCTTTGCGCTTATGGCGGTAAAAAGCAGGAGGGACGGCGAGTTTTTCTCTTCGCAAAGGGGAGCGTTTGATCGGATATCAGCGGAGGATAAGCTTACCTATGCCCTTTTTCTCCTGCTTGCGGCCTTTCAGCTGTATATGGCCTTCACCAGGGCTTCCTTTGACGGGGACGACGCCTACTACGGAGCCCAGGGCGTCATTGCCTGGCAGATGGATTCGCTCTACCGCATCAATCCCTACACGGGAAGGAGCGCGCCTCTGGATGTGCGCCACGCCCTTGCGCTGTTTCCCATATGGGAGGCGTTTGTGGCGAGAATGAGCGGGCTGCACCCGACGGTCGTCATGCACAGCGTGATGCCCCTTTTGCTGCTTCCGCTCACCTATCTTGTGTATTTCCAGATTGGACGGGCGCTGTTTTCGAAAAAGAAGGATCTGCTTCCGGTATTCATGGTTCTGCTTGCGGTTTTTCAGATTTTCGGAAACGTCTCCATTTACACCAACGAGACCTTTCTGCTCACGCGGACCTGGCAGGGAAAGTCCGTGGCGGGGAATTTTATTCTGCCGGCGGTGTTTTGGATTTTTCTGAATCTGTTTGACGACAGCTGGGAGGACTGGCCCGGGCATGTGTGGATGGAGAGGACGGAGCGGGAAAACAAGGGCTTCTGGCTGATCCTTGCCTGTCTGAATCTGGCGGCGGGTGCGGCCAGCTCTCTTGCGGTCATGCTCAGCGGTCTTCTTACGGCGGGGCTTGGGGTTCTCTTTGCGGTAAGATACCGGAAATTTGGAATCCTGATCCGGGCCGGGCTTTGCTGTATTCCGGCTGCGGCCTACGTGCTGGTCTATCTGGTGATCAGCCGGTAAAAAGGGAGGGATGTGTCTGTTATGTATGGAATTTTTATGGAAAGCCTTGTGATATTCAAGCTGTATACGGGAATGAGGCCGCTGATTGTGCTGGCCGGCCTTGCATGGCTTTATCTGCTCTTTGCGGAGAAGGACAAGAAGATAAAAACGCTGTATGTGTTTGCGCCGGTTCTCATCCTGCTGCTGTTTCTGTGTCCCTTAAGCCGCAAATTCTTTGTGGCGGCAGGGCTTGACGGGGCCACTTATTACCGGGTCTTGTGGACCATTCCACTGGGAGTGATCACGGCTTACGGACTGTGCAGGATGTTTGAAAAACACAGAAGGATCGGGCTTGCGGTATCGTCCGCTCTCATCATTTTTTGCGGAAACCTGGTGTACAAAAGCGCCTATATCTCAAAGGCGGAAAATCTTTATCACATCCCGGATACCGTGGTGCGCATCTGCGATCTGATTGCGCCGGAGGGTGTGCAGGGACAGGTGATGGCGGTGGTTCCCGAGGAGCTGGTGTATTTTGTGCGGCAGTACAATGCGGCGATCCGGATGCCCTACGGGCGGGAGATGGTCGAGGGGCAGTGGGATTATTACAATGAAGTCCATGCGGCCATGGAGGAGACGGAGATCATTGACCTGGAAGAGCTGATGGAGGCCACGAGAAAGGAGTACTGTCAGTATATCGTGATCAATCCCACAAGGCAGGTAAAGGGAGACCCCGAGGAGCTTGGCCTGCAGTTTCTTGCGGACATTGACGGTTACCGTGTCTATCTGGATCCGGTTGCGGCTGCGCAGGTGGAGAGCTGGCAGCAGTATTATGAAGAGGATTGAGCGGAATGTTGTTTAACTCATATGTATTTGTGTTTCTGTTTTTCCCCCTGTGCCTTGGGGGATTCTACGGACTCAGGAAGCGGGGAAGCATAATCGCTGTCAAGGCGGTTCTGACCCTATTGTCCCTGTGGTTTTATGCCTTTTTGAACCCCTTGAACCTTCCGGCGCTGCTTGTCAGCATGGCGGGCAATTACGGGATTTACCGGCTCATGAAGAGGAGAACGGCCGACGGCGGTGGGAGGCCGGTTCTGATTCTCGGGATCGCCCTGAACCTGCTTGCCCTGTTTGTCTTTAAATATACGGGCAGCGCCTTTGCGCCGCTGGGGATCAGTTTTTTCACCTTCAGCCAGATCGCCTTTTTGGTGCAGGGATATAAAGGAAACCTGAAAAAGACGGGATTTGCGGATTACGCATTTTACGTGACGTTTTTTCCCAAGCTGATCCAGGGCCCCATAGCGCTTCCGGAGGAGATGGAGGGGCAGGTGGAGACGGCGGCGGAAAGGCCTTTTGACTGGGAGTGTTTTTACCGGGGGCTTAATCTGTTTCTTTTCGGCCTTGCCAAGAAGGTTCTGCTTGCGGATACCCTGGGACGGGCGGTGGATCAGGGATATAACAGCCTGAATGCGCTGAATTCGGCGGATGCGCTGATCGTGACGGTCTCCTACACGCTGCAGCTGTATTTTGATTTTAGCGGTTACTGCGATATGGCATCGGGAGCGGCTCAGATGCTGGGCTTTTCTCTTCCCCTCAATTTTCATTCGCCTTACAAGGCGGGAAATATCATAGAATTCTGGAAGGGATGGCACATCACGCTTACCCGGTTTTTTACCCGGTATCTGTATATTCCCCTGGGAGGAAGCCGCAGGGGGAGATGGAGAACGTATCGGAATATTCTGATCGTGTTTTTTGTCAGTGGAATCTGGCATGGAGCAGGGCCAAGCTTTCTTGTGTGGGGAATGCTCCACGGGATCTTGTATGTCCTTACCAGATACCGTATGGATGTGAGGAAAAGGCATATGGAGAGGGACGCAGGCAGGAAGACGGGCTGCTCGGAAGATCCGGACCGGATACCTGGCGCCGGCGGCCTTCTGCTTAAAAAGGGCCGGCGGCTCCTGTCCGTTGCGGGAACTTTTCTCTATGTGAACGCTGCCTGGGTGTTTTTCCGCTCACCGTCTCTTGGCGTGGCGGTATCGCTGCTTCGGAAGATCCTGTCCTTCCGGTTTGGAAGGCTGAACTGGGAGCTGGCGGGCTGCTTTAACCTGGACGAGTTCTGGTATGTGATCAAGGTGCTTCGCATAGACCGCTGGCAGTACGCCCATTATATTCTGATGGTGCTGATTCTGGCCGGGCTGCTTTGGCTTGTGTTTTTTGGCCGGACGGCACAGGAGTGCGCACAGAGGGTGAAGCCCAAGCTTCTCCATACGGGGGCAATGGCGGTTTTGTTCCTCTGGTGCATCGTTACCTTTTCCAATGTCACCTCCTTTATTTACTTTAACTTTTGAACCGTGCGGCAGCGAATCGCTGCAGGTTTTGCGAACTTTGCAGGGTGGGCCGCCGCAAATTGCGGCGTTGGCCGCACAGGCGGAAAGATTTTTTGTCAGGAGATAAAAAGTGGAGCAGAAAGAGAAAAATGTATTTAAAAGGGCCACGGCCGGCCTGCTTGCCATGGCCGCAATTCTGTGCCTTGCCGCAGGAGGGCTCGTGATTCTGGTGGATCCTTTTTTTCACTATCACAGGCCTCTTGCGGGATTCCCCTATCTGGTGGACAATCAGCTCTCCCAGAATCCGGGCATGGCCGCCCACATGGACTATGACAGTGTGATTCTGGGCTCTTCCATGACGGTGAACTTCAATACGGACTGGTTTGAGGAGCTGATGGGACTGAACACCATTAAGCTCAGCTACAGCGGTGCGTTCCCCAGGGATCAGTACAATATCATGAAGATTATTTTTGACGGAAAGAGAGAGGTAAAAACCGTATTTCTCGGAGTTGATGTGATCACCTATACAGGAGGGGTTACGGAGACGAAATACCCTATTCCGGAATATCTCTACGATCAGAATTATCTGAACGATATCAAGTATTTATTGAATAAGGACGTGCTCCTGAATTATATTCTGCGGCCGCTTGCGGATCCGGATCCCACGGATCTTGCGACCGTGTACGCAAGCTGGTGGACCGAGGAATATTACAGCGAGCAGTGGGTGCTTCACAATTACACTTCCCCAAAGAAGGTGACGGAAGAGACAAAAAAAGAGGAATACCTTCCCGGCGTGGAGAAGAATCTGGACGTGAATATCTGTCCTTTTATTGAAGAAAACCCGGATACCCGGTTTGTGGTCTTTTTTCCGCCCTACAGCATTCTGTACTGGAATGACGTGCTGCAGGAAAATCACCTGGAGGCGACCATGGAGGAGTACCGGTATCTTGCGCAGAGGCTGAATGCGTATGAGAATGTGGAGGTGTACTTTTTCCCGGACAGGGAGGATATTATCCTGGATCTGAACCACTATGCGGATTACAGCCATTATCATCCGGATTACAACCGGTTTATGGCAGAGTGCTTTGCGGACGGAACCTGCCTGGTGGCGAAAAACGCCGGGGAAGGGGGAAAAACCATTGAGGAATATCTGGCGCATATGAGACAGATTGTGGAGCGGTTTGATTTCGAGGAGCTGCTGTCCAGGAAGTAGACAGCTGCGTATCAATAATTTCTAAGGAGGTTACGAAATGTTACAGAATGCAGTATGGATCAGGTCCCCCTATGAGACGGGGGAGGCATGTCCGGAGTTCTACAGGGAGATTTCGCTGAAGGAGGGCGTAAAAAGTGTGCGTCTTGCAGCCAGCGCCGTGGGCATGTATCTTGCCTTTGTGAACGGCAGGCGGGTGGGAGACGAGCTCTTTGCGCCTTACTGGACACAGTACGAGGCAAGGCTCCAGTATCAGACCTATGATGTCACCACCCTGTTTGCGGTGGGCGGCAGCGTGGAGCTGTGCTTTTTGTGTGCGCAGGGATGGGCCGTGGGAACGATTGGTTTTGACCGTCTGAATCACAATTTCTCGGACCACATCAGTCTGATCTATGAGCTGGAGGTGGAGTATGAGGATGGAAGCAGGGAGCGCTTTTCCTCCGGGGAGGAAACCAAAGTGCGCACCAGCCAGATTCTCTCATCCCAGATCTATGACGGGGAGCTGATTGACCGCACGGCAGAAAAGAAGGAGCTTGGCCCTGCACTGCCGGAAAACCTTACGGTTCATCTGATCTATCAGGAGGGGGAGGCGGTCAGAGAGCAGGAGGCCGTACAGGCGGTAAGATATTTCGTCACTCCGGCCGGGGAGCGGGTCATTGATTTCGGGCAGAACCTTTCCGGCTATGTGGAGATCTGTACGGATGGCATGGGCGGCGGCCGGATCTGCTTAAGCCATGCGGAGGTGCTGGACCGGGAGGGCAATTTTTACACGGAAAACCTGCGGGGGGCAAAGCAGAGGATGACCTACGTCTTTTCCGGGGAGGAAAAGGAATGTCTGAAACCTTTTTTTACCTGGCAGGGCTTCCGCTATGTCCGTCTTGACGAATATCCCGCCGGGGAGCCGGATCTGTCCCGGTTTCGGGCAAGAGTGGTGCATTCGGATATGAAGCGCACAGGGCATTTTGTCTGCGGAAATGAAAAGATAAACCAGCTGTACCACAATGTAATCTGGGGGCAGAAGAGCAACTATATCGACGTCCCCACGGACTGTCCCCAGCGGGACGAGCGTCTTGGCTGGACCGGGGACGCCCAGGTGTTTGTGCGCACGGCGGCCATCAATTATGACATTGAAAAATTCTTTAAAAAGTGGCTTAAGGATCTGGCCGCCGGGCAGGGCGAAAAGGGGGAGGTATACGGAATCGCCCCCAATGTGAAGCTTGCGCGCGAGACCAATGTCTCGGCGGCCTGGGGAGATGCGGCAGTGATCTGTCCCTGGGAGATTTATCTCGCCTACGGGGATAAAGAGGTGCTCGAAGCGCAGTTTGAGAGCATGAAGGCGTGGATCGAGTACATGCACGGTGCGGGGGAGGAAGAATATCTGTGGCTTTCAGGCGAACATTACGGCGACTGGCTTGCCATGGACGGCGGCGATTATGTGGGAGCCACCTCGCCGGATTACATAGCCTCCGCCTTCTTTGCCCACAGCACCTTACTGTTTGTCAAGGCCGGAAAGGTTCTCGGGCGGGACATGTCCGAATATGAAAGACTGTATGAGAATGTGGTTCGGACCGTGAAGGAGCGTTTTATGGAAAAGGGGATTCCCGTTCAGAGAACCCAGACGGCTTATGTGCTGGCCCTCCATTTCGGGCTGTGTGACGACAGGAAAGCGGCGGCGGACGGACTGGTCCGGATGATTGAGGAGAACGGAATGCGGCTTACCACCGGTTTTGTGGGAACGCCCTATCTGCTGCATGCGCTGACACAGGCGGGAAGAGGCGATATCGCCTATGAGCTTCTGTTCCAGGAAAAGGCACCGTCCTGGCTGTTTGCAATAAACCGGGGAGCCACCACCATGTGGGAGCACTGGGACGGAATCCGAAAGGACGGCTCTTTCTGGAGCAGCGATATGAATTCCTATAACCATTATGCCTACGGCTCCGTGTTTGACTGGATTTTCGGATCCTGTGTCGGGATCCGGGTGCTGGAGGACGGTGCGGGCTACCGGCATATTTCCATAAAGCCCCTGCCGGATAAGAGAATGGGATTTGTGAAAGCCTCCCTGGAGACGAGGCTGGGGCATCTTGAGAGCTCCTGGTATTATAAAGGAGAGGAAGTCTGCTTTGAGTTTACCGTACCGGAGGGCTGTCTTGCCGAGATCGAGCTGCCGGACGGGCTTACACAGAGCGTCCGGGGCGGAAGGTACGTCTATGCAGACCGGAAGGTGCGCTGGTATAATCGGGGCTAGTCGGTTTGCGAAACCGAGGAGGAGACGGTTCCCAGATGGTTGTTGATGATGTCAGCAATCCGGTCGGCCAGCTTTTCCCTTCCTTTCTCGTTGTAGTGCATATGGTCGGTCATGTACTCTCTGTAATTGTCCTCGTTGATGGTTCCAAAATAATTATCTATGATGGAGACGCCGCAGTCCATGGCGGCGTCTACCTCTTTGACCAGATAGTGGTTGAGGGTGCCGTTGCCGATGTCCATGGTGGTTCCGTTGTAAAGCTTTCCGTCCTCGTCCATATACTGGGCGTAAGTGGGGGACATCACGAAAATTCGGATGTAGGGCCAGGTGGACTGGATGTTCTCCAGGGTGGTTCGAAGCCCGCCGGTGAAAGCCGTCACGTCATGGGGATTGTCCGGGTTGTCGGAGGGCGTTCCCATATTGTAATCCGTGCTGTCATACATGACGATCAGGATGTCCACCTTGCTCATGTCCACGGTCTTCATCACATCCACAGCTTCCAGATACCGGGGGTCCGGCTCATCGTTTGCAATGGAATTGATGGCGGTGAATTCATTGTTCCGGAAGCATTCCACCACATAATAAAAATTGAAGTGATCCCTGGTGTATTCCGGGTTGTAGACCGGGTATTTGCAGGCTGCAGAGGAATCCGGGAAGGAGCAGTCGTATACCACGGCGTTTGTCTTCTGAGCGATTCTGGCGGCAAGCCCGCTCTCGCCCCTGTCATCAGAGAAGGGATTGTTCCCCAGGCACAGGATGGTGGTGACACCGTCATCAATATGATCCTTGAGCCGGGAGGAATCCATGGGAATGATCATGTCCAGAGTTTCTATGTCAAACTGGGAGGTGTCCACGTCCGTTTCATTGTCGGAGAGCCTCGTCCCCTTGTTCCAGCGGATCAGCCGGTAAGCGGAAAAGCCTGCGATGAGCACGATGGCAAGAATCAGGATCACATGAAGATTTATTTTTGTTTTTTTTCTATTCATAAAATTAACCATGCCTTTCTCATTGACGGTAATATTTGGGACGCAGGCGAAAATATGTCTGTGAAAATTTGTCCTGCCTGTGCAGCCTGCTCCGGGACCCTGCTGGTCTGCGGCGGAGTATGGCATTCGGCTTCCGGGCTGTTGCGAAAAATCGGTAATTTCACTTATAAAATGTTTCTCAGCCAGGGAGAAACCGCCATGGATGGCGGTTTCAGGCACTTGCGGCAAGGATGCCGCCTGGTGCCGGCCCGTCCAGTTTCCGAAAACCTGTAGCGTTTTAGTAGTGAAATCCGATTTGTAACATCAGTCCGGAAGCCGAATGCCATACTCCGCCGCAGACCGGCAGGGTCCCGGAGCAGGCCGCACAGGCAGAACAAATTTTCACAGCAGTATCCTGCGTACACATTTTCCTGTTATTCTACTATTATTTGGCTAAAAAATCCAGTTATTCATAAAAATTTAATATACGTGAAAAAAAGAGTGTGTTATGATTGTAAAAGTGTGAAATGCGAAAATAGAAGGAGGAATTATGGAAAACAAGGGGAAAATGAGGGACATCCTGATGCTGCAGGCGGTCTTTCTGATTTACAGTGTTAACAGTATTGTGGCAAAGCTGGCGTCCGGCCAGGAGCGCTTCAGTTTTATGTTTTTTGTGTTTTACGGGATCGAGCTTGGGATACTTGGAGTATATGCGATTCTCTGGCAGCAGGTAATTAAGAGGCTGGAGCTCTCGGTGGCCTATGCCAACAAGGCGGTCACCCTGATCTGGGCCATGGTATGGGGAAAGCTGATTTTTGATGAGAGGATCACCCTGTCCAAGATGGCCGGGATTTTGCTGGTAATAGCCGGAATCGTGATTCTGAACAGCGGAAAGGAGGCGAGGGAATGAAACTTCATGTGATAATTCTTCTGTGCTCTGTGCTGATTGCATCCTTTTCCCAGATCTTGCTCAAAAAAAGTGCGGGAAAAACGTACCGCTCGGTGATTTTCGAATACCTGAATCCCTATGTGATCTGCGGCTATGGCATGATGTTTCTGTCCATGTTTCTTACCATTCTCGCCTATGAGGGCATGGAATTCACCAACGTGCAGATCGTGGAGGCCACGGGCTATGTGATGGTGCTCGTGCTGAGCTTCTTTTTCTTCCGCGAGAAAATTACAAAGAGAAAGCTTCTGGGTATGCTGTTCATTTTTGCGGGAATCGCAGTGTATCATCTGGGGCGATAAAAGGAGATTGCAGACAGGAAAACCGGCCACAGGGGCCGGTTTTCCTCTTTGTGCGCCTGGCGGCGCATGTTTCCATATGTAGTTTTCAGATTCTGGCAGTCACGCCTGCGTGTAAAGAGGTGTCACCGGTATTTTGGTTGGCCATGGATGCCAGCAGCGTGGTGATGGGAAGATTGTCTTCGTTGCTGGCCTGAAGCTCACGATACCATTTGCTGTATTTGTACATACGGTAGGTGGCTTTCATTTTGTCCAGCTGCTCATCATCCGCACAGGCGGCGATAAGCTCTTCCCGTCCCTGCATATTCAGATTTACATAATCCAAATAAGAAATCCGCAGTTCCGTGAGCGGCTCCGTACATTTGGGGCAGATCATCTTATGCCCGTTCAGCATAAAAATACGGTGACAACATTTACAGTAGTGCATATACATCATAGTAAAACTCCCCTTTTCTATTGAGATATGTTATGTAAAGTTGTACCTTTATTTTATAACCTGTGCAGAAAATGTCAATACCTTAAAACAGAATGAATGCAGTAAGTTATCGCCTAAAGCGACATAGATTTATGTAAACTTATGGGAGACTGTGGCGAATTCTGACTTTCCGTGAGAACAAAGCTGTCGTGAATCGTACGGAACAAACCGTTTACCTGAGCCGAAAACAAAACATCCATTCCCTGAATCATGCCCGTTGTCAATAAAAACAGCAGAACAAAGTACCGTGTCAACGAATATGTCAACTTAATGGTGCAGCAGACTTGCCTTCGGTACAAAGCTTAATTGGTTTATGCAATAAGTGTATAGAGCGTGATGATATCAAGATTCAATTTCAAAGAAGAAGGCCAAAGAGATAAAAAGATTGTGTTTGCACGGTAAAAATGGTATACTGTTGGGGCGTCACCCTAAAACGGCATATTGCAATTTAAACTGGAGGTTTACATAAATGCGTTCTGCGTTTTCCAAAAAGAAATTGAAAAACAAAAGAAGAAATATCCGCAAAAGTGTCAATAAATTCCACATCAGCCCCGCAGATTTTGAGGCCGGAGACTGGGACGACTGCGAGGATGAGTTTGAGCTGGATGACTATGAGTCTGAAGATGACGACTATGATTATGAGTTTGAGGACGAGTCTGACGAGTTTGAGGACGAGTACGAGGATGAGACCGATGAATACGAGGACGAGTCTGACGAATATGAGGACGAATACGAGGACGAGTCTGACGAATATGAGGACGAGTACGAGGATGAGACCGACGAATACGAGGACGAGTCTGACGAATATGAGGACGGGTACGAGGATGAGGCCGACGAATACGAGGACGAGTCTGATGAATATGAGGACGAGTACGAGGATGAGGCCGACGAATACGAGGATGAAACCGCTGAATATGAGGACGGGGAATATGACTACGATGACCGTGACGGGGGCTATGCGGATGATGAGGACCGATGGGACGGGACGCCGCAGGTAAGGGAGGAGCGAAAAACCTTCTTTTTGATGCATATGCGCCTTTCTGACGGTGTGATCGCATTTATGGCCCTGCTGGTACTGACCCTTGGAGTGAGCGCAGGCTCCATTTATCTGCGGGCGAAGGCGGAAGAAAAACAGGTTGCGGCTTTCGCGCAGATCGGAGAGGGAGTGGAAGAAATCGAAGTGATCGGAGAGAGCGGGCTGCTTGCCATAGCGGATGCACAGACAGCGAAGCTCATGGCGGCCGAACTGGAGCGGGCCGAGCAGGAAGCGCAGGAGGAGAGACGGGAAAGGGAGCGGCTGAACAACCGGATTGACGTGGTTATGAACCTGACGTCAATCCAGAAGGATCTCAAGATTAAATTTATCAACAAAAAGTCGGAGCGGCTGATTCCCAACGTGGCTTTCGAGGTGCAGCTTACCTCCGCCTCCGGACAGACGCTGATTTTAAAGGATGAGGACAAGGACGGCATCATCTACGAAAAACAGATGACGCCGGGAAAATACAGCGCAGTGATTACCGGGCCTTCGGGCCTTGAGGAATACAGCTTTTCGGGCGAGGCCGTTTCCGTCACGGTTAAGGATACGATCGAGTACAAAAAGGTGGATGTGGCGGACGAAGTGAAAACGGAAGCCCAGGTCAATGCCAAGGTGGAAGATACCAAGGTGAATGAGACCGTGGTGGAATCCACAAACACGGACACGGTGGAATGGGTGGAATCCACCAGAACCCTGATCGAGGGAACGCAGGAGACATCGGAAGAGTATGAGGTGATAGACCGAAGCAGGATTGCGGAGCCGACCCTGAAAGCGGCGGCAGGCTTCCGCTTTCTTTCGGCTGAGGTGCCTGGCACGCTTCCGGGCGATGCGGGTGCGGTATCGGAGCCACCTGCGCAGTCCGGTGCGGATCAGCCGGCAGATCCTGGCAGTGAGGCAACCCCGGAGGTGACGATGGAACCGACAATGGAACCAACGGCGGAACCAACGGCAGAGCCCACGTTGGAACCAACGTTGGAACCAACGCCGGAACCTGCCCAGGAACCAACGGCGGAACCGACTTTGGCGCCCACACCGGATCCGATTGCGGATCAGACGCCCACACCGGATGCTGCGGCAACACAGACGCCGACGCAGGATCCTCTGGTTACGCAGTCGCCTGCGCCCACACAGCTGCCAACGGCAAGCCCTGAGCAGACCCCGACGGCAGGCCCGACACAGACGCCTTCAGCAACCCCGACTGCCAGTCCCACACAGACACCGTCAGCCTCCCCCACGGCGGATCCGGCGGCAGACGCAAAAAACGACACCACCACCAATCTTTTGACAACCAGCGGGGAAAAGCTCTATGTAAAGGACGAGGACGGCAATTTCAGGGAAGCGAAATATGCGGATTACTATAACAGCGAGATCAAGGAGTTTTACATAAAAAATACTAAGACCGCCGGCCAGTACCGGTATACCGGCTGGCAGACTCTTGACGGAGCCACCTATTTCTATGATAAAGACGGAAACCCGGTTACCGGCGAGCAGGTGATTCAGGGCGCAAAATACACGTTCAATGAAAACGGCGTCTTAAACACGGGCTCCGGTCATCTCGGGATTGATGTGTCGAAATGGAATGGAAGCATTAACTGGGGAGCGGTGAAGGACAGCGGCGTATCCTACGTGATTATACGATGCGGCTACAGAGGCTCCACCACAGGAGCGCTCATCGAGGATCCCATGTTCCGGACCAACATAAAAGGAGCCCAGAGTGCGGGCCTCAAGGTTGGGGTTTACTTCTTCACCCAGGCTGTTAATGAGGTGGAGGCAGTTGAGGAAGCCTCCATGGTGCTTGGCCTGATAAAGGGGTATAATATTTCCTATCCCGTCTTCCTTGACGTGGAGCCCAGCAACGGACGCAGCGATGCGATCAGCTCAGATGCCAGAACCGCTGTGTGCAAGGCCTTCTGCCAGACCATTCAGAATTCGGGATACAAGGCGGGCATCTATGCAAACAAGAACTGGCTGACCGAAAAAATGAATGCGGGAAGCCTTACCGGATATAAGATCTGGCTGGCCCAGTATGCGGCATCGCCCACCTATACCGCCACTAAATATGACCTGTGGCAGTATTCCTCCAAGGGAAGCGTCGCAGGAATCAGCGGCGGAGTGGATATGAATATTAGTTATCTGGGATATTAAATATTGCCTTTTGCGCAAAAAGGCGATATAGTTTTAGAATAAGGGAATAATTAACAGAAAATGGAGAAAACGAGAATGAGGACGTATTTAGTGACCGGGGGAGCCGGATTTATCGGTTCCAACTATATTCATTACATGTTTAAAAAGTATGACAACGAGATCCGCATCATCAACGTGGACGCACTGACCTATGCGGGGAATCTGGAAAATCTGAAAGAGGTGGAGAAGAGGGAGAATTATACCTTTGTCAAAGCGGATATCTGCGACAAGGAAGCCATCTCCAAAATTTTCGAGGAAAACGAAATCGACCGGGTGGTTCACTTTGCGGCGGAGAGCCATGTGGACCGGAGCATCAAGAACCCGGAGGTGTTTGTACAGACCAATGTTCTGGGAACGGCCGTTATGCTTAACTGTGCGCGGGCGGCCTGGGAGAATCCGGACGGAAGCTACAAGGAGGGAAAGCGCTTCCTTCACGTGTCCACCGACGAGGTGTACGGTTCCCTTGAGGAGGACGGCGGATACTTCTATGAGACGACACCTTATGCGCCGCACAGCCCCTACTCGGCAAGCAAGGCCAGCTCGGACATGCTGGTGAAGGCTTATATGGATACTTACAGGTTTCCTGCAAATATCACCAACTGTTCCAACAATTACGGGCCTTATCAGTTTCCGGAGAAATTTATTCCCCTGATGATCAACAATGCTTTGCAGGGAAAGAAGCTTCCGGTTTACGGGGACGGAAAGAATGTGCGGGACTGGCTCTATGTGGAGGATCACGCCAAAGCCATTGACCTGGTGCAGGAAAAGGGGCGTCTGTTTGAGACCTACAATGTGGGCGGACACAACGAAAAGCAGAATATTGAAATTCTTCACATCATTCTGGACACTCTGAGGGAAATGCTTCCCGATACGGACGAGCGGAAGTCTCTTGTGAGCGATGATCTGATCACCTACGTGGAGGACCGAAAGGGACACGACAGACGCTATGCCATTGCGCCGGACAAGATCAGCGCGGAGATCGGCTGGGAGCCTGAGACCATGTTTAAGGAAGGAATCCGCAAAACCATAAAGTGGTATTTTGACAATGAGGAGTGGATGAAGAATGCCACCAGCGGCGACTATCAGAAGTACTACGATTCCATGTATAAGAATGCATAGATTTTGAAGAAAACATGTGAAAATACGGAGGCTGCTATGAAGGGAATTATTCTTGCGGGAGGATCGGGCACCAGGCTTTATCCTCTCACGAAAGCGATCAGCAAACAGATCATGCCGGTCTATGACAAACCCATGATTTACTATCCCCTGTCCATTCTGATGCTGGCGGGGATCCGTGAGGTGCTGGTGATATCCACGCCAAGGGATCTTCCCACGTTCGAGGAGCTTTTGGGGGACGGCGGCCAGCTTGGCATGAAGTTTTCCTATGCCGTGCAGGAGACCCCCAGGGGCCTTGCGGACGCCTTTCTTATCGGGGCGGATTTTATAGGGAAAGATTCCGTGGCCCTGGTGCTGGGCGACAATATTTTTTACGGACAGAGTTTTTCCAGGGTGCTGCGGGAGGTGGCCGGGCGAAAGAGCGGGGCCACGATCTTCGGCTATTACGTCAGAGATCCCAGGGAGTACGGCGTGGTGGAATTTGACGAGACGGGAAAGGCGCTTTCCATCGAGGAGAAGCCGCAGAACCCAAAGAGCAACTATGCGGTGCCCGGGCTCTATTTCTATGACAATGACGTGGTGGAGATTGCCAGGAACGTAAAGCCTTCCGCAAGGGGCGAGATCGAGATCACCAGCGTGAACAATGAATATCTCAGAAGAGGGACCCTTCGAGTGGAGACTCTGGGAAGGGGATTCGCCTGGCTGGATACGGGCAACCATGACTCGCTTCTCGATGCGGCGGATTTTGTGGCGGCGTTCCAGAAAAGGCAGGGCCTCTATATTTCCTGCATCGAGGAGATCGCCTACAAGAGAGGCTTTATTGACAGGGAGCAGCTCCTTAAGCTGGCGCAGCCTCTGATGAAGACCAACTACGGAAAATATTTGAAAGAGGTCGCAGAGGGACTGTAAAGAGCGAAATACGACAGGGAAAGGAAAGAACGGTATGGGAAAGATTACGGTGGAAACATGTGAAATCGAAGGGCTCAAGGTGATCACGCCCCAGGTGTTTGGCGATTCCAGAGGCTATTTTGTGGAGACCTATAATTACAATGATTTCAGGGAAGCGGGAATTGACCAGGTGTTCGTGCAGGACAATCAGTCCGCTTCCGTTAAGAACGTGCTGCGCGGCCTTCATTTTCAAATTAACCATCCTCAGGATAAGCTGGTGAGAGTGATAAGCGGCGAGGTGTTTGATGTGGCGGTGGATCTGCGGCCCGGATCGCCTACTTTCGGCAGATGGCATGGCGTGGTGCTGTCCGCAGAGAACAAAAAGCAGTTTTTTATTCCCAAAAATTTCGCCCACGGCTTTTACGTTCTGTCGGATTATGCGGAGTTTGCATACAAGTGTACGGATTTCTATCATCCAAATGATGAGGGAGGGCTGCGCTATGACGATCCGGAGATCGGGGTGGAATGGCCGATCGAGCCGGGAGTGGAACCTGTTTTGTCGGACAAGGACAGGGACAGGAAATGGGGCGGCCTCAGGGAGCTAAAGAGGTAAATGGAGAGCGGCAGAGATAAAAACAGCGTATCATGGCTCAAAAAAATACCAAAGCCTGTGGGAATTGGTATTTTTTATGCTGTCTGTTTATTGGTGGGGGTTGTGATCGTTCTGCACAACAATCCGCTGGCGCCGGATCCCCATACGGAGGAGCTGAAAAAATTCTGCGCATGTGCGCTGCTTGCCCTGGCTTGTATTATTTTCGGCGTATATTATGACAGAATGTTTATCATCCCGAAGGAACTGATCCAGAGCAGGGAGCTGATCTGGAAGCTGGCAAAGAATGATTTCAAGAAGCGTTACGCAGGCTCCTACCTGGGCTTTGTGTGGGCGCTGGTGCAGCCCGTGGTCACGGTGCTCATGTACTGGATTGTTTTTGACGTGGTTTTTAACACCAGAAGCGAGATGGTGTCAAGCGGCGTGGAGGTTCCCTATGTGCTGTTTCTGACAGCGGGACTGGTGCCCTGGTTCTATTTTTCCGAGGCCATCACCAACGGCACAAATGCATTGCTTGAGTACAGCTATCTCGTGAAAAAGGTAGTTTTTAACATCAGTATCCTGCCCATTATCAAGCTGATTGCGGCGACCTTTATCCATGTGTTTTTTGTGGCGGTTCTGATTCTGGTGTCTGTTATTTACGGGTATTATCCCACTCTTTACACGCTGCAGGTGGTTTACTACAGCTTCTGTCTGTTTGTGCTGGTGCTTGCCATGAGCTATTGTACCTGTGCCGTGGTGATCTTTTTCCGGGATCTTGCGCAGATCATCAATATCGGACTTCAGGTGGGAATGTGGGCCACGCCGATTTTGTGGAACATCGGCATGATAGGGGACGACCGCTTTGTGACGCTGCTCAAGCTTAATCCGCTGGTATATATTGTGAACGGTTACCGGAATGCCATCTACGGGGACGAATGGTTTTTTGAGCATTTCTATTCCTCCACTTATTTCTGGATTTTTACCGTCACATTGTTCTGCATCGGATCCCTGATTTTCAAGAGGCTGAAGGTGCACTTTGCGGATGTTTTGTAGGGAGAGGTTTCAAATGGAAGACAGGACAGTGGCCGTGCAGGTCAGTAATCTGGAAAAGGCCTATAAGCTGTATGACAAACCATCGGACAGGCTGAAGGAAGCGCTGGGGCTTAGCCGGAAAAAGAAGTACAAGGAGCATTATGCCTTAAAGGGCGTGGATCTTACCATCTATCAGGGGGAGACCGTGGGGATTATCGGGACCAACGGTTCGGGCAAATCCACGATTTTGAAGATAATTACCGGCGTTTTAAATCCCACAAAGGGCTCCGTGCAGGTGAAGGGAAGAATTTCCGCACTCTTAGAGCTCGGGGCCGGCTTTAACATGGAATACAACGGCATTGAAAATATTTATCTTAACGGCACCATGATCGGCTTTTCCTCAAAGGAGATTGATGCGAAGCTGAATGATATCCTGAGTTTTGCGGATATCGGAGACTATGTCTATCAGCCGGTAAAGACTTATTCCAGCGGTATGTTTGTACGGCTGGCTTTTGCGGTGGCCATCAATATTGAGCCGGAGATCCTGATCGTGGATGAGGCTTTGTCTGTCGGCGACGTGTTTTTCCAGGCCAAGTGCTATCACAAGTTTGAGGAGTTCAAAAAGATGGGAAAGACCATCGTGTTTGTGAGCCACGACCTGAGCAGTGTCAGCAAATACTGTGACCGGGTGGTGCTTCTTAATCAGGGCGTGAAGCTTGGGGAGGGAAGCCCCAAGAAGATGATCGACGCTTACAAGCAGGTGCTGGTCGGACAATATCCTGTACAGGAGGAGGACGGCGGCCTTCTCCATGACGAGGAAATCCGTAAGGCGGCGGCCTTAAGCGCTGGAATTGAGGCGGATGGCTCAAAAGCGCCGGAGGAGGGCGGAAAGACGGATGCCGGTATGGTAAATCCGGAGCTTTTGGAGTACGGGACCAGGGCGGCGGTAATCGAGGCGTACAAAATCCTGGATGACCGGGGAAGGAATACCGGCGCCATTCTCAAGGGAAGCGAATGCAGCATTCATATGAAGGTTCGTTTTTTGCGGGATATCGAGGAGCCGATTTTTGCCTTTACCATCAAGAACATAAAGGGCGTGGAGATCACCGGCACCAACACCATGGTGGAAAAGGCATTTCTGGAGTCGGTGGAAGAAGGAAGCCTTATGGAAATCACCTTCACCCAGAAGGTCATGCTGCAGGGAGGGGAGTATCTGCTCTCTCTGGGGGTCACAGGTTTTGAAAACGAGGAATTTACCGTGTATCACAGGCTTTATGATGTGTTGAATCTGACTGTGATTTCCGATAAAGACACGGTGGGATTTTATGATATGAACAGCAGGGTCTGCGTCAGGCATTCGGACAGGACTCTGACGGATGTTACCGGTTGAGAAAGGAGAAAGATCTGCCATGGCAATGCGGGAAGAAATACCGAGAAAGCCCATTCATTTAAGAGAGGAGGAGCTGATGAACCGGCTCCCGGAAAAAATAGGAAAGGTGACTCTCGATTACAGCCATTATCCGGGAAGGGATTTGTACAGCGACGGCGCCATAGAGAACGAGCTTCTTGGCATTGTCCGGAACGCTGCCCGCGTGGAATATCCTTCCATTATTGAAAGCAAAAGCAGTTGGCCGATTCTCTATCATCTTTCTCCCCTTCGGGCAAATATCGTGGACTGGCTTCCCATAGACAAAACTGCAAAGGTCCTGGAGATTGGTTCCGGCTGCGGCGCCATCACGGAAACCCTTTCCCGAAAAGCGGGAGAGGTGGTCTGCGTGGAGCTCTCGGCAAAGAGAAGCCATATCAACGCTTACCGAAATCAGGACAGTGATAACATCACCATCCATGTGGGGAATTTCAGCGATATCGAGCCGTCTCTGCCGGCGGATTTCGACTATGTCTGCCTGATCGGCGTGTTTGAATACGGGCAGTCCTATATTGCGACGCAGACACCCTACGAGGATTTCCTGAAAATCATGCTCAGGCATGTGAAGGAGGGGGGACGCCTTGTGATCGCCATAGAAAACCGTCTTGGCCTGAAATATTTTGCGGGCTGCAAGGAGGATCATCTGGGCACCTATTTTTGCGGCTTGGAGGGCTACCCGGAGGGCGGAAGCGCAAGGACGTTTACCAGGGCAGGGCTTCAAAAGATCCTGACGGCCTGCGGGGTAACGGAATATTCCTTCTACTATCCCTATCCCGACTACAAGTTTCCCACTGCGATTTATTCGGACGCTAGACTGCCCCATGCCGGGGAGCTTACGGACAATATCCGCAATTTTGACAGGGACCGGATGGTTCTGTTCAACGAAAAATACGTGTTCGACACCGTGATAAAGGACGGGATGTTTCCCGAATTTTCCAATTCCTATCTGGTCGTAATCGGAAAGGAGCCGGATATTTCTTATGTGAAATATTCCAACGACAGAAGGGAAGAGTATGCGATCCGGACACAAATGCAGGACGGCCCTCAGGGAAGGGTGATCCGAAAAATTCCGCTCACGGAACAGGCCGGGGATCATATACGGAGGATAGAGGCGGCGTACCGGCTCCTGCAAAAGCGTTATGAAGGCAGCGGATTGTCCATAAATCCCTGTAAGCTCTCGGAGGATGGGGAAAGCATCGAATTTCCCTATGAGAAAGGCGTCACATTGGAGGAGCTTCTGGATGAATGCCTGGAGCGAAAGGATTCGGAGGAATTTTACCGCCTTTTTGACAAATACTATTCTCTGATCTCCTATGGACAGGAGAGCGGCGTGACGGACTATGATCTGATCTTTGCCAACATTCTGGTGGACGGCGGCAGGTGGACGCTGATCGATTATGAGTGGACCATGAAAAAGGCCGTGTCTGCAAAGGAGGTCGCATTCCGGGCCGTGTACTGTTACGTGCTGGAGGAGGAAAAAAGAAACGCCCTTGACTTTGGCGTCATCCTGGACAGGCTGGGAATTACCCAGAAGGAGGCGGACGAATTCCGCAGAAGGGAAGCGAAGTTTCAGAAGAAGGTGACAGGAAAGAGAATGTCCATGGGAGAAATCCGGGCGGCCATCGGCAATTACTGCGTGGATCCAAAGGCGCTGATGGAAAAGCATCTTCAGGATATTCTGGATAAAAGGATTCAGGTTTATTTTGATTCGGGAAGCGGCTTTTCCGAGGAGAATTCCTATTATATGCCGGACGTGTATGTGGATTCGTTTCATATAGAGGCGGAAATTCCCTTTGACGGCAATGTGGCTTTGCTCCGCATCGATCCGGCGGATTGTCCCTGCGTTGTAAAAATACAGGAGCTTGCGCTGAACGAGGAGCCCGTGGATCTTTCCTCCAAACACGTGGAAGCAAACGGCAGGGCGGTGGGGAAAGGAACCTATGTGTTCGCAACCGCTGACCCCAATTTTACGGTGAAGGTCTGTGCGCTTCCCTGTCGGGGTGAAAATGTGCTTCTTGTAAGGCTGGAGCTGTCTTTCCTGCCGGAGGAAATTGCGCAGGAGCTCGCACAGAGAAGGAAGAGGTTTTTTTGAATATGGCTTTTTTGATGCGGAAAATGAAAGAACTGTTGATTCGCAGACAGCATAAACAGTACGAAAAAGCAGTAGAAGAGCAAAAGCTCTCTTATAATGATTGGATTGAAAAAAAGGAAAAAGAACAACAAATTGAAGACGTCAGAGTGGAAAATAGCTGGAAATGTCTGACAAATGAAGAAAAAAGTGGAATAAATGAAGGAAAAACAGAGGAGGATGAAGGAAATCAGTCATTCGACAAAAACGCTTGTCGAAAATGCGCGGTTTATGACAAAACAGGTCATAAACGGAAACTCGTTTTTCTTATGATCCGCCTTTACAGGACTCGTATCGATTGGGACGCTCTTGTGAAAAGCCTGGAGCCGGATGTGGACGCAGTGCTGTTTGTCTGCGCCGATGGAGAAATCTCCCGCATCTGCCTTCCCCTTCTGTATCAGGAGCTTGCGGGAAAGCAAGACAGGCTCATCATCTATGGGGATGAGGATGTGAGAGGGACGCAGGCGGAAGGAGGCGTCCGGGAGAAGCCATGGTTTAAGCCGGACTGGTCTCCGGACACTTTTCTGACCTGTTTTTATTTCGGAAGCCTTACGGTCATCCGGGCGCAGGTTTTGAGGGAGCTTTCCGCCGATTCGGGGGAGAAACCCGCAGACCTGTACAAATTGTGTTTTCGCCTGCTTGAGCGGGCGGGATGTTTCCGGCAGAGGTTTTCCGACGGGGACGCCCCGGTCTTTCATGTGCCGGAGATTCTCTTTCACGGAAAAAGCGAGGGATATGAGCAGATAAAAGAGCTGTCTCTTCCGGAAAAGGCCCTTCTGTCCGTGATCCCAAAGCCTGCGCAAGGCCAGGGGGCGCCGCTTGTTTCCATCGTGATTCCCTCCAGGGATAATCCCGGGGTGCTGTTCTGCTGTATCGACTCCCTTCTGGAAAGAACAGAGGAAGGCTGTTCCTTCGAGATCCTGATTATTGACAACGGAAGCACACAGGAAAACCAAAGGATCATTCAGGAAAAAGTGGGGGAGCGGGTGCGGGAGATAAAAAGAAGGGATTTCTGCGGGATCCGCTATGACTGTAAGCCCATGGAGTTTAATTTTTCCAGGATGTGCAATCTGGGGGCGGCACAGGCCGCCGGAGAGCTCTTTCTGTTTTTGAATGACGACATGGAGATCCTTCAGAAGGACTGGCTGACCAAGCTGGCCTGCAAGGCGCTTATGCCCTATGCGGGGGCCGTGGGGGCGAAGCTTCTGTATCCGGATTCCGATATCATTCAGCATGCGGGAATCACGAATCTCCGTGTGGGGCCTGCGCACAAGCTGCAGTATCTCTCCGACCGGCGAAATCATTATTATGGAAAGAACCGGGGCGTGCACGACATGCTGGCCGCAACCGGCGCCTGCCTGATGATGCGAAGGGAGGTGTTCCTGCAGGCGGGAGGCTTTTTTGAGGGGCTTGCGGTGGCTTTTAATGATGTGGATTTGTGTTATACGATCTATGAGAACGGTTTTTACAATATGGTGCGAAATGACGTGATTTTGTATCATCACGAATCCCTCAGCCGGGGAAAGGACGGGGAGTCCGATCAAAAGCAGCAGCGTCTTCTTAAGGAAAAGGATATTCTGTACGAAAGGCACCAGGATCTGTACGGGACGGATCCCTTTTATCATAAATACCTCACTTCGGATATGCTGGAATCGGAATACTCTCCCGCTTTCCGCTACCAGGTGAGGCTGGATATGCCCTGGGCGAAGACCGGAAAGCGGCGCGCACTGCCGGCAGGCGTCCGGGAAGATGCCTGCGTGGTGCTGGGAATGGAGTGCGCCATGGATATTTACAAATGGAAATACGGGGTTGCGGCCGGGCAGGGGCGGGAAGAGCCTGATGCTTCGGATATGGGGTATTATTTTCAGGGCTATTGTTTTGTAGTGGGAGCGGATAACGGGTGCTACAAAAGAACCCTTATCCTGCAGAACCGGGACAACGGAGAGATTATTCGGATCCCGGTGGAGAGCCAGTACCGCAGAGACATCTGCGACAATCTGAAGGATCAGGTGAATGTGGAGCTTACGGGCTTTGCGGCAAAGGTAAGGATTGCGGATGTGCCAAGGGGCTGTTACCGCTTTGGCATGCTGGCGGAAAAGCGCTTCTCAAGGCAGAGGCTCGTCGGTTTTAGCAGCTGGATGCTTCAGGTGGAGGAAGAGGAAAATGGAAGATTACAGGGCGGCGTATGAAAAAGAACACATCAAGACGGCGGATCTTGCGGAGCGGGTGGCCGTGCTGGAGGCGAAAAACGAGGAGCTTGCCTTTAAGCTGGACCGGATCAGGAACAATCCCCTCTGGAAGGCGACCGCACCCCTGCGCAGATGCATGCACTTTTTGCTGCGCCAGAGGGATCGGCTGAAAAACTGCGGGAATCTGCGGGGGATTATGGCCAAGCTGAAATACAAGCGGATCGAGAGAAAGGCCATGGAGCGCTACGGGACGGCGAGCTTTCCGGATGAGGAGACAAGGAAGAAGGAGAGGGAGACTGTTTTTGCGAAACGGGTGAAGATCAGCATTCTTGTCCCGCTCTTTAACACGCCGGAGAATTTCCTCAGGGAAATGCTGGATTCGGTTTTGAACCAGACCTATGAGAACTGGGAGCTGTGCCTTGCGGACGGCTCGGACGACGGGTACAAAAGCGTGGGGGAGATCTGTCTGGAATATGCGAAGGCGGACGGCCGGGGAAGGATCGTCTACCGGAAGCTTGCGAAGAACGAGGGTATTTCCGGCAATACAAACGAGTGTCTGAAAATGGCAACGGGGGAATACGCGGGGCTGTTTGACCATGACGATATTCTTCATCCAAGCGCCCTGTACGAATATATGAAGGCAATCAATGAGCGGGATGCGGACTACATTTACTGTGATGAGACCACTTTCAGGAGCGGGAACATCAATCAGATGCTGACCATGCATTTCAAGCCGGACTATGCGGTGGACAACCTGCGTGCCAACAATTATATCTGCCATTTCAGCGTCTTCGACAGAAAGCTCCTGGACGGGACGGAGCTGTTCCGCACCCGGTTTGACGGCAGCCAGGATCACGACATGATCCTGCGGCTGACGGACCGGGCAAAGAAGGTGGTGCATGTGCCAAAACTTCTGTATTACTGGCGCAGCCATGAGGGGAGCGTCGCCTCGGGGATTGACGCAAAGCCCTATGTGGTGGAGGCCGCAAGGGGAGCGGTGGCGGATCATCTGAGGCGGCACGGATTCACGCATTTTCAGATCACGTCCACCAGGGCCTTCGAGACGATTTTCAAGATACGGTATCAGATTGTGGGAAATCCGAAGATCTCCATCGTGATCGCAAACAGGGATCATCCGGAGGACTTAAAGCGGTGCATCACTTCCATCATGGAGAAATCCACCTACGAAAATTATGAGATAATCGTGGTGGAGAACAACAGCCGGATGCGGGAAATTTTCGATTACTATGAAACGCTGAAGGCCTTCCCCCATGTGCAGGTGGCCGTATATGAGAGCGAAGGAAGCTTTAATTACTCGGCGGTGAACAATTTTGGCGCACAGAGGGCGCAGGGGGACTATATTCTGCTTCTTAACAACGATACCCAGGTGATCACGGTTAACTGGATGGAGGAGCTCCTCATGTACGCCCAGCGGGAGGATGTGGGAGCCGTGGGAGGCAAGCTCTATTATGGAAACAAGACCATTCAGCATGCCGGGGTGGTGCTCGGCCTAGGGGCCCACAGGACTGCGGGCCACAGTCATTACGGCCAGCACAGGGAGAATCTCGGTTATATGGGGCGGCTGTGCTATGCCCAGAATGTGTCGGCGGTGACAGGCGCCTGCCTGCTGGTGAAAAAGTCCCTGTTTGAAAAGGCCGGGGGGCTGGACGAGAGCTTTGCGATTTCTTTAAACGACGTGGATTTCTGCCTGAAACTGCGAAGGATGGGCCTGCTCAATGTGTTCACGCCCTTTGCGGAGCTGTATCATTTTGAATCGGTATCCAGAGGGCTGGATACCGAGGGGGAGAAGGCCAGGCGCTACAATGAGGAATCGGCCAGATTCCGGGAAAAGTGGAAGGAAGTCCTGGAAAAGGGAGATCCCTATTATAATCCAAACTTTTCATTGGACCGCAGTGACTTTGCTTTGAAAATATAGGGAGAATATGGTATACTGAAAACAGTGGGCCGTGTGTGTTTGGGATTCTTATGGGGACTTGAGGATGCATGGCCAAAAGGAAAAAGAAAAATTGCAGGAGGATCAGTTATGAGCTACAGGGAACAGTATGATTTCTGGTTGAATGACGATTATTTCGATGCGGCGACCAGAGAAGAGCTCCGTGGGATTGCAGGGGATGAGAAGGAGATCGAGGACCGCTTCTATAAGGAGCTGGAGTTTGGTACGGGAGGCCTTCGGGGTGTGATCGGTGCGGGAACCAACCGTATGAACACCTATACCGTGAGAAAAGCGACCCAGGGTCTTGCCAACTATATTATCAAGCAGGGCGGAAAAGACAAGGGGGTTGCCATCGCCTACGACTCCAGAAGAAAATCACCCGAGTTTGCGGATGAGGCGGCGTTGTGCCTTGCGGCAAACGGAATCAAGGCGTATGTGTTCGATGCGCTGCGTCCCACGCCGGAGCTTTCCTTTGCCCTTCGCACCTTAAACTGCATTTCCGGTATCGTGATCACGGCAAGCCATAACCCTCCGGAATACAACGGATACAAAGCGTACTGGGAGGACGGTGCCCAGGTGACGGCGCCCAGGGATCGGGAGATCATTGAGGAGGTCAAGAACGTGACCGATTACCATGAGGTGAAGACCATGAGCAAGGAAGACGCCATTGCGGCGGGTCTGTATCAGGTGATCGGCAAAGAGATCGACGATGCCTATATGGTGGAGCTGAAAAAGCAGATCATCCATCCCGAGATCATAAAAGAAGTTGCGGACGATATCAAGATCGTTTATTCGCCCTTTAACGGGACGGGGAACGTGCCGGTGCGCAGAATCCTCTCCGAGCTTGGCTTCAAGAACGTGTATGTGGTTCCCGAGCAGGAAATGCCGGATCCCGATTTTACCACTCTGGAATATCCAAATCCCGAGGATCCCAAGGCTTTTACCCTGGCGCTTAAGCTGGCAAAGGAAAAGAATGCGGACATTGTCCTGGCCACGGATCCGGATGCGGACCGTCTCGGCATCTATGCGCTGGATACGAAGAGCGGCGAATACATTCCCTTTACCGGAAATATGTCCGGAATGCTGATTGCGGAATATATTCTGAGAGAGAGGACGAACACGGGAAAGATGCCGGAGAATCCGGCGCTTGTGACCACTATTGTAACCACCAACATGGCGGGAGCCATCGCAAGGGATTACAACGTCAAGTTTATCGAGGTGCTGACAGGATTCAAGTTTATCGGGGAGCAGATCAAGCTCTTTGAACAGACGGGATCCAACAACTATGTATTCGGCCTTGAGGAGAGCTACGGCTGCCTTGCCGGAACCCACGCCAGGGACAAGGATGCGGTGGTGGCGGTGATGTGCCTGTGCGAGATGGCCGCATGGTGCAAAAAGAACGGAATCACCGTGTGGGATCAGATGCTCAATCTCTATGAGAAATACGGATATTACAAGGAGACGCAGTATGCCATTACCTTAAAGGGAATTGACGGTGCGGCGCAGATTACGGAGATGATGAACAGGCTTCGCAGCAATCCACCCAGGAATTTCGGCGATCTGACCGTAAAGGAATTCAGGGATTACGACAGGGATGTGGCTGTGAATCTGGAGACCGGACAGGAGAAGAGCACCGGGCTTCCCAAGTCCAATGTGCTTTACTTTGACCTTTCCAACGATTCCTGGTGCTGTGCAAGGCCTTCCGGAACCGAGCCCAAGATCAAGTTCTATATGGGTGTCAAGGGAGACAGCCTGGAAGATGCAAAGGCGAGAGTGGAGAAGCTGACGGAGGATCTGAAGGCGTATCTCTAAAATGCAGGGTACGGTACGGACGCTGCCAATGGAACATTCATGTCAGGACGCACTTTCGCTCCATCTAAAACGCAGCGGTACTAATGCGCCAGAGGACGGCGCATAAGGACCGGCGTTTTACAGGGTCCTTTACATGAAATGTTCCATTTGTAGCTGTACCCTGACAGCCTGCATTTTTAGAAAGCATAAACTATTATCCAGACAGTACAGAGTTGAAATATGTACTGTCTGTTATTGTTCACAGGGGTGCGCAGGGAAATTGTGGACAGGCAAAAGAGTTTTGAGACGGCAGAGGCAGAGGTGTCGGATGGGCAGAATATTCAGGATCAGTAATTTCAAAAAGACGATACGGTATCTGAAAAAAAACGGGATCAGGCAGGCGTATTATGCGGCGAGGGAGAGAATGCAAAAGGAACAGCGGGAGCATTATACCTATATAGAGCCGCCGCAGGAGGAGCTGGATGAGCAGCGGGAGAGGGGCAAAGGATTTTCCTGCAGGTTCAGCATTCTTGTGCCTCTCTATGAGACAAAGGAAACCTATCTGAGAGAGATGGTGGATTCCGTGCTGAGCCAGACCTATGGGAATTTTGAACTGATTCTGGCGGATGCCAGCGCCTCTGACCGGGTGGAGCAGGTGGTAAAGACCTATGAGGATAAGAGGATTTTTTACAGGAGGCTTAAGCGGAACTGCGGAATTTCCGGAAATACCAATCAGGCGCTCATGTATGCCACGGGGGATTACGCGGCGCTTCTCGACCACGACGACATCCTCACAAAGGATGCGCTTTTTGAGATGGCCTGCCGGATTGAGAAGGCCTGGGAGGAGGACGGGGAGCTGCAGCTTCTGTACTCGGACGAGGACAAGTGTGACAGTGCCGCCGCCGTCTTCTATGAGGAGAACCGAAAGGCGGACTTTAATCTGGATCTTCTTTTGTCCAACAATTATATCTGCCACTTTCTGGTGATGAAGCGCCAGCTCATGCAGGAGCTGCAGCTGCGAAGCGTCTGCGACGGGGCCCAGGACTTTGACCTGGTGCTTCGCTGCGTCAGCTATCTGCTGGGAAAGGACAAGCGCAGGAACCGGATCCGCGAGCTGCCCATCGCCCATGTCCCCAGGGTGCTCTACCACTGGCGCTGCCACGAATTCTCCACGGCGGAAAACCCGCAGAGCAAGGAATACGCCTATGATGCGGGCAAGCGGGCGGTAGAAGATTTCCTGCGCTCGAGAGAGTGGAAGGCAAGGGTGTCCCATCTGCGGCACCTCGGCTTTTACCGGGTGGATTATCAGACGGATATTTTTGACAGCAGGCCGGATGTGGCGCTTGTGGGGGGCAGGCTGATCAACAAAAGGAACGAGATCGCCGGCGGGATCTACAGCGCCGAAGGAGAACCTCTCTATCTGGGCCTGCATAAGGAATACAGCGGCTATATGCACCGGGCGGTTCTGCAGCAGGAGGCGCAGATGATTGATATCCGCTGTATGAGGGCGTCGGGACAGGCGCAGGAGATTCTGGAGGAGATGACAGGGCTTCCCTATCTGAAAAATCCGGTAAACGGACGCTTTGACTGGAGGGACAGCCTGAAGGAGAGCGTGGATTATGTGGAAGTCAGCCGCAGGCTGTGCGAGAGAGTGCGCGGCATGGGAATGAGAATCGTATGGGATCCGTCCATGACGGAGAAGGTGGACAGATCCAAAGCGCGGGGGTCGAAGGATTGAGAGAAAATGCCCATAATCTGGAATGCCGCACGACCGTGGTCATTCCAAACTATAATGGAATACAATATATAGAAAACTGCCTGAAAAGCCTGTATGCCGGGCGCTGCAGGCCTGTGGTAATCGTGGTGGACAACGGATCCGGGGACGAAAGCCGCAGGCTGGTCAAGGAGAAATTCCCCCAGGTGAAGCTGATTTCCCTGGAGGAAAATACGGGATTCTGCCATGCGGTTAACGTCGGGATACGGGAGGCGGATACGGAATTTGTGTTTTTGCTCAACAACGATACCACGGTGGAGGAAGGCTGCGTGGAAGAGCTGGAAAAAGCGTTGTCGGTTTCAGAGAATATTTTTTCGGCAGGGGCAAAAATGATAAATATGAGATTTCCGGAAAAAATAGATGATGCGGGAGATTTTTACTGCGCCCTTGGCTGGGCTTTTGCCAGGGGAAAGGATCAGCCGGCGGAAAAATATGAAAGGGGCGGCCGGATTTTCGCTTCCTGCGCCGGGGCGGCCATGTACAGACGGAAGGCGCTTCTGGAGCTGGGAGTGTTTGACGAGGCGCATTTCGCCTATTTGGAGGATATTGACGTGGGCTACCGGGCCAATCTTATGGGGTTTCGGAATGTGTTTGCGCCGAAGGCCGTGGTAAGACATGCGGGAAGCGCGGTAAGCGGCAGCAGGCACAATGCCTTTAAGGTGGACTTATCCTCCCGAAACAGCGTCTATCTGATCGTTAAAAATATGCCTTTTTTGCAGATTCTTCTGAATCTTCCCTTTCTTCTTGCGGGATATCTGATCAAGCTTCTGTTCTTTGCGGGGAAGGGGCTTGGGGGCGCATACCTGAGAGGGATCGGAAGGGGCCTTCGGCTTTCCCTTTCCGGGGAGGGAAGGAAAAGAAGGGTAAAGTTCGAATGGAAGAGATTTCCCAATTACCTGTGGGTTCAGAAGGAGCTGTGGGCAGGTATGATAAGAAGGGTATTGTGAGAAGGATTTTACAGGGCTTGTGTAATCGGGAAGAATATTGTAAAATAGTGGCAAGAAGGTAGCGGCAATGATAAAGGATAATCAGAAAGTTTTTAACCGGCTGCATCTGGTAGTGGATGCGGCTGTGGTGGCAGTTTCCTATCTGCTTGCATGGTATATAAAGTTTGCAACTCCGTTTGCGAATACGGAACCCGGTGCGGGAGCGCTGTCTATGGACGTTTATTTCAGCGCTCTTTATTTTCTTGTACCCGGATATGTGTTTTTGTATTATTTCTTTAATATGTATGCGCCCAAGCGGGCCACCAGGCGCAAGTACGAGATTGCGGGAATCATAAAGGCTAACACGGTGGGGCTCACCCTGTTTATGGTGGTGCTGTACATGATCAACCAGCCGCATTTTTCCCGTGTCATGATGTTTATCTTTTACGTGGTCAATATTGTTCTCACCACGCTCTGCCGTTCCACCATCCGCAGTGTTCTGCAGTTTTTCCGGAAAAAGGGCTATAACCTGAAATATATTCTGCTGATCGGCTATTCCAGGGCGGCGGAGGAATATATTACCAGAATTAACGCCAATCCCCAGTGGGGCTATGTGGTCCGGGGGATTCTGGATGACCGGATTCCCAGCGGCACCATCTACAAGGGCGTCAAGGTGGTGGGGCGGATCGAAAACATCCACTATATCCTGCCGGAGAACAAGCTGGACGAGATTGCGATCACCCTGGCGCTCAAGGATTACGACCATCTGGAGTATATTGTGGATCTGTGCGAGAAATCCGGAGTCCACACCAAATTCATTCCCGACTACAATTCCCTTGTGCCGAGCCACCCTTACACGGAGGATCTGATGGGGCTTCCGGTGATCAACATACGCTATGTGGCGCTGACCAACACCTTAAACTGGGTGGCCAAGAGAGTGGTGGACGTGACAGGTTCTTTTGTGGGAATCCTGCTTTCCTCTCCGCTTATGCTGGCGGCGGCCGTCTCGATCAAGCTCACCAGCAAAGGCCCTGTTATTTTCAAGCAGGAGAGGGTAGGGCTTCACAACAAGAATTTTAAGATGTACAAATTCCGGACCATGGAGATGCAAAAGCCAACGGCGGAGCAGAAGGGGTGGACGGTGAAGGACGATCCGAGAGTGACGAAAATCGGAAAGCTTCTGCGCCGGACCAGTTTAGATGAGTTGCCCCAGCTGTTCAATATCCTGATGGGGGATATGAGCCTCGTGGGACCCCGTCCGGAGAGGCCCCAGTTTGTGGAAAAATTCAAGGAGGAGATTCCCCGTTACATGATCAAGCACCAGGTGCGGCCCGGACTGACCGGCTGGGCCCAGATCAACGGATATCGGGGGGACACCTCGATCCGCAAGAGGATCGAGTACGATCTTTTCTATATCGAAAACTGGTCCATGGCCTTTGATTTCCGGATTATGTTTCTCACAATTTTCAAAGGTTTTATCAATAAGAATGCATATTAGGAGCAAATTTACAAATCTTAATAATAACTTAAATAATCACATAAGGCTTGCCTTATCGGTTTTTTTATGCGAAAATAAGGATTTGTCAGGAGTAGTTGTACATCCGATGAAACCTGTTGCATTAAATCGTAGTAAAAGTAGAGGGAGATTATTGAAATGGCTACACAATCCAGGAAACCTGCACATAAAAAAAGCAGAGCCAGAGAGGAAGAGGTAAGATCAAAGAAGGCGGCCACCCGGAAGAAGATGGCGGCAAAGAAGGATTCCAAAAAGAAACGCACCAAGATTATTCTTTTTATCGTGGAAATTTTTGTTCTGCTTCTGATGGTGGTGGTGCTCTATGGCGTGCTGAAAACGGAGAAGGTCGGAAAGGTAGAAATTCCGGAAGAGGATATCGTGATCAACGAAGAGGTGAAGGTGAAGGAAGAGACCACCATGAAGGGCTACCGCAACATTGCCCTGTTCGGTGTGGATTCCACCACGGGAGCGCTCACCAAGAATACCAGAAGCGACTCCATAATGATTGCGTCCATCAATCAGGATACCGGGGAATGTAAGCTGGTTTCCGTTTACCGCGACACCTACCTGAACCTGAGCAATGATTCTTATAATAAATGTAATGCGGCATACGCAAAGGGAGGACCCGAGCAGGCCATTAACATGCTCAACATGAACCTTGACATGAATATCACGGATTTCATCACGGTGGGCTTTGCCGGTCTGAGCGACACCATAGATGCGCTTGGCGGCATTATGATCGATGTGGATTCCTCGGAGATCAGCCACCTGAACAATTATCAGATCTGTATGGCGAAGGATTTGAAGCGGAATTATACGCCGGTATCCTCCACGGGCTATCAGCTGTTAGACGGCCTGCAGGCTACCGCCTACTGCCGGATCCGTTACACGGCGGGAGATGATTTCAAGCGCGCGGAGAGGCAGAGGGAAGTGATCCTTGCCATCATGGACAAGGTCAAGACCGCTTCGCCGGCCACGTTGAACCAGATTGCAAATGATGTTTTCAGCGAAGTGTACACATCGCTGGATCTGACGGAGATTCTGACAATGCTGGGCGAGGTTTCCAGATACCAGATTACGGAACATGACGGCTTTCCAACGGAGAGCCTGCGTGCGACCGGAACCATCGGATCCAAGGGAAGCTGTGTAATCCCCGTATCCCTGGAGGAAAATGTCACCTGGCTGCACAAGTTCCTGTTTGAGGATGAGAGCTATACGCCTTCCGAGGCGGTGAAGGGATACAGCGCTAAGGTGGAGGCCGATACAGGTAAATATCTCAATAAGTGATAAGGATGCAAAGGATTGTGAAAGGGACCAGATGAGTAAAAGCTGGTCCTTTTTCTTGATGTCGGGCAGCAGACGGAAGTCGGAACGCTGTTTCGGGGAGAAAGGGGAATTTCAGGTGAAGAAAACAGATGTGATTATTCCGGTGTACAAACCGGACAAAAGACTGTTTGTGCTTCTGGATCTGCTGGAGAGGCAGACGGTGCGGATAAACCGGATTTTTCTGGTGAATACGGAACAGATTTACTTTGACAGGCTGATTATCGGCACCGATTTCTGGCAGCGCTACAAAAATGTTTCGGTGAGGCACATATCCAGGAGAGAATTTGATCATGGGAACACGAGAAGGTGCGCAGTGGCGGAATCGGACAGCGATTATTTTGTAATGATGACGGACGATGCCATCCCGGCGGACGAATATCTGCTTGAGCGGCTGCTTGCGCCCCTTGCGGAGAAAAAAGCGGCCATGAGCTATGCCAGACAGCTGCCTGCCCCGGACTGCGGGGTGATCGAACGCTTTACCAGAGATTTTAACTATCCGGATCAATCCGTGGTCAAGTCGGCGAAGGATCTTCCGGTCCTGGGAATCAAGACCTTTTTTGCCTCCAATGTCTGTGCGGCCTATGACAGGGCGGTGTACGACAGGCTGGGCGGTTTTGTGAAACGCACGATTTTTAATGAGGATATGATTTATGCCAGGAAGCTGATTGATGCGGGGGAAAGCATAGCTTATGCGGCCCATGCGCAGGTGTTTCACTCCCACAATTACAGTGCGTTCCAGCAGTTTCGGAGAAATTTTGATCTGGGCGTGTCCCATGCGCAGTTTCCCGATATCTTCGGGGGAGTGAAGACAGAGGGCGAGGGGATCCGGCTTGTAAAAGGCACCTGCTCATATCTGGTAAAAGAAGGGAAGCCGTGGCTGATTTTAAAGCTTTTTTTCCACAGCGGCTGCAAATATCTCGGATTTTTTCTGGGGAAAAGATATCAGAAGCTTCCATGGCGCATGGTCAGGCAATGCTCAATGAACCGGGAATACTGGAAATAAACAAATTTGTCAAATTTTTATCACAAAATGAACACAATTACCGGCTATACTAAAACCATATTAAGAAAAGGGCAAAAGCGGATGAAAAGTCTGCCATACAAATAAGGAAGAGAGGTAATTGCTATGTATGAGAATAATTATCCGAACAATTATAACGGCGCAAATGCGGAGAGCGGTTCCGAGGCCAGTCAGGGCGGCTCCAACGCCTACTATTACGAACAGCCAAAGCCGGGCGCACAAAAACCCAAAAAACAATCCGGCACCGGCAAAAAGCTGGTACTTGGAATCTGCTGCGGCCTTCTGTTCGGAATCTTTGCGGGTCTTGGTTTTGAGGCGGTGACTACGGCCTCGGGCGTTGTGAAGGAAAGTCTTTTGAAGGAGAGCGGCGAGGCTCAAAACGAGCTGTCCGAAAGTGACGGGACAGAGAGCTCTCCCGCAGACGAGATCGCATCCACTTTCCAGGATTGGGACGGGACGAATCTGGTGCAGACCACGGTGACGGACGTGACCGAGGTGGTGAAAGCGGTAATGCCTTCCGTGGTATCCGTCAACAATAAATACGTGGAAACAACATCCTTCTGGGGACAGGAGTTCAGCAGTGAGGGAAGCAGCACGGGTTCGGGAATTATCGTGGGAAAGAATGATACCGAGCTTCTGGTAGTGACAAATTACCATGTGGTGGAGGCGGCCGAGGAGCTCTCGGTTCAGTTTGCGGATGGAAAGCAGGTTCAGGCACAGATGAAGGGTTCCGATTCCGACAAGGATCTTGCGGTGATCGCCGTGCAGCTGAATGATATGGAGAGCTCTACCATGAGTGCGATTGCCATTGCGCAGATGGGAGATTCCACACAGCTTACGGTGGGAGAACCGGTCATTGCAATCGGAAACGCCCTTGGTTACGGGCAGTCCGTCACTACGGGCGTGGTGAGCGCCCTGAACCGGCCCATTGCGGTAAATACGGTCAGTGCGCAGTCCCAGCCGCAGCAGGATGACATGGAGGTCAACACCTTTATTCAGACCGATGCCGCGATTAACCCCGGGAATTCGGGCGGCGCACTGCTCAACAGCAGAGGGCAGGTGATCGGTATTAATTCCAACAAGATCGGCGGATCCGCAGTGGAGGGCATGGGATATGCCATTCCCATCTCGGACGCCCAGCCCATCATAGAGGATCTGATGACAAAGCAGACAAGGCTTCGGGTGGAGGAGGAAAACAGAGGTTTCCTCGGAATCACGGGAATCGACGTGGTCTCTGAATATTCCCAGCTCTACGGCATGCCAAAGGGAGTCTATATCTCTTCCGTTTCCGAGGGAACGGGCGCGGCCGCTGCGGGCCTGATCAGAGGTGACATCATTACGGCGCTGAACGGGGAAGAGATAAAGTCCATGGATGATCTTAAGGATGAGCTGAGCTACTATTCGGCGGGAACCACGGTGGAACTGACCATCATGCAGGGAAGCCCTACCGGATACCAGGCAAAGAACGTGTCCGTGACGCTTGGAGAGGCTGTCAGCACGCAGTAAGCCGGGGGGACGGTGCGGATAGAATGTTGGGTGTATGAAACCGTAAGAGCTTATAAAGCAAAAGAGCTTATAAAGCAAAAGAGCTTATAAAGCAAAAGAGCTTATACATTGGGAAGTCAGTGTATGGGCTCTTTTTGTATTATTTAGAAAATTGGCGTATCGATACTATCGGTCTTGAAAACGGCATAATAATATAATATTATAAAGAAGGATCTGCGAAATTTGTTAAGATCCAAAGGAGGGAAAATATGTATACACATACTGATTTTATAATTCCCAATATTGCTAACGCTCCCATTACCCAGGAGAGAGTGACTCAAATATGTGAGATTTTTGGAGAGGCTAGCTTGAGATACCAAAATTTAGATCTTCCAAAAATATGCCAGAAGATGTCCATAACGGAAAATACATTAAGAAAAATGATCAATCATGCGAATTTGACAAGTATATTGGAAAATAAGGAAGGTGTATACCGTTTAAGTGATTTGACCATTCAGCTTTATTATGAGCAGATAAGTTATTCGGATTTTATAAAGAAATTGATCGTAATTAATCCGGAAATTGAACGAATTAAGAGTATAATCGAAACACTGCTCAACCTGTTTGAAGGAAGTTTAAGGAAAAAAACAGTTTACTATATTTTTTCGTTAGTATCAAAAATGGGAAGATATGATAACAGCGCAGTCAGATCAGTGGCAAGAAATCTTAATCCTGTTTTTAACTTAATGGTGTTTGGCGGATATGTAAATGTTAATAAAGAATACATTGTTATTTGTGATAAACAGGCCGTAGAAAATATTTTTAAATCAAGACAAATTTTGAGTATTGTTGAGTTTGAAAAAAATGTAATGAAATATTTTCTTCCCGATATTGCCAATAGTGTAATGAGATGTGCAGCATCATACGAAAATGACAAGTATATTTGGGCTAAAAGCAGCCTTTATAAAAATAAAGGAGAGGTTCGAAATTTAAGCGGAGAATATATTATGTCGGTTATGAAGAAAGGTGAAAATATATGAATGAAGGAACGATCAGAAAAAATATAGACGAAAGCATGATAAGGATTAATTTAATTGCCGACCCTGAGTATATAGTGGGAGAAGATAAGAATGTTCATTGCTATCTAAGCTGGATGAATAAATGCAACAATCTTATGATGGGATCTGTCGTTTTGGGACAGATTGGGAATGGGAAGACACATTTTTTAAGATATATGAGAAAGAAAGTGGAGGAAAATGAGACCGCGGTTGGTATTTACATGCCCGATATGTTTTTTAATGGTCCGCTTGTAGATGCTCTTAATAGTTTGTACGCTTCTTTGTTTAAAAGTAATGTCAATAAGGACTTGTCAACGTATTTGGAGGATTGGGAACAATCCGACAAATCGTTGGCAAATAGATATGTGGATAATAATATAGTGAGATATTTAACACATTGTAATAATACAGATGAGAAAAGGCTGGTTCTGGATTATTTTTCTAATAAGGATTTGTTTCCAGATCAAGTCAGCTTTATGAGAAAAAAATTTAATGCAAAAAAAAGATTTATAAATAATGAAAATGATTTCGTAACTGCCTTTGTGGCTGCTTTACAATTTATTCAATGTGTAACAGGGAAAAAAATATTACTGTTTATTGATGAGATTGACAAGGTATATTCAGATTCTACAAATTCTATTTCCCTTACAAAGGTTGGATACAAAATATTGACCTCTTACCGTACTTTGTTTGATTATCTGAATAATTGCAAAGTCGAAGGAATGATTACCGTTGGCACTACCATTGAAGCGTGGGAAGTTTTGTCGCATCAGGCGGCTTTTGAAAGACGGTTTAAGGATCATCAGGTGGTATTAAAAACACCCAAGACAAAGGAAGAGGTAATGGAATTTATAATAAAGCGTTTCCAGGAAAACAACGTTAATGTGGAAAATGCCGACAAAAAAGATATAGAAAAGTATGTTAGTTATTTAACAGAAAATGATATGAAAAGTTGGGCAAATATTATCAGCGCACTTTTGAAAGGCAAAAACTCTGATTCAATGAATAAGACGATTGAACCGGAAGAGATTATTCTGGATGTTTTATCGAAATCGCTGGTGCCGTTATCCTGGGAGGAAATGTTGGAAAGCAGTGATGCGCTTGCGGCTATCTATCCAAAGGCACAACCAATAAAGACCTTACAGAGCATGAATAAAAGGGGTAAGATAATTATAAATGAGGGGAAGCCGAATACATACGAAATAAGTGAATAAGAGGAGTAAAATGGAAAATACGGAAGATGTTTATTTTTTGACAGCTATTGAGCAGGCGTTGCAGGATATATTGGCTGACCGGTCGATGGAAGAATTAGTCAGACCCATGGTCTGTGCGGATATTATGCAGGGCATAAATATTATTGACATAGGTTACCCATTATGTTCCTGCTTTGTGATAAGCAGATGTATAAATAATTTACTGATTGAATATTGTAACTGCCTCTTTTCATCAAACGAGAGTTTCGAAATAGAGGGAGGAGTAATAAATTTCGCAGATATTAAGGAGAAGTTCTGGGGAGAAGGGAGCAGCGTAGCGGATCGGATTGATTTATTATCACAGAAAAAATGTCATATAAAAGAAAACATCTCTATTTCTGTCAAAAAGAAATTATTGACTCAAAGGTATTTTAAGATTATTAATAATATAAATTTATATGCGATTGACTTTATGCATGGAAAAACAGAATATGAAGGGCTTCTTGATGATACGGATGAAATTGAGGACAGGTATTTAACGGCAAAAGATCTGTTTATTTCAGGAGTCAGATTCGTCATTATGCTGGAGGCTGAGCTGAACAAACATAAAATTGATGAGGAAAAATCTGATGTAATGAAATGGCTTTCCTTCTATAAATCATGTACTGTTATTGTGGAGAGTGAAAAAGCAATGTCACAGGGAACGGCATTTCATATTGGAGACGGCCGCTTTGTAACATGTTATCATGTTGTGTACGATGAGGAAGAAAAGCAGGCGGCAGATGATTTAACGGTATATTCCGAAGAAAATATTAGTAAAAGATATACAGCGATTGTAGAAGATTATGTTGAGCAGATTGATATAGCGATATTAAAGGTAGATGGCTGGGAAGGAGCAAATAAATTTTCCATTCAAACAAAGGATGCGATTCGCCAGATGGACGAAGTCATAGTGTTAGGCTATCCCAATTATAATCCAGGTGATTCTATCAGAGTAATTGAGGCTAAAATTGCGTCAACAAGGAATTACTCAGGGGTCAAAATGTATGGTATAGATAATATAATATATGTTGGTAATAGTGGAGGGCCGGTTTTGACAAAGGGTGAAAGAAAAGTTATCGGAATTGTTACGAGGGGAACCTATAACATAAATACCGCAATGGAGAATGATTTTTCAGGGTTTATTCCCATTTCTGCTTTAAACTATCTGAATAAGTATAAATTGGTTGAAGAACAGATAAATTAAAGAATTAGGACAATTTGGAGGGAGCATTTGATCATGAGAAATGCTCCTCTTTGTATGGAGAAATATTCGGGTAAAAGTGATGGCATGAATCAATAGGGTCTGTCATAAATTTATAAAAAGCAAAAAGGCCATAAGTTTGAAAGTTCCTTTCAAACTACTTATTGGTGCAATACCGCAGGCGCAGCCAGCGGTATGCAGGGGGATAAAAATGAGAAAAATTGGAACGCTGGCAATCCTTATGCTTATGTGCTTGTCCGCACTGGCCGGATGTAAGGAAAAAAAGGATCCCATGGAGAAGATAAAGGATCTGGAATTTACGGTTACAGCCCAGGAAAATATACCGGAGGAGCTTTCTGCCGTGCTGGAGGAAAAAAAGGCGGAGGGCTTTAAGATGACATATCAGGATGGCGGCTACCTCTATATCTGCATGGGCTACGGGCAGCAGGAGACGGGGGGCTACAGTATTTCTGTGAATGCGCTTTACGAGACGGACAACGCCGTGTATTTCGACACGACGCTGCAGGGTCCAAAGCCGGGGGAGAATGAGGGGAAGAAGACGAGTCCCTCCTGCCCGTATGTGGTAATCAAGACGGAGATGGTGGAAAAACCTGTGGTATTTGATTAAAAAGTCTAGTATAATAACAGGAAATACAAACCGGAAAGGATGAAAGAATGCGGGGAGAGATGAAAATTTATATCCGGGGCGGATCTGTGATTGACCCGGTGGGCGGGCGGACTTACGAAGCGGATCTGCTGGTAGAGGATGGAAAGATCGCAGGGATTTTCACGAGGCAGGACCGGGAAGCGGAGAGCTTTCGGATTCCAGAGGATGCGCTGGTTTTGGAGGCCGGGGGGCTGATGGCAGCCCCCGGACTCGCGGATACCCACGTGCATTTTAGGGATCCTGGCTTTACTTATAAGGAAGATATTATTTCCGGCGGCGAGGCGGCGAAAAAGGGCGGCTATACGGGTATTGTCCTGATGGCGAATACAAAGCCCTGCGTGGACAATGGGGAGATTCTTTCCTATGTGCTGGAAAAGGGTAAGCGGACCGGAATCCGGATACTGAGCTGCGCCAATGTGACAAAGGGCATGAAGGGGGAGGAGCTGACGGACATGGAAGAGCTAGCCCGTTGCGGGGCCGCCGGCTTTACCGACGACGGAATTCCTCTGCTTGGAAAGGAGCTGGTGAGGGAGGCCATGATGCTGGCAAAGAAGCTGGACAGGCCCATCAGCTTTCACGAGGAGAATCCGGAACGGATTGTCAACAACGGAATTAACGCAGGGAGAGCGTCGGCCTTTTACGGAATCGGAGGATCTCCCAGAGAGGCGGAGACTGACCTGATCCGCAGGGATGTGGAGCTGGCCCTGGAAACCGGAGCGAAGACGGTGATACAGCACATCAGCACAAAGGAGGGCGTGGAGCTTGTGCGTAGGGCGAAAAGAAATGGCGCGCAGGTGTATGCGGAGGCAACCCCCCATCACTTTACCCTGACCGAGGAGGCGTTAATCGAAAAGGGAACGCTGGCCAAGATGAACCCGCCGCTTCGGACGGAGGAGGATCGGCTTGCGATTATCGAGGGACTTCGGGACGGAACCATTGACCTGATCGCCACGGATCACGCACCCCACAGCAGACAGGAGAAGGAGCGGGAGATCACGGCCGCTCCCAGCGGCATTATCGGGCTCGAGACTGCGCTGGGCCTGGCAATTCGGGAGCTGGTAAAGCCGGGCTATCTTGATTTTCCCACCCTGTTTTACCGGATGAGCACGGCGCCCGCACGGCTCTATGGGCTCCCCGGAGGGCGGATCGCACAGGGGCAGGAGGCGGATCTTGTTCTTTTCGCCCCGGACGAGCCCTGGGTGGTAAAGGAGTTTGCGTCGAAATCCGCCAATTCCCCCTTTATCGGGGAAACCATGGTAGGAAATGTCTATTATACGATCTGTGAAGGCCGGGTGGTCTATCAGAAGGAAGGACTGTGAATATGAGAAACGAGAAGAGAAAAGCGGCGGCAAAGGTGCTCGGCAATCAGGAGATTGCACCGGGTATTTACGATATGTGGCTGGATACAGAGCTCGCCGGGGCGGTAAGGGCCGGGCAGTTTATCGGCGTGTATCCCAAGGATAAGAGCACCCTGCTTCCAAGGCCAATCAGTATCTGCGAGGCGGATGAGCGGAAGCTTCGGATTGTCTTTCGGATTGCAGGAGGAGGGACCAGGGAATTTGCTTCCTATAAGGAAGGGGACGAAGTGGAGATTCTTGGGCTTCTCGGAAACGGATTTCCGGTAGATGAGGCAATGGGAAAGCGCGTCGTGCTGCTTGGCGGAGGGATCGGAATTCCGCCCATGGTGGAGCTGGCCAGGGAGCTTTCAAAAATCGGTGCCCTGGTGAAGGTGATTGCGGGATACCGGGACGGGAATCTGTTTTTGAAGGAGGATCTGGAAAAATACGGCGAAATTCTGATTGCAACGGAGGATGGAAGCGCAGGCGTGAAGGGAAATGTGCTGACCGTGATGGAGGAGCGGGGCCTTAAGGCGGACATGCTCATGGCCTGTGGCCCCATGCCCATGCTGCGGGCGGTGAAACGCTACAGTGAGGAAAGAGGAATCCGGGCCTGGATTTCGCTGGAGGAGAGGATGGCCTGCGGCGTGGGTGCGTGTCTTGGCTGCGTGTGCAGGACAAAGAGGACGGATCCCCATTCCCATGTGAAGAATGCCAGGATCTGTACGGACGGCCCTGTATTTGATGCGGCGGATGTGGACATCTGAGAAAGGAAAAGGGAATATGAATACGAAAGTGACGATTGCAGGGGTGGAATTCAAGAATCCGGTGATGACAGCCTCGGGGACCTTCGGCTCCGGCATGGAATACGGAGAGTTTGTGGATCTGAACCGGCTGGGTGCGGTGGTGACCAAGGGTGTGGCCAACGTGCCATGGCCTGGAAACCCGACGCCCAGGGTTGCGGAAACCTATGGGGGGATGCTCAATGCCATCGGCCTGCAGAATCCGGGGATCGACGTTTTTGTGGAGAGGGATCTGCCCTTTCTCGGACGGTTTGATACAAAAATCATAGTCAATGTCTGCGGAAAAACCGTTGAGGATTATCTTGAGGTGGTTGAGAGGCTTTCTGAATGCCCGGTGGATATGCTGGAGATCAATGTCTCCTGTCCCAATGTGAAGGAGGGAGCCATTGCCTTTGGCCAGGACGCCGAATGCCTGTATGACATCACCGCAAAGATCAAAGAAAAGGCGAGGCAGCCCATCATCATGAAGCTTTCCCCCAACGTGACGGATATCGCACAGATGGCAAGGGCGGCGGAGGCGGCGGGTGCGGACGCCATCTCCCTGATCAACACCATAACCGGGATGAAGATCGACATTCACAAAAGAACCTTTGCCCTGGCAAACCGGACGGGGGGAATGTCCGGCCCGGCCATTAAACCGGTTGCGGTGAGGATGGTCTATCAGGCTTCCCATGCGGTGAAGATCCCGGTGATCGGCATGGGAGGAATTGCGAATGCGGAGGATGCCATTGAATTCCTCCTGGCCGGGGCGTCGGCGGTGGCCGTGGGCGCCATGAATTTCGTAAATCCCTATACCACCGTGGAGGTTGTGGAGGGAATCGAGGCTTATATGAAGCAATATGGAATCGAAGAAATCGGAGAACTGGTCGGCGCTGTGAAGGAGTAAGAGGAAGCGTTTTTGCCGGTTATAAAATACCTCCCCGTGTCATATACTTAAACAAGTACACGCAGGGAGGTATTTTGGTGGAACTGATAAAGCGGAATATACATATGGACCGCCTGAAATGTAAGGCGTCCATCCAGATAACGCTGGAGGATGATATCAATATTTCCGATTCCAGGCCGGATGCTTTAAAGCTTATTATGGATAGAGGAAATGTGGTCATAGAGGAAGTGAGGGTGACGGATGACCATGTGGGCGTAAAGGGAAGGCTTAAGGTGCATCTACTTTATCTGGCAGAGGGACAAAAGGCAAAGGTGTCGGCCATGGAGGGGGAGATCCCCTTTGACGAACAGATTTATATGGAGGGCGTCAGAAACGGCGATGGCGTCAGCGTAAGCTGGGAGATTGAGGATTTGAGCACCGGCCTTATCAATTCCAGAAAATTCAGCGCACAGTCCGTGCTTCTGCTTAAGACGGTCTGCGAGGAGATCTGTGACGAGGAGACAGCCATTGATATTTCCGGAACGGAGCCTGTGGAATTTCGCAGAAAATCTCTGAGCATCGCTTCCATGGCCATGAAGAAAAAGGATATTTTCCGGATGAAGGAGGAAGTGGAGATTCCCGGAAGCTTTCCCAACATTTTTTCCATGATCTGGTGGGAGGTTGAGCCTACGGAGGTCGAGTTTAAGATGCTCGATGACAAAATCTCCGTCCAGGGGGAGATAAGAGCCTTTTTCCTGTATACGGGCGAGGGCGAGGAGGAGGAAATCTGCCATTATGAGACGGTGCTTCCTTTTGCGGGAAGCCTTGGCTGTGACGGTGCCCGAGAGGGAATGATACCGGAGATCCGTTATCTTGCGGAGACAAAAGAGGTGGTGGTAAGGCCTGATTTTGACGGCGAGGAGAGAGTGATCACCTTTGAGCTCTGCCTGAATATGGATATCTGCGCCTATGAGGAGGAACAGGTTGACATTCTCTCAGATGTGTACGGCGTGGTTCAGGAGACCAGCGTGCAGGAAAAGGATGCGCTTTTTCGAAGCTACATGGGAAGAAGCAACGGCAAGATGAAGCTTTCCGGACATTTCAAGGCGCCGGAAGGGGAACAGATCGGGAAGATACTCCATACCTGCGCAAAACTTCAGATTACAGACACATCCCTTGTGGAAAACGGGATTGAGATCGGGGGCACGGTAAGCCTGCAGGTTCTGTATGAGAGCAGTGCACAGCAAAACCGGTTCGGCATGATAAAGCAGGAGCTTCCCTTCCGTCACATGCTTGAGGCGGAGGGCATCGGAAAGGACTGTGTATATCCTCTGCAGACCGAACTGGAGCAGATTGCGGTGTCCATTATTGACACGGATGAAATTGACGTGAAGTGCGTCCTGTTTTTCCACACCAATCTTTACAGGCAGTGGCAGGAAAAAATTGTGGAGCAGATCACCACCTGCGAGCTCGACAGTGAAAAGATGGATTCCCTTCCCGGAATCGCTATCTACGTGGTGAGGGACGGGGATAGCCTGTGGGATATCGGGAAGAGGTATTACGTCCCCATTTCAGTCATCAAGCAGACAAATGAGCTTACCAGCGACGAGGTGAAAACGGGCGACCGGATATTGATTATGAGGAGCGTATAACGAAAAGCAGCGTATAACGAAAAAAATGAAAAGGCACCGCATAAGCGGTGCCCTTTTTACTGCGGATTGTTTCAGGATTCGATTCCCGCATCCTTTGCCATCTGATCAAAACCGGAAAGTACGGCGTCATAGGTCTGCTGGGAAATTTCGGGAAGACTTCCTCCCCAGGTTCGCTGCGCTTTGTCATAGCCCTTCTGGAATGCGGCGCGCATCTTTTCGATTTTGGTAGGATCGCCGCCGGTCAGAGCGGTGGCAAAATCCAGAATACGCTGAGAGGTCTGTTTAACGCCCCAGTAGCCGTCTTCTGCGATATCCTCCTTGGCCTGTGCGATCGTGGCGGGATCCGCCTTGACCTTGCCCTGTGCCAACAGACTCCAGATACCGTTTGCCGTGTTGTAGGTTTCGCCCTGCTTGGTCAGCATTTTCTGTACCAGGCTCTGAAGCTGGGAGGTTCTCGCCTCAGCGTCAGCCTTCATCTGCGCTACCACACTGGCATTTGTTTTATAAGTTTTGGTGGAAGAAGCTTTTCCAGAAGCAGAAGGCTCGTATACGACGCCGGCAGATTCATTGGTTTTTGCTTCGCCTGTAGTTTCCGCTGTTGTCTCGGCGCGTTTTGTCTGTGAAGCCGTGCTGTAAGCACTGTACACGTCACTTGCGCCGGTAACTCCGTTTACACTCATGATTCACCCTCCTTGGTTTAGAATATATTTCATGTTATAGCTTTTATCGGAAGATTTGGCCGAAAAATTAGGGCTTTGGCCAAAAATTTACCATTTTCCATGGCAGTTGTAATGGAAAATGAAAAAATGGTAATTAATTGTGCGGCCGTATGCCCATTGACAGACAAACCGGCAATGTATTAAAATAAATACAATTCATGTATTATGTATACAGAAAGGGTGAACAGTGATGGATCGGATTACACGCAGAGCGTATGCAAAGATTAATCTGGGGCTGGATGTCATAAAGAGACGTCCGGACGGTTATCATGAGGTGAAAATGATTATGCAGACGGTTGGAATCTATGACGTTCTGACCTTTTTTAGAAAAAAGAAGCGGGACGGTTCCCCGTCCATCACCATATCCATGGATAACGGGGAGCTGCCCAGCGGGGAGGGAAACCTGGTCTATAAGGCGGCGGCGCTTACGATGGAGGCTTTCGGTATCAGAGAAGGGGTGGAAATTACCCTGGAAAAAAATATTCCCATTGCGGCGGGGATGGCAGGCGGAAGTGCGGACGCGGCAGCTGTCTTTCACGGGATGAAGGAATTGTTCGGTCTTCCCATGGAGCAGGAGGAGATGAAAAGGCTGGGCGTTAAGATCGGAGCGGATGTGCCCTACTGCATCATGGGCGGAACCGCTCTTTCCGAAGGGATCGGAGAGGTGCTGACCCCACTTGCGCCGCCTCCTGCGGCACATCTTCTGATTGCCAAGCCGGATGTGGGCGTTTCTACCAGATTTGTGTATGAAAATCTTCATGCAGATACCTTACGGCATCACCCGGACATTGACGGGATGGTAAAGGCGATTGGCGAAGGGAACCTGGAGGGAATTACTTCCCGGATGGAGAACGTGCTGGAGACGGTCACAATCCGGGAATATCCGGTCATCCGGGATATTAAGGAAACTATGAAAGAGGCGGGGGCGTTGAATGCGCTCATGAGCGGAAGCGGCCCTGCGGTGTTTGGCGTCTTTGACACTGCGGAGGCGGCGCGGGCCGCTTATGAAAAGGTCAGGGAGACGGATCTTGCAAAGCGGCTTTTCGTGACAGAGTTTGTGTAGAGGAGGAGGCAGATGGACAATCCGTTTCAGGTAGATATGAATGAGTTCCTTCCTCTCAGGGACGTGGTGTTCAATACGCTGCGAAAGGCGATTCTTACCGGACAGCTAAAGCCCGGAGAGAGGCTGATGGAGGTGCATCTTGCGGATAAACTGGGGGTGAGCCGAACGCCCATACGGGAAGCCATCCGAAAGCTGGAGCTGGAGGGGCTTGTGATCATGATACCCAGACGGGGAGCCGAGGTGGCCCGGATTACGGAAAAGAGCCTGCGGGACGTGCTCGAAGTGCGAAGGGCCCTGGATGCCCTGAGCGTGGAGCTGGCCTGCGAGAGGATTACAGAGCAGGAGCTTGAGGAGCTTAGACAGGCCTGCGAAGAATTTGAGCGGGTGGCCAGGGTGTCAAAGGACGCTTCCGTGATTGCCCGGGCGGATGTGGCGCTTCATGATATTATCGTAAGGACGACGGGAAACCAGAGGCTGCTGCAGCTGGTGAATAACCTTTCCGAGCAGATGTACCGGTACCGCTTTGTCTATATCAAGGACGAGAGCCGGCACGAAAACCTGGTGGAGGAGCACCGGGAGATTTATGAGAGCATTGTGGAGCGGGATAAAAAGAGGGCGGCCCGGGCGGCAAAGATTCATATTGACAATCAGGAGGAATCCATTATCCGGCAGATCCGTCTCGAAAACCGAAAGATATGACAGGCCTAAAGTTTCCGTTGTATTTTGGGCTGTTCCGGTTATAATGGATAGGGATGCGGGGACGGCAGTGTATATGCGGGCCGGATCCGGGCAATACTTTTTCATAAAGTAAAACAGGAGGGCGGCCGGACCGGTTAAGGCTGCAAAAAGACTTTATGAGACGAGTATTGGAAACTGCCGTAATTTTGATGGGAACGATTGGCTGGTGGGGATTTGTATATCCGGAGCTTTGCCTGACATGGGAAACCTGCGAGGCGTCCGGGGAAGAGGCTGAATATGACGGGATAACGGATCAATTTGCGGGTCCCGGCGGAAAGTTTTGTATAAAAAGCAAGGTAGTGGAATATTTATATCAGGAAAAAGAAAAAGGATTTCAAAATGACGGACATAAACGCACCCATCGGGGTATTTGATTCGGGAGTGGGCGGCCTTACCGTTGCCAAGGAGATTATGCACCAGATTCCCAATGAGAGGATCGTATATTTCGGAGATACGGCAAGAGTGCCTTACGGAAATAAATCAAAGGAGACGATTACCAAATTTTCCAGACAGATCGTGCGGTTTTTGCAGACGCAGAAGGTTAAGGCGATTGTGGCGGCCTGCAACACGGCCAGCGCTTTTGCGCTGGACGAGATAGAGAGGGAAGTGGATATCCCGATGATCGGCGTGGTGAAGCCGGGGGTTAAGGCGGCTCTTAAGGCTACCCGGAACGGAAAAATCGGAGTGATCGGCACGGAGGGCACCATTGCCAGCAGGATCTATCCACAGTACATAAAGGAAATGAATCCGGATGCGAATATTACGGGGAAGGCCTGCCCCCTGTTTGTGCCTCTTGTGGAGGAGGGGTTATGGAGGGATCCCGTGACGGACGAGATTGCCAGGCGTTACCTTGCGGAGCTGATCGATATTGACATTGACACGCTGGTTCTGGGATGCACCCATTATCCGCTGATCCGGGAAACCATCGGAAAGGTCATGGGGAAAGGGGTGGTTCTGGTCAATCCCGCCTATGAAACGGCGAGGGAGCTCAAAGAGCTCCTGCGCAGGAGAGGCCTGTTAAGAGAGCAGGAGGCGAAGCTGGGAGATGATATGTATCAGTTTTATGTCAGTGATTCTTCTGAGAAATTTAAACAGTTTGCCAATTCCATTATCAAGTACGGCATACTTTCCGCAAAGACAATCAACATAGAAAAATACGAAAGGAGTGTGGAGATTACAGGATGGAGAAAGAAGTACTGATTGCGTTAAAGGGACTGCAGTTCGCTCTGGACGAGGAGGGGGCCAATGCGCTGGAAACCATTACTCCGGCGGAATATTATAAAAGAAACGACAGCCATTATGTGATTTTCGAGGAGCTGATGGAGGGCTTTACGGACACCACGAAGAATGTGATCAAGTTCAGGGATTCCCAGCTTGAAGTGACCAAAAAGGGGCTTGTCAACGTACATATGGTTTTTGAGGAAAACAGAAAGAACATGACAAGCTATGCCACGCCGTTTGGAAACATCCTGATCGGAATTGACACGGACGAGGTGGAGATCCGGGAGGAGGAGGACAGGATCCAGGTGAACGTGGCCTACACCTTGGAAGCGAATTATGAGCATATGGCGGACTGCAAAATAGAGATGAGCATCCGGCCCAGGGAAGAGGGGCTGGAGTTGTAAAAAAGCTTCGAGAGCGCTGCGCCCTCGAAGCTTTTTCTTTCTCTTTCGATATCCGGTTATTTAAGCGGTTTGGCTCCTGCCTTTTCCTGAACCTTTTCAAGCGTCCGGCGGAAGAACCCTTTCTTTTTCTGCTCAACCTGCACCTTGCCCCGCAGTCCCTTTACGTCCGTGATATAAATACCGCTTACCACGGCCTTCACTTCTTTTTTTACGGGAATGGAATCAAAAATCTTGTCATCGCTGACAAGAGACATGATCTGCGGGCCGACTTTGGCCTTTACGATGGGAAGCTTGCTCCCCCGCATAAGCTTGGGCGTCTGGTTAATGACGGCCTGCGGCAGGCCGGAATCTTTTATTTTCATCCGCTTCTTGTCGATGATCAGCATGGACACCGTCTGTTTCATGGCGTCTATCTGCTGTTGCTGCTGCGCCTGTTTCTTCTGAGCCTTCCTGCCAAGGAAATACAGGGCGACAACGGCGGCGATTAAGACTGCCAAAATGACTAATAATACGATCTGCCAAGTACTCACAATGAACCTCCTTGTTACTGCATTCTCTGGCTATCATTCTATCATTTCTAAAGGAGATAGGCAAGAAATTTCTGTGAAAGTCTTTCCTGGAACTCGAATTTGTGGTATAAAAGTAAAGGACAATGGTTAAAGGAATGGGAGATGCGAAATTGAGAGATGGAAAAAGAAAATTACCGGCGCTTGCCGCGCTTGTGCTTTTGCTTGCGGGCTGTGGAAATTCACAGAAGCAGGAGAATGAAGCGGCGTATCTGAAGGATATCGATACCTCGGGGTATGTGACGCTGGGAGAATATAAGGGAATGGACCTTGCGCTGGAGGAGCCGGAAATCCCGGAGGAATACCTGGAGAGCTATATACAGTATGTACTGACAAACAACCCGGAGTATGTGGATATTACAGACAGAGCGGTGCAGACAGGCGACGTGGTCAATATCGATTATGAGGGAAAACTGGACGGAGTTGCCTTCGCCGGAGGAACGGCCCAGGGGGCGGATCTCACCATAGGATCCGGACAGTTTATCAGCGGCTTTGAGGACGGATGTATCGGCATGGAGATCGGACAGACCAGGGACGTGGAGGCCCGCTTTCCGGATCCTTACAAAAATAATCCGGATCTTGCGGGAAAAACCGCAGTCTTTACCGTCACGCTGAACGGCATCCGTGAGGTAAAGATTCCGGAGCTGACGGATGAGTATGTGGCAAGCCTTGGAATGGAAGACTGCGAAACCACGCAGGAGTACAGAGCGTTTTTGAGGGATATCCTGATTCAGCAGCAGTATGGCACCCCTTTGGAGAGACAGTACGAGCTTGCGGTGGAGAAGGCGGAGGCAGACGCCGAGATTAAGGATGCGCCTGAAAAAATGGTGGACCGGATGTACACCACGCTGCTTTCCAATGTCACCTCCTATGCGCAGATGTACGGTATGGATATCGGAACCTTTGTGGCGGAAGAATACGGAGGGGAAGCCGCGGATTATGAGGCTACCCTGCGCGGACAGGCCCGGACCATGGCCCGGCGGTATTTGCTGCTTGAGGCAATTGCCAAAAAGGAAGGGCTTGAGGTGTCAGAGGCGGAGCTTGAGCAGGAGATCGCTGCGGATGCCGAAGATTACGGCTATGAGACGGCTGACGATTACCGGGAGGCGATTGATGTGGAGGCGTTCAGAGAATATCTGATGACGCAGAAGGTGATTCAGTTTATGGTGGACAATGCGGCGCCGGAGGCGGCAGACTAGGAAGCGGCGCATTCTGAGATGAAAGGCATATGAGAAGAAAAGCGGGAGTACATTTATTAACATTTGGAATCATTTTGGCCATGGCGTGTTCCATGGCGCAGAGCGTAAAGGCGGCCAGCATTTCCGATCTGGAACGGGAGAGGGAGGAGCTGGAGCGTCAGAGAGAGGAAGCCCAAAGGCAGCAGGACGAACAGCGGCGGCAGCTGAGCGGGATTTCCGGACAGATTTCTTCCCTGGAGGGCAATGCGGATGAAGTGGCAGGGGAGATTGAGGAGATGGATGCGGCTCTGGTGGAGACGATTGCCAGCGTGGAGATTATCGAGGAGGAGATCGAGGAGAAAGAAGAGCAGATCGAAATCACCACGCAGGAGTACGAGCAGGCAAAAGCCACGGAAGAGGCGCAGTATGAGGCCATGAAGCTGCGGATCCGTTTTATGTATGAGAAGGGGGACGCAACCTATCTTCAGCTGATCCTGGAAAGCCACAGCATTGGGGAAATGATGAATAAGGCAGACTATATCAGCCAGCTTTACGAGTATGACCGGAAAATGCTCCAGGCATACCAGGAGGCGAGAGAGGCGACTCTTGCCATCAAGGAGCAGCTGGAGGATGAGCGGTCGGAGCTGGAAGCGCAGCAGCATGAGCTTGAGGAGGAGAAAGAGAGCCTGGAAATCATGCTGGCCGAGAAACAGAGGGTATATGACAATTACGAGGTGCAGATCGCACAGGCAAGACAGGAGGCCGCGATCTATAAGGCCAATATCAAGAAGCAGACGGATAATATAAGAAAGCTGCAGGCGGCGGCTTCTGCAAAGGAGTCGGAGATTGAAGCGGCAAAAAGAGCCGAGGAAGAGGCAAGAAAAGCTCAGGAGGAGGCACTGCGAAGACAGGCGGAGGAAGAAGCCGGACGGCAGAGCGGCGATTCAGACTCCTCATCGGAGGGCTCTGCGGGGGAAAGTGGTTCCTCCGGCGGCTCGGAAAGCTCCGGCAGTTCCGGCAGCTCCGACAATTATGCTTCGGCGTCCAGCTACTCGGGTTCCGGCAGCAAGGGCCAGCAGATTGCGAATTATGCCTGCCAGTTTATCGGGAATCCCTACGTGCCGGGAGGCACCAGCCTGACCCAGGGTGCGGACTGCTCCGGATTCGTGTGGAGAGTCTACAAGGACTTCGGATACACGGTGCCAAGGACGTCCTACGGGTGCCGGAGTGCGGGAAGCGGGGTATCCTATTCGGAAGCCCAGCCGGGAGATATCGTGTGCTATGCCGGACATGTGGGTCTCTACATAGGAAACGGGCAGATCGTGCATGCCAGTACCCAGAGGAGCGGCATCAAGATCACCACGGCAACGTACAAGGAGATATTAACAGTCAGAAGAATTGTGTAAATGCCCCCGGGCATTTGCCAGTTCTTCTTTCAGTTTGAGAACGGCCGCGTCAATCAGGCCGCCCAGGGGGATGTCCTGGATGCCTGCGATATAACGATTGCAGCGGCCTGTGGGAATCAGGATTTTGAAGGCGTTGCAGGAGGCCACGGCGTTTGCCATGGCGGGAGTGATCTCGCCAAGCAGGGAATCGGCGGCGATAATGCCGATGGGGCCGATGATGAAGTCGGCGCGTTTGCTGTTTACAATGACGGGGTTTTCCCCTGTGGCGGCCCGGTCGGCTCCGGCCTTTAACATGGCGGAGGTGGCAATGCTGTTGGTGCCGATGGCCGTGATCTTCTCCGCAATGCCGGAGGCCTTTATTTTTTCCACGATGAGACTTCCCATCCGGCCGCCCTGGCCGTCGATTACAAGAATATTCATGGCAGATTCCTTTCAGCGTTTCTTTTTATTATAAAGGAAAAGGGGAAATTTGAAAATACATTATAAGACGGTTTATAAAATGTTAACTTGTATGAAAATATGTTTTGCCTTATAATATTAAAAGAATGTGCTTATATTAGAAATAACCGGAGGAGCGAGTATGTCAGAGTTTGATGAGAAGGACAAGGAACAGGAGAATGATTCCCATGAAATAGAGAGCCGCAAGGAAACGGGCGGAAACGAAGACTCCAAAGAGAAGGCGGAGACGGAGAAAAAGGAAAACGTTTACGAGGATGTGTGCTTTATCTGCAGGCGTCCCGAGAGCAAGACGGGAAAGATGTTTAAGCTTCCCAACAATATCTCCGTGTGCAACGACTGTATGCACAAGACCATGGATACGGTCAGCCAGTTTGATTATCAGGGTATGTTGAACAATCCGGCGTTTATGAATGATCTCAATAAAACCATGAGCGATAAGGGATATCCCAATATCCGGTTCGTGAATATATCGGATCTGCAGGGGGAGGGAGGCATCCCCAACAAACAGAAAATCCGCAAGAAGAAAAAGGAGCCGGGGCAGGAACCTGTGCTTGACATCCGCAATATCCCGCCCCCGCACAGGATCAAGGCCCAGCTGGACGATTACGTGATCGGGCAGGAGCATGCGAAGAAAGTGATTTCCGTTGCGGTGTACAACCATTATAAACGTGTGGCCACGGATACTATGGACGAGATTGAGATAGAGAAATCGAACATGCTCATGATCGGGCCCACGGGCTGCGGTAAGACCTATCTGGTTAAGACACTGGCAAAGCTTCTGGACGTGCCTCTTGCCATTACGGATGCCACTTCCCTGACAGAGGCGGGCTATATCGGCGATGATATAGAGAGCGTGGTCTCCAAGCTTCTTGCGGCGGCGGGGAACGATACGGAGAAAGCCGAACGGGGAATTATTTTTATTGACGAGATCGACAAGATCGCCAAGAAAAAGAATACCACCAGCAGGGACGTGAGCGGAGAGAGCGTGCAGCAGGGAATGCTGCGCCTTCTGGAAGGAGCCGAGGTGGAGGTGCCGGTAGGAGCCAACAGCAAAAACGCCATGGTGCCCCTTGCCACGATCAATACCAGGAATATTCTCTTTATCTGCGGCGGGGCCTTTCCGGATCTGGAAGAGATTATCAAGCAGAGGCTCAAGAAGCAGACTTCCATTGGCTTTCATGCGGAGCTGAAGGATAAATATGACAAGGAGACGGATCTTATCAGCCGGGTGACCATCGAAGATCTGAAAAAATTCGGCATGATTCCGGAATTTCTCGGAAGGCTTCCCGTGGTTTACACGCTGAAGGCGCTTGACAAGGAGATGATGATCAAGATCCTGAAAGAGCCGAAGAATGCTATTTTGAAGCAGTACCAGAAGCTTCTTGAGCTGGACGAGGTGAAGCTGGAGTTTGACGAGGGCGCTCTGGAGGCGATTGCGGAAAAGGCCATGAAGAAGGATATCGGGGCCAGAGCGCTGCGGGCCATCATAGAGGAGTTCATGCTGGATATCATGTATGAGATCCCCAAGGACGACAATATCGGCAGGGTGATTATCACCAGGGAATATATCGAGGGAACCGGAGGCCCGGTGATCGACATCCGCAGCGCAAGCGCGGCGAATCCGGATGGGCTGAAACTGATAGAGGGGTAGTTTCATTGCGGCGGTATTTTTATAGCGGCAGCGTTGAACGAAGGTCATGAAAGGAGGCGGAAAAGCCTCCTTTTTGTGCGGGCAGGAACCCTCCGGCGATTTCTCCATAGAATAGAAACAAAGAACATAAGGAAACGAATTTATGACAGACAGGGAAAAGATCATGTCCCCGGACTATTTGGAGATCCTGTCGGATTTTACGCTGATTAAGGGACTGGAGAATCCAATCCGGGATTATGTATCGCAGCCCATCGACACGAATCTGGTGATTACCTATATTAATGAGAAAGAATTGGAGCCAATCAATATCACGGAGTTTACTTACAGGTCGATTCCCAAGGTGTACGGACTGATGCAGGACGAGCCGGGGGAGAAGCCTGTTTTTGATCCGACGCCTCTGATGGAGAGCGGGATTCTGCAGGTGCAGGGCGCTCCTTTAAATCTCACCGGAAGAGGCGTGGTTCTGGGCTTTCTGGATACGGGCATCCGGTATGACGACGAGGTATTCCGCAATCCGGATGGCAGCAGCCGTATTCTCGGGATCTGGGATCAGAATATCAATGACGGCCCCACGCCGGAAGGGCTTCTGTACGGAACGGAATACAAGAAGAATCTGATTGATGCCGCACTTCTCTCGGAAAATCCAAGGGAAATCGTGCCAAGCTATGACGAGATCGGCCACGGGACGGCCGTGGCCAGCGTGGCGGCAGGAAGCGCCATCAGCGGAGGGCTGCGGTTCACCGGGGCGGCTCCGGACGCCAACATTGCGGTAGTGAAGCTGCGTCAGGCAAAGCCGTATCTGCGCCAGTTTTATCTGATTCCGGAGGATGTCCCGGCCTATGCGGAGAGCGATCTGATTACGGCCGTGAAGTACCTGGAGAGCTATGCCATATCTCTGCTTCGACCGCTGGTTATCTGCCTTTGCCTGGGTACCAATATGGGAGACCATGAGGGGCATTCGATTCTGGCGGGTTATCTGAACACCATTGCCACCAGAAGAAGCCGGGTGGTGGTGATGTGCGGGGGAAACGAGGGAAACAGCGGCCTGCACTATGTGGGACAGGAGGTGGAGGGCAGGCCGGAGAGCACGGACAGCGTGGAGATTCGGGTGGACGAGAGGGAGAAGGGATTTATTGCGGAGCTGTGGGGAAATGTTCCCATCAGTCATGCGATTTCCATCCGTTCGCCGGGCGGAGAGACCACGGACCGGGTGGATTTCAAGGCCAAGGAGACCAGGGAATTTTCCTTTGTGTACGAGAAGACAAAGGTTCGGGTGGATCATATACTGGTGGAGCAGGGCTCCGGGGAGGAGCTGATCTTTTTCCGCTTCGTGGATCCCACGCCCGGGGTCTGGACCATACGGGTCACTTCCATGGGAGGAGGGGCCGGAGACGAGGACAGCTTTCATATCTGGCTTCCCGTCTCGCAGTTTTTGTCTGGGGAAACCTATTTTCTGCGCTCTTCCCCCTACACCACGATCACGGAGCCGGGAAATACCAGAGAGGGGATCACTACAACCGTCTACCAGGACAGCAACAACAGCTTTTACGGGGAGTCCGGAAGGGGCTTCACCAGGGAAGGGAACATCAAGCCGGATCTGTGTACGCCGGGCGTGAACATCAGCACGGCGGTTGGAAATAAGACCGGATCCAGCATGGGAGCCGCCCTGCTTTCCGGTATCTGCGCCCAGTTTATGCAGTGGGCGGTGGTGGAGGGCAATCAGCCCTGGATGGAGAGCCGGGAGATGAAGCGTTACCTGATCAGGGGTGCGGTGCGCTCGCCGGATATCACATACCCTTCCAGAGAATGGGGGTATGGAAGGGTCAACATTTCGAGAACCTTTGACGTGCTGGCGGGAGTGTGACCGGATCGATGAACAGCTCCGGAATTAAAAACAGATAAAAAGGCGGCTTCTGCGGTAACGGCATAAGGAAAAATTTATGCTGTTATCGATAGAAGCCGTCTTAAATTGAGGCATCCCTGCCGTTACTGTGGCCATGTGACCTGGGCGTTTCTGTCGCAGTACAGCTCTCCGTTCCGGACCGTGAGCTCGGCCGCCTGAACCACGGCCTTGCTCCGGTCCGCCTCTGTCAGGCCGGAGAGCTCCTTTCCCTTTTCATTGTCCTCGCAGGCGAAGGGGTGGCAGAAGTAGAAGAGAAAGGCCCGCTCTCCCCGCACCACCACGTCCGCATGGTGTCCCCATCCCTTATCCATGGGGCGCCTTCCGGATTCGTTCAGGATATCGGCGCAGCGAATCCAGTGTGTAAAGTCGTCCGAGCGGTAAACCGCAAGGCCCTTCCAGTAATCGGAGATCATCCACTTCATGCCGCCCAGCTCAAACACGTTAGGCCCCTCCTGGGCGCAGTCCGTGACCTCTTCTCCGAGGACGCTCCAGTGGTACAGATCCTCGCTGACCGCCGCCGTGGTTTTGCTTCCGTTGTCCTCGTCCTTGTACCACAGCTTGTACTGACGGGGGCCGACCTCGTAGACGCAGGCGTCGATCACCCGTTCCGATCCCAGATCCACTCTTCCGGCAAAGGTCCAGTCCCAGAGATTTTGCGAGGTGTAGTGGAGCATCTGCCTTGGATAGTCCCAGTCCGTTGGAATACCCGTGATGTAGGACACGTACATATGGTAGATGCCTTCCGCCCGGATGATCTCCGGAGCCCAGAAGGTATTGTGGCCCCGCTCGATCTCAAGGCCTTCCAGTGTGCCCCGGTAGAGCCATTTACCGCCGTCCCGGCTTACGGCCACGCCGATTTTCGTCCCATGTACCCAGGATACTCCGATGGATGCAGCTCCGGCCCTCCTCTGGGTGTAAAAAAGATACCACATTTTTTCTTCCTCGTTCCATATGACCGTCGGGTCAGTGGGACAGTCATAAACCGGATCCCGGAACAGGGGAGCCGGAAGAAGGATTTCCTTTTTCTGTTCCATATTCTGATTTCCTTTCCGTATTTTTGTCAACCCTTCACCGATCCGACCATCACGCCTTTTTCAAAGAACTTCTGCGCAAAGGGATAGATGATGATTAAGGGAAGCGCCGAGAGAACCATACACGCAAGCTCGATGGTTTTGTAGTTTGCCGCAGAATTGGACATGGTGGTGAGCACGGAGGAGGCTCCTGCGCTCATGGTCTCGCCAAGCTGCGCCGCGGAAGCGCTGGATTTGGTGATGGAGAGCATGTAATAGGACAATGTCTGTATCTCCGAGGATTTGGTGTAGTACAGCGTCTGGGAGTAATCGTTCCAGGTGCCCACTGCGGTAAAAATGCCGAGAGCGCTGATTACCGGCTTTGACAGGGGGATCACGATTTTGAAAAATACCGTGTATTCGCTTGCCCCGTCGATCTTGGCCGATTCAAACAGTGAATCCGGGATGGCTTTGTAGTTGGTATTGAAAATTATAACATTGTAAAAGCCTCCGAACAAGCAGGGGATAATGTAGACCCAGTAGGTATTGTAAATATGAAGGGCGTTGAACAGGATGAAATAGGCGATTACCCCGCCGTTTAAGTACATGCTTAAGAAACCAATGGCCGTATAGAATTTCTTTCCGGTGAGATTTTCCCGGGAAAATCCATAGGCAAACATGGCGGTGATCATCGTCTGCAGGATTGTCACGATGACCGTCCTGGAAAGGGTGATCCCGAACGCCCTGAAAATCTCGGGATTTTTCAGTACCGACTTCCAGCTGTCCACGGAGAATTCTCCCGGAAGGATCATGGCGAAACCGTTCTTGGCAATATCCTGTGCGCTGTTTAAGGAGTTGATCAGGGAATACCATACCGGATAGACCGTGATCAGCATGATCAGGATCATCACTGCCGTCAGTACCGCCTGATACCGTTTTTCTCTTTTTGACTTGATTTTGTTCATAGGAATCCTCCTCCTCTTTCTCAGAATAATCCGTTATCGGTCAGCTTATTGGAAACAAAATTGGCGATCCCAAGGAGGATGATTGCGAGGATGGACTTGAAAATATTTACCGCCGCCGCCATGCCAAACTGGAGCTGCTGCATACCGACTTTGTAGATATAGGTATCGATCACTTCGCTTCGCTCAATGTTGAATGGATTCTGGAGCACGAAGATCTGGTCAAAGTTATTGTTCATGATTCCCGCCACCGCAAAGATCACCATGATCACAATGGTCCCCTTGATACAGGGAAGGGTCACGTAGCGCATTTTCTGGATGCGGCTTGCCCCGTCCAGATCCGCCGCCTCATACAGCTCCTGGTCCACGCCGGAGATGGCCGCCGTGTACAGAATGGTGCTCCACCCCAGCTCCTTTACCAGATTGGAAAGGATGGCAATGGCCCAGAAATATTTGGGCTGCGCCATGAAGACAATGGGGGTTTTGATGACGCCGAGTTTTAGCAGGATCTGATTGAACAGCCCGCCGTCCCCGCTAAGCAGTGTGATTATGATGCTTCCGAACACCACCCAGGAAATGAAGTGGGGCATGTAGGTCACTGTCTGTACCACGCTTTTGAATTTCGCATGCGCGATTTCGTTGATAAACAGGGCGAAACCGATGGCGGCCAGAATTCCCACCAGATTTCCGATCAGATTGATCCCCAGAGTGTTGGTCAGCATTCGTCTGAAATCAAAGTTACCGAAAATAATTTTGAAGTTCTGGAAGCCGTACCAGGGGCTGGTAAACACGCCTTTTATTCCTTCCACAACCTTGTAATTCTTAAAGGCCAGAAGCAGACCGAAGAGAGGCACAATGGAAAACATCAGCATCAGTATGGTTCCTGGCAGCATAAGCGTATGAAGCTGGAACTGGGTCGCCCTGTCGTAGCCGGGGCGGAAGCCCTTTTTCTTCTTTTTATTCATTGATTCACCTAACCTTTCCGGATTTGTACCGCAGGTTCATGTGGTACAAAGAGCGGGCAGCACGCTCTGCGTACTGCCCGTATATGAAATCAGAGTTACCCGGGGATATCAGTTCAGTCCCGCATTTACATTTTCAATGCTGGTCCCTTTCTTTTCGCAGTACTCCTTATAGATCTTGTCGTACTCGGCGTCAATATCCGCTATGCTGTAGCTCTCAAGCGTGTCGAGCATGTTCTGATACTCTTTTTCGAACTCCGCATCGGAGGAGGCCGTCACAATCTTGGCCTTCTGGGCTTCCAGATAGCTGTCCACCTGGGAAAGCTTGATGCCCAGATCGCTGGAGGGCTCGATCACGGTATTGTTCCTGAAATCCAGTACGGCGGTATTGTAAATGTAAGTGTTTTCGTTCTTTCCGAAGGCGGGCATTAAGGCTACCTCCACGCCGCGGTTGCTGGCAGGATCCGGAACGGGCTCGGTATGTCTCTCGAAGGAGGTGTTTGCGAACGGCCACATCAGAACGTTGTTGTCGTATTCCTCGGCCAGTCTCTTTGTCCCTTCCTCGGTTCTTGTCACGATTCCCTTGTCATCTATGGTATAATCCGTTCCCTCCTCGCCGTAGTAATTGACCAGAAGTCCTTCCCGGCTGGAAGCCCAGCTTAAAAGCTTCGCAATCTTTTCGGGATTCTTGCAGTCCTTGGATACCAGTGTCTGAATCCATCCGGTCCCGGCCTCTCCGTTGAGCCCGATAACCGGCTTCGCACCGTTTGAGGCGAGAATGGGTCCGTAGGATACCCAGGGCATGTTGGTCTTATCCTGCTGCGCCTGATTTCCGATCCAGCAGAATACCCTCTTGGCGTCAAGATAGGTCTTGAGGGCCGTCTCATCGATGGTCAGGGTGTTGACATCCAGATACTCCTTCTGGATCAGGGTGTTGAGAAACTTTAAGGCGTTTTTGTAAAGGGGATTCAGCTCCGAATGCCGGTAGTTCCCCTCGTCGTCAACAGGAAGAACGCCAAAGGTGTTTGAAACGATTCCGTCCAGGCTGGTGTTGATCCAGAGATTGCACTGCAGTACCACAGGCAGGACGCTCTGTCCGTCCACCTGGTGTCCGGAAGCCTTCACCTTCTCGCATGCGGCCAAAAAGCCTTCCTCTGTCTGCACGTCCTCGGGAGTGATTCCCACGGCGTCCATGATCTCCTTGTTAAACATGATGCATCCGTTGCTTCCCTTTTCCACCACGTCAACCCAGATCTGATCATCGGGAGGGAAAACCTCGCGGTTATTCTTGGATTCCATGTGGCTGGGATAGGAGTACCAGTTTCCGTAAACGTCCGTGAGCGCCTTTCGGATATCGTCCGGGAAATCCTTCAGCAGATGGGAATCGGGATCATAGGTTTCCAGGAAGGTCTGCATATCCCAGACCTTATCCGCCTCAACCAGCTGCTTGTACATATCGGAATCCGTGATGGACATCACGTCAGGAAGCTCTCCGGAGGCCAGCATCAGCCCGAGCTTGGTGGAAGCGTCCGTGGGCGGCTGTTCGATGTTTAAGGAAAGCCCCAGATTTTCTTCGATATAAACGGTTGCCGGTGATTCGTCCACGGACCAGTTTGCGGTCGCCGGTCCCCAGCCCGATACGTCGGAAAACCAGTACAGTTCGCTTACGTCTCCGCTTCCTGATGAGGCGGCGCTCTCCGCTCCGGTATCCTTGGTCTCTTCAGCGGAGGAGCTGTTCTCTTCTGCGCTGTTGTCCGGCGTCTGTGCCGGAGTGTCCGGACTCGATGAACCGCAGGCCGTAAGACCAAGCAGCATGGTTCCGGTCAGAGCCAATGCGCAAATTTGCTGTAACATACGTCTCTTCATAATGAATTCCTCTCCTTTATATTATTGTTAGCTATATGGATATTTTATCTGCCAAAGAGAACGGTTTGTATAGACAATTTTTTGGAATTTTTGTCAGATATTTAGATTTGTCGTGCAAAATAAATACAGATCACAGGGTATATACCATGTGATCTGTCAATCTGCCAAATTACAGCTGCCTGCGGTAAGCGGCGGGACTGATGCCGGTGGCTTTCTTGTACACCTTTGTGAAATAATAGTAATCCGGGTACCCGACCTTTGCGGCTATGGCTTCCAGGCTGTCGTTTGTAGTCCGAAGGTATTCCTGGGCCTTCTGGATCCGGGCTTCCATCAGGTGTTCCCCGAATCCCTTTCCCGTCTTCTTCTTGATCAGGCTGCTGATATAGCTTTCGTTCCTGTTGAATTCCCCGGCAAGCATCTGCAGGGTGAGCCCCTGGGCAAAATGCTCCTGGATAAACGAAACCATGTTCTGCACCAGGAGCTTTTCGGAGCGATACCCGTCTGCGTTTTCCTCTTTTTGCCCGCCGGGAGCGTCCGCTTTGTATTTTTCGTTCAGAATGTTCCGCACCTTTTCCAGATATTCCAACAGCTCCTTTTCCTGCACGGGCTTGACCAGATAGCCCACGCAGCCATATAAAAGCGCCTTCCTGGCATACTCAAAGTCCGTATAGCCGCTGACCAGAAGCACCTCGGCCCGCCATCTTTTTTCCCGTATGGTCTGCAGAAGGGCAAGCCCGTCCATTCCCGGCATGCGGATATCGGAGATGATAAGATCCGGCCCCATCCTCTCGATCCGCTCCAGAGCCTGTCTGCCGTCCTGTGCCTCTCCACTGACGGCAAACCCGTAGTCGCTCCACTGTATGAGATTTTTCAGGGCCATCAACGCCCAGGGCTCATCGTCAGCCAAAAAAACATGATACATATTGATACCCCCGCCTATCACTCGCCTGCTTCCATGGGCAGCCACAGCCGGATCCGGGTTCCCTCCCCTTCCCGGCTCTCCAGGTCAAAGTCTGCGGCCTGTCCGTAAAAAAGGCGCAGCCTTCTGTACACATTCAAAAAACCGATGCCAAGCCCCTTTTCGGAAATGGTTCCCTCCCGGTCATAGCGCTCCATGGCATCTCTCAGCTCCTTTTGCTTCTCTGCGCTGATTCCGCTGCCGTCGTCCTGCACGGTGACGGCCAGCCTTCCGGAGCCGTCGTCTTTCGTCTCTTCGATGGTAACGGATACGCGGCCGCCCTGCGGCCTGGTTTCCAGGCCGTGGAGAACCGCATTTTCCACCAGAGGCTGGATGAGAAGCTTCGGTATTCTCTGTGCGAGAACCTCTTCGGAGGCATCGGTACTTACCTGGTGCTTTCCGTTGAACCGGCAGCGGATGATGTTGGCATAGTGCGAAAGGTTTTCCAGTGCTTCCTCCACGGTTACCAGCTCGCCTCCCTGGACACTGTATCTGAAGAAGCAGGACAGGGACATGGTGAGCTCGGCAATCTCTTTCTCCCCCTTGTACAAGGCCATTCCCCGGATACAGTTAAAAGTATTATAGAGAAAGTGGGGATTGATCTGGCTTTTATAGGCGATCATTTCCGTCTGCTTGCGGGCATACTCCTGTTCCAGATATTTTTTCTGGGAATCCACTACCTCCCGGTTCAGGTCTTCGATGTCGTCCAGCATTTCGTTCATTTTCCGGGCCATTTCGCTGATCTCGTTTTCTCCCGTCACCTCAATGCGCTGCCCGGTGTCCCTTGTGAAATCGGCCATGAAGGAAGTCTGTCTGCTGATCGGCTTGATAATGCGCCGGTAGAGCGTGGTGCAGACCAGGCACATGACGGCCAGCATCACCAGGTAGGTAATGTAATTGACCTTCTGTATCTGGGTCACGCCGGAAAGCATGCTGTGCTTTGGCACAACGCTCACCATGCGCCAGCCCATCCTTAAAATCTGATGGACATGGATCAGATCGTCATCATCTTCCGAAGAACTGTCAAAAAGGGAATATTCTTCCCTCCAGTCGCCGGCGCTGACTACCAGGGTCCCGTTTCGGTCAAGAATGCCCACTGCGGATTTTTCATTGGGCAGTATGCTGTCTATGATATTCTGCAGGTATTTTACGTCAAAGAGCAGGTAAACGGAGCCGATCTGGTGATATTCCGATCCCAGGTCTTTCTCGTAGACTGGCATGCCCACCTCAAAATAGGCTGCCTTTGTCTTTTGATCCGTCATGCGGTTGGAGTAGGTGTATAATCCGTTTTCGGCAATATCCTCCGGCCTGGGAAGGTAAACGTCTCCCTTAGCGGCGATCAGATTTCCGTCCGCATCATAGAGCAGGATGTTCTGAAGATTGCGGTTAATCCTTCTGTTATTTCCCACCACCTGGTAAAAACCCTCCAGATTTTCCCACCTTTCCGCCATGTTCTTTGCCTGGAAAAAATCCTGCACGGAGCCGCTGTGCAGCACGTTCATGTGAAGGCTCTCGATATCTTCCTCGAATATTTTGACCCTTTCCTCGGCCTGCTGGAAGATCATGTCCAGGGACTGGCGGGACTGCTCCATGGCGGAATATTTTACGATATATCTTGTCATCCAGAAGGATATGATGATGATGCAGGCAACTGCGATCAACAGAAAAATGTATTCATAGATCAGCTTGCCTCTCCATTTTTTGAGCCTGCCGGCCGGAAATGGAAGGCGGTCGGAAATTTTCATGCCGCATCCCCCGCAATTCATATGGAATAATGTTTTCATTATACCACAACGGATGGGTTTAGGGAATTTAATTCATGAAGCAAACCTGAGCGAAAAACCGGAGTCCGGATCCATAAAGGATGATAAGCAATAATTGAACAATTCTTACCACAAAAAGTCCTATACTTATCCAGGGGAAACCGCTATGATAAGTATAGGATTTTTTATCGCAGATGGAGAAAGGAATGGAGTTACGAATATGAACGAATTGAGACTGCCAAGGCTGATCAGTGACGGCATGGTGCTTCAGCAGAAAAAGAGAGTGCGTATCTGGGGCTTTGACAAGCCGGGAAGGAGAGTGGCGATCTCCTTTTTGGAAAAGGAGTATGAAGCTGCCGTGGATGAGGAAGGGTATTTTGAGATCTTCCTGGAGGGGCTGAAAGCGGGCGGCCCTTACCGCATGATTTTCCGGGATGATGCGGGCGGTGAGATAAGGGTGGAAAATATTTTGATCGGGGATGTATGGATGTGCTCCGGGCAGTCCAACATGGAGCTTCCCATGATGCGGGTGAGAGACAGATATCCGAAAGAGATTGATGACTGTGACAACGACTGTATCCGCACCTTCAAGATCGTGGAGCATGCGGACTTTCACGGTCCTGTGGCAGACCATCTTACCGGGCAGTGGAAGGCGGCGGGAGGGGATACGATCCTTGACTTTTCCGCAACGGCATACTTTTTTGCCAGAAAACTCTATGAGATTTCCGGTGTCCCGGTGGGACTGATCAACGCAAGCCTTGGGGGCTCAAGGATCCAGTCGTGGATGGGGCGGGACATGCTGGAGGGGTATGAGGATTTTCTTGCCCAGGCGGATCAGTATGCGGATGATGAATTTGTGGCGGGAAGGCTTAGACAGAACGAGCGCCAGGCCAGGGAGTGGGACGAATATCTGGATGGCATTGATCTGGGGCTTAAGGAGAACTGGAAGGCGGGCTTCGCAGGGCAGCCGGTGCAGCTTCCCTTTTTCTTCAAGGATACGGACTTAAAGGGCTTTATCGGAAGCGTGTGGTTTTGCAGAAAGTTTACCGTGCCGGGAGAGCTTGCGGGAAAAGAGGCGAAGATCTGGCTTGGCACCATTGTGGACAGTGACACGGTTTATATAAACGGCGTGGAGGTTGGGCACACGGATTACCAGTATCCGCCCAGAAAATATGTGATACCTGCCGGGCTTCTTCGGGAAGGGGAGAATTCCGTTGTGATCCGGGTGAAATGCCAGAACGGACAGGGGAGGTTTACGCCCGGAAAGACCTACGCCGTATTTGACGATCAGGTGCGGGTGGAGCTTTCCGGAACCTGGTATTACCGGATCGGCGGTGCCTGTGAGCAGGTGAAGGAAACGGATTTTGTGAACTGGAAGCCCACGGGTCTCTACAACGGGATGATGGCTCCCTGCCACCGATACGCCATAGCGGGCGTGCTCTGGTATCAGGGGGAGGCCAACAGCTGGGAGCCGGAAAACTATCTGGATCTGACAAAGAGAATGGTCAAGGGCTTCCGGGAGAAGTGGGAGGACGATACGCTTCCGTATTTTTATGTACAGCTTCCCAATTTCTGCGGTGATGTCTATGACATAGACCGGGACGGAAGGGGAAGTGAGTGGGGAAGAATCCGTGAGCTGCAGCGAGAGGCCCTTCAGATACCGGGGACGGGAATGGCGGTTGCCATTGATCTGGGAGAGGATAACGACCTTCATCCTCTGAACAAAAAGGATGTGGGCTCCCGTCTTGCCATGCTGGCGGCGGAGAGGTTCTACGGAAACAAGGCGCAGTGCGGCGGCCCCGTGGTAAAGGATATAAAAGCGGATACCGTAAGGAGGGAGGATGGAAGCCGGTACGTGAGGGTTGAAATCCTCTGCGGAGATGTGAGCGGAGGCATGTATGCCTTTTCCGAGAACAAGGGAGACGAAATTCTTGATTTTGAGCTGGCGGATGCGGCGGGAGCGGTTTACCGGGCACGGGCGGAGATAGCGGATGACAAAATACTCCTTTTATGCGGAGGGCTTGCGGATGAGGCGGTGCAGGTGAGGTACTGCTATGCCAATACGAACAGGGGAGCGCTCGTATACAATAAGGACGGATATCCCATGAGTCCGTTCTGCATGGAGTTGTGACTGCAAATGGTAAGGGAGGGAGAATATCATGAAAGGAAACGAAACCATGGAAAATAAATACTTATGGAACGACGGCTGGTCTTTTCACAGAGCCGATGCGGATGCGGAATATGCCCCGGCCCTTCTTGCGGGCTGGGACTTTGATCCGGTGGATCTGCCCCACGACTGGCTGATCTACGATTCCAGGCGCCTCTATGAGGACGGGACGGGCTGGTACAGAAAGGAGTTTACCTGGGAGCGGGACGAATCAAAAAGAGCCTTTCTCACCTTTGAGGGCGTATATATGGACAGTTCCGTTTACCTGAACGGCGTCAAAGCCTTTGAGTGGAAAAACGGGTATTCCACCTTTACACTGGAAGTAACGGATTATCTGAAAAGGGGAACCAATGAGATAGTGGTGCGTGTGTGTTTCAAAAGTCCTAACAGCCGCTGGTATTCCGGAGCCGGCATCTACCGGGATGTGTGGCTTACCGTGACGGAGCGCACCCATCTTCCGGAAAACGGAATCTATATCAGCACGGAGAAGCAGGGGGAGAAATTTCTCCTGCGTCTGGATACCGAGATCGAAGGTGACAGGGCTGGGGAAGGAACGGTCACCTTCCGGCTTTTTGACTGGGGAGGAAGAGCGGTGAGCTGGAAGAGCGTCCCGTCTGAGGGAAGCGTGCAGAAATATCTGATTTCCCGTCCCCGTCTGTGGGACGTGGAGGATCCGACCCTGTACACGCTGCGGGCGGAGCTGTGGCTGGACGGAGTGAAGATTCAGGAGCGGCAGGAGCGGTTCGGATTCCGTTATACGGAGTTTGACCCGGAAAAAGGATTTTTCCTCAATGGAAGGAAACTGAAGCTGAACGGGGTGTGCGAGCACCACGATCTGGGTGCGCTGGGAGCCGTCTTTAACCGATGCGCCATGAAGAGAAAATTCCGCATCCTGAAGGAAATGGGCGTGAATGCGGTCAGAGGCGCCCACAATATGATGGCGCCCGGCTTTGTGTCGCTTGCGGATGAGATGGGAATCCTCGTGCTCTCGGAAGCCTTTGACATGTGGGAGCGTCCCAAGGGCAAATACGATTATGCCAGATTTTTTAAGGCGTACTGCGAAAGGGATGTGGAAAGCTGGGTCAGGAGAGACAGGAACCATCCAAGCGTGATTATGTGGAGTATCGGAAACGAGATCTACGATACCCATGCGGACGAGAGAGGACAGGAGATCACGGCATATTTGAAGGAGCTGGTGGAGCGCTTTGACCCAGAAAAGAATGCAAGAGTCACGCTCTGCTCCAACTATATGCCCTGGGAAAACGCACAGAAATGTGCTGATATCGTAAAGATCGCAGGCTACAACTACTCGGAGAAATATTACGAGGCGCACCATGAGGCGCATCCGGACTGGGTGATCTATGGAAGCGAGACGTCCTCTATCGTGCAGAGCAGGGGCGTGTATCATTTCCCTTTAAAGGCAGGGATCCTTTCGGAGGACGATGAACAGTGCTCGAGCCTTGGGAACAGCCCGACCAGCTGGGGCGCCAGATCACTGGAGGAGTGCGTGACAAAGGACCGTGATATGGAGTTTTCTATGGGCCAGTTTCTCTGGACCGGTTTCGACTATATCGGAGAGCCGACCCCCTACCATACAAAGAACTCCTATTTTGGGCAGATAGACACGGCGGGCTTTCCGAAGGATTCCTTCTATGTCTGGCAGTCGGCGTGGACGGATTACAAAAGAAGACCCATGGTACATGTGTTCCCTCACTGGGATTTCAATGAGGGACAGCTGATCGATGTGAGAGTCTGCTCCAATGCGCCTTATGTGGAGCTGTTTCTGAATGGAAAAAGCCTTGGAAAGCAGGAGCTTTCCCACGGACCCGCAGGCGGAAAGCATATCATTGCGGATTACCAGGTGCCTTATGAGAACGGGATCCTTGCGGCAAATGCCTATGATGAGTTCGGAGTCTTTCTTGGAAGCGATGTGAGACATTCCTTTGGCGATTCCCGCAAGATTGTGGTAATTCCTGAGAGAACGGAGGCTGTGGCGGATGGAAGGGACCTTATCTTTGCGGAGATCGGCACGGTGGATGAAAACGGAAATCCGGTGGAAAATGCCTGCGACCGAGTGGAGGTTCGTGTTTCGGGAGCCGGGAGGCTGATCGGGCTTGATAACGGGGACAGTACGGATTTTGACAGCTATAAGGGGGTGAGCAGGAGATTGTTTAACGGAAAGCTTCTCGCCGTCATTCAGACAAATACAGAGCCGGGAGAGATCCGGATTGCGGTCAGCGGAAAAGGGCTGAAAGAGGGCAGAGCCCTTTGCAGGGGCGTTTCCCCGAAAAAGGAGCCGGGCCGCACGGGAGCGGGAGCCGCAGGACAGAAGCGCTCCGAAAGATCTGTGGGAATTACGGCCCTGGAAAAGAATCAGGAGCGCGAGGTGGTTCTTGGCAGCAGGGAGGAAATTCCTGTTCGAAACATAAAGCTTACGGCACCTTACGGACAGCTCTTTACAAAAGAAAACGACACGCTCACGGCCAAGGCGCAGATTTTGCCGGAAAATGCCTCTTACTCGGATCTTTCTTTTAAGGCGGTGAACGACAAGGGCGTTCCGGTACACTTCGTGGAGCTTACGCAGGAGGGGAACCATGTTGTCATGAAGGCGCTGGGGGACGGGGCTTTCCGCCTGTATGCCATGTCCCGAAGCGGCGGCGATAAGGTAAGAATCATGTCCCAGCTGGAATTCAGGATTGAGGGGATCGGCGAGGCTTACCTGGATCCCTATGGATTTATCTCCGGAGGCCAGTACACATCGGTGATCGGGGAGGCAGGCAACGGCAACGAGAAGGGTGTCGCCACGGCGAGAGATGGAGAGACCGTGGTTTCATTCGGCGGTATTGACTTTGGAAGCGTGGGTTCAGATGAGATAACGATTCCGATTTTTGCACTCAGCAGCGAGGAGTATCCCATTCAGATCTGGGAGGGAATCCCCGGAAGGGAGGGAAGCGCTCTGGCTGCGGACGTGGTTTACCGGAAACCCTCCAAATGGAATGTCTACCAGCCGGAAACCTATCGCCTGAACAGGAGGCTGAAAGGAGTTACCACTGTCAGCTTTCTGGTGCGTCAGAAAATCCATATCAAGGGATTTTCCTTCACTCGTTATGAAAAGGCGTGGATGTCCCTTGGGGCGCTGGAGGCAGACGATATTTACGGCGACAGCTTTGTGAGAGGCGAGAGTGCCGTGGAGGAGATTGGAAATAATGTTTCGCTGGTTTTTACGGATATGGATTTCGGGGAAAGACGGACCAAGGGAATTGCCATATGCGGAAGGGCGCCTAAGGGAAGCAATACCATACATGTGCGTTTTTTTGACGGACAGGAGGAGCAAAAGCAGATTGTGGAATTTCCCGCCTGCGGCGAATATCAGGAATACAGCTTCCCTCTGGAACCCATTGGAGGAAAATGGGAAGTGAATTTTGTGTTCCTGCCGGGAAGCTGTTTCGATTTTCGGTATTTCCGGTTCTTTTAGCGTCAGCGGACGACGGCCTGGGTTTTCTTGGCCTGGTTTAAGCGCTTGTACTCCGACGGGGTACAGTTTTTGGCGGATTTAAAAATCCGGTTAAAAGTGGAGAGGCTGTTGAAGCCGGAGTGCATGGCCACTTCCGTGATGGACAGATTGGGCTGGATCAACAGCCTCTCCGCATGGGCAATCCGCTGCTGAGTCAGATATTCATAGCAGGACATTCCTGAAAACTGCTTGAACAGCCTTGCAAAATGAAATTTGGAAAAGCCTGCCAGGGAGGCCAGCCTGTCGATGCTGATATTTTCCGTGCAGTGATCGGAGATATAGTTGCAGACCTTCATGAATTTTTCAACATATTCATTTTGCTTGCCCTGGGTGATTCCCGGGAATTTTTCCTCGGCATTGAAGCTGGTGCGTCCAAGAGCCACAAAGAAGCGGATCATCAGGGCGTAGAGGCTGGCCTCGGCAAAGGGAAGCTGCTGGTCGTATTCCAGACAGATCTGGTCTAAGTATCTTCTCAGCTCATGATTCAGCTCGGGATATTCTTTTTTGGAAATCAGCGCATAGGGGTGAAGGGAGTGGAGCAGGGAATCCATTCCTTTCACATTACAGATCAGGCCGTAGTCGAACATGAGGATCATGCGCTCGCCGCTTGCGGGTGCGTGGAGCTCATGGAGGGTGCCCGGAGGAGTGATCCAGATATCTCCTTCCTGAAAGGTGTGGGGCGTGCCGCCGATGGCCACGGTGTACTCGTTTCTGTAGGGCATGATGATTTCCATGGCCGTATGCCAGTGGAGAGGAAAGTTCTCCGTATTTTTGTTGTGGTGAATCCGGATGCCGTTAAAAGCGTCATAGGCCACTGTCTCGTGAATTCCGTTTAAAATTTCGATCATGATATCCCTGTCCTTCCTGTTGCGTAGTCCGTTTTCGAGTTATATGCTCAATTATTAGCACAAATTGATAAATGTGTCAAATCAATTTGTGCTATAGGCAAATATGTGCGTTTTTAATAAAAATATTGCTTGAAACAGAAAAAACACAGCGAAAAAGTCAAAAAAACATGCCTAAAAAGGCAAAGAGCAGGAGAAAGTGGGATGGATTATCGTTAGACAAAGGAGAGTTTTCGTATGTTTAGTAATCAGAATGAATAACAGGATTGAAATTATTAGCAATATATGGAGATAGAAAAGCAAGATATAGAAAGAAAAACGGGACATGTTGACATATACTCGTAGTATGTCATAACAGGAAATATACAAAATATCTAACGATTAGCAGGAGGACAGGAGATGGAAGTGACCAAAAACGAAGCGAAAACAGCAGAATTTGAGGAACGTGCGAGAAAACTGGTTGCGCAGATGACTCTGGAGGAGAAAGCCTTCCAGATGGTATATCAGGCTCCGGCCATTGAGAGGCTTGGTGTTAAGGCGTACAACTGGTGGAATGAGGCGCTTCACGGCGTTGCCAGAGCCGGTGTGGCTACCGTGTTTCCTCAGGCGATTTCACTGGCGGCAACCTTTGACGAGGATTTTATCGAGGAGGTTGCGGATGCTATTTCCACTGAGGGAAGAGCAAAATATAATGTACAGCAGAAATTCGATGATACGGATATTTACAAGGGACTGACCTTCTGGTCTCCCAATGTGAACATATTCAGGGATCCCAGATGGGGCCGCGGGCATGAGACTTTCGGGGAGGATCCCTATCTGACCTCCAGACTCGGAGTGCGTTTCGTGGAGGGGCTTCAGGGGCATGACGAGAACTATATGAAGGCGGCGGCCTGTGCCAAGCATTTTGCGGTGCACAGCGGCCCCGAGGATCTGCGACACGAGTTTAACGCAGTGGCAAGTAAGCAGGATCTGTATGAAACTTATCTTCCCGCTTTCAAGGCCTGTGTGCAGGAAGCGAAGGTGGAGGCGGTGATGGGCGCTTACAACCGCACCAACGGAGAGCCCTGCTGCGGAAGCAAGACGCTTCTTACGGATATTCTGAGAGACGAATGGGGCTTTAAAGGCCATGTGGTTTCCGACTGCTGGGCCATCAAGGACTTCCATGAGGGCCATGGAGTCACCGCCGGCCCGCTGGAATCCGTGATCCTTGCGGTGAAGAACGGCTGCGATCTGAACTGCGGTTCTCTTTTTACCTATGTAAAAGAAGCGGTGGAGAACGGATCGCTCTCGCAGGAGAGAGTGGACGAGGCCCTGGTGCATCTTTTTGCCACCCGGATGAAGCTCGGTATGTTTGACGGGGAGGGAAAGACTCCTTACGATAATATCCCTTATACCGTGGTGGATTCCAAACCCATGCAGGAACTCAACCTGCGGGCGGCAGAGAAATGTGCGGTTCTTCTCAAAAATGAAGGAAACCTTCTTCCTCTTGACAAGTCGAAATTAAAGACCGTGGGCGTGATCGGACCGAACGCCAACAACCGCAAGGCGCTTGTTGGAAATTATGAGGGAACGGCTTCCCGGTATTACACGATCACCGAGGGAATTCAGGAGTATCTCGGAGAGGACGTGAGAGTTCTGGTATCCGAGGGCTGTCATCTCTATCAGACGAAGGTCAGCGGTCTGAGCGTTGGATGCGACAGGGATTCCGAGGTAAAGGCGGTCTGCGAGGAAAGCGATGTGGTGATCATGTGTCTCGGACTGGATTCCGGACTGGAAGGTGAGGAGGGAGACCAGGGCAATCAGTATGCCAGCGGTGACAAACCGAATCTGAAGCTTCCCGGAAGGCAGCAGGAGATTCTGGAAATCGCCTGCGCAAGCGGAAAGCCCGTGGTTCTGGTGCTTCTTTCCGGAAGCGCTCTTGCGGTGAGCTGGGCGGATGAGCACGTGCCTGCCATTTTACAGGGATGGTATCCCGGCGCACAGGGAGGAAGGGCCATTGCGAGAATCCTCTTTGGGGAGAAGAACCCGGAGGGAAGGCTTCCCGTTACCTATTACAGAACCAGCGAAGAGCTGCCGGAGTTTACCGACTATTCCATGAAGGGCAGAACCTACCGCTATATGACAAACGAGGCGCTCTATCCCTTCGGATACGGTCTGTCCTACACAAACTTTGTCTATACGGACGCAAAGGTTTCCTCTCCTGAGGTGGGCGATGAGGGCATCAGCGTCAGCGTGACCCTGACAAACGCAGGAGGCAGGGAGGGGACGGAAACCGTCCAGGCCTATGTGAAGGCGGACAGGGAAGGGACTCCCAATGCCCAGCTGAAAGGAATCGCCAAGGTTTCCTTAAAGCCCGGCGAGAGCAGGGAAGTGACCATAAAGCTTCCGCTTGCGGCCTTTGCTCTTTACGACGAGGATGCGGTGAATAAAGCGCAGGCGGGAAGCTACACGGTATTCATCGGAGGATCCCAGCCCGATAGCAGAAGCGAGCGCCTTACCGGAAAGGAGACGGCAAAACTTCAGGTAGAGATCAGAGAAACCGTTGTCTTGAAGTAGAAAAGGAGAAAAAATGGGTTTTGAACAGGCCTGGCTTAACTATACAAAAAAGGAAGGGTATGCGGATATCGAGCAGATCCGCTGCATCTATGCGGATGAGGAGAGTGCGGTGATGAAAAACGCCGTGAAGGAGCTGCGGGATGCGCTTGCGGCCTTTACGGGCCGGGATCCGCAGGTAAACGCACTTTCCGAAAGAAAGGAAGGCGCAGGGCAGATCGAAAGTATCTGCCTCGTAAAAAAGGAAGGCTGCAGGGCAGAGGGATACCGTCTGTATGAGGAAAAGGGCGGCATCGTGGTGGAGGCCTCCGATGAGAGGGGGATTCTCTACGGCGTTTTTGCCCTGATCTTCCGGATGCAGAGACAGGAGGCTCTTGCGGGGCTTAATTTGAAAAAGGAACCCGTCATGCCTCTTCGCATGGTGAATCATTGGGACAACATGGACGGGAGCATTGAGCGCGGTTACTCCGGACGATCCTTTTTCTTCGATAACAATGAAATTCTGGTGGATGAGCGCACCGTTACCTATGCAAGGCTCATGGTCAGCGTGGGGATTAACGGGGCGGTGATCAACAACGTGAATGTGAAGGATCAGGCCACCTATATGATCACGGAAAAGTATTTTGACAGGCTCAGGGAGATGTCCGAGATCTTTGCGGGCTACGGCATCCGGTTCTTTATGAGTCTTAACTATGCGGCTCCTGTGGAGCTGGGAGAGCTTGACAGTGCGGATCCTCTGGATGAGAATGTGATCGCATGGTGGAAAAAGCGCATGGAGATTGTCTATGAAGCAATCCCGCTTCTCGGAGGCTTCCTGATCAAGGCGGATTCCGAGGGGCGTCCCGGTCCCTTTACCTATGGGAGGAATCATGCGGACGGAGCCAATATGCTGGCCAGGGCCATCGAGCCCTACGGCGGTCTCATTATCTGGCGCTGCTTTGTCTACAACTGCAGACAGGACTGGCGCGACCGCAAGACCGACAGGGCCAGATCCGGCTACGACAATTTCATGGAGCTGGACGGCCGGTTCTGCGACAATGTGATTCTTCAGATCAAGAACGGGCCCATGGATTTCCAGGTTCGGGAGCCGGTGCATCCGCTCTTTGGCGGTCTTACAAAGACCAACCAGATGCTGGAGGTGCAGATCGCCCAGGAGTATACCGGACAGCAGCGCCATATCTGCTATCTGATCCCCTGGTTTAAGCAGATACTGGAATTCAAAACATATGTGAAGGAGACGGATGACACGGTGCGGGATATCGTGTCCGGCAAAACCTTCGGGCAGAAAAACTGCGGAATGGCGGCGGTGGCCAACACGGGAAACAACGAGAACTGGACGGGCCATGACCTGGCGGCGGCCAACCTTTATGGCTTCGGGCGGCTGTGCTATGAGCCGGATCTTGCCGCGCAGGAGATTGCGAAGGAATGGATCGGCCTGACCTACGGGAGGGATGAGAAGGTGGAGGGGACAATCCTTTTCCTGCTCATGGAATCCTGGCCTGCCTACGAGAAATACACCTCGCCGCTTGGAATCGGCTGGATGGTGAATCCCGGCGTACATTACGGTCCAAGCGTGGACGGCTATGAATACGACAGGTGGGGGACTTATCACCGGGCGGATCACCTGGGAATCGGAGTGGACCGCAGCCATGAGGGAACCGGATATGCGCGTCTGTACCGGGAGCCCCGCGCCAGCGTCTATGACGATAAGGAGAAATGCCCGGACGAGCTTCTTTTGTTCTTCCATCATGTGCCCTACACCTGGAAGCTGAAAAGCGGCAAGACAGTGATCCAGCATATTTACGACACCCACTTTGAGGGCGTGGAGATGGTGGACGAGATGGACCGGCGCTTTGGGGAGCTGAGAGGAAAGGTGCCGGAGAAAGTCTACGAGAGAGTGATGGCGCGGCTTGCGCACCAGAAGGAACATGCCAGAGAGTGGCGTGACCAGATCAACACCTACTTCTACAGGAAGTCCGGCATTGCGGACGAGAAGGGGAGAGAGATCTTCTGACCGGAGAGACCTGCTTGTCCGTGACAACTGAATGAGAGCCCGTTTCGGGAGTAAGACAGCCGGCCGTCGGTTTTCGCAGAATTATCCTGCAAAAACCGACGGCCGGTTGTCGTGTTTTTTGCCTGAAAATGCGGATTTGATTGTGCGAGGTGACAATCTGCGGAGCGGAAAACCGCAGGAGAAAATGAAAGTTGCACAATGCGAAAGCAAAATATGAAACCGAGATAGCAATATTTGATAAGAAACACCGAGAAAAACATAATATAATAATTCAAGATGATATTGTCTGACTAAAATAAACGGAGGTGTAAAGATGAAGGCTTCTACCAAGAAACCGTCTGCAGTACAGAAGAAACAAAATTTTGGCGTCTACATGAAAAGGTATTGGCAGCTTTATGTGCTCCTTTTCCTGCCTATGCTGTACCTGCTGATATTTAAGTATGTGCCGATGATCTACATTCAGATCGCTTTCAAGAAGTACAGTATCGTGGAGAGCGTCTGGAACATGCCATGGGCAGGCAACAATGGCTTTGAATATTTTATCAAGGCGTTTAACAACAAGGACTTTATCAATGCTCTGAGAAACACACTGATGCTGAATCTGCTGGATTTGGTGATCGGCTTCCCGGCACCCATTATTTTTGCATTGATTCTGAATGAGCTTGTGTTCAAAAAATTCAAGCGGGTAATACAGACTGTTGCCTATATGCCCCACTTCCTTTCCTGGGTCATCATTTATGGTCTGGCGCTGCAGATTTTTGCGCCGAGCAGCGGTCTGGTTAATATGGTTTTAAATAATTTTGGAATTGAGGCGATTCCTTTCCTGAATGATTCCAAGCACTGGGTTGCCACCTACATATTCCTGGGTGTATGGCAGAACTTCGGATGGGGTTCCATCGTCTATCTGGCAGCAATCGCCGGAATCAACTCGGAGCTTTATGAAGCGGCGTCCGTGGACGGCTGCGGAAGGTTTAAGAAGATGTGGCATATCACTCTTCCAGGCATCAAGCCCACCATCGTGGTGCTGCTTGTCATGAATCTCGGTAATATTCTTGGAAGCGGCTTTGACAGGCCTTTCGCAATGCAGAATAATCTGGTTATGGACGTGGCGGAGGTTATTTCGACCTTTGTGTACAAAAACGGTATTCAGGGGCTGCAGTTCTCTCTGACGACTGCGGTGGGCTTCTTCCAGTCCGTGATCTGCGTTATCTTCCTGTTACTGGCAAACTGGATATCACGCAGGCTTGGCGAGCGCGGAATATGGTAAAAGGATAAGGAGGAAATTGAGATGATTAAATCAAAATCTGCAAAATTTGGAGACTGGATCTTCGTGATTATCTGTGTGATTGTCGGTCTCATCTGTGTCCTTCCCATGATAAACCTGCTTGCCAGGTCCATGAGCTCCACGGACGCACTGGTACGCCGGGAGGTATATCTGTGGCCTAAGGGAATTAATTTTGACGCATACGCCATGGTGCTTGGCGACGTGAAGTACATAAAAGCGTTTTTCTGGACAGTGTTTCTCACGGTTGTCTGTACCCTGGTTTCTCTGACCATGACCACGCTGTGCGCATACCCTCTGATCTTTCAGGACCTGAAGGGACGCACCACATTTAATATTATCATCACGATAACCATGTTCTTCAATGCGGGAACCATACCGAACTATTTGCTGATGAAGTCCCTGAACCTGCTGAATAATCCGCTGGTTCTGATTATACCGGCCAGCCTGAGCGTATACAACATGATTATCATGAGAAGCTTTTTCTACGGCATCCCGGACAGCCTCCGGGAATCGGCGGAGATCGACGGGGCCAGCTATTTCAGAATTCTCTGGAGTATTTATGTGCCTCTCTCAAAGCCCGTATTTGCGACTCTGGCCCTGTTCTATGCCGTGGGACGCTGGAACGGATATTCGGATGCGTTGATGTACATGAACAATAAGGACTATTATCCGCTGCAGCTGCTTCTGTACAATATTCTGAATAATATCAACAGTATAGAGGTGGCCACGCAGGAGGGCTTTTCGGCACCCGGTCTTTCCGAGTCGCTGAAGGCGGCGATCGTTATGTTCTCCACTGTGCCGATTCTGTGTGTATACCCCTGGCTGCAGAAGTATTTCATCCATGGCGTGACCATGGGTGCCGTAAAGGAATAACCGGATCTTTGATCCGCTCATTCAAACATATTAATTAAAGGAGGATTAGAAGTGAAAAAGAAATTATTAGCAGTTTTACTTGCTGCCGGCATGACATTGTCTTTGGCGGCATGCGGCGGCGGAAATGACACCAAAGGCGGAAGCGAGAGCGAAAGCAGCAATGCGGGTACCGAGCAGTCCGCTGAAACGGAGAAGGAAAGCAGCAGTGAGGAAGCGGAAGCTTCCACTGAGGAGGCTGCTGCGGATCCCAGCAACGGAGAGCTTGTGGACGGTAAGTTCGCAGAGACGAGAAAGATCGTTGTGGAAGTTTATGACCGCGGAAATGACGGCGGTTCCGATCCCACCAACAATATGTACACCAAGTACATTCAGGACGGTATGATGGAGCGTTACAATGTTGAGGTGGAATTTAAGGGTGTGTCCCGTTGGACAGAGGTGGAAGACATCAATAACCTTCTGGCGGCAGGAGATGCGCCGGATATCTGTGTTACCTACAGCTATCCCACAATCCAGACCTATGCGGCCATGGGCGGAGTGCAGGATCTGAGCGGATATGTGGAGGATTATAAGGAGCTTCTTCCCAATCTGTGGGATTTCCTTGGCGAGACTAACATTTACTGGGACAAAGAGCCCTCTACCGGAGCTCTGTATGCGATTGAGGCAAGGCGTGCGTCCACAAACCGTATCGCTACCTTCGTTCGCAGAGACTGGCTTGAGAAGCTGAACATTCCTGAGCCTACAACGCGTCAGGAGTTTGAAGACATGCTGATCGCTTTCCGTGATAATGCGGAAACACTGCTTGGCGCAGATGCGGATAAGATGATTCCTTTCTCCATCAGCTATGACGTGGGCTGGAGAGCGGCGACGATTATCGAGTCCTTCAGGGATCCCGACATCACTGACAGAGAGAATTATATTAATGGTTTTGACGACAGAGGAATCACTCAGGAAGGAACCAAGGAAGCGATCCGTCTGTTGAACAAGTGGTACAATGACAATCTGATCTGGAAGGATTTCGCTCTGTATGGAAGCGGAGACACCACTGAGGGCGATTTACAGAAGTCCGGATATGTGGGTGCGTTTATCGGAAACTGGGATGATCCTTTCAGAAACGGTGAGGACAGTGTGCAGCTTAATCTGGAAAGATTGGTGAGCCCGGATGCGGCTTACATCGCTGTTGACTGTTTTGAGGACAGCAAGGGCGGATATACAAAATATGCTTATGGTTCCACAGACCGTAAGATCTTCTTCCCTACAACAAACGATGAGCCTTTGGCATCCATGCTGTATCTTGAATTCATCACTACTCCGGAAGTGATTGAATATCTGCAGATCGGAGACGAGGGCGTTACGCACAATAAGCTTGAGGGCGGCGCAGTGGAAGTGATTGCTGCCACAGGCGATGCGATTCAGAACTCAGGATTTAACCTGGATTACACTATCACCTGTAATGGTCTTCAGCTGGTAGATGATGAAGCTACAAAGAAGTCAATCGCATATTCTTACAGCGGAATCGCTCCGGAGCTGATTGAGAAGGCTGATAAGGTTGCCAATACGGATGCCCGCTCAAGCAAGAACGTACAGGTGGGAACCATCGAGGCCGAGGAAGGTATCGGAACGGCGCTTGGTGAGAAGAGAGATATCATCTATGATAACGCTGTTATCGCTCCTGTTGACAGCTTTGATCAGGTATGGGATGATGGAGTGGCTGATTACCTTAAGTCCGGCGGTCAGGCGATCATGGATGAGCGCGCTGAGAAGTGGGTAGCTACTTACGGCGACGTGGATATGCTTCCCGAATAAAAAGTAAATTAAATAAGAACCGTAAGCGGTGAATCTGGCGCTCCCTTTTGGGAGCGCCATTTTGTACCGGTTGCAAGGAAGACCTTCCTGGACTATAATAGAACTACCCTCAGTGTACAAGAGGGTATCCCTTGCGGCGGCCGCCGAATGTCTGCGGGCAGTCACTTGGCTCGCTGCTCGCAGAAATGAAGAGGTAAGAGAACATGAAATATTTGGCAGTGATATTAGGAATATTCGGGCTGGAAACCGGAATCAAAAATTATATTGAGAAGAATAAGGAGGAGGGATCGGAAGACTTAAGGTGCGGGAATGCGCTGATTATTCGTAAGCATCACAACAGGGGAGCTTTTCTCAATGCGGGACAGGAGAGGCAGAGGGTGGTGATGATTATTTCTGTTTTGCTTGCCGCACTGCTTACGGTTCTTTATGTAATTACCCTTGGACATGCGGGAAAGGGGCTTCTCAAATGGGGCCTGACCCTGCTCCTTGGCGGCGCTTACACGAACACATACGACAGAGTAGTGAGAAAGTTCGTGGTGGATTATGTGAGCTTTAACGTGCCTTTTCGGTGGCTTAGGCGGATTATTTTTAATATCGGGGATTTCTGTATTATGATCGGGGCCTTGATGAGCGTTCTGGGTTATTGTTCTGCGGAATAGGAAATATTTTTAAATTCCTGTTGACAAAAGCTCATAATAGTATTATTGTATTAATTAGATAGTACAATAATACAGAGAAAGGAAGGATTCTATGGCATGGAATTTAGATTCTGACCGACCCATCTATTCACAGATTCTGGAGCGGATCCAGATGCAGATAGCTGCAGGAATATATGAGCCTGGAGAGAAGATACCCAGTGTGAGGGAATTGGCGGCAGACGCAGGTGTCAATCCCAACACTATGCAGAAAGCGCTTGCGGAATTAGAGCGCCGTAATCTTGTGGTAACGCTGAGAACCAGCGGGAGAGTGGTAACGGAGGACTTAAACATGATCAGAGAAACTAAGAACCAGTTGGCGAAGGAGCAGATTGATGATTTTTTGAAGAGGATGAAAGCCCTTGGTTTCGAACGGGAAGACATTTTGATTATGCTGAAAAAGGAGACAGGAGGGGAGAGTGCATGAGCGGATTGGTAGAAATCAGGAATTTGACCAAGGTATACGAAAAGAAAAGGACGGCCCTGGACGGACTGAATCTTGTGATACCCAGGGGAAAGATTGTAGGACTTCTCGGGCCTAACGGGAGCGGCAAGACCACGCTGATCAAGATATTGAACGGGCTTCTGGTTCCGACCGGCGGGCAGGTTCTCATAAACGGACTGGCGCCCGGTGCACAGACCAAGGCCAGGATATCTTATCTTCCGGAACGCACTTACTTTCAGAACAGTATGCGTGTGAAGGAGCTGCTTGAATATTTTGCGGATTTTTATGAAGATTTCAGAATGGAGAGGGCCAGGGAGATGCTTTTGTCCCTTCATATTAACGAAAATGACAGGATTAAAACCTTGTCAAAGGGCACCAGGGAAAAGGTACAATTGATTCTGGTGATGAGCCGGGATGCGGATCTGTATGTGCTGGATGAGCCGATTGCTGGCGTGGATCCGGCGGCGAGGGACTATATTATCAAGACAATTATTAAAAATTATAATGAGAAGGCGACCGTGCTGCTGTCGACCCATTTGATCTCGGATATTGAGAATATTCTGGACGAGGTGATCTTTATCCGGGAGGGCAGGCTGCTTCTTCAGACAACCGTGGAGGAGATCAGGGAAGTAAAAGGCAAGAGCGTGGATTCCTATTTCAGGGAGGTGTTCGCATGTTAGGAAAATTATTAAAGCATGAATGGAAATCGATTTGGAAAATTCCCACGATTCTGCTCGGCGCACTGATGGGGCTTGCGGTTCTTGCGGGATTCGGGTTCGCATCCCCCGTCTGGGACAGCTCTCTGGACGGACTGGGAGTGCTGGCTGTGCTGACCTGGATGTTGTTTTACCTTGCCGTTCTCGGGGTGAGCCTGGGAATCATGCTGTATCTGGCGGTCCGCTTTTACCGGAGCATGTTTACGGATGAGGGGTATCTGACCCATACGCTTCCGGCAACTTCAAGGCAGCTTTTGCTTTCCAAGGTACTGATTATGGCGGCCTGGATCTTTTTATCCATGGTGGGTGTTTTTGCCAGTATTCTGATTGTGGGAGGAATGGCATTTTTCTTTCTCCTTCGACAGGAACTTAGCTGGAATGAGTTCGGTGAATTGTTGTCCTATGTCTGGCAGATGATCCACAGCAATGTAGGAATTCAGTTCACGTCATTCCTTGCAGGAATTTTCTTTATGCTGGCAGCGGGAATAGTGTATGGGACAATGATAATAGCGGGTTCGATTTCCATCGGACAGATGGTGCACAAGCACAAGGTGTTGGGATCAATTGGCGCTTACTTTGCGATTAATACGGTTGTGCAGATTGTTTCCATGGTAATCGTTATGCCTATGATGTTCTACAATATGTATAACGGGACGGAAAATGTTTTTGCCATTCTGGCTCCAACATACTGGATTATGGGAGCGTTGGAATGCGCACTGGCAGTCGGATTGTATTTTTTGAGTGAATATCTCATCCGTAAGCAGTTAAACCTGGATTAGGTTAGAAGTGATAAATAGAGAAAAGAAAAAGCCCTGGATCTCCAGGGCTTTTCGTCTGCATGATTCTATATTGTAATTAACGTGCCTGCCTTTCCCTTCAGAGCCGGTCCAATCGCATTGATTGATGTAACCAGAGCGCTTCCCCCCTTGTTGACCGAGAGATAGGAGATAGCGGCTTCTATCTTGGGAAGCATGGTTCCTTTCTCAAACTGGTCTTCCCGAATCATTTCTTCTGCCTCGGAGAGCGAAAGCCGCAGGATGGCTTCCTGCTCCTGCGTACCAAAGTTGCGGTAAACATTGGGAACGGAGGTCAGGATGATAAGCTGATCTGCCATCAGATCCGCAGCAAGTTTTCCGGCTATGGCATCCTTCTCAATTACTGCCGAGGCGCCTTTTAATGCATGTTTCTGCTCAATAACGGGAATTCCGCCGCCGCCGCAGGCAATCACGATCTGTCCGGCATCTGCAAGCGTGCGTATCGCTTCGATCTCAACGATATCCAGGGGCTTTGGAGCGGCAATAATCCGGCGAAAGCCTTTGCCCGGCTCATCCTTTACATAATTTCCCTTTTTAATTTCAGCCTCGGCATCCTCGGCGGACATATGACGGCCAATCAGCTTCGTGGGCTCATAGAAAGCGTCGTCATAAGGATCCACAGTGACCTGCGTTAGTATGGTGGAAACCGTTTTGCTGATTCCGCGGCTAAGGAGTTCGGCTTTGAGGGAATTCTGAATATCGTAGCCCACATATCCCTGACTCATGGCGCTGCATACGCACATGGGGGCGGGAGTATAGTCAGTATAGACACGGCGCAGCTCGGTCATTGCCTTGTGGATCATGGAGATCTGGGGGCCGTTGCTGTGTGTGATGGTCAGCTGATATCCGGCCTCCGCCAAATCAGCCAGGGCTCTGGCCGTTATCTTAACGGCGTCCAGCTGCTCTAAAGTGGTGTATCCCAGGGCCTTATGACCCAGGGATACCACTGCTTTTTTATAATTCATGATAAGGATACCTTTCTGCGCAGTCTTAATCCAGACTAATCATTTCCGATGTGCGATTATTCTGGTACGGACTGGCATTGGAGCGGTTGGAAACACCCTGCCCCTGTGCATACTCGGCACGGAGGATAAACTGTGAAACGAGATTTTTCAGCATTTCAGCCTGGCTGGAAAGCTCTTCGCTGGCTGCGGCACTCTCCTGTGCCGTGGCCGAGTTTGTCTGAACCACGCTGGAAATCTGGTCAACGCCCACGGTAACCTGCTCCACCGCACCTGCCTGCTCCTCAGCGGCTGCGGCAATCATATCCACCTTGGTGGAAACGGTGCGAACGCCCTCCACTACCTTCACCAGGGATTTTGCCGTGGAATTTGCAATCTCAGTACCGCGGTTTACTGCCTTGATGGAGCTCTCGATGAGTTCCGCAGTGTCCTTGGAAGCCTCTGTACTCTTGCCTGCAAGGCTGCGCACCTCGTCGGCAACCACCGCAAAGCCCTTGCCTGCGGTGCCGGCTCTGGAAGCTTCCACGGATGCGTTGAGTGCAAGTATATTGGTTTGGAATGCGATGCTTTCAATTGTTTTGATAATGTTTCCGATCTGATTGGAAGTACGGGTGATCTCTTCCATAGCGGTGATCATTTCCTGCATCTGCTTGTTGCAGGTTTCCACCTCGTCCTCAGCCGTGTTGGACTGCTTTCTTGCCACTGCGGCGTTCTCTGCGGTATCTTTTACCTGGGAGGAAATACCGGCGATGGTGGAAGCCAGCTCCTCCACTGCGGAAGCCTGCTCGGTGGCTCCCTGGGAGAGCGCCTGCGCACCGTCTGATACCTGGCCTGAGCCTGCGGCAACCTGGTCGGCGCTGGCATTGATCTGTCCCAGGGTGGAGCTTAAACCGCGGTTGAGCTTGCGGATAGAGCCCAGAAGGCTCTGGAAGCTTCCCACATAGCGATCCTCCGCCTTTGTGCGGACATCAAAGTTTCCGTCCGCCATCTCGCTTAAGAGCCTGGAAGCGTCGGAAATAATGGATTCCAGAATAACGGTCATGTTCCGGAAAGCCTCCGCCAGTTTTCCGAGCTCATCCTTTGACGTATATGTAATGGAAAAATCAAAGTTTCCGCCCACGATCTTTTCAGCGGATTTTTCCAGTTCGCGTAAAGGACGCGTAATCGCGCTTGTCAGATAAGTAGAGAGAACCAGCGTGATAACCAGCGCAACTCCCGCCATTCCGAGAAGGAGAGCCTCCAGCATGTCCTGCATGGAAACGGTGTTGAGGTAATCATCCTCCGCATTCTGCTCCGCAACCGCACTGATCTGGATCAGCGTATTTACGGCCTCCTCCACCAGGGGCTGGTACTCGTTAAGAAGCATCTCCTGCGCCTTTTTGTTGTCGGTCTGCGCCGTCTTGATAACGGTATCCTGCATTTCCACGGCCGTGGTAATATGAGTGGCGAAGGTGTTAAGCAGTTCGGCATCGCCTGTGAAATTTTCAAAGAGCCATGTGCCGTTTGTCTGCAGACCGTCCAGCTCCTTCTGCATGTCCGCCGTATAGGCTTCGATTTTGGATGCGTCCCCTTCTATGGTGATAAAGGTGAGATCCTTCACGATAATCTGCAGTCCGCGGCGCATGTTCATAACCTTGTTGGTGATCTGATAGCCAACGTTATAAAATTGAGAGTACTTTGCCGCATTCTGCTTCAACCCGGTGGTTGCAACGACTACCGTTCCGATAAACAGCAGGATAATGAGCATAAATGTTACCAGTAATTTTGTTCTGATCTTTAGATTTTTCATGGTCGTCCCCCGAAAATGTATAATTATAGTTAAAGTAAATTATAATAGATTCTCACCGATATGTCTACTTAAATTACTGATAAATTCCTTGTTGACAGAGATAGGGAAAAGTAGTAACATACTAATCATATGGAATAAATATGAAAACAAACGGAAGGCGGATACGTTGATAAGGGAAGATCGAAATGGATGCGGATAATTGCGGAACTTGTAAATTTACAGAATATTCAGACAATATTTTCGCAAAAATCCCGTTTTGCGGTTACCTGGGAAGGAATAAGTTGCAAGGAGGTATGGTTTGTGATATGATACGAAATTGTAGGCGGTGTGTATGCACATTATAAGATGAAGGAATGGATTCAGATGGAGACGATCATTCAGGTAAAGGATGTGACCAAGACTTTTCTTGGAAAAGACAATAAGGTTGAGGCCCTCAAAGGCATTAATCTTGACATACATAAAGGCGAGATCTACGGGATCATCGGTATGAGCGGCGCAGGGAAGTCCACTTTGGTGAGATGTCTCAATTTCCTTGAGAGGCCCACCTCGGGTACGGTCTGTATTGAGGGCAGGGATTTATCTTCCTTAAAAGACGGCGAGCTTCGAAAGGTCAGGACGCAGGTCGCCATGATCTTCCAGCATTTCAATCTGCTGATGCAGAGGACGGTTCTTGATAATATCTGTTTTCCGCTGGAAATTACCGGCTCATCCAAAAAGGCGGCAAGGAAACGGGCGGCAGAGCTGCTCGAGATCGTAGGGCTTTCCGAGAAGGCCGGAGCTTATCCGGCCCAGCTTTCGGGAGGACAGAAGCAGAGGGTTGCCATTGCAAGAGCTCTTGCCAATAATCCCAAAATCCTTCTGTGCGACGAGGCCACAAGCGCCCTGGATCCGACTACGACCAAATCCATTCTCGCCCTGCTTAAGGAAATTAATGAAAAATATGGGATCACGATCGTCATCATCACGCATGAGATGGCGGTGGTCCAGGAAATTTGCAGCCATGTTGCGATTATAGATTCCGGCTTCCTTGCGGAAACCGGAACCGTGGAGGAGGTTTTTTCAAGACCGGGAAGTCCTGCTGCCAAAAAGCTGGTATTCCAGGGGGAAGGGAACCGGACTCTGGAGATGCAGGGTAAGCGCTGCATCCGGATTGTTTTTTCCAGCAATTCTTCCTTTGAGCCGGTGATTGCCAATATGGTGATCACCTGTAAGGCGCCGGTAAACATTCTGCTTGCGGACACACGGGATATCGGGGGCGTGGCTCACGGACAGATGATCCTGCAGCTGCCGCAGGATCAGGTGACTGCGGAGAAAATGGTTCAATATTTAAAGGATAGAAAACTGGAAGTGGAGGAGCTTGAGGGTTATGTGGGATAGTGCGACAGTTAACATGCTGGTTGAAAATACATGGATTACTTTATATATGACGCTGGTCTCCACCCTGATCGCATATGCCATCGGGCTGCCGCTAGGGGTGATTCTGGTGGTTTCGGCGCCGGGAGGGCTAAAGCCCGGAGCGTTCGTTTACAAGGTTCTGGATTTTGTGGTGAATATTGTGCGGAGCGTTCCTTTCCTTATTCTACTGATCGCAATTATGCCTCTGACCAAGCTTATTGTGGGAAAAAGCTATGGACCTGCCGCAACGATCGTACCGCTGGCTCTTGCGGCGGCGCCGTTTGTGGCAAGGCTGGTGGAATCCTCGCTTCTGGAGGTGGATCATGGGGTGGTCGAGGCGGCCCAGAGCATGGGTGCGGGCCTTTTTACCATTATATTCAAGGTGCTTCTGGCGGAGGCCAGAACCTCCCTGATCGTGGGTGTGACGATTGCGCTGGGCACGATTCTGGGATATTCGGCCATGGCGGGCGTGGTAGGCGGCGGCGGACTTGGCAACATTGCCATTCAGTACGGCTACTACAGGAATAATCTGGAGATATTGTTCGTAACCGTGATTCTCCTGGTTTTGCTGGTTCAGATCCTTCAAATGCTGGGAACCAGGCTTTCCAAAAAACTGGATAAACGCATTACCGGATAAAAGGATAATACTTCAAACGATCAGTTTTTGGAGTTTATCATAGAGAGAATGCAGGTAACTGCAGAAGGAGGAGTGTTTTATGAAAAAATTTTTGTCACTTGTTTTAACAGCGGTTCTGGCATCGGGGCTTCTTACCGCCTGCGGGAGTAAGGAAAGTACGGCGCAGCCTGAGGCGGAAACCTCAGATAACGCACAGACGGAGGATGCGGCAGCGGCTGATGCGGCGGACAACGCACAGGCAGAGGATGCGGCGCAGGCTGATACGGCGGATGCCTCACAGGAAGAGCAGAATGCGGGCGAGCTGCAGGTGATCACGGTTGCGGCGACGGCAGTGCCCCATGCGGAGATTCTGGAAGCGGCAAAGCCGATCCTGGCGCAGAAGGGCTATGACCTTCAGGTCACGGTGTTTGACGATTATGTGCAGCCCAACAATGTGGTGGAAGAGGGAGATATTGATGCCAACTATTTCCAGCATATTCCCTATCTCGACAGCTTCAACGAGGAGAGGGGCACGCATCTGGTAAATGCGGGCGGAATTCACTATGAGCCGTTCGGAATCTATGCGGGAACGGAAAGCGATCTTACCAACGTGCCGGAGGGTGCGGACGTGGCAGTTCCCAACGATACGACCAATGAAGCCAGAGCCCTGCTTCTTCTGCAGGACAACGGACTGCTTAAGTTAAAAGCGGATGCGGGTATCAATGCGACGATCAACGATATCGAGGAAAACCCTTATAAGATCAACTTCGTTGAGATGGAAGCGGCCCAGGTTCCCAAGGTTCTTTCCGAGGTTGCCTTTGCCGTGATCAACGGAAACTATGCTCTGGATGCAGGCTTAAATGCCCAGACGGACGCACTGGCAACGGAGACTTCCGATTCCCTTGCGGCACAGACCTATGTGAACGTGATCGCCGTGAAGGAAGGAAACGAGAACAGCGATGCGGTTAAGGCGCTGGTGGAGGTTCTTAAATCGGATGAGATCAAAAAATTTATTGAAGACACGTATCAGGGCGCTGTGGTTCCTTTTGAATAAGGTTATGTTTTCAGCAAAAGTGCAAATGGTCTGCAAAAGTAAAATGTTCAGTATTCTTTTCGGTATTCGGAGGGAGAATGTCCCGTCTGTTTTTTGAAAATTCGGCTGAAATACAGAGGATTTTCGTACCCTACAAGACGGCCAACCTCCTGGATGGTGAAAGCGGTGTTTTTGAGCAGGTCCTTTGCCTTGGTGATACGGATGGCGGTGACGTACTGCAGGGGCGTCATGCCCATGTAACGTTTAAAACAGCGGATAAACCAGCACACACTCATGTGCTGGTTTTTTGCGTACTCCTCAATGCTGATTTCCTGAGAGAACGCTTCATTGAAATAGCGGATGGTATCCTCCATCTCCTTCTGGTTCATCCGGTTGTCCGCGGATAGCTCCAGAAGATTTCTGTGGATCTCCGCAAAGAGCCTGCGCAGAGAAAGGTAAAGACATTCCGAAAAACAGGGACGCTTTAGCTGCAGCTCCTGCACAATCTGGCGGAAAAATTCCGAATAGCTGCTCAGGATACCGCAGTCCAGGATATGAGCGGCAGAGAATCCAATTTTGTCCAGCATATCGCAGGCATGCGTGCCGGAAAAGTGAATCCAGCATACCTCGGGTGCATCCTCGGCATAGTAGTAATAATGCTGGGGCTCTCCCGGACGGTACAGTACCATACATCCCGCATGGGCCGCCTCATCCCTTCCGTCGAAATGAAAGAAGGCTTTTCCGCGGGAAACATAGAGAAGCTGGTAATCTCTGCGCCCTTCGGGCCGTGTGGTGGTCATGGAGGGCTGGCGGATCAGGCGGTAGATTCCGCAGCCGCTGATGGTAAGGGGATTTGCACAATCCACAATTTCGTGGTCGGATTCATAGAGATAACCGGTGTAGGAATACATGGCGGACCTTCTTTCCTGTTTTGTTTAATTGTATCATTTTGTGTATATTTTGTCTAATAGAAGCTATGGCAATTTCCGGGAGAACTTTTTATAATGGAAATAATAGAAGAGGATAAGGAGGAGGAAGAAGATGATTATTCCGAAATATTATGAAGACTTGAAGACGCTGCATGTAAATACCATGCCAAACAGGGCCTATTACATCCCGGCGTCCGGCAGAATGGACAATCCGGCCGGGGAGAGAGAAGAGTCGGATCGTTTTGTGCCGCTTTCCGGAGAGTGGAAATTCCGCTACTTTGACAGTATTTATGATGCGCAGGAGGAATTTTTCCGGGAGAACTTTGAATTATCGGAGTTTGAGACGGTGAAGGTTCCGGGAGTGTGGCAGAATGACGGGCATGACCGCCATCAGTACACAAACGTGCGCTATCCTTTTCCCATGGATCCGCCTTATGTTCCCCATCAAAATCCCTGCGGGGAGTATGTGCGGACCTTTGACTATCACAGGGACGAAAAGGCGCCCAGGGCATTTCTGAATTTTGAGGGAGTGGATTCCTGCTTCTATGTATGGCTGAACGGCGTTTTTGTGGGTTACAGCCAGGTGTCCCATTCCACCAGCGAGTTTGAGATCACGGACAGTCTCAGGGATGGGGAAAACAGGCTTTGCGTGCTGGTCCTGAAATGGTGTGACGGAAGCTATCTTGAGGACCAGGACAAATTCAGGATGAGCGGAATTTTTCGGGATGTGTATCTGCTGAGAAGGCCGAAAGAGGGAATTTTTGACTATTTCGTGAAGGCAAAGCCAACAAAGGACTACCGGGATGGAAACGTGGAGATTGCGATTTGGTATCTGGGAAAGCCGGTTGCAACCAGAGCGTCGCTTTTGGATCCTCAGGGGAATCTGGCGGCAGATGGCGGGGCGGATTTACTGGATGAAAAGGGAAAAATAACCCTGGAGGTGAAGGACGCTCTTCTCTGGAATGCAGAGGAGCCCTGGCTCTATACGCTGGTGCTGGAGACCCAGGACGAGGTGATTACGGATCAGGTGGGAATCCGGGAAATCCATGCTGCAGACGGCGTTCTGTATATCAACGGGGCAAAAGTGAAATTCCACGGGACAAACCGTCACGACAGCGATCCTGTTACGGGTTTTGTGATCAGTAAGGAGCGGCTTATGAGGGATCTTACCCTGATGAAGCAGCACAATATCAATGCCATCCGTACCAGTCATTATCCAAACGCACCCTGGGCTTATCCGCTCTATGACCGTCTTGGGTTTTATGTGATCGACGAGGCGGACAATGAGAGCCATGGGGCGGAATCGGTCTATTCCACGGAGACTGACTGGGCGTCAAGGAGCAGGAGATGGGGAGTGGCGATTGCGGACAACCCGGAATTTACGCAGGCTACGGTGGACAGAACCAGGCGCTGTGTGGAGAGGGATAAGAACCGCCCCTGTGTGATTATGTGGTCCATGGGAAATGAGTGTGCCTATGGCTGCACCTTTGAGGCGGCGCTCAAGTGGACAAAGGAATTTGATCCGGATCGTCTCACACATTATGAGAGTGCGAGGTACGTGCCCGGAGGACGGGAGTATGATTACAGCGCCCTGGATACCTACAGCTGTATGTATCCGTCGCTTGAAAGCCTGCATGAGTATTTTGATAAGGACGGCACAAAACCCTACGTGATGTGCGAATACTGCCATGCCATGGGAAACGGCCCCGGAGATTTGGAGGATTATTTCCAGGCGGTGCAGCAACATGACGGAGCCTGCGGCGGCTTCATCTGGGAGTGGTGCGATCATGCCATCTATATGGGAACAAATGCCGCGGGAAAGAAAATGTACGGATACGGCGGAGATCACGGGGAATTCCCTCATGACGGCAACTTCTGCATGGACGGGTTGGTATACCCTGACCGCACAGTACATACAGGGCTTAAGGAATTCAAGAATGTCCAGAGACCGGCCAGGATCGTTTCCCTGGATCAGGAAAAGAAAGAAATCGTACTGCACAATTACATGGATTTTGTAAATCTGAAGGAATACCTAACGGTGCGTTATGAAGTCATCTGCGACGGCTCCGTCAGGGAGACGGGCGTGGTTGACAGTCCCGGGCTTCTGGACATTCCGGCGCATCAGGAGAGAGCGGTTCCCGTCTCTTTCACTATCCCGGAGAGCGGAAAATGTTTCCTGAAGGTCACCTATATACAGAAGAAGGCAAGCGAGGTTCTTCCCGCAGGCTTCGAACTTGGATTTGAGGAGGTTGAGTTAAAGAATGCCGACAGCCGAAATCAGAAGGTGAAAGAACTGTATGGGGACGGCAGTGAATGCGTCTGCCCTGAGATCGAAGAGAGTGAGTGCGGGATCCTGATCTCCACGGCGGATTTTTGCTATACCTATGACAAGCTGACGGGTGTGTTTGCGAAGATGGTTTACCGAAACCAGTCTCTCCTGGAACGGGCCATGGAGTACAATATCTGGAGAGCTCCCACGGACAATGACCGGAATATCAAGAGAGAGTGGATGGAGGCCGGATATGACCGGACGGTGGCCAGAGCCTATGAGACCAGAGTATGGGAGGAGGACGGAAGGGTGAAAATCGAAACCGTGCTGTCCCTGTCCGCCATTTACCTGCAGAGGATTTTGAATATCCGGGCCTGCTGGAGCGTCTGGCCGGACGGAAAGCTGGATGTGGAGCTGCATGCGCGGAAAAATCCCGAATTTCCCTTCCTGCCAAGGTTTGGCCTGCGCCTGTTCCTTCCGGGTTCCATGGCGAAAGTGACTTACTGCGGACTGGGACCGGTTGAGAGCTATATTGACAAGAGGCGGGCATCCTGGCACGGGCTTTTCGAGACGGATGTAAAAGCCATGCACGAGGACTATTTGAGGCCTCAGGAAAACGGAAGCCATCACGACTGCGATTATGTGACGGTAAGAGGGGAGAGAGCGCTGCTCACTGTGGCGGGAAAAGAAACCTTTGCCTTTAACGCCTCTGTCTATACCCAGGAGGAGCTCACGGAAAAAATGCACAACTATGAGCTGGAACCGTCGCCTTATACCGTTCTGTGTGTGGATTATCGTCAGAGCGGAATCGGCTCCGCAAGCTGCGGCCCCATGCTTTTGGAGGAATACCGGCTGAACGGGGAGAAAATGGAATTTTCAGTGAGGCTTAAGCCGGAGCTTGTGTAAATTTGTATAGATAAGGAAACAAAATGCGGCGCTGAGAGAAAAACATTCCATGAAACAGGAGAATTCCTATAGAACGTGAATTCTCCTGTTTCTCTCTGTTGACAAAGCTTCCGATTGGTGATATTATATAGTTAACACGTGTTAACCACATGCGGGCGGTGACAATATGGAAAAAATATCGCGGATGACATTAGAAGAAATAGCGAAACAAATCGGCATTTCCAGAACCACGATATACAAGGTGATGGGGAATAAGGGCAATGTCAGTGAAGAAACCCGCCGGATTGTGGAGGATGCCCTCGAGAGATATCATTATGTGCAGAACCGAAACGCCAGAAACCTTGCCATGAACAGGCATTATACCATTGCCTATGTGGGTTTTCAGTCAAAGAGCGCCAACTATTTTTCCGGTGAGGTCAGAAGGGGGATCCAGCGCGCGGTGAAGGAATTTGGCGATGACGGGCTGATGATGCTGGTATCTGAGTTTGACGCGGAGAATCCGCAAGAGCAGAAACAGGCCGTGGAGAGAATGCTGGAGCGGGGCGTGAGAAGCTTTGTCCTTGCCTGTTCCCATCGGGAGGTTGCCGGTGAGATCTTAAGAGAGCTGGAGGAGAGAAAGTGCCGTATCGTGCTGCTCAGTCGTGATTATGACAAGAATGCGGACGCCTATTATGTGGGGGTGGATTATTACCAGAGCGGCCGGCTTGCGGCGGAGCTCATGGGGAAAATGCTCAGCGGCGGCGGGCAGGTGTTTGTTCCGGTGACGCAGGAGTACAAGACCAATCATGATATTCTTGCAAGGCTCAGAGGCTTTCAGGATAAAATCAGCGAATATCCGCAGGTCAGCCTTCTTCCTGCGGTATACGGACTGATGGAGGAGGAAGACATCCGGAAACAGGTGATGGACTGGATCGGAAGCGGCGAGACCGTCCTGGCGGCGGGCAGTGATTGCGTGAAAGGAATTTTTGATCTGACCTATCGGCTGGATGTGGTCGCCGGGGTTTTAAGACGGCAGGGCAGAACGGATATCAGGCTGATCGGTTTTGACTTGTTTGAGGAGATACGGGAGTATGTGGAGGATTCCTCCATTGATGCGGTGATCTACCAGGATTTGAGCTGGCAGGCTTATTTTGCGGTGAAGGTTTTGTTTGAGGAGATGTGTTACGGACGGCGGCTGGAGGAGAGAAAGCGCTATTCCAAGCTGGAAGTGATCATGAGAGAGAATCTTCATTATTTTGTGTGACAGGGAGAGATTCGGGCAAAGGCCGGATCCCGTTCGGGAAAAGCCGGAGGGGACGGCGGTTGTCTGAATGACAATATATAATATTTTCAAGGAGGGTTATCATGCTGTACATAGGAATTGATTTGGGAACCAGTGCGGTGAAGCTGCTGCTGATGGACGGGGAAGGAAAGATTCAGAAAATTGTTTCCAGGGAGTATCCCCTTTATTTTCCTCATCCGGGCTGGTCGGAGCAAAAGCCAGAGGACTGGTATGAGCAGACCATGGAGGGAATAAAGGAATTGATCGCACAGGCGGATAAGTCCCAGGTTGCGGGCATCAGCTTCGGAGGACAGATGCACGGTCTCGTGATTCTGGATTCGGAGGATCGGGTGATCCGTCCCGCTCTTTTGTGGAACGACGGAAGGACTTACGAGGAATGCGATTATCTGAACAACGTGATCGGCAAGGAAAAGCTTTCGGAGTACACCGCAAACATTTCCTTTACCGGGTTTACCGCACCCAAGATTCTGTGGGTGAAAAACAAAGAGCCGGAAAATTTTGCAAGGATCGCAAAGATCATGCTTCCCAAGGACTATATCGCTTATAAGCTTACCGGAGTGAACTGCACGGATGTGTCGGACGCTTCCGGCATGCTGCTCATGGATGTGAAGAACCGCTGCTGGTCAAAGGAAATGTGCGAAATCTGCGGTATTAAGGAAGAGATGCTGCCAAAGCTTTATGAGAGCTATGAGTGCGTGGGAACCGTTACAGGAAAAATCGCCGCAGAGCTTGGGATTCCTGAGACAGTGAAGGTGGCGGCGGGAGCCGGCGACAATGCGGCTGCGGCTGTGGGAACCGGCACCGTGGGCGATGGTATGTGCAATATTTCCCTGGGAACCAGCGGAACGATTTTTATCTCATCCAAGAATTTCGGGGTGGATAAGTACAATGCGCTCCATGCCTTTGCCCATGCGGACGGGCATTATCATCTGATGGGATGCATGTTAAGCGCCGCCTCCTGCAACAAATGGTGGATGGAGGATATCGTTGGAACGGACGAGTATGCGAAAGAGCAGCAGGGAATCGAAAAGCTTGGCGAAAACCATGTATATTTCCTTCCGTATCTGATGGGTGAGAGATCACCTCACAACAATCCCAATGCAAGGGGAACCTTTATCGGTATGACCATGGATACGACCAGAGCAGATATGACCCAGGCGGTGTTGGAGGGGGTCGCTTTTGCGCTGAGGGATTCCTTTGAGGTGGCAAAATCCCTGGGAATTCAGATCGAGCGCACGAAGATCTGCGGCGGCGGCGCAAAGAGTCCTCTGTGGAAAAAGATGATTGCCAATATCCTGAATCTGAAGGTGGACGTGATCGAGAGCGAGGAGGGACCTGCCCTTGGCGGAGCCATGCTGGCGGCGGTTGCCTGCGGCGAGTATGCGAACGTGGAGGAAGCGGCGGCAAAGATCGTGAAGATTATAGATACGGTGGAGCCGGAGCCGGAGCTGGTTGCGAAATATGAGGAGAGGTATCAGCAGTTTAAGCAGATTTACCCTGTCTGCAAGCCGCTGTTTGATGTAATCAAATGATCCGCAGGCATCAGCAACAATAAATAAGAAGGGAGAAGAAAATGAAGATCTACAGTGTAACGGATGAAAGATTCGGCAAATACGGAAAGGTCATTGAGGGAATTGATTTTTCCGGCCTTGTGAAAGCGATGGAGGAGACGCCCTGCCCGGACGACGTGGTTTATGTGCCAGGAGATGAGAAACTGGAGGCGCTTCCGGTGATGAAGGAGCTCGCGGAAATCACTTACGGAGAGCTTCCCATTCAGATCGGATACTGCAACGGGCACAACTGTATGTTAAACGCCCTGGAGTATCACAGGAGCTCGGAGGTCAATGTGGCTGCCACGGACGCCGTTTTGATGCTCGGTTCCCAGCAGGACATTACCAAGGATTTTACTTATGACACGTCAAAGGTGGAAGCGTTTCTGGTTCCTGCCGGCGTGGCGGTGGAGGTTTATGCCACCACGCTGCACTATGCGCCCTGCGGTGTTGACGGTGCGGGCTTCAAGGTTGCCATTGTGCTTCCGAAGGGAACGAATCTTGATCTTGACAGAGAGCATAAGGGCGGTGAGGACGGACATCTGACCGCTAAGAACAAATGGCTTCTGGGACACCCGGAGGGAGGACTTCCGGAGGGAAGCCCCATGGGTCTTATTGGAAAAAACCTGAATTGCAATGAGTAATCAAAAATTATCATAAATCATTTTAAGGAGGATGTTTGAAATGAACAATTTACCAAAGGTAAAAATCGGTATCGTGGCAGTCAGCCGCGACTGCTTCCCGGAATCCCTTTCCGTTAACAGGAGAAAGGCTCTGGTGGAGGCCTATGGGGCAAAGTATGATGTGGAGGATATCTATGAGTGTCCTGTCTGCATCGTGGAGAGTGAGATCCATATGGTTCAGGCTCTTGAGGATATCAAGAAGGCCGGCTGTAACGCTCTTTGCGTTTACCTTGGAAACTTCGGACCGGAGATTTCCGAGACGCTGCTGGCAAAGCATTTTGACGGACCGGCTATGTTTATCGGTGCGGCAGAGGAAAGCCAGAGCGACCTGGTAGGCGGAAGAGGCGACGCTTACTGCGGTATGCTGAACGCAAGCTACAACTTGAAGCTGCGCAATATCAAGGCTTATATCCCGGAATATCCTATTGGGACAGCTGCGGAGTGTGCGGATATGATCAATGAGTTCGTTCCCATTGCGAGAGCGATCGTGGCGCTTAAGAGCCTTAAGATCATCAGCTTCGGTCCGAGACCGCTGAACTTCCTTGCCTGCAACGCTCCCATCAAGCAGCTCTACAACCTGGGCGTTGAGATCGAGGAGAACTCCGAGCTGGATCTTTTCGAAGCCTTCAACAAGCATGAGGGAGACGAGAGAATTCCCGCAAAGGTAAAGGAGATGGAGGAAGAGCTTGGTGCAGGAAACAAAAAGCCCGAGATCTTAAGCAAGCTGGCACAGTATGAGCTCACACTGCTCGACTGGGTGGAGGCTCACAAGGGATACCGCGAGTATGTGGCAATCGCCGGAAAATGCTGGCCCGCATTCCAGACCCAGTTTGGTTTCGTTCCCTGCTATGTGAACAGCCGTCTCACCGGAATGGGTATTCCCGTATCCTGCGAGGTTGATATCTACGGCGCACTGAGCGAGTTTATCGGTACGGCGGTAAGCAACGATATCGTGACTCTGCTTGACATCAACAATACGGTTCCCGACGATATGTTTGACGAGGCAATCAAGGGCAAATACGATTACACGCACAAGGATACCTTTATGGGCTTCCACTGCGGAAACACCAATTCCAAGAAGCTTTCCGCATGCAGCATGAAGAATCAGATGATTATGGCCCGTTCCCTGCCGGTAGAGGTTACGAACGGAACGCTCGAGGGAGACATTGTTCCCGGAGAGATCACCTTCTATCGTCTGCAGTCCACAGCTGACAATAAGCTGCGCGCATATATCGCGCACGGCGAGGTTCTGCCGGTTGCGACCAAGTCCTTCGGAGGAATCGGCGTATTCGCAATTCCCGAGATGGGAAGATTCTACCGCCACGTGCTCATTGAGGGCAATTATCCTCATCACGGCGCGGTTGCGTTCGGACATTTCGGAAAGGCTCTCTATGAAGTGTTCAAGTATATCGGCGTGGAGCTGGACGAGATTGGATTCAATCAGCCTAAGGGCATGCTCTACAAATCCGAGAATCCTTTTGCATAAGGAAAGAAAATGGAATAATTTGTGACAGAGCGGGCGGATGAGGGTTCTCATCCGCCTGCTGCGTTTGCCGGGTCAGTCCGGCGGTCATGGATTTTGCCCTCCGGAAAAATGAATAAAAAAAGATAAGAGATTTTTACTTTTTTCATAGAAGTTTCTACTATCCTTTTTTGAAAAATATGATTATACTCTTAGTTGATTCCAGCAGGCAATGAGCCAAGCGGCTGCTTAAAGTCAACCGAAGGTTGACTTAGACATATTGGCGAATGCTGCGAGGGTCACATACCCCGCTGCCTGCAGCTGGGTTGTTGACTTCTGTAAGTAACCAATCAAAGCGTGCTTGCAATTTTTTCGGGAGGAAAAAGAAATGGCAGGAAATGCAACAAGAGATATGACGGAAGGATCGCCAATGAAACTGATCCTTGGGTTTTCCATTCCCCTTCTGTTCGGGGCGTTGTTCCAGCAGTTTTACAGTGTGGTGGACACGGTTATCGTGGGACAGTTTCTGGGGGTGAAGGCCCTGGCCGGAGTGGGGGCCACTGGCTCCGTGAATTTCATGGTGGTGGGCTTTTGCATGGGAATCTGCAGCGGGTTTGCCATTCCGGTATCGCATAAGTTCGGCGCAAAGGATTATTCCGGCATGAGACGGTTTGTGGCCAACAGCGTCTGGCTTTCTGCGGGATTTGCGGTGGTGATTACGCTGCTGGTATCGCTTCTGTGCCGGGATATACTGACCTGGATGAACACGCCTGAGGATATTTTTGAGGAGGCATACATCTATATCCTTATTATTTTTATCGGGATACCGGCTACTTTCCTGTACAATATCCTGTCAGGAATCATCCGTTCCATGGGAGATTCCAGGACGCCGCTGATGTTTCTTGTGATTTCCTCCCTGCTTAATATCGGGCTGGATCTTCTGTGTATCGTGGTGTTCAAGATGGGGGTTGCGGGCGCCGCTGCCGCCACCGTGGTTTCCCAGCTGATTTCCGGGCTTCTCTGCCTGCGGTATATGATCAGAAGATATGAGATCTTACATATTACGAAAGAAGAGTGGAAGGCGGACCCGCATCAGATGAAGCTGCTGTGCAGCATGGGCGTGCCCATGGGCCTGCAGTATTCCATCACGGCCATCGGTTCGGTGATCATGCAGACTGCGGTAAACTCCCTGGGCTCCATTGCCGTGGCATCCGTGACGGCTTCGGGAAAGGTCAGTATGTTTTTCAGCTGTCCTTTTGATGCCATGGGCTCCACCATGGCGACCTACGGAGGGCAGAACGTGGGGGCCAAACGGCTGGACCGCCTTGGAAAGGGCCTGTTCTCCTGCAGTGTGCTTGGCGTGGGCTATTCCCTGTGCGCTTTTGCCGCCATGTATTTCTTCGGCACCAACTTCGCACAGCTTTTTGTCAGTGCCAGTGAAATTGAAATTCTGAATAACGCCAGACAGATGCTGATCATAAACAGCGCTTTCTATGTGCCCCTGGCTTTCGTAAACATTATCCGTTTCATGATTCAGGGAATGGGCTACAGCACCTTTGCGATTCTGGCGGGTGTGTTTGAGATGGTGGCAAGAACCCTGGCAGGCCTGATTCTGGTTCCGCAGCTTGGATTTTTGGGTGCATGTTTTTCCAACCCCATGGCGTGGGTGGCGGCGGATCTCTTCCTGATTCCGGCCTATATCCATGTCCGCAGAAAGCTGAACCGGCAGTTCGGGCAGGAAGCGTCGGCCACGTTTTTCAATCCTTTAGCTTATTTATTTTCCGATCATAGGTTAAAATACCGTTTACCTCTTCTTCCACGTCGGAAAGCTGAGTAAAGACGGCACCGGACAGTCCCTGTTTCCGCAATGGAAGCAGGGATTTTTGTATCAGGTCATGGTAAGCGGCACGAAACTGCCCGAGGGTGTCAAACCGCTTATAGCCGAAGATCCTATCCACACTGGAATGATCTTGGATGTGGCAGGCGAAGCCTCCGTATTCCGACAGGAAAAAGGCCCGGTTTTCCCACTTTTTCACTGTTACCGCAAGGGGGCGGAAATAATTGTGGACGCTGACAAAATCGCCGCAGTCCTGGTCAAACCATCCGCTGGCCGAGTCGATCAGGCGGGTTTTGTCCCTGCTTCGGACAAGCTCCGTGATCCGGCGTGTGTCGAACTGTCCCCAGCCTTCGTTGAAGGGAACCCAGATGGCGATACAGGGGAAATGGGCGAGAGCGTCTACGGTTTCCAGGCATTCCTTTTCCCACTGAATGCGGGCGGCCTTATCTTTTCTGGAGAGGGCGGCGTAGTGGGAATCCTTCAGGTGGGAGGAAAGCCGGGGAAACAGGGTGGGCAGGTAGCTGATCACGGGCATGTGGTAAGCGCTGCCGCCGTTTACCATGTCCTGGCACACGATCATGCCAAGGCGGTCGCAGTGATAGTACCATCTGGCGCTCTCCACCTTGATATGCTTGCGCAGCATGTTAAAGCCAAGCTCCTTCATGGCAGTGATGTCGTAAATCAGGGCCTCGTCCGAAGGAGCCGTATAGAGGCCGTCCGGCCAGTAGCCCTGATCCAGCACGCCCATGAGGAAGTAAGGCTTGTGGTTCAGACAAAAGAAAGGAATCCCGTCCTGCTTTTCAATGGAAAAGCAGCGCAGAGCAAAGTAACTGGTTACCTGGTCTGCTCCAAAGGAAACGGTCAGGTCATAGAGTGAGGGATTTTCCGGGCTCCAGGGATGGAAATCTTCCTCCGGAACGGAAAGCTCCAGACTCGCATGAAGGATGTTCGGGGCAGCGCTGTTCTTCATGGGGGCAGCTGCTCTGCTTTTGGCGGGGAGAGCGCTGCTGTTTGCAGAAAACACCAGTTCACCGGAGGCAAGCGCCCTGCCGTCAAAAAATGCGCAGGCAGTCAGCGGAGCCGGGGATTCTTCTGCCATATGCGAGCGGATGGACAGATCCAGGGTTACCTTCCGGGTGTCGTAGTCCGCCTGCACGGTCAGCTTGTGAATATAGGCGCAGGGAACCCACTCCATCCAGACGCTCTGCCAGATGCCGCTCTGGGCGGTATAGAAAATGCCTCCCCTCTTCAGGGTCTGTTTTCCCCTGGACTGGCTTCTTGTCTCGGTAAAATCCTGTACCCGAAGGATGAGCTCGTTATCCTCTGGAAGAAGGAAGGGCGTGATGTCAGCCTCGAAGGGCAGATAGCCGCCTTCGTGGGTCAAAGCTTTATGACCGTTGACAAAGAGAGTGCACAGATAGTCCACGGCTCCAAAATGCAGAAGAAGTCGTTTCCCCGCATGAAGAGCGGACTCATCCACGGGAAGCGTTCTGCGGTACCAGAGATATTCATCCGGCCCAAGCTGTCTTCCAACGCCGGAGAGGGCGGCCTCCGGGGAAAAGGGGACCAGAATGTGCCCTTCATATCTGGCGGGGGCTTTGCTGTCCCCGGTAATGGCATAGTCCCAGCTGCCGTTGAGGCTGATGCAGGACTGACGCACCATCTGAGGTCTTGGGTATTCGGAAAGAATATTTGATTTGTCAAGCCTTTCACCGAAAATAGTGGAAAGCGGGGTCAGCGTATCTTTCTCGTGGGGTTTTATGATGCTCTTTACGGCGTCGGACAGATTCATGGCGGTCTCCTTTCACCACGGAATTTGTATCTGTTTTGTTTATGGTTTCTATTTTACCACATATGTATCGCATTAACAGGAGTTTCACAAAAAAAGGCTATAGGATTCGGGAAACTTGTGGTATGATAAAAATTAATGGAAATTTTGAGTGCGGGAGGGGAAGGCGTGGAAGAACGGGAAGGGCTGAAAAAGAGATTTAAGGAGCTTGCGGACAAGTCCTGGCAGAATAATGTATATACGTTTACGGGCTTTCTCGGGCTCTCGGAGCTGTCCTGCTTTTACGAGATGGAGCGGGAGATTTCTTTTGTCCCGGCAGAGGTCTTTGGCGGATATGAAGGAGCGGAGCGGGTGATGGTACGCTTCGGGAGTGCGGAGGATTTCGGATATCAGGAGGAATTTCCCGTTGTCTGTCTCAGGGTCAGTCCCCTTATGCAGAAATTTGCGGACGATCTGGGACACCGGGACATTCTGGGGGCTCTGATGAACCTGGGAATTGACAGGAGCACTCTGGGAGATATTATGATAAAGGATAATCAGGGGTACGTATTCTGTATGCGCAGTATCGCTCCTTTTATCGTGGAAAATCTGGGAAAGGTCAGGCATACCTCTGTTCTGTGCGAACAGACGCAGGAGGCGCCGTCTGTCCGGGAGGAAGATCTGTCCGAGATAACGATCCAGGTTTCCTCGGAGAGGATTGACGGCGTGATGTCCAAGGTTTATAAGCTCTCCCGCAGCGACAGCGTGGAGCTTTTCCGGCAGAAAAAGGTATTTGTGAACGGAAGGCTGTGCGAGAACAACAGTCAGATTCTGAAGGCACAGGACAAGGTCAGTGTCAGAGGATACGGACGTTTTCTTTATAAGGAGCGTCAGGGCGTCAGCAAAAAAGGAAAGCTGAACGTGAGAGTGCTGGTCTACGGCAGAAAGTAAAACAGTGAAGGAGAGAGTGACATGCTGCTTTTACAACAGATGATCGTGCTGTTTCTTTTGATGGGAACCGGGTTCCTGTGCTATAAGCTGGGTATTATCACGGATGAGGTGAGTAAAAAGCTGTCGGCGATCGTGGTGAATATCGCAAATCCGGCCCTGGTACTCACGGGATGTATGGGGGAGAGCCGGATTCAGGGAAAACAGCTTCTCCTGATTGCCGCAATCATAGTGCTGGTGTACGGGGCGCTTGTGGCGCTTGCCATGCTGGTTCCGAGGCTGCTTCGGGTGCCTTTGCAGAGCAGGGGGACCTATCAGGTCATGACGCTTTTTTCCAATATCGGGTTTATGGGCTTTCCGGTAGTGGCCGCCCTGTATGGAAACAGCGCTCTTTTGTATGCGGCGCTTTTTACCATTCCCTACAATATTCTCATCTATACTTTCGGGGTATCGGCCATGTCAAAGAAAGAGGGCGCAGAGAGGGAAAAGAAAAGCTGGCGTGATTCCTTTTCTCTGGGACGTGTCCTGAATGTGGGCGTGATCGCCTGCGTTGTCACGATTGTGATCTATCTGTCCGGAATTCAGGTGCCGGAGTTTGTGCGTCTTACCGTGACGCATTTGAGTAATCTTACGGCGCCACTGAGCATGATGGTGATCGGCGCATCCCTTGCCACTTTCCGGATCGGAAAGCTGTTTTCGGACGGCAAGCTGCTTTTGTTTTCGGCAGTCAAGCTTTTGGTGATTCCGGTGGCCGGGATGCTTTTGATCCGGCGGTTTGTGGATGACCCTGTGATCTGCGGCGTGTGCATGGTGGTTTTGGCAACGCCGGTCGGGAGCATGACGGCCATGCTGGCCCAGCAGTATGACGGGGATTATGAGATGGCTTCTAAGGGAGTGGCGCTCACCACCATACTGTCAGTGGCGACCATGCCAATTGTCTCCATGATCGTCGGATAGCGGAATGGAAACAGGCGATTGCCTGTCCTTAACTATAAGTAAAACGGAAAGGAAGGAAAGAAATATGTCCAGGGTTATTGAAAGATTTTTGAGGTATGTGAAGATTGACACGCAGTCAGAGGAAGGAAGCGGCCGCTTTCCCACTACGGAAAAGCAGCATGATCTGGCTCGGCTTCTTGTGCAGGAGCTGACGGAAATGGGCGCTTCGGAGATTGTCTATGACAGGGAGCACTGCTATGTGTATGCATCCGTTCCGGCCTCGGAGGGGATGGGGAACGAGCCGGTGCTCGGGCTTGTCGCCCATATGGACACATCACCCGCCGTGACGGGTGCGGATGTAAAGCCCAGGCTCATTGAAAATTATGACGGAAACGATATTCTTCTGAATGCGGAAAACGGCACGGTGATGAAGGTGGAGGATTTTCCGGAGCTTTCGGCGTATCAGGGGAAGCGCCTGATCGTGACAGACGGGACCACGCTTCTTGGAGCGGACGATAAGGCGGGAGTGGCGGAGATTATGGAGCTGGCACAGTTCCTGCTGGAGCATAAGGAAATTCCCCACGGTAAGCTCCGCATCGGATTTACGCCTGACGAGGAGGTGGGTGCGGGAGCCGATCATTTTGATGTGAAGCTGTTCGGAGCCGACTATGCGTACACGGTGGACGGCGGAGCGCTGGGCGAGCTGGAATATGAAAACTTTAATGCCGCCGGCGCCAAGGTGACTTTTAACGGCAGGAGCGTACATCCGGGAGACGCCAAGAACAAGATGGTGAACGCACTGCTTCTTGCCATGGAATTTCAGAGGATGCTTCCCGTGGCGGAAAATCCCATGTACACGGAAAAATATGAGGGTTTCTATCATCTTGATCAGCTGGAAGGGACTGTGGAGAGAGCCTTTTCAGACTATATCATCCGGGATCATTCCAGGGAAAAATTCGAGGAAAAAAAGAAGCTCTTCCTGGGTGTTGCACAGTACATGAATGACAGGTATGGAGAGAATACGGTTCAGGTTGCCATGAAGGATTCCTATTACAATATGCGAGAGATTATTGAGGAGCATATGGGCCTGATTGAGAATGCCAAAGCGGCTATGGAGGAGTCCGGGGTTACGCCCTGCGTGATCCCGATCCGGGGAGGAACGGACGGAGCCCGCCTTTCCTACATGGGACTGCCCTGCCCGAATCTGTGTACCGGCGGGCATAATTTCCATGGAAGATTTGAATATATCTGTGCGGATTCCATGGAAAAGATCGTGGAGATTCTGAAGGGGCTGGTGCAGATGAAGTTTTAGAAATACGGACAGAGAGGGGGGAATATCATTATGAAAAGAGGCAGAATAAGGACGATTCTTGCGATTCTGACAGCGGTGAGTATCCTCGGCGGATGTGCGGTGCCGAAAGGGGCGGCAGGAGACGCTTCAGATGGCGGCGGCATGGTGCAGGAACAGCACGGGCAGGGCGAAGAAGCGGTTCCGCAGACCGGGACAGGGAGGGAGGATGCCTCCGGCGTACAAGAGGAGCAGGGGGAGAGCGATGCGGACCAGGCTCTGGCGCAGACTGTGGCAAGGCCCATGCTGATCACACGGACCGGGCAGCAGGAGGAAGACCCTGCTGCGCCCTGCGTGGAAGCGTATACGGTGGATCCGGATCTTGGAAATGTGGACAACCTGTGGCAGTTTTATTTGACGGACGAGATGACTGACCTGCTGGCGCAAAACGGCTTTATGGTGAGGGATTATGAGGGGAAGGAATTTTTTGAAATCTATGAGACCAACCGCTACAGCCAGATTTCCAATTTTGTGACTGTGGATTCCCTGATGCATACGTATCATCTCTATTTCAGTTATCTTCTGAAGAATATCGAGAAGGAGCATCTGGCAGAGAGCGTTGCGCAGCTGAGCGGACGGATGCTGGAGCATTCTCTGGCCCAGTATGACATTCTGAAGGGAAGCGAGTGGGAGGAGGCCGCACTGCGTAATGTGGCGTTTTTTACCGTTGGGGCAAAGCTGCTTGACGAGGATACCCAGGTAAATGAGGATGCCAGGGAGCTTGTTCTTCGGGAGCTGGATGCCATTGACAGGACGGAGTGGGTGGAGGAATCCGTGATCACCGGTTTTCAGGAAGACTATACCCAGTATATCCCAAGGGGCTATTATGAGGGAGACGAAAAGCTGGAATCCTACTTTAAGGCCATGATGTGGTACGGAAGAACGCATTTCCGGCAGGAGGATGAGGATCTGGACCGGAGCGCCCTGCTGATTACCTGGGCGCTTCTGGAGGATGAGCAGGCCTATGACCTGTGGGAGGCTGTCTATGCGGTGACAAGCTTCTTTGCGGGAGCCAGCGACGATCCCGGCGTGTGCGAATACGGGCCCATGATAAGGGAGGCCTACGGGGAGGATTTTTCCCTGGAGGCGCTTGTGGGGGATGAGGAAGGATTTGCAAAGTTCCGCACTCTTACTTCCTCCGTACCGGCTCCGGTCATCAATTCCATTCCCATAGGCGACGGAGAGGACAATGTGATTCCGGGATTCCGCTTCATGGGACAGAGGTTCACCATTGACGGGGCCATCATGCAGCAGCTGATCTATCAGAACGTGAAGGAAAACAGTGCCGGGGAAAGGCGTATGCTCCCGGATGTGCTGGACGTGCCGGCGGCTCTTGGCAGCGATCTGGCGCTTCGGATTCTGCAGGAAAGCGGCGGGACGGATTATCCGGGCTATCTGGAAAACATGGAGAAGCTGAGAGCGGGGCTTTCGAAGGAGAATGAAACGCTCTGGTCGGCCAGTCTGTATGCCGGCTGGCTCCACATTCTGCGGCCGCTCCTTATCGTCAAGGGAGAGGGATATCCCATGTTCATGCAGGGGGAGCAGTGGGCAAAGAAGAATCTGGAGTGCTTTGCCGGCAGCTTCACGGAGCTCAAGCATGACACGGTGCTGTACAGCAAGCAGGTGATTGCTGAGATGGGGGACGGCGGTTATGAGGAAGAATCTGACGACCGGGGTTATGTGGAGCCGGAGCCTCTTGTATATGAGAGATTCGCCCGTCTTGCCAGACAGACCGCACAGGGCCTTGAGGGGTACGGGATGATAAGCGAGGCCGCCAGGGAGGATCTGATGCGTCTTGCCGAAATGGCGGACCGTCTCCGTGTGATCTCGGAAAAGGAGCTCAGGGACGAGGTCCTGACCGATGAGGAGTATGAGTTTATCAGGGGCTACGGCGGCAGTATTGAGCATTTCTGGTATGAGGCGGTGAAGGATGAGGGAGAAAGGGACATGATCACCAGCCAGGAATTTCCGGCGGCAGTGGTTGTGGACATCGCAACGGATCCCAATGGCCGGATTCTTGAGGCGGCCACGGGAAATCCGTCTGTTCTTTATGTGGTGGTAAAGGTGGACGGCAAGGTGAAGCTTGCCAGCGGAAGCGTCTACTCCTTCTATCAGTTTGAGTGGCCTCTAAACGACAGGCTCACGGATGCGAAATGGTGCCAGATGATGGGAATTGCCCCGGATGAGGAGGGATATCTTAGCTATGATACCTCGATTGACCAGCCGCAGTGGACACAAAGCTATCGGTTTAAGTGGGAATAGGAATTCAAAAAGAATAGTTATGGTCTTAATGGCGCTGGTATGCACCGGCGCCGTTTTGTATCTTCTGTGGGATCATGGTGCTTTTCTGCCTGTCTGGATTTCCTGGCAGAGCGGTGCGGTCACTGACGGGCAGTCAGAGTGTGAGATTCTGTTAAGAGACAGAAGAGTGACGGTTCAGAGGCGGGAGGAGATCCTGTGGGAATCCCCGAAGGAAGTGAAGGTCCAACAGGCGCTGTGGGCGGATGTGGACAATGACGGGAAAGAAGAGCTGGTTCTTCTTTGCTGGAAGAAGGGACGATATGGGAAAAGCCGCCCCTTCTGGGTGGAGAGGGATGAGAAAAAGTGGTCTCAGCATCTGTTCGTGTACGAGTATGATCAGGGCGTGATCCGGTCAAAATGGATGTCCTCCTATCTTGGCATGGATGTGGAATCCGTGGCTGTAAATGGGGAAAAGGCCCCGCTTTCCCGCCTTTACCTGACGGACCGGGAGGGGAAGGTAAGCTGCTGGAGGTGGGACTTCTGGGGGTTCACAAAGGAGGAGAGAGAAGTTACCTTTGTGGTGTTTGGGGATAATTTGATCCACGAGCCCATTTACCGCTATGGGTTAATTCATGAGGGTTCCTTTGATTTTTTGTATGATAACTTTGAGGATATTGTTTCGGAAAACGACATTGCCGTGATCAATCAGGAGACGCCTCTTACGGACAATCCCTCCCGGTACGGCGGCTATCCCAGATTCGGGACTCCGGCCCAGGTGGGAGAGGCCATTGCGGACGCAGGTTTTGCGGTTGTGACCTGCGCTACCAACCATGCCCTTGACAGGGGAGGGGAAGGCGTCAATTTCACGAAAAAATTCTTTGATTCCAGAGGGATCACGTGTCTTGGCATCCAGACGCAGGAGGAGAGGCGGTACCGCCCCTTTGAGGTGGTAACCAGGAACGGGATCCGGTTTGGAATGCTCAACTATACATATGGGACGAACGGAATTGCCGTTCCAAAGGAAAATCCCTGTATGGTTCATCTTCTGGAAAATGAGGATCAGATCCGTGAGGATATTGCGGGGGCAGGGCAGGAGTCTGATTTTGTCATGGTGTTTGTGCATTGGGGAACCGAGGGGACGGAAGAGATCGACGAGTTTCAGAAAAAATGGACGCAGGTGTTTCTGGAGGCCGGGGCGGATGCGGTCGTCGGCACGCATCCCCATGCCCTTCAGCCCTTTGAGATGCTCAAACGAAAGGACGGGGGAGAGATGCTGGTGTATTATTCCCTGGGAAATTTCGTGAGTGCCCAGAATGAGAGCGTCTGCGTTAAGGGCGGTATGGCAGAGTTTACCGTATCGCTCACCAAACAGGGATATCGGGTCACGGAGTATGATCTGCATCCCCTTGTGATTACCAGAGGGGAGAAGGGAAAATATGAGGTGGAGATTTTGCGGTGAGAGACAGGACGGAAAGCAATCTGTCCCTGAAAGGACAGGAAAAAGAATAAGGACAAATTTTTCACTCATACATTGTAGTAACAGACAGGATGGGTGAATTTTATGAATCAGTACCTGGAAAAATATATACGACGGGGAAAAAAGAGGGAAAAGACGAACAGGGGATTGAGGGATCTATTAAGAGGGATACTGCCTGAGCGGAAAGAGGGACAAAGCGGCGAGGAGTATGCAAAGCAGAGAATGCTTTGGGGGTTAAAATGCGGAGTTTACGCCCTGGCCATGCTGGCGGTGGTGCGGGGTGTGCTGGTGACGGCAAAGGCCAATATCAGCGTGAGCAACAGCGTGAACGGCAAGGAGCTTCCCATCTACTGCGTGGAGACTGCGGAGCCAAAGGTGGCTCTGACGTTTGATGCGGCGTGGGGGAACGAGGACACGGCCAAAATTCTGGAGATTCTGAAAAAGCATGACGTGCATGTGACGTTTTTCATGACGGGCGGGTGGGTGGAAAGCTACCCGGACGACGTGAGGGCGATTCTGGCCGCAGGCCACGACCTGGGAAACCACAGCGAGAATCATAAAAACATGAGCCGGCTTTCCGACGACGTAAAGAAGGACGAATTGATGAAGGTCCATGAAAAGGTGCGGGACCTGACCGGCTATGAGATGTTCCTGTTCCGGCCGCCCTATGGGGATTACGACAATGCGGTGGTGAATGTGGCCAAAGACTGCGGGTACTTTGCAATTCAGTGGGATGTGGATTCTCTTGACTGGAAAGACTATGGCGTGGATTCCATCATCAAGACCGTGACGGAGCATAAGCATCTGGGAAACGGCTCGATCATCCTCTGCCATAACGGGGCAAAATTCACGGCTCAGGCGCTGGATACGCTGATTACGAAGCTGAAAGACAAGGGCTATACGATTGTTCCCGTTTCCGAACTGATCTACCGGGATAAATACCATCTGAATCATGAAGGCAGACAGATAAAAAATTAACATGCCGATACAATTGACAGTTTTTTTATGGAAAATCCGCAATTTCTGATAAACAGGAAGTGCGGATTTTTCGGTAAGGTGCGATTGAAATTTTCTTTATTAAATTTTTGTTTTAGGTTGTAAAATGAAATTGAGTGGCGCTTACCCTTTCAATATTTCTTCTATTCCCAGATAAAGTTCTGGAATATCTGACACTGATGTATTCCATACAATCTCATAATCCAGGCTCCCATAGTGATGGGCTACAATATCTCTCATTCGCATAATCATTTTCCATGGTATTTTTGTATATTCATTTAGAAATTCCACGGATAACATTTTAGAAAGTTCTCCAATTTGCAGTATTGGCATAGTAATCGAATTTCTGTATATAAAACCATTATTTTCATTTGTAAAAAGTTCTTTATCCTGTTTAAAATAATCGTGTGTATCTTTAATTTCCAGACAATAATCTGTTATTTTTATCAGTATTGTTTTATCTCTTTGATTCATAAACAACAACCTCATCTTTCTTTATCTGTTCCAGAAATTCGATATTGTTTGATGTATCTGTAATTACATCTATATTTGCTCCAAAGACTTTTTCAAGTTCATCAATAAAAGACGCTAAC
>CAJTVN010000007.1 GCA_910579685.1 uncultured Lachnospiraceae bacterium | reverse complement strand
CATGCCCGGTATTACAGCAGTTTTACCGTGTTTCGCCGCCATATCCTCCATCCATGCTTTGAATGTCTGGAACCCTGCCTCTGTGTTACTGAATTCCAGTGGCTTTCTGGTATATTCATAGTTGCGCCAGTCGAATGCCCTGGCATAGTGGGTTTCACTTCCCACATCGATTCCAACAATCAAAGTTTTTTCAGTTATGGATGCAATTTTTGCGTTTTGTATGTTACAATTCATTTTAGATACCTCTCTGTTCAATAAGATTTTCACTAACCTGCCGAAGTCAGTAATCTTATTTTACTCTGAGGTATTTTTTTCTCAACCTTCTTTCTTGGAATTCCCTATACTTGAATTATACAGGAAGCTCCTTTATCTCTTACATAGGAAAAGAAGCAAATTTTTTTATATGGCAATAAATCAAATATGTTCAAATAATATTCCCAATTATCTCTTTTATTTAATCCGAATTTCACAAAGATATTATTAAAATTTACTCTTTTCACTCGTCTTTCCCACTGTTGCCTCACCTCTTGAAAGCTAATATTATGTATTAATTCCATTTGCACCTCTTTTTCATTCTCCCCAAGCAACCCGATAGGATATTCGCCCGTATCGAGATTTCCCTCTCTGCCGCACCTCAACGGCTGCCGTAAATAATAGGATAAATCCGAAACAAATTTCGCATATTCTTCCTTTTTCCAGTTAATATTTATAGTAGGGGAATTAAATTGCAGAAAAAGGGCATGATATACTTGTCCTCCCCAACAATCATCGCTTATAATTGTTATCGGGTTTTCGATCAGTTGAATATATTTGTTAAAATCAAAATGAGCATAAGTAAATACGCAGCCATTTAACACCTTATTTCTTTCAATACCAATTGAGCAAGCTTCATTGCTGATCTCATTAAAGAAATGACCACTACAAACAATAATATAATCAAATTCATAATTACGTATTTCTTCTTTTGTAATAAGGGGAATCTTGTCCATGTAGTTACAGAAAATATTTTCTTTCCTTGAAACTATTGCTTTAATTTCGATATTCTCTTTATATACCTCAAACTGAATATTATTATATAATCTATCGTAATCATTTCCCGCTCCCCAAATAATACACTTTTTCATACACCAGCTCTCCGCTTCTTAAATTAGTACATACACTTCCGTCACAAATACGTCTTTTTATACCGCCTGCGCCACAAAATAACTTGTCCATGAATCATAACCGGGCTCGCCAAGTGTTGCACAATCCAGACTATCCATCAATTCAAAGCCGGCCTCCCTCAAATAGAACTCCAACTCTGGTTTAAAAAAATACCTCATATTGTGGGTTTCATTTATTGTCTTTGTTTCACTTGATCCTTTATCAATCACAAAAACCTCATAGCAGACATCCACCAAATTTTTTTCCGCATGCATTACCGGCCTGGCGATTCTTACCAGTCTGTTCTGGTCATCCTCCGCCTCTTTTACCCTGACACAGGGTTTATCGCTCAATACACCCGGTCCATACCATACGTCAAACAAAAACAACCCGCCATTACTTAGAGCTTTTCTAGCCGTCCGAAAGGCTGCCATTATTTTTTCATTGCTGTTTTGATAACTCATTACGTGAAACAGGGATATCACAGCGTCATATTTTTGGATCGGTTCGTATTCGCAAATATCCGCCACGTCAAAGTCAATCTGTAACTTCTCTATCCTGCTGTTTTCTCTTGCGATGTCAATCATAAGCGGGCTCATATCCAGTCCCGTACATCGGTATCCAAGCTTTGTCAACTCAATATCATGTCTTCCGGTTCCACAGCCAAAATTGATGATCTTCCTTATATGATTGCCATATCTTCCAAGCAGCATGTCAACCTGCCTGCTTTCTGCCGCATAGTCCTTATCCCGATAAAACGCATTGTAGTAATATGCATAATCCTGAAAAACTTCCATCACACGTTTCCTCGCTACTGGTAAATAATCTGATCTCTGTTTACGCCTTCAAACCGCCGTTTGTCCTGATCTCCCGTATAGGGTCCCTGCTTCACCTCTACCATCTCCACTTCTTCCAGTACCTGAAAGCCGTGTCCGCCTGAAACAAGCAGTATAATGTCTCCCTCATGTAAATCTCTGCTCTCCAGGTAATCCTCATATTCATCATAAAAGTCTACACGCAAAATACCCTTCTTAATAAACAGTACCTCCTGCGTCATAACCACATTTCTGTGAACCAGATTATGTACATGCGCATCTATCACTTTGCCTGTCGGATGATGCATATATGCTACCTGCTGAGAGTATTCATCAGGCGTGATAAAATCCACTCCATCGCACTCGTAATGATTGCGAATAATCATAGCCAGCAATCTATTTTTTTTCCTTACTTCCTCAACCTGCCCCATGTCTTTTCCCTGTCCCCCTATAAACGATTCTCCGCCGATCTGATGATATCATTTCAAATCCTTTACCCGAGCCATGACACGCTTCACTCCCGTTACGACCTGATCCATCTGCTCCTGCGTCAATGCCAAACCGCTCGGGATATAGAACCCTTTCCTTGCAAGATACTCTGCATTCGGATAGTTCTCTCCATGAAACAATCCCTGTTTCCGGTATACCGGCTGTTCATGCATACACCAGAAAAAGGTTCTGGAACCGATCCCTTCATCCGCTAATAGCTTCTGGATTGTTTTATTATCTGTCTGAATATCCGGATTCAATACGATTCCGTACACCCAATAAATATTATCCGCATAGCCGGTCTTCTCTATCGGAAGCATCAGGCCCTCCACGTCCTTCAGCCGCTCTGTATAATACCTGCCCATAGTACGTTTACGTGCCACAAACTCGTCCAAACGCTCCAGCTGTGCCAGTCCTACCGCCGCCTGCAGATTGGTAAAACGGTAATTATCACTGATCTCGTCATGCACATAGCGGACATCTTTTCGAAAGCAGAGATTCCGCAGCATACGGCATCTCTGCGCCAGATCCTCATCATCCGTCACCACCATACCGCCCTCACCGGTTGTGATATGCTTATTCGGATAAAAACTGAAGGTACTGATGTCCCCAAAACTTCCGCATGGTTTTCCTTTATATGTCTGACCATGCATTTCCGCCGCATCTTCTATGACTTTGAGACCATATTTTTCTGCCAGTGCAAGAATCGGATCCGCCTCAACCGGGAGCCCGTATAAATGGACAATCATGATGGCTTTCGTCCTGGGTGTTATCTTCGCCTCGATTTCCTCAGCCTTCATGTTCCAAGTATGCATGTCACTGTCAACCAATACCGGTACGGCCCCTGCCTTAGTGACGGCCATTGCGCAGGAAATAATTGTGAAGGCAGGCATAATCACTTCGTCACCCGCTCCAATCCCCAACGCCTGCACTGCCACCTCCAATGCCGCCGTGCCGTTTGATACCGCAATCCCATATTTTCTACCCGCAGAAGCGCTCATCTTCTGTTCAAATTCTTTGACAAACGGACCTTCCGAAGAAATCCAGCCTGTATCAATACACTCGCAAAGATATTTTTTTTCGTTTCCGTTTAATAACGGTTCATTTACTGGTATGAAATCCATATGATATCCCCTTTATTTCTTCAATACCATAATATTAAAAATAGTCTTTTTTGTGTACCCAACTACGAACTCTTTTATAAAAAATATAGTATAATAACAGATATACTTTGCCTCTAATATCATAAGTAATTTTTTTACATGAATAAATTGAACTTATCATTCCTTGAAGGCATACCATCCCACCTTTAATTCCATTTTCTCGTAGGCAAGTATACATATTTGATACTCCATTTCGGAAATACATATAATTAATATAAGAATTACTAACTCTATTCATATCTATCATATGATATACAGAAGCCTGTGCATAATACATTGTCTTCATTTTATGCTTGAGTATATATCTCCCAACATAGCTTTCCCCATCTCCTCGATACATCATCAAATGATTCGGCATGCCATCCGGATGAAAACCTCTGCACGCTTGCAATACGCTCTTTCGATATATGCTATTTGCGCCAAAAAAACTACCTGGTGGCATTCCGTGTACCCTCATATCACTTTCCGTTATACCTATTTCCCAAAAACAACTAATACAGTAAATAAAACGAAATGAGCCGCTTCGCATTTCATATTTATGTCTAAAGTCTCGAGTGATCAAGGTCATATCGTAAGGAATAACGCTTCCACCCACATACATTACTTCTTTGTCCTCAAACGCCTCTAGAACGGTATTTATCCAGTTTGGAAAAAGAATTACATCATCATCCAGATATCCGATTATTTCTCCTTTACTTTCTAGTAGCCCTCTGTTCCTCCCTACATGTAAGCCAGGCCTTGCATCATAAAAATATCTATAATTTCTAATCCTCTCTCCAAATTCTTCTGCTACCATCTTAGTCTCATCTGTAGAACCATTATCAACAACAATCACCTCAAACTCTCTCTGATCGGCTGGTTGTCTTTCAATACTTTCCAATACCGTTCTCAATAGTTTTGCTCTGTTTTTCGTAGGAATCACAATCGATAACGCTATTTTATCAGCCATATACTTCTCCCAAATAGTATTCATTTCTGTATCCCTGATTTTATCCAGCACACCTTATCTGATGCGTAATCACAATAATCACAGCATTCTGCAAAACTATTCAAATAAAACCTTTGCAATTTTCTTTTTCCTCTCATTTCCTTCATCACCATATTCCGAATATCCAAATAACTGCTCTTATTTTCCAATACTCCAAGCTCATCCAGAACAGGCGCCCTGCCACAAACATATAGTTTTCCCTTATATAAAGTTCTGCAATCTTTCCTTGCAGGGCATTGAAAATATTCATATTTCATTTTAACTCTAGTTTTATTTCTTTTCTCTATTCCGCCTGACATTATCCATTTTGTATTATTCAAGTATCTCACACACACGCGATTTTTCGAAAGATACTTGTATGTCTTTTTTGCCCTTTCTGAATTTACTTTCCCATAATCACTTATCAAAACACATATTTTGGAATTCGCTAATAACCCCATGACCTCTTTACTTGGTAAAATTGTTCCATTAGTCGTAATTTCTATAAATCTAATCTTTTCTTCATTACATACATATTTCAATAATTCCGGAAGCTGCTTATAAATAAATGGCTCTCCTCCTATTATCTCAACATTAATTATCGCATCCGCATAACTGAGAATTTTCTTGATATCCCTAATTTGCTCCTCTACATCTATAATAAAGCGTTCCTTACAATATGGCATCAAATTATTACAGTCCTTACATTTAAGAGTGCACTGATTCGTAACGCTTACCGCTATTCTTGGAATAAAACAACCATTTTCAGAAGTAATTTCCCGTGAAATCTTGCGCAACTCTACAGGATTCACATAATTTCTCTGTCTCTGACAATTTTCGTACTCTTTCATTACCTGTTTGTTAAAGTCAAATGGATCATTTCTTTTTATAACAAAATTCATATAATCCAAATAACGTTTTGCAATCTTTTGCCAACCATATATTCTTTCACTTTTTTTGAAATTTATACCCCGCATAAGCATTATCTACGCATCTCCTGCCTCTAAAATAATATAACACTTTAAGCTTAGCTCAATATCTATCAGCCAAGATTTAATGGTCAAGTATGTAATCCATGAACCTGCACAACCTGGATGCCTGATATTTTCTTGAAAACTTTAATACATTGTCATTTCCTTCGTACTTTCCATCTGCATTTAAAATAAAATCTACTATTTCGCTTTCAACAGCACTCCCTATTCCTTTGCCTGTATATTTTAAAATTTGGGCTAATTTTGAATTGCGCAATGTAACTCCCAGCACAGGAGCTTTTTCATGCATATATTCATATGTTTTTCCCGGAATTGATACCATATTACAATTATCTTTATCAAGTGCAGTAAATATAACATTCATGTATGCTTTCCGCCTCTCCTCCTCGACTACCTTTTCACTAACTGGCGGAAGACACGATACTATCTCCTGCATCTTCATCTCTCTAACCATTCGCTTTACTTTTACTTTTTGTGGTCCCACACATCTTATTATCATCTTAATATGTTCCTTTTCATTTACCACCCTCAACGCATTAAACAATAAAACAAGACCGTCTAAAGTAAATTCATATAACACACCTGCAAAATACAGGTATTTTTCAGAATCATTATCCAAACACTCTGTCTGTTCTACATCCCAACCATCCCAACCATTATAAACCGTGATAATTTTCTTCCTTGGATATCTTTTACGCATATCTTTTGTCATTTTGGGGTTAACTGTTACAATACCATCAGAAAAATGCAGTGATATCTTTTCAAGTATATAATCTAATCCGGAAGCCCATCTGTATCCCTGAGGCAGTTTTTCCTTATAATCCGAAATAAAATCCCTTACATCAATTATATATTTGCATTTCAGCTTCTTTGACAGGTATTTTGCTGCGTACAAATTGGCCATCGGTCCATAAGTGCCTATGACAATATCAAAGCCAATGTTCTTTAATTGCACCAAATCAACTTCCTTTTTTACATTTTTATACCAAAAATGCAGTGATTCTATTGTTCTTGAACATAATTTCAATTTTTTAAGCAGTACTAAAATCGCTGAAGTAAAATACATATTACTCGTGTCCATATTTACTTCAAATATATGCTCTGGAGGAATCGGGATTTCCAATCCAGCTTCCATTCCCTCACTGGTTATTAAGGATGGCGCAGCTATAACATAGGTTTCGTATCCATTTTCTTTAAAATATTTACACATAACCCCAAATCTTTTTGCCCCCATTCGCGAACAGGGTGCAAAATACCAAGATACTATCAATACTTTTTTCATAGCTTTTTCCTTTTAATCTTTCTTCAAAATCATATCCGTAATCTCTCTGATAGAATTCATACCAAGATACGGATGCATAGGTAATGACAGACAGCAATCGCATATTTTTTCCGTGACCGCATAATCTAATTCAATAACCCTACTTCCCTTAAAAGCTTCCTGTCTATGCATAGGCTTTCTGTAATAAACTGCCGTTGGAATATCATTTCTCTTTAAAAACTTAATTGCCTGTTCACGTTCTTTATTATTGTAAAAACATATTGTATACTGTGCCCAGCTTGAAGTCATTCCCACTTTTACCACGGGTACTCTAGCCTCTCCCCGCAGACATCTGGTATATTCTTCCGCCACCTGATTACACATTTCAATCTCTTTATCAAAAAATTTCATTTTCTCAAGCAAAATTGCTGCCTGTATAGTATCTAAACGTGAATTCATTCCTATTCTCACATTGTCATACTTATCTGTTCCTTTTCCATGAACACAATATGAACGCAGCAAGTCTGCCCATTCATCATTATCAGTAAAAATAGCTCCTCCATCTCCATAACATCCTAAGGGCTTTGCCGGAAAAAAAGATGTTGTGGCAATATCACCAAAGCTACATGCTCGCTTATCGCCAATTTTCCCCCCGAATCCCTGTGCACCATCTTCCAAAATAAGAAGATTATATTTATCCGCTATCAGCCTAATCTGATTAAAATCAGCCGGTTGTCCAAATAAGTCCACTGCTATTACAACCTTCGGCTTCAAGTTGGTCCTTTCCAGAACATATTGAATAGCCGCTTCCAGACTAGCCGGACTAAGATTATAAGTGTCTTCCTCTATATCCACAAAAACAGGCGTCGCTCCCAATAATGGAACCACTTCCCCGCTGGAAAAAAAGGTAAAATCCGGCACAAAAACCGCATCGCCTTTTCCAATATTCCAAGCCATAAGGGCAAGCTGTAACGCATCTGTCCCATTGGCACAGGTAACGCAATGCTTCACATTCGTATATTTAGAGAGCTCTGATTCCAATTGTTCTACCCTGTTTCCGCCAATAAAATTGGCATTAAGCAAAACATCCTGAATTGCGGAGTCTATTTCCTTTTTATGTATTTGATACTGCTTTTTTAAATCTCTAAATTCCATATTGACTTCTTCTCTTTCAAATTTTATCTAATCTAATTCTATTTTCTTTTTTTCTAAAATCTTCCTTTGTGCATCCTCTCTGTCCTCCGCAAATTTATTCTTATACTTCTCAAATTTGCTATATAAATCTTTTTCCAAATCATGTGGCATTCTCTTATTTACTTTATATCCTTCGCCACTTACTACAAGCCTTTTTCTTTCTTCTTTCAATATATTCACAGAATCAACCAACATTTGTATTTCACTTTCATATACTCTCTGCGCTACCAAATGAAAAGTATCATTTTTAAATACCGGGATTTTTTTACGTATCAATATCTCTCCAGCATCTATCTCGTCTCCGATAATATGTGTTGTCACACCAATAATATCTTCATTGTATATTGCCCATTTTAAAGCATCCAAACCTCTGCAATTTGGAATATAACCTGGGTGCGCATTAATAATCCGATATTTTTTTATAAAAAAATCCGGCATTATTCCCGCTCCGCATACCAACATAATATCATTCTCTTTTTGATTAACAGCATCATATCGCAATATTTTTCTATAGTCATACCTCAAATTAGAACACATCTTCTCCATGTTCACATCCCATGGCATAGATGGCCTATGCTGTATATTAGGATAAAATGTCTTTTTATAATTCATCGGTATGGCCCAGACATAAATATCCTGATATCCTTTTGCTTTCAATAAGCATAGCGTATCGAAAGTCTTTCTATGCGGTACATCATATGTTAATACGCCAATCATTACGCAAATCTTCCTATAAAATCAGTCGTTGCACATTCTTTAAGAGGCAATTTAACGCAACCTCCTCCTGTAGCAGATTTATATATAGCCAGTACAAGTTCCAGTGCCCTTTTCCCATCCATCGCCGTTACATATGGCTGCCTGTCCTGCTTAATCGCATTTATGACATCCGCATATAAAGGCGTATGTCCATATCCATATACATTCGGCGGGTTTTCATGGAATTTTGCTTTTACTTCCTCCGGATTATCAAGCAAATCTGAAAATCTCCATTCTTCTATTATATTAACAGATTGTCCGCCTGCTTTAACTGTTCCCTTCTCTCCAAAAATATATAATGTTTCTTCCAGGTTCTTCGGGTAAATATCCGTTGTTCCTTCGACAATTCCATAACTACCGTTTCTGAATTTAATTAACGCAATCCCCATATCCTCTGCTTCTATGTAACTATGATTCAGTCTGTCCGTCATTCCCACCACTTCATCAATCTCGTTTCCCATCATCCAGCGTAAGAGGTCAATATTATGGATACATTGATTCATCAGCGCACCACCATCCTGCTCCCATGTGCCTCGCCATACTGCCCTGTCATAATATTCGCGATCTCTGCACCATCTGATATGCGCTGTCCCGTAAAACAGTCTTCCAAAACGATTCATATCAATCGCTTCGCGTATAATCTGGACTGATTTGTTAAATCGATTCTGATGGCACGCACATACTTTCACATGATATCTTATAGAAGCAGCAATAATCGCATCGGCATCCTGAATAGACAAAGCAATCGGTTTCTCTATAATACAATTACAGCCATACTCAATACAAAACAAAGCTATTTCTGCATGTTTTCCACTCTCAGTACATATAGCAACAAGTTCGGGTGCTTCTTTCTCCACCATTTCCTTATAATCTGTATATTGTTTCACGTCTGAACCCAATTTAAACTTAAGCATTTTGTCTGCCATACAAGACTGATTAATATCGCATATTGCAATTATCTCAAGCCCACTATTTTTTGCTGCAACAATATGGTTGGGGGATATACGTCCACATCCAATCAATGCATATTTCATTGATATATCATCCTTTCTATCTCAGAACGTTTAATTTCTCTCTGCAAATTCCGAAAGTTATCATTCAGGTTATCATAATACTCCAAAGAAGCATTTAGCATAGCCTCTTTCAAAGTTTGTTTCAGGTCACTCTCTACACTTTCCCTGTACCAAAATGGATGTGTAAGGATATGAAGTCGTTTATACGATTCCTGTTCTATGATTTCGTCAATATTTTCCCGCCAACATCTTCGCGAATCAGACAAATACTTCATCTCTTTAAAATAAATTTCATTATAGGAATTAATAACGCCATCAAATTCCAAATTTGCCGACAGAAACCTTTGAGATGGCCTATGCATAGATACGGTATCCACTTTCACTCCGATAGTTCTCGACAGCGCATCAGCTTCCGCAAAAACGCATTCTTTTAATTCTTTTTCCGTCTTTATGCTATACTGCATTTCATCAAAATGAAGACCGATATTTCCACCATTTTTTATTATATCGTCAATGCATTTTCTTGATTCCTTGGAATGTATATTATAAAAATTGGTTGACAATAATACGAAATATGTTGCACTTTTACAGAGGCCTTTCTCTACCTCTGATAACATAACCGCCTTTTCCAAGTTTTGATCTATGTCGTGCCGTAAAATAACAGTTCTCTCCATGGCATTCCAATTTTTATAGTTTGCAAAACAATAACCTTTATCAATCAACCTTACCAGCATCTCAGTATATGCTTCATATGTAAATTTCATTTTACACCTTTATAAATCTTCATTTTTTACATTGCGCAGATTCTTTGCCGGAACTCCCACCAACACCTTTTCCTTTTGTGTATTGCTTAATACCACGCTTCCCATACCGATTATGCATTTCTCTCCAATTTCGACTTGATTTTTTATAATCCCACCTGGTGCAATATAAGCTCTATCTTTAATATGTACACTTCCGCAAATGATAGAACCAGCTACTATCATTACCCTTCTTCCAATCTGTACATTATGGGCAATATGACATAAATTATCAATTTTACTTCCTTTTCCCACTACGGTATTTTCCATCGTGCCACGGTCAATGCTGCAATTAGATCCTATTTCCACCTCATCCTCTAGTACTACATAGCCTAAGTGCGGAACATGTATTATCTCATCTTCGTTCCTGCTGTATCCATAACCTTCTTCACCTATGACGGTTCCCGATTTTATAATACAGTTTTTTCCTATAATCGTTCCTCTTCGAATAATAACGTTATGATATATTCTGGTTCCACTGCCTATAATAACATCGTCTTCAATAACACAATTGCATCCTATTGAAACATCTTCTTGCAGAAATGCATTCTTACTAACGACACTGCCTTCTCCGATACCAGTATTTACTTTTTGTTCAAAAAATTCCCGCAATATTAAAGCAAAAACATATTTAGGATTATCACATACTAACTTGTTAGCATAATCACTGACATTATCCACTTCTCTATCAATAACAATGAGCGCAGGAATTATTTGTTTTTCTTCATTTTTATATTTTTGGTATCTATAAAAATCTTTTATCCACGTGATCGTATTATTTTGATAATTGCTAAAAGAGGAAAACCCTACTATTTTATCCTCCACGTTTCCATAAAACTCAAATTTTGCGCTTACTTTCTCTAAATATAGGATAATTTGCTTCAAACTCACTTCCGTTAATTCTTTTTCCATTGAATCACCACTTCTCTATAGCAAACAATTTTTCGTAATCTATTCCCTACTATGACTTTCTTTCATAACTTTACTTATACCATTTAAAATATTCTCTATAGCATTTTTTTTAAAAATACTTATATCGGGATTCACCATAAAAGTATCTTCCATAATTTCCTGCGCAAGCTTCTGCTCTGAATCAACTAATATACCATATCCGTTTTTATAGATATCTTCCATACTTTTATACCTTGATGCTTTTATTACAGCTATTTTTATTCCAAACGCAGTTGCCTCATATAAAACTGTAGAATAGCATCCAACAACCCAGTCTGCTTTTGCAAGAAATTCGTATATTGTTTTATCATACCCTTCATATACCTCGATATTTGAATGAATCAACCGTTTCCCATATATGTTTTTGCCTTCACCAAATTCCTTTGGATGTAATTTAAAAATAATTCTATATTTTTTAGAATCTAATATATCTGCCATAGCTTCTGCATATTTAGCAATTTCAGGAAGACCTTGCGAAACAAAAAGAATTGTTTTTCTTGCTTTATAAAAACTTCTGTATTTTTTGTACTTATTACAATTGCTTTCTAGCTCAGGAAATCCAACAGGAATTATCCGCTTATCCTCTATTGGAAATCTTGGTTTTACTTTATCTAATTCTCCATACGTAAAAATGTAATCAGGAAATCCAGGCAATTTCATCTTTTCATGAAAGTTATAGGCTATATGCAAACGTCCTATCGCTCCATGCTGTAATTCTATAACTGGTATTCTTTTTTTCTTTGCTACTTCGCACAAATACATCATTTGTATATTGTAATAGCATGTCAATATAATCACTTTTGGTTTTATTCTATGTAACATATAGTTATAATAATCATCAAAAAATCTCTTTTCACACGTTATTTCATTTATTCTTTTCAACCATTTTCGTTTTAATTCTGTATTAAATCTCATATTATAATACTTTTCAATTGGTAGAAAAATGTTCTTTTCTATTTCATATTTTTTTATAGATTTATAAATATATTCCTTTCTAGTAATTCTTTTAAACATATCATAATCCATATATATTACATTTTTACTTCTTTGCTTCGCATATATACCTTCAGCACTTCTTCCATCCAACAAATAATGTGGTTGTAATATAGATTTATCAAGCAGATCCGTATATATGCATCTATAATACCCATCACCATCTTTAAATTTTCGCCCATTGGGCAATATTAATATGTCCTTCTTTTTAGCTAGAAATTGATTAAAAACAATTTTTTCTCTGAAAAAGTCTCTGAAAGTTCTTTTAAATTTATTTCTTTTTACCCCCTTCGGTTCAAAAGGGGTATCTATCTCAAACATTTTAACCAGATCATAAAATATTTGAAAACGTATAAAATGCCAAATTCTTATCCCTGCTATTTCTATACTAAACATTTTATATTCATATTCAAATTGTAAAAAAGAATCAATAATTTGTTCTACATCCATCTTTACATCTATCCTTTAAATTATATTTCCAAAAACTACTTATATTTATTTATTGTCCTTACTAATTCTGTCATAAATTATATTTCCAATTATTTGTTCTTTTTTCACACTTATATTTGTTACTTTTTTAGTCAAAATTCTGATCAATCCCTCTAATTCATATCTAATTTCTGACATTATTTCATTTCCCACCAGGGGATATATTTGATTATTATATAAATATATCATTTTAAAATCATGCTTATAAAGTTTATTCGTTTGTAAGTTTATTTCATAAAATATCCTTGTTTTTGATGAGAAAAAGAAAGCTCTATTTCCATATCGTTTCACTACATTATACTTTGATGCAAATTGTCTTCCACTTCTCAGTTCCTCGTCAATTTTTTCCGGATCCTCCTCTTCACCTGAAATTTCAAACTTCTCTAATCTTTTCGTCAATATATTATATTTAAGAATCAAATCTGCATAAGCAGGAAACAGCCACAAACAGTCATTATAAATAAAGCTATTTTCAAACCAGTTATTTCTTGAGAAAAATAATCTAATATCGTCCGGAAAATCCACTATCTCTTGAGCTTCTTTTTCGTCAACGTCCCAAGCAAAGATTTTTTTTTCTTCTCCTGTTATCCAAAATCTACCATCATAATAATCAATAGTGGAAATAGCTGAAACATTAGACGGAAACCTACAATAACTATACTCTCCTTTTTCAATACTAAATATGATTAACTTTTTCTTTTGATTCACCGGAATATATAATAAATCATCTACTCTTTCAACATTAATTACTTGCGCATTATCCACTTCAAATTCATTATGCATCACACACTTTGCAGAAAAATCCTTCAAATCAATTCTATTAACTTGAGCCGTCTTCATAGTCACTATATATAAGCAATGATCTTTTGCAAATACTCTAATACTGTAGAATCTATTTTCCCCTTCATTAGGAATTTTAAAAAATTGGGAATGTAAGGTATCATATACAAAAAAATCATCCGTACTTTTAATGGGCCCTAGCAACAGGTAATTTTCATACCTATATATGCCAAAATATTCATTACCCTTTTCATACGGTACACCAGGAAAAGTTCCTATGATCTCTACTTGGTCATTATTTAAATTCGCCTTACACAACGCATTGTAATAACACATTGAGAAATAAACTATGTCATTATCGACTTCCCAATCATAAAAAAATGGACGCCTAAGTATTTTTTTATCCAACATAGTATTTACAATCCCTCCTTCCTTAGCTTCTAAAAACGACTCTCATTCAATTTTGACAAGCGCATTTGAAGTACTTGCATTTGCTTTTCCTTATCTGAATAATATGGACAATACATTTCGGAAAGCGGCTTAATCTCTGAAACTACATTCTTCAGGCAGTTATAACATAATGTTCCTTCTAACCTGTCATCCATATGCATTTGTCTTACTTTTTGAAATTTCAGCGAATACCACGCTTCATTCAAAGATATTTCATTCAAATTTTCTATCGCTAGATAATTCTGATAATCTACACAGCAAAGAGTTAAATATCCCTCGTAAGTTATATGTATTCTATTAAATGGCATGAAACAGAATCCCTTTTCTGAATGAACATTTTTATTTTTACTGATTTTTAAAGCATTCTCCATCTCATAATTCATGTTTCCGCCCTGATTATGACATTCTACTACAAAAACTTCATCAACATATGGCATAAACAGGCTACGTATTATATCTCCATCTCCTTGTGTATATTTTGTTATTACACTACTAATAAAAATTCTAAAATTTTTATTAGTCTGTTCTCTATAATCTGATATGCGAATAATATTCTTCTTAACCTCTTCAAAGTCATCAACCCCATGGGCAAAAAGATAATGTTCCCTAGTTGCTCCATTCAAACTAAACTTTATACTATCAAGGCCAGAATCTATAACAGAGAGCATTCGTTCTTCATTTAGTAACGAACCATTTGTCGTTAGAAAAGTATACACAAAACCTAATTCCTTTGCATACCTGATATATTGCTCTAAATTTGGGTCAAGCAAAGGTTCCCCAAACATATAAAAACCAACCTCTCTTACCCCTAATATATATGCTTCCTTTAGCAATCTGAACGCCAATTCCTCTTTTATAAAGCCTCTCGGACGACTCATTTTCAAATGAGAACAGAAGATACAACTATGATTACAATGATTTGTGGTCTCTAGAAGCATTGCTTTAGGAAAAGGAGGCGTAAGAGATGGTGTATAATCATAATATTTTTCAAATCTTTCTTTAAATTCACCCATAACAACGTGCTTTACCTTTCAAGTACTTTTTCCCTTTTTTACCAAATATTCAACATATTCAAAGTCTTCTATTGTATCAATATCTACTGACTTTGTTCTAGTCATAATATAGCCTAATGTATCTCTTGCATAATATGTTCTTTTCTCCTTTAGTAAATGGTAATCTAAAACATATATTGCACCATTAGGGATGTAATATTTACTATTTTTCTGTCTATTCCTCATAATGTTAATCGTATCAAACCCTGCATTTCTTACTGTACCTGTCTCATCCATACAATAATACCAACTGACCGGAACATCTGCTTCTACTACCGAAATTAATGTTGTCGCATCTTTTTCTTTAAACATTCTGACAGCAGCATCAATTTCATTTTCGTCTCTCAACGGTACCGTTGGCAACAATACGGCAAATTTGGGAATACTGTGTCCCGAAAGATTCATTAGATATTCCACCGCATGTAAATATACATCGACAGCGCTGGTCTCATCCTCTGCAAGACATGCCGGTCTTAAAAAGGGCACTTCGGCCCCATATTGTTTTGCTATGGAAGCGATTTCCTGGCTATCTGTTGATACAATAACTCGCTCTATCTCTTTTGATTTCAGAGCCGCCTCCAGAGTATATGCTATTAATGGTTTTCCACATAAATTTTTAATATTCTTGCCCGGCAATCCTTTTGAACCGCCTCTCGCAGGTACAATTGCTATCATAACTAATCAAACTCCACCAGTATCCTTTTCTTATTCCTAAATTTATATCTTCCACTTTAATCTGAGAATATTTTAAAAGTAAATCACTAAAATATTCATCTTTATCACTCAGCAATTTATAGTGTTGGATCTTTATCGCAAGTTCTCTCTCTATTTCCTCCTTATTAACCTGAACCTTTCCAGCTATATTACCATCATATATTCTATAATATGTATAGCATCTCTGGATTTTTTTTCCGCTTCCCCTTTCCAGCAAAATTCTGCTATATAAGTACCAATCAAAAATAGCTGTTTTCCCATCTTTTAAAGATTCAATAAAATCCCAAGAAAGCATCCTTAAGTTAATTGTCCCATTTGACATTCCAAGATAGTTATATTCTCCAATGTCCCTATAGTTCCTGGTATAATCCGGCAAAAGCGGCATCACACTTCTCTTCTGAAAATCCAGCAATTCATTGTAAAAGAAGGCATATCCCGGCTCATACTGCTGGCAAATACATTCGATTCTGTTATCAGATGCCTTATCGTCACAGTCAAGAAAAACCAGCAAATCCGCATGTCTCTGACAGGCTTCCTTTATTAATTCAATCCTGAGCAGATAGGGGCTAAGATTTTCACCGTATTTATTAACTATAATAAGCTTATTGCAAAAATTTTTGTTCAGCTTTTCTAATATCTCTCCAAGATCAGAGATCGCTATATTATCATTTACAAGCATAACCATAAAATTACTGCTTGTTTGATTTTCTAACGACTTTAAGCATTCTTCCAAAAATTGAACTGCACCCTCATAAACAACAATTCCTACTATGATTTTCATTTATGTTCAAAAATCTTCCTTACTTATGATCTGGTCTTTTCGAATATCCCTGACAGCCTTTCTCCCAATAAGCAGTTGATAATATTTGGGCTCTATCCCTGTTCCCGGACGCTTATAATCAAGATCGCTTTCCTTGATTACCTCCCCGCATTTGATATTCTTTGCCGCAACAATACTCCTTTTAAAGGCATCTCTTCGCTCTTCATCCTCATTTACTATTTTTTGATAGCTTCCCAACATTTTGTATGCATATTTAGCCGCCTCGCATATAACAGACAATTCCGCCGGATCTGCAGAAATTTTATGATCCCAGCCAACCATGTCTTTGTCCAGCGTAAAATGCTTTTCTATAACACATACCCCTTTCGCCATTGCCATAATAGGCGCAACGGTTCCGATCGTATGATCGGAATAGCCTACCTTACATCCAAATGTATTTCTATACATATCAATATTATTCAAGTTCACATTTTCATTTTCAGGCGGATATATAGATACACAATGAAGTAATATTATCTCATTACACCCATTTTCTTTCAGACAATCCAATGCGTCACTTACATCAGATAATCCACATAAGCCAGTACTGATAACCACAGGTTTTCTCTTTTGAGCAATATATTTTAAAAACGGAATATTATTCAAATCCATAGACGCTATCTTGATAAACGGTACATCTAACTCATCGACAAGCAAGTCTACTTCCGCCTTTGAAAAAGGTGTCGAATTGAATTCTATCTTTACAGAATCACAATATTCTTTTAAATTATAATGGTCTCCCTTATCAATGCTGTATTTCTCCACTATTTCCTTTAATGTATAATCCTTCCTATTTCTATAATCATCTCTCAAAAAATAATTATCCTGATATACTTTTTCAGAAAATACCGTATCTTTAGACCAAGATTGAAACTTCACACAATCTGCTCCGCAGCGTTTCGCCTCATCAACTAATTTCTTTGCAAGTTCCATATCACCATTATGATTTGCCCCTATCTCGGCAATAATATAAGGTTTTTGAAATTCAATAATTTTTTTATAGTCAAACATCCTATCATCCCTTCTACGCTTCAATCATTTACTTCTTATGAGCCGCCTGACAAATCATTATCGTATTTTCTTCTACCGTTTTAGGTATAATAGCACCCATACCGACTATACTGTTGGATTTTAGTATCACGCCCTGTTTTATTGAACTTCCGGCACCCACTAATACCTCATCGTGTATTTCGACTCCGCCAGAAACTGAAACTAGTGGATTTATTATGTTATAGTTACCTATATGCACATTATGGCCTATCGTAGAATTAAGGTTCACTAAATTGAAATCACCTATATCAATCTCCGTAGTCAAAATACATCCACTGCATATTATATTCCCCATTCCTATTTGAATGCTGGAACTCTCCATGATTCGAGCAGATGGTGAAATTATATTTGGGAAAACTAAATTTGAATATTTACATATCCTTTCATATATGTTTCTCTTTATCTCAGGTGTTCCAATCGGAATTATTATTCCAATAATCGGAAAACATTCTATATACTCTCCAAAATTTTCATCAGAACAGACAACTACATTTTTTCCAACCTTTTTCCCAATATCTTTCCTTTGTTCGGAAATAAATCCAAGAAAATCATACACATTCTCATAATTACTTTGGTTGATTTCGTCTACTATAGTTTTTGTTTCTTTAGAAATTCCTGATGTTCCAAAAATTAAAAGAGGCAGCCCCTTCCAGTTCATAGCACCTTCCCTTTCCAACGGCGTTCTTTCCTCGTCACAAAAACATGCCCGTTATAAATATAAGTTATTTTCTTTTAATCTAAGCTCCATACTTTCCATAGAGTCAAACTGTCCCATATCCATCCAAGCATTGTCACTAATAGGATAAACTCCAATTTTACACCCGGCTTTTCGCATTCGTTCAATAATATCTGGCATTCCTATTTCTTCATCCTGGTTAATATAACGAAATACATCTTTCTCTAAAATATAATACCCTGTGTTTGTAAAAAAGGACATTTGTGGCTTTTCCTCAAAAGAAGATATCTCGCCACCCTCTGAAAAATTAACGACTCCATATGGAATCTCAAAATTTTTTAGCGAACAAACCATTGTAACCATATTGCCGCTTTTCTTATGATGATTTACGATCTTTGTAACATCATCTAAAATCAAAATATCACAGTTGGTCAATATAAACATATCTTTGATACAATCTCGCAAAAGATACAAACCTCCGCCCGTTCCAAGCGGTCTGATTTCATCCCAAAAATGTATATTATAGTCGCAATCAGAATCATTAAAATAGGCTTTTATCATATTTCTTTTATAGTTTACTATCATGTGAAATTCTGTGCACCCAACTTTTTTCAATGACTGGATTATCCTCTCAGAAATTGGCATATCCGCAACAGGAATCAACGGTTTTGGAAGAATCTTTGTATAGGGGTATAGCCTTGTTCCCAAGCCTCCCGCCATGATTACCACTGGAGCACTGAGCTTCTCGTACATATTTTGCTGCCTGCTCCCACCCTTGATATATACTTTAAGAATTTTTCTTTCTTTATCAACCACCGGCAACGCATTTATCTTTCCCAAGCGCTTATGGGCCAGATTTGCATCATCATATTCCAAATATTGCGGATTATAATTAGCTATTTGTGAGATTGATGTATCTAACAGTGCGCCTGCCAAAATTGCCCTTCTTACATCCCCATCTGTAAGTGCTGCTACAAACACATCATTTTCCATCACAAATAATATCTTCACTAAAACTTTGTCCAATTGTTCCAAAGCCTGCTTCAAACTCGCTTTTTCCGATATTGTATTAAATGAAAAGTCAGTAAGTGTACTTAGGTCTTCTTTCATATCTGTATGGGCACCGCCTTCTTAGCATACCGGTTGACTAACTACATATTATAAATGTCTGGCCTATATCTCTCTAAATTATGTCGGAAAAAATCGACAGTCTCGGCAAGCCCGCTCTCAAAAGTATATTGAGGCTGCCAATCTGTTAACCGCTTAATCTTCTCATTACACCCAAGCAGCCTGTTTACCTCACTCTTCTTCGGTCTTAACCTCTGTTGGTCACAAACTATTTTTGCTTCTGGATTTATTTGTCTTATTAACTCATTTGCAAGTTGTCCTATAGAGATTTCTTTTTGAGTTGCGATGTTTATCTCCTCTCCAGTTGTTTGATCCGATTCATAAATCGATATAAATCCCTGAACAGTATCTTTCACATAATTGAAATCTCTTGTTGGCATCAGAGACCCTAATTTTATTTCTCTCTTCCCTGCCAACAACTGTGTGATAATTGTGGGTATAACTGCCCTTGCCGACTGCCTCGGTCCATACGTATTGAAAGGCCGTACAATTGTCACTGGTACCTGAAAAGAACGATAAAAACTTTCCGCCAGTCTGTCTGCGCCTATCTTGGTTGCCGAATACGGCGATTGCCCTTGTAATGGATGTTTCTCATCAATCGGAACATACTGTGCCGTACCATAGACTTCTGATGTTGATGTGACCAACACTCGTTTTGTTCCAAGTTTTCTCGCAGCCTGAAGTATATTTAATGTGCCTTTAATATTTGTATCAACATAGGTGTCCGGTGAACAGTAACTAAACGGTATCGCTATTAACGCTGCCAGATGAAACACTGCATCCATATCTTTCATTGCTTCCTCGACACCATTTGGATCACGGACATCTCCCTGAAAAATCTCTACATTTTTTAATATTTCATCACTTAAGGAATCCAGCCATCCCCATGTATTGAAAGAGTTATAAAAAACAAATGCCCTTACCCAATATCCTCTTTTTACCAAACCTTCTGTCAGATGGCTTCCTATAAAACCATCTGCACCCGTTACCAATACTTTCATATCACAATCTTTCTTTTTAATCGTTCTCTTCCTCAAAATTTATTCTTCATTATCTAAATAAACTCATTATATTTTGTAGCTACTACAGCATTATTTAATAAAAGACAAGGTATTCCTAATATCACCGGATATGCCAACATTGTTTTTTCGCAGTAATATTCATTATTTCCAATCCGCATATCTGCTTTTAAAATGGGATCACAAAATATATTTTCCTCACAGCAATTTGCCTCAGATCTTTTTTCAATCACTAATACCCCTGTAGGATTCATACTATCGAACAAATTTTTTAGAAGTCTGTGCTCTATAATAGAATATCCTAATTCCACCGCTTTTTCGTGTAAGCAAGTTACATAGCCATGATATTCCATTCTCTTTTTTGCGTCTTCATTTGCAAACTCATATAATGGCTCAAACATTACCAAATATTTCCCAGTAGTACGATATAGCTCTTCTAAAACACGTCTTTCTTGTCCTCCATTCGGTTCTGCCGCATGAACCGTAAATACGACATCCACAGCGGAATCTTTTACAGCGATATTTAAAAGATCCGAAGTAAAAAAAGAAATTTTCTTATTTTGCTTTTTTCCGAAATCTTTTTCAAACTTTTCAGCATATTTAAGTCTTGACCAAGAAGCATCAAACCCATAAGCCCTTTTTATTCTCATGTCATCTATGCGATTTAAAATTGAGACAATGCTTCTTCCTTCTCCAACCCCTGCCTCTAAAATTGTACTTTCTCCTCCACATGCTTTAATATATAAGTTCAAAATTGCTGCCATTTCATCATATTGTTTCGAAAAATTAGATGGATTTAGCTTGAATGCCCTATAATAATTTCCAGCCTGAAAATCATAACTGATTAATATATCTTCTAAAGAGTTATTCTGTTTTTCCCCCCCCCCACAGTAGTCAAATATTCAATAATATTTCCTCCGCTCTCGTAAATATTTTTAACTTTTTCCATCAGATACAATTTATCCATATCTTCTCTCGTGTGATAACTAGGAGTTTAATTATCACATATCTCCTCTTTTTATCATCATTGTTTATTCGTTCAAAACCTCCACATCCTGCATCATAATCGGCTTCCCGGTCTTCTCATACAGCTGAACGATACTGCTTGCATCCCCGTAATACCCGTCGCTGAGCACGATCGCCCGGTTCATGTCCGGAGTATCGTCATAGATTCCCCAGCCTTCCTCCCGGTATTTTTCCACCAGCTTGCGGTATTCTTCCCAGAGCTGCGGCCGCATGGATTCAATGGTAGCCTGAACCAGGGGATGAGGCCGCCAGAGAAGCGCCACTTCCTCCTGATTTTCTTTGAAGGTCTCAAATACCTGCTCCATCTTTCTCAGCATCTTTTCCCCGTGCTGGAGCAGGGCGGTAACGCAGGTGTTATAAAAAATAATCTTCCTCCGGCTTCCATCCGGCTTATCGATGATCCTGCGCCATTCCTCTGGAATTTCGATATCCTCTATTCGGGTGCCCAGCACCTTGTCCACCTTGGGCGAGCCAAGTCCCAGAATCTTTTCCTCCCAGATGCTTCTGGTCCCCTCTCCCATTTCCGCCGTCATCACATTGATATAGATCTGGCGCCAGCCTTTTGACTGCACGATAACCTTGTCCGCATTGACTACTCCGGGAACCGTGCAGAAATGTTTGACTCCATCCACGGCCTCGTGATTGTCCGGATCAATCTCGTCTAATATATAATAAGGTATATATACTAATTTGTCAGTAAACTTTTTCAGATTCGATGTGTAAAAAAAGGGATGCACGCTGGTGACACGATTGTACTGGTCATAGGGATTATGTACAAAAATAATATCCGGCCTGCGTTCCTCGAAATCATAACTGTTGTAGTCCGTGACAGGCACATAAGCCGGATACTGGTCCCCCTCATAATGCGCCTCCCCAAAGCTTCCGTCCGGATTTTTGTCATAGTAGGGAATGGGAATCACGTAAGCGCTGCAGTCCGGATCCTCGTCCGCCGCTTTCCACACGCTTTCCAGGGAATCCCACATGGACGCCTTATATGGCAAAAACACGGCCTCCGTCTGCGTGGCTATCTCATTATTAATGCTGTTCTCTATCTGAATGGAAAACTTGTGCAGCCTCTTATAAAACCTGCCCGCATCGGCTTTCGCATCTTCCCTTACCGCCTCGTGGATCTGGTAGACCAGCTCGCAGTAATCTTCGAGTATTGAAATCGTACTGAAATTCTCGCCTTCCGACTCCTCAATCAGGCCGCCCAGCTGTATCGCCGCATCCTGGCACTCTTCCAAAAGCTCCATTGCAATGCCTGTATTTCGGGTCTCAATCGCTTTCCTGACTGCCTCATGGGCTTTGTCAAGCAGCCTGACATACTCTCTGGCACGCTTTTTCTTCGTCTTCCTCATATACCGGCATCCTCAACTCTGTTTTCTGGCTTTTTGAACATACAAATTCATTTTAATATATTATCGTCATAATTTCAAGATAGTTAATCTTTTGAGGCAGACAAATTGTGGCAGGGGCTTTTTGACTGAATATAAAAATCATCATAATCACCTGCATGTCGTATTTCCTGTGCTCTGCTGATTTTCCTGCTTATTTCTTTCCAAAATACGAGATGCGCACTTAAAAGTATACCATCCGCTCCCCGGAAGTCAATGCACGCATCGGTTTATCCTGCGCCCTTGACAACTCCCATCCGATCGTACATACTGTTATCAGCGAAAAGAAAGACAATAAAAGAAATCCAAGGAGATCCTCATGAAAATCATCATTCACCGCTACAACAGTATCTGCGAGCCGGATCTTATTGAGGCCTTCAGGGCCTGCGGGATCACCGTGATCGAGGAGCGCATTGAGATGGAACAGAAGTCCATATCCGCCAGCGAGAGGATCCGCTCTCTGAGCGAATTAATCCTGACACATCAGGCTTCTTTTGTGTTCAGCGTCAACTTCTTCCCTTACATATCCGAGATCTGCCAGCGGCTCCACGTCCTGTATGTGGCCCTGAGCGTGGACTGTCCCGTGCTGGAGCTTTTTTCCTCCGCCATCCGCAACAGCTGCAACCGGATCTTCCTGTTTGACCATACGCAGTATGAGAGATTTCAGCCGGAAAATCCCGGGGGGATTTTTTACCTGCCCCTTGCAACGAATGTTGACAGGTGGGAACGGACGCTTTCTTCCCTGTCTGAAAAAGACCGCAAACCGTATGACTGCACCATCTCTTTTGTGGGTTCCCTGTACAAAGAAAAATCGCCTCTTGCAGGGCTTGCCCTCGACGATTTTCACAGAGGATATGCTGACGGTATCATGGAGGCGCAGATGCAGGTGCCCGAATATTCCCTTTTGGAGGAATCTCTCACCCCTTCCCTGATCGAGGCCATCCGTCAGGCCGACAGCTCGTTCTACCGGCTTCCTGACGCTTTTGAGAACACGGACTCCTTCGTGGCCGCCAACTACTATCTGGGTATGCAGGTTTCCTCTCTGGAGCGTATCCGCACCCTTGCGCAGGTCGGGCAGGAATTTCCCGTGGATTTGTACACCAGAAGCGATACTTCGGATTTGGCGCATGTTCCCGGCATCCGCTGCAGGGGCGGCGCTACCACCCATACGGAAATGCCCAGAATATTTTCCAGCAGTAAAATCAATCTGAACATTACCATGCACTCCATCCGAAGCGGTCTCTCCCAGCGCATCTGGGATATTCTGGGCTGCGGAGGTTTTCTGATCACCAATTACCAGAGCGAGATTCCGGAATATTTTACCGTCGGGGAGGATCTGGAATGTTACGAAAACACGGCAGAGCTTCTGGATAAGATCGCTTATTATCTGGATCACGAGGATGAGCGGCTGCAAATCGCCGAACAGGGATTGCGCAAGGTAAAGGAACGCCACACCTATATCCACCGGGCCTGCCAGATGATGCAGGTGTTGTTTCCTGAGGCGTTTTAGTCCAGATACGCAAGGAGGATGGGAAGGGTTTGGCTGCAAGGCTGACCTCTCTCTGTCCTCCGGCTTATTATTTGTCTCCCTTCCTTCTCAACTTCATCCCCTTCAAATAGATATCCGGTATATGGTATCTGATCGGATCGCTTTTCCTTCTCTGGTATTCCTTCAGTATTCCAATGTCAATCAGGTTGTCTATCACTGTCTTGAGGTTTTCCTCATTCATCCCGCATTTGATCAGAGCATAATGCAAGGTTTCCTCATCCGTGGGGAATATACTGCAGTAGTTCTTCAAATTGTCAAATATAGGACGGTATTCTGCATATTCCTCACTCATGTCGGTCACTCTGTCCTTTGAAACTTCTTCGATCGAATTTTTTAGAGACCTGGGCTTTAATATTTTTGCGCCATCTTTATTTCCCATCTCTATTTCGTCCAATTCATATCTGGATGCGGTAGAAAACAGTTTTATAATACTGCGGGGGACAATCTTGTTGTTGGTATCCGCCAGACGGTAAAGGATCCAATTATAGGTATACGTCTTGTCCTTCCCCATCCGCTCACCCACCAGCGTATTCAACATAATCTTATTAATCTCTTCATTTGGCTTTGGCACAATACCTACCAAACTGGATTCCGTCAAAGAATAACCCGCTTCTTCTAACGCCGTCTTCATTAAAAGTTTCAGTTCGTCACTGGCTTCCATCATACGTTTCCACAGCATGGCAAGCAGATAATCATAAGTCCACTCGACGTTACTTCTATAATTATTCAGCTTGATTTTATCTGTGAGTAAAACTTCATTCTTAAAAATATCGTTGCGTAAAAATATTTTGGTCCGTAAATTTTTATATCTCAAATTGTTTTCCGCCCAAAAGGCAACCAATTCCGAAATCAATCCGCTTCTGAATTCTTTGTCAATACATATATCAAGAGAATCATACGTAATCGTGATTACTCTGCGATCCCTCTCCAGATAACGGTTCACTTCGCCTAAAAGCTCGGACAGCTCCACATTTAGATTGCCGTATTTCTGAATGTAATCGATAATCTGACTGTATTTACAGGAAAAAATTTCTTCCAGATATGCGTATCCGCTTATCTTATATTGCTTGATAATTTCTTTCAGAGTTCTGACTGCAAGTATTTTCCAATACACCAAATAATATTCTGTATCACGCATTCTTCCAATGGCTCTGAAATTTGCCTTATCAGGGAACTCTTCCGTGGCATCCAGTCCGACCAGCCAGGTGTTAAATGATACTTCCCGCTCTGGAATACCAATATATTCCGCCATTTCCTTGGCATATCTTTCACAGCTTAATACCTTGAACAAAGCCGTCTTTCCACTCCCCTTTGAGCCTGTAATAATAAACTTGCTGTTATCGAAAATATATTTATATTCTTTCAACGGATAAAAATTCTTCTTTAAACTTTCATAAGAATCGAATTCATTTTCCGCCGAAGGAGTCTCTACCTTAATAATCCCTTCAACCGCCTGCAGGATTGCCTTCCGGTCAGTTTTTATAAAGCTCTCCGCCGTATCCTCCTGGGGCTTTTCAAGCAAATCGGCAATCTGCTTATAAATATTCTTCTCACCATCACGCATCATTAATTGCAGCAGCTTTGACTCTGAATTGATATTTGCCGTAACCGCATCATAACTGATATTCAGTGGAAAATGTACGGATGATTCATCATACAAGTCCGGAATATCATCGAAATAGTTCTCCCTTTCCAGAATATGCAGGCTATTACTGATATAATAATCAATCTCTTCCCTGGCCACATCCTCTAATACGGGAACAGGCGTATTTATCAGATAAAAAGGAATATCTTTTCTACATAATTTAGGCAGGACAAAATCAAGGCCAACCATATTTTGTTCATTTCCATAAAACAATGCCACCACTTCATCGGAATAATTGAACAGTGTCAGTCCTCCGATATCATGTATTCCGGCTCTGGAATCTATCAAAATGTAATCCGGCTGATACTGAATATTTATCTGCTCGAATAGATTTGTCACAGGATTATTGTTTTGATAAAATTTTTCCATATTAAAATCAATACGGGAAAGCTTATTGTAATAGTTTTCACCGCCACCTACCAAAAGGTTGGCTGCCTGCATGACATACAGCTCCCCGCCATTCATCCCCAATAACTCTTTTGATGCAAACGAATAGACATACTCGTTCAAGTCGATCTGTCCATTCTCTTTTTCGCACTCCACCAGAAAATCCACCACTCCATATTTAGGATACTCTATTCCATCCTCCTGCTTTAAAATGGTAGACAATCCAGGGGCCTCCAAATCCATGTCGATCACTACAACTTTTTTCCCTTTGCGGGCTATCTGCAATGCGGTAAGGGCTAAGGTTGTCGTCCTGCCCACACCGCCTTTATAGGAATAAAACGTAATGTTTTTTGCCTGGTTCGCCAATCTTACCTTTGAACCATAATTCCAATTTTTCTTTACTAACGGACGTTCGCCATAATAAATATCTTTATCAACCTGACGGACACTTTTATAAATTTCATCAAACAGTATACTGTTCTTATTAATACAGCGCACCTGGCCAATCCAATTTTCACCTATCATTTCCAGGATTTCATTTTTTATATCTTCAGAATCATACGATCCCATAATATAAATCGAAATTTTACCATAGATATCTCTTATAATATAAAGCCTGCCCGTCGTATCGTCTCTAAACTCTTCCAGATAATTTATTACTCTACCTTTTACATCATCAAAATGAATCATACCAGCACCCTATCGATTTCCATTTTAATTACCATATCAGTTATTTCTTCCACTTCTCTATGAATCTCCCCTGCCAACGTTTCTGTATTTAATATACTTTCATTCGATTCGTATCTCTTATTGGGATTCCAATTATCCAGAATTTCCGGACACATACTTCGTACATCCAAGCAATATGATGAAATTGCACATCCTCCCGCCTATCCCTTCATAACTTCCATATACGTTCCTGCATATAAAACACACGGCGTTTGTTTCAAAAAACAAACGCCGCATTTTTTTACTTTTTCATATCCATGGTACTGGCATCTTCTCTTGCCGCCTTGCTGAGGTTCTGGTAATAACCGAGAGCCGCCTTGGAAGATTTTCTCCCGCGCTTTAGGGAAGCGCGCTCTTTGCTGAAATATGCCGTCAGCAGATCTCTGTTTCTGGCTTCCTGAGTCTGGATCTTAACGCCCTTCTCCGTCACCTCGGTGATCAGCTGCTGGATCCTGGCGATCTGCTCCTTATAAGAATCCTTGTTGGAAATCAGCTGCTCTCTGACCTTTTCATAAAGACTGTCGAATCCTTCATCCAGACTTACAATCTTCTGAATAAGAGTGTCTTTTTTGTCCACATATTCATCGAATTTCTCCAAGGACATATTTTCCTGTTTCAGGAGAACTTCCTGCATGACATTGTATCCTGCTATTTCCTCCAGGATCGTCTTTTTCTGCTTCAGACTGTCCTCCAAAATCACCAGGTAATTTTCTATCATAGAGCACCTCTTTCGCGGTTAATGCGCATTACCTCTTTCCATGTATCCCGCATGGAATGAAGGTGTCCGAGTATCTCCTTAAGTATTTCCACATCCTTTTTGGTATTTGCCTGCACCAGGCGCCTGTCCAAGTACACATACACTCTCTCAAAATCCTTCGCCACCGGGTATTTCATATCAAGGGTCTTTCTCAGATGATCGACTATCCTCTCAACCTTGACGATATTGGTGTGAGCCTTCGGAATATCCTTCTGCTCCACTGCCGTGATTGCAAAATTACAGAATTTGATCGCTCCCTCGTATAACATCAGCGTAAGCTCCGCAGGCGAAGCCGTAAGAATTTTACTGTTATTGTACTGTGCATATGCATTGGGTAATGGCATATTATGAACCTCCTAATAAACTGGTAACTGCATTTGCATTGGACTGCATCTTGGCGAGAGCAGTTTCCATTGCACTGAACTTAGCATACCATTTATCCTCATAGGCTGTCAACTTATCTTCCAGATCTTTAATCTTCGAAGTGTAGTCGTCATAGTCGGACTTCATCTTCTTGTCGTCATAGAAGCTGCCATAGCTGCGGTATCCGTTCACGGACTTGGACAGATCCTTCATCTTGTCCTGCAGGCTTCGGGACAGCTGCGTAAAGAAGGAAACGACGGTGTCCGGATCATTCTTGATCATGCCCTTTAACTTATCCGCATTACCGGAGGTGTTCGTATCATCCGGATCTCCGTCAATATGGTATGCGTATTTCTCATTGTCTGCCGCACTGAAATAGCCAAGCGTTGCGATACCGAAATCGGAGAGATGCATTGTCGTCCCGTTCACCTCAAAGCCGCTTGCCATAATCTCCTTAAGAGCACTTCCCACAGTGGAAAGATTGCTGTCCCTGCGCAGAACGGAATCCTTGATCTTCTTCTCCCACTCCTCGATTTCCTTCTCCGTCATGGCCTCCTTTTCCTCGCTGGTCAAAGGCTCATAACCCTTTGCGGAACCCGCATTGTACAGCTTATCAATCTCATTGATAACGGAATTGTACTCCTTGAGGAAGTTTTTCAGCATGTCATAGATGCCGTCCGTGTCGTTCTCGGTTGTAATCGAGGTTTCTCCTTTATCTAGTGCGGTAATGGTCAGACCGTTTATGTCAAACACGTTGTTGCTGCTGGTATAGGTTGCGCCGTTTAAGGTGATCTGCGCATCCTCGCCTTTAATTTTTCTTGCCAGTGTCTGATCAGCCGGATCCGTACCCTCAACAAGCCCAAGCGCTTTTAACGCATCCGCATTCCCGCCAAATGTGAAATCTCCACTGGCTCCGGGATCCTTGGCGCTTATGTAAAACCTCTGCTGCTTTTCATCAAAGCTTGCGTTCAGGCCGGTGCTCTTAATCTGTGACAGAACATCAGATATGGTGGTGTCTTCCTTGACTTCAATGGAAGTGGTTTTTCCGCCCACGGTCAGATCAATGCTGCCGCTGCCCGTAAACCCTAAATCCTTAAGGGTTGAAAGAGCCGTTACATCACCCTTGGAACTATCCGTATTTGCCACTTTACCGCCGGTCAGATAGGCGTTCCTGGCCAGTCTGTCTACCGTCAGGCTCTGCGTGCAGTCCACCGCTCCTCCGCCTGTAATCACGCTGGCAATACTGCTGTTGGATACCCTGGTGGTCTTCTTCATATAATCGGATGAGAAGCACATGTTGTTGATAAACTTATTCTGAAGGTTCTTAAGCTTATTGTTTAATTCCTTCCATGCATCCTGCTTCCATTCGTGCTTTTTCTGCGCCTTTTTGGCATCGTCCACCTTTGTCTTTTTTGCCTTTACAAGCTCCTGTATAATTGTTTCTGTATCAAGACCGGAATTCATTCCGGTTACGCGCATTGCCATAGCTTACCTCCTATCTCCTTTCATCAATCAGGATTCCCGCAAGCTCCCACACCTTTGCGATCATATCAAGGGTCTTTTCCGGAGGGAGCTCTTTGATCGTCTCCTTGGTCTCCTTGTCAATGATCTTGATTGTCACTCGGTTGGTTGCATCATGAATCCCGAAAACCGCTTCCGAATTAGACAGATTTTTGTTCAGTCTTTCAACCGCTTTTTTGATCTGCTCATGCGTGACCTGCTGTTGCTGACTGTTAAAAGAACCGTCCTGCCCACTCTGGCTTTGGCTGTCCTGTTTCTCTGGCCCTGCCACTTTCAAGGTAGTGGGATCGTACGTTGCAGCCTGCTCTGTCGTAGTAACATCCGTGTTTTCCACAACCGGTTTCTGCACAGGCTTGGCCTGCGGTGTAATTTGTGCCTGATATGTCATCGCACTGTTTAATGGTTCAATTGCCATTATGATCACCTCCATGTGATATTTTTAATTTGTAGTAACTGACTTAAAGTCTTTCTGTCTTCTTTAGTTTATATCGGATAAAATAAGGAATTATTTAGTTATTTTCCAAAAAAACTGATGTTTTGACTCTCCGCTTGAACTTACAGCTGCAGCAGCCTGAACGCAAGCCGGCTCCATACATCCCCGTTTTCACTGTTGCTGACATAGGTGTTCTGCCGGATGTCGGGAAACAGCTCCCTGGTTATATCAATCATCATCCGCAATTCCTCTTCCTGCAGGGAGCACCCCCTCTGTTTGAGCATCCGGATGGTTTCCGCCAGTCCATAATTAAAGAACAGATATTCCAGTTCCCGGTAATAGCCGGAAAGGATTCCCCGCTCTGACAAATTCTCCATCAGACATACCCAGGCCTGCAGATTTTCCCATTTATGCTCCTTTTCCCAGTCGCTTCGAAGCGTGCTGCCCTGCGACAGGTACCAGACATAAAGCTTCTCGTCCAGAAAAACGTGTCTTTTTTCGTACAGTCTCACCGGTATCACAAAAGAAGGCTCCTCAAAGATCATGTGTTCCACAAATGCAATCTGATGTTCCCTGATCAGGGACAGCCGGTACAGCTTGGTCTGGGAGCCCAGAGAGACATTCTCATTTACATATAAAAGAAAATCCTTTCTTTTCTTCTCCGAATCCAGCTCGAAAAGGCGGCTTCCGTTTCCCGCCTCCAACTCCACGCAGGCCTGTCTGTCTCTTACATTGGTTCCGGCAAATTCCACCACGTCCGCATCATATCGCCTAGCCGCAAGGTAGCTATGCTCCAGGGTTTCCTCAAGCAGCCAGTCGTCCGCATCGCAGAACAGGACATATTCGCCGCCTGCGCAGGAGATCCCCACATTTCTGGCCCCTCCCTGACGAAGATTCTGTTCCAGTTTGACTGCCAGGACCGTGTCCGGAAATCTCTGTTCATATTCCGTTATCAGCTTCCAGGTCTCTCCTGCGTCCGTGGAGGCGTCATCTACCAGAATGATCTCCATGGCATCCCTCCCGATCGTCTGATTCAAGAGCTTCCCGACGCACTTATCCAGATATTTTGCCGCATTATAGCACGGAACCACTACGCTGACCTTTTTCATCTGCCAACCTTCCCCTCCATCGATTAACCGCCCATGTACAGCAGCAGCATTTTTTTCACCGCCTCCAGCACACCCTGCTTCTGCGCTTTCTGCAGCAGCTCGCCGACCGCCAGATCAAAAACGCCCTCCTGTGCCATCTGGCTTCTGTAACCGGCTATCATCCTGCACCTTCCGTCAAAATAGGCTCCTATGCCGGATGAGATTCCTCCCTGGCTGGGATAAGCGTCCAGCAGTATTTCATTTACATAGCCTATCTCGTATTTCTCCGCAATCCGAAGCGCCAGGTCCCAGTCCTCCAGGCTTCTGAGGCTTTCGTTGAATCCGCCCGCCCCGAGAAAGCATTCCTTTTTCATGAGCATAGCGGGCGTCCCGATGGAATTACTCAGCAGTAATTGTCCCAGCAGGCTTCTTTTGGAATCGCCATTTTGTGCGGAAACCACCCACTCGTCCACAATTTTCCCCTCCAGAATGCGATGCGCCTGATAGGCGCAGTAGACCAGTCCGCAGTCCGGATGTATCCGCCAGTATTCCATCTGCCTCTCCAGCTTTTCCTCTCTCCAGATGTCATCGCTGTCCTGAAAGGCAATCAGATCGCATTTTGAGGCCCTGACTCCCTCGTTTCTCGCACCTGCGGCCCCTCTGTTTTGTTCCAGCTTTATGTACCGTATTCGCTCGTCCGGTATGGAAGCTATCACTTCCTGCGTATTGTCCTTCGACCCGTCGTCCACTATAATCAGCTCAAAATTATCGTATGTCTGGGCAAGGACGCTCTCCACGGACCTTTTCAGCTCCTTAGCCCTGTTATAGGTAGGAATAATCACGCTTATCTTTTCCATCCGCATCCTCCAGAAAAACCCACGGTTTTTCCGTGGGTTTCTTTCCTGTCATTATCTGTTTCGAATCTTTTTACCCCAAAAGTCCCCTGAGCGCCTCGAGACCATCCATGTTGACTGCCTCCTTGTTGGCCTCCTGAATCTGCACATAGACCTCCTTACGGTAAATGGGAACGTCCTTCGGTGCGCTGATGCCCAGCTTTACCTGCTCTCCCTTGATCTCAAGCACGGTGATCTCAATGTTGTTGTTAATAATCAGGGCCTCGTTTTTCTTTCTGGATAAAGCTAACATCTATTCACCCTCTTTCTTTCTGGAATTGAGGATATCATAAATGGGATATTTCACCTCGTAGGTTTCCCCCTCCACAATCACCTGGCATGCCTTCCTTTCCACCGTATTGATGATAACGGGGCCTCTCAGGTTCACGCTCATTCGGGTCAGGTCGCTGGGAATTGTCACCGTGACCATCACCAGAATCTCCTCCGGCATCAGCTCGCCGATGGGCTTTAACAGTTCGTCGTCCACCTGCGGATTGTAATCCGGCCTTACGATAAGAGGATCCATCACCGGCATGGCAAAAGCAGGCTCCTGCAGGGACTGCAGCCAGTGAATGGAACCGGCCCCTTTCTCCTCGTCATGTATCAGGGCAAAATCCGTCAAATCCGGAAAGCCAATAATGCCGGAAGGAAAGTGAATGATCTTATCATCCTCAATCACAATCTCGCCAAATATTTTTGTCGTAACCTTCATAGCCTCTCCTGTCTGCGCATCTTCACGCTTAAATGTAGTTCATCAGTGATGTCTGCATGATCTTCCCGGTGGCCATAAGAGCCGAATTGTACGTGAGCTCCGTGCTGGTAAGCTTCACGATCACCTCGGCGATATCAATATCCTCGTTTTCCGACTGCAGGGATTCGAAGGTGGCCTTCTGATCCATCAGCCTGTTATCGATCAGCTCCAGACGGCTGCTCCTGGTTCCGCTGTCCGTATTGGCCTTGTTGACCTGATCCAGATAGGACTGCATGCTTGACATGGTGCTCTGAAACATGTTGTGGATATTTTCTCTTGTATAATCATAGGCTTTCTTTGCCGCATCCAGCTGCTTCTGAACCAGAGCCTTGTCAGCGGGATCCTGCAGGCCGTCAAGCACCTTTTCCAGATCCTTTACCGTGGCGTTGAGCTCCGTCACGGATTTGAGAGCCTCCTCCAGATCGTCTATATCCCTGCCCAGATCATGGGTAAAGGCCTCCCTGGCCGTGGTGTTCACCCGGATCTTCTGATTGTAGCCCACGTCATATTCAATAATCTGGGTTTCTTCCTCGCCCTTCAAATACTCCTGATTATAGTCAACCGACTTCTCGGTTCCGTCAGCGTTTAAGGTCGTTCCCGTGCAGGCAAAGTAATGTTCCGGCTTCAGATCGTTTTTCTTCCAGTTGTGCTTGTCATAAGTGACCTGCAGCTCCGTGGTGGTAGTAACGTCCGGGCTTTGCTGCAGCGTGGAAAAAACGTTATCGCCCATCAGGATCTCTCCGGTTTCAGGGACAAAAATCATTGCGTCCGGATCTTCCCTGACCGCCTGATAAGGATCCGTACCATTCGGAACCGTCGTTATCGCAGGAATACCTGCTATGGTTGTAAGATCTTTCAGATTTCCATCCGCATCCTTATATTGGATGGACGGCGGATTGCCCTTCTTATCCGCAGCCTCCAGATCCTTGTAGGAGAGCCGGATCCTGTGAATATCCGTGTTAAATACCTGCTTTTCCTCAATATCCGCATACTGAGGCTCCTTCCAGCTGTCCTTGTTCAGTCCGTCCAGAAGGTCATTCTTGCCCTTCCCATCTGTCGTATACGTATAATTGACACTGTCGAAATCCTGCATCGTGATCTGTTCGGTGATCGTATACTGGGGATAAGCCGGGGTAGTCGCCGTGGCCGTCTTAATTTCATCCCCTTTGAAGGAAAGAGAAGTATTCGTCCGGTAGCCTGTAAACACATATCTTCCCGCAAAGTCGGAATTCCCGGTGGAGTAATATTCATCCCTAAGCTGCTTCATCTGCTGGATGAAAACCGCCAGATCCTCCGGGCCTTTCTCCTTGTTGGCCGCCAGATTAGCCTGTTTGGTCAGATCCGTGATCACATCCACCACGGTTCCCAGCGCCTTTTCGGTTACCTCGAGCCAGCTCTCCGCATCCGGAACGTTCTTGCCGTAATACTGGGTCAGATCGGATACCGTGGTGCGCAGGCGCAGCGCCCGGATCGCTATGATCGGGTCGTCGGAAGGCCTGGTAATCTTTTTCTGCGTGGACATCATGGTGCTCAGCTTATCCTGCAGTATCTTATTATTATTGATATTATACAGAGAATTATTCTGCATAATTTTATTTGTCATTCTCATGAAATCCAATTTCTCCTTTCCGAAATCACACTATATCCCGGTCTGCAAAATCAGTCTGTCATACATCTCCGTCAATGTCTGAACCATCTTTGAGGAAAGCGTGTAGGCATTCTGGAATTTTACCAGATTAACCGCCTCCTCATCCTCATCCACGCTGGAGATGGAAGCCCTCTGGTTGTCGATGGAACTCTGAAGACCCTTAAAGGTATCCCGGAAAGTGTTTGCGTTGCTGGCATTTAACCCGGCGTCCGCCAGAATCATCTCCAGCATCTGTCCGGCGCTGCCGTTGCGGAAGCTGAATTTCTCCTTGCTGGTCATCAGCTCCACCATTTCCTTGATCTGGTCGCATTCCTCCACACCGTTTGAGGAATCCTTTCTCGTTCCAAGAAGGCTGGGATCATCAATCAGCTTATTATTAATCGCCACATTTCCGGCAGTTATCTCGTAAAGTCCGTTTCCGACACCCGCAGTCAGATCGTTCATGTCATACTGCTCGCCCGTATGCTTGTTTCCGGTAAACAAAAGCTCCTTACTGGTTTCATCCGGAGTGGTCGCCGAATTTCCATAACCATTGTAAAAGATGTCGTTTGCCTTGGAGATAAAGCCTCTCAGCCACATGTTCATCTGCTTCATGTAGTATGGAACCCCCTGATACTTGATGGGGTAGTTGGTTTTTACTTCTTTCCCCTCCTTGTCGGCAGCGGTGGGAAGCTTTTTGTTCTTTTCGTTATCCAGGGTAAAGGTAAACTCGCCTGTTGCAGGGTCAAAGCTCCAGGAAGAGTAAGTGTAAAGCGTACTCCCGATGTTGATCTCCCCCTGCTCTGCCAGCGTGCACTCCTCCATATCCTTAAGGAACTCAGATGAGACAGTGACCGTCACCTTTGTCTCCTCTTTTGGCGTTCCGTCCGGATTCAGGACAGGCTGGTTATTAGCATCCAGCACCGGTGCGGTGACGATTCCGCCTACGTTTACTTTTCCCGAAAAGCTCACGCCGTCATTGCCGTAACACAGCTCCGCAAGGCCCTTGAGCTTTCCTTCCATGGCTCCGTTATTCAGGCTGAAATCATTCCCGTTTGACCAGCTGATCTTGAAAAGCCCGTCAATATCCGTCTGGTTCAGCTTTTCCTCGGGCTTTCTCGCCGTACAGGAAAGGGTATTGAAATCCGTGCCGTCAACAAGGAGCTGGCCGCCCGCAATCTGCACCACATATCTTGTCGCCCCCGTGATCACGTCCGGATATTTGCTGTCCGTGATATCATATTCCGTGATATCCACGTCCACCAGCTGGGAAAGCTCATCCACCAGCAGCTCCCGCTGATCCCGCAGCTCATTGGCCCTGCTTCCGGACAGTTCGATCACATTGATCTGCTTATTCAGGGTGGCGATCTTCTCCGCAATGGAATTGATCTCGTCCACGCACTGCTTGATTTCCAGGTTCAGATCCTTCTGCATCTCCTGCAGATTCCCGTACATATTGTTGAAATAATCCGTCAGCGCTTTTGCCGAGGAGATGAATTCCTTCTTGGAATCATCACTGCTGGCATTGTCGATCACGGTCTGGAGGGCATTGTTCATCTTGTTAAAAATACTGACAAAACCGCTCACATTGTCATCGTCGAAATAATCCTCAATGGTTTTGCAATAGTAGGACTTTACTTCATACTCGCCGTACTTGCAGTTATTATTCCAATATTTCACATCATAAAAATGATCCCTGACCCGCTCAATGGCTATGGTGTCCACACCGGCGCCTGCACAGCCGTAGGTTGTAAAGGTCCGAAGGGGATTATAAGCCTCCTGGGTCACGACCTGTCTGCTGTAGCCAACGGTCTGTGCGTTGGCAATGTTGTTCGCCGTGGTATTCTGTGCGGCATTGGCAGCCCGAAGGCCGGAAGCCGCTATATGTAATCCAAAAAATTGTGAAGGCATGATTTCACTCCTTTCCTATCTACCGTCCAAGCGTGGAGATGACATGTTCAAGCAGCTCATCCACCACGTTGATATAACGGCTTGAGGCGTTGTACGCATTCTGGAACATGATCATGTTGCTGAGCTCCTCGTCAGAGGATACGCCCACGATCTGCTCTCTTGCCGCTGCGGTCCGGTCTACGGTGATCTGCTGGTTGGTGCTGATTCCGTGAAGCACATAACCGGTGTTTGTCACCTGCGCAATCAGACTGCTGTAAAAATCCATAAAGTTATTTTTCGTCTGAACATTAGGGTTCAGCACGTATTTTTCCTCTTTGAAAAGATCGCGCAGCCTGTCAACCGTCGCCTGGTCTTCTTTGCCGTCCGGCCTGATAAACCCGAGAAGGGAGGGAGCCTGTTTCAGCTCTCCGTTGATAATCAGGTTCTGCGTGGACAGGACAAGCTCTCCGTTTGCGTCCTTCTCGCCCGTGATACTGTTGAAAATCTGATAAGGATTTCCGTTGCTGTCCCGCAGATAGGTACTGCCCGGGTCAAGGGCCGTTGCGGCATCGGCCGCATCCTTGAGCACGCCGTTGATTCCCGTGACAATGGCGTTGATCAGCCTGTCAAACTGAGCCTGCACGTTCATAATAATAGACTGGGAAATTGTGTTGTTGTACTGGGCGTTTCCCTGCGAACTGCCGTCCCCCAGATCCTTATAGGTGGCCCTGTGGTCTCCCCTTGCAAAGATCATTGCTTTCAGGGAACCGATATCCGTGTTGCCCTCAGCGGAAATCTCCTGGTGCAGATTGAACACCTCCGCGCCCTTAATACTCACAACCGTCTGCGATCCGTCCGGATTTGTGGTTTTCTTTGCGAGGTTGCTCCAGTAAGGAGTGTAAAATCCCGTGATCGGGTCCTCCTGCAGCTCGATCTTGTTGATACCGTCCTCCCGGATGAAATCATATCCCTCAAACTGAACCACCATGTTGCCCGCACCGTCCTCGAGAACGCGGACCGTTCCCATCGCCGACAGCTCATCCAGAAGAAGATTCCTCTGGTCTCGGTAATCATTGGCTTTCTCCACCTGGCCGGATTCAATCTTCCGAATAGCCTCGTTCAGATCCCGGATCTGCTTGCCGTATTCATTGATGGTATCCACCTGTTTCTTGATCTTGTAATTTAAATCATCCTGGTATTCACTAAGCCCCGTGTAAACGGCCTGGCTGCGGCTGACAAACTCATAGCAGCGCTGAACAAAGGCCCCCTGCCTCACGGAATCGGAAGGATACTTTGCCAGCTCCTCCATGGAATCCCGCAGGTTTTGAAGGGACTTGGAAAAAGTCTGTCCCTGGAGCTCCTGAAAAAGATCCTCCACCTCTTCGATGGCGGCCAGGGAAGTATCGTAGTATGCGCTCCTTCCCACCTCGCGCCGATAAGTTTGATCAAGGAAAACATCTCTGATCTGCTTCACATTGGTGTAATTAACACCGAGACCAAGCTGCTGCCAGGAAATGGCAGTCTTGTTTTTAGAAATTGTATTGTAAAATCGGGTACCCTGCTGCACCTGCTGTCTTGTGTACCCGATCGTGTCAATATTCGCAACGTTATGCGCCGTGGTGTTCATGGCATTCTGACTCGTCTGTAAACCTGACACACCTAAATATAAACTACCCATCAAACCCATTGTCTTTCACCTCATATCATCTATCCGTCTTACTGCTTGGCATCAAAGCCTTTTTTACCGAGTCCCATATGCATCCCGGTGCTCAGAGCCTCTCTGTCATAATTTGCCGTCTCCGGCGCCGCCTTAAGCGACTGCAGTATGTTCATGTCAAATTCCACCATTTCCAGGGCATTCTCCAGAAGCAGACGGTTCTGTTCATTTACCTGCCTCACATCCCCGGCAACGGCCTTCAATTCGTCATGCGCCTTAGCCAGTTTCTGCTGTTCCTGCGGCCTGCTTGCCAGCATGGCAACCAAATCCGCAATTTTCAGTGTCTTAACATCCTTGTTAATTACGTTGGCGACGTCCGCAAAAACTTCTTCCCGCTTTTTGTCAAGATGATTGATTCTTTCGACAACGATTTGTTCTTCATCCGTGATTTTGGCTAATTCTTCCAAATTGCCGGCTATGATCACCGGCGTTTTCTTCCTGGATAATTCCAGCAAGCTCTCATATACCCTGCTCTCCGTTCCGAGAACCTCTATCAGGTTTTCCATTAAACTTGCCACGAAATTACCTCATTTCTTCGTATTTGCTGAATAATTTCTCCGCAAAGCTGTCTGCGCTTACCTCATAGCTTCCGGCCTGAATACGAGCCTTCAGAGGAGCCGTCACGCTTTCCCTGACATCACTGCTGGCCGCCACCGCCGCCTTGGCGCTCTGAATATCTTTCCCAATACTGGAGAGCTGCAAATGATCTGAAAAGCTTACGTTCCTTTTCGCTTCCGCCTTATTGGTCTTCTTTGTCGTGTACACCTGCTGTACCTGGGAATAAGCCTCAATACGCATATCTACTCCTCCTTCCATAAACTGCTTTTTGATATAATAAATATCGGACATTTTGGGAAAGACTTTATAGGCATTTCAAAATTTTCGCCTGTGCCGCCCGGGTTTGGCCCGGGCGGCACAGGCGAAAAGAATGAAGACCGTTATCTGGCTCCCTTATCGTAGATCTCTCCCAGCGCCCTGGGCGCATGATTCTTCTTGCTGAAGAAGATCAGCATAAGGAGCGTGAGCACATAGGGCAGAAGCATCACCAGATCCTGGTAGGTGCTGGGCATTCCAAGAACCTTTACAAGCTCATAGCCTGCGGATCTGGCGAATCCAAACAGAAGGCATGCGCCCAGAGTTGGCATGATCTTCCAGTTCCCGAAAATCAGGGCCGCAATGGCAAGATACCCGTACCCGGAATAGATATTGGAAGAAAAATTCGCCGAGATGGAGTAGGCAAAACAGATACCGCCAAGTCCGGAAAGCGCGCCGGAGGCCATAACCGCAATCAGCCTCACCCTTCCCACCCGGATTCCCGCCGCATCCACCGCATGGGGATTGTCTCCGCAGGCCCGAAGGTGCAGCCCGAACCTTGTCCTGTAGAGCACGAACCAGGCAAGGAAGGCAATCAGCACGATCACCAGCTCAAAGGGGTACAGGTTGGTGAAGACGGCTCCAAGCAGCGGAATTTTGGAAATCACGGGCACAGTCAGCCTTGCGGACACTCCCAGCACGAATTTGTTGGAGGCCGCTCCGAAAATGCTGGCGTTGATCTGCTTGGTGAGGAACTCGGTAAGAGCCATGGCAAGAATATTGATCACCACGCCGCTGATCACCTGATTGGCCTTGAAGCGGATGCAGAGCAGCGCATGAATCAGGGAAAACAGCATTCCCCCCAGGAAAGCGAACACCATGGCCAGGTAAAAGGGCACCGGGGAATTCCCGGCAAAGCTTCCGGCGATACTCACCGCAAAAAGGGCGCCGCAAAAAGCGCCAAAGCCCTGCAGTCCCTCGATTGCCAGGTTGGTAATCCCGCTTCTCTCACAGTAAATTCCGCCGATTGCCATAATAAACAGGGGCAGGGCAAAAGACAGTCCGTCTATTATAATGGTATTCATCAGCGCTCCTCCTTCCATCTGTCGACTTTGTATTTTACGAAGGCCCCGCACGCACTAAACAGCAGGATCACGCCCGTGATGGCCGACGCAATTTCCGGCTGTACGCCGGAGGCGGAGCTCATATAGGTGCTTCCCTTGGAGATCACCGTGATCAGGAAGGAAGAAAAGACGATTCCCACAGGCGAGCTGTTTCCAAGAAGGGCCACCGCAATGGCGTCATATCCGGTGCTCGCCAGAACTCTTGGCTGAATGGAGGCAAAATAGCCCACATAATAGGTTACTCCCGCAAGTCCGGCAAAGCCGCCGGAGAGCATCATTGCAAGCACTCTGGTGCGTCCCACCCGGATGCCCGCATATTCCGCCGCTCTCACGCTGCTGCCCACCGCCTTGATCTCAAAGCCCAGGGTCGTCTTTTTCAGGAGAAAGGCCGTCACCGCAATCCCTGCCGCAGCCAGAAGAATTCCCAGCGGGATATCCAACTTATAATTGCCGATCACCACATCCGTAAGCGTCAGCCTTCCGGCCGCTCCCACGGTCTTTGACTGTCTGGATACGGGATCCACATAGAAGGAGTTGATAAAAAAGCTCACGATATACTGAATGATGTAATTCAGCATGATGGTGGAAACCACCTCGTTGATATTGAATTTGTGCTTGAAATACCCCACAAGGGCGCCTGCCAGCGCACCCACCACGAAACCGATTACCACTACCAGAGGCTTTGCCGCAGCCGCGGGAAGAGACGAGTAGCCGATCAGAACCGTGGCCGTGAATCCCGCCGCCAGCATCTGCCCCGACACGCCGATATTGAAGAGTCCTGCTTTCAGGGCTATGATCACGGAAAGCGCCGCAAACAGCATAGGGGTCAGCGCATTGAGAAAGCTGGCAAAATCCGTGATGATTCCCTTGTACCCGGCATAGGAGGCCTTGGGCGCAAGCCCGGAGCCCTGGAGCAGATTGTAGTAGGCCAGGAAAGGATTTTTTCCAAGGAAGGCAATCACCACGGCCCCCACGATCAGGCTGATCAGGATGGAAAAGACCGGAATCATGTAGGCCTGTCTCTTCTCATGACCTATGGTGGACAGTATTATCTTTTGCATCAAGCCGTTTTTCTTTTTCATTTGTGTCCCACCCCCATCATAAATTCTCCCACCTGGCCGGGAGTCAAGGTCTTCGCATCCGCAATTTTCTGGATCTCTCCGTTGTAGATTACGCCGATGGTATCCGCCAGGTTCATAACCTCGTCAAGCTCCAAGGAGATCAGAAGAACCGCTTTTCCCGCATCCCTCTGCGCCACGATCTGTCTGTGGATGTTCTCAATGGCCCCGATATCCAATCCCCTGGTAGGCTGGACGAAGATCATCAGGTCGCTTCCCAGCTCGATCTCCCTTGCAATAATGGCCTTCTGCTGATTTCCTCCGCTCATGGACCGGACAATGGTGTCATTCCCCTGGCTGCTTCTGATATCGTACTCCTCAATAAGCCTCTCGCCATAGGCGGTAAACTCGCTCTCCTTGACAATCCCCTTTCTGGAAAAGGGCTCCTCGAAGTAATTCTTCAGGGCCAGGTTGTCTGAGAGGGAAAAGTCCATCACCAGTCCCACATTGTGCCGGTCCTCGGGTATGTAAGAAATACCCGCAAGGTTCCGCCTGCGGATGGTGTAATTGGAAATATCCGCACCGTTTAAGATCACCCTGCCTTCGCTGTGCCTCAAAAGCCCGGCCACCGCATCCGCAAGCTCCACCTGGCCGTTGCCGGAAACTCCCGCAATCACGAAAATCTCCCCCGCATGGATGGTAAAGCTCACATTTTTCACCAGGTCAAATTTATCCTCGTTCTTTACCGTCAGGTTTTCCACCTTCAGGATTTCCCTGCCGAATTCGGGTTCCTTCTTCTCCACCGTAAAGCTTACCTCACGGCCCACCATCATATTCGCCATGGTCTTCGTGTCAGTTGCCGCCACATCCAGCACGCCGATCAGCTTTCCCCTGCACAGGATGGCACAGCGGTCGGCCACCTTCTTGATCTCCTCCAGCTTGTGGGTGATCAGAATGATGGTCTTTCCGTCTTTGCGAAGCCCCTTTATGATTTCCAGAAGGAACTCGATCTCCTGAGGGGTGAGAACCGCCGTGGGCTCATCGAAGATCAGGATCTCCGCCTCCCGGTAGAGCATTTTCAGAATTTCCACTCTCTGCTGAATCGAAACGTTTACCTCTTCAATTACCTTGGTTGGATCCACTTCCAGTCCGAATTTCCGGGAAAGTTCCATGATCTCCTGGTTGGCCTTTTTGAGATCCACGCTCCTGATGAAACCCAGGTGCTTTTTCACCGGCTCCATACCCATAATGATGTTTTCCGCAATGGTATAGTTGCTGACCAGCTTAAAATGCTGGTGCACCATGCCGATGTTCAGCTCGGTGGCATGGCTTGGCGAGAGAATCTTGACCTTCTGCCCCCGGATGATAATTTCGCCCTCGTCCGGCTCGTACATCCCAAAAAGCATGCTCATCAGAGTGGACTTGCCGGCGCCGTTCTCGCCAAGAAGAGCATAGATCTCGCCCTTTTTCACCTTGATGGAGACGTCGTCATTGGCTACAATACCCGGGAACCGCTTGGTGATATGGTTCATCTCAATAATGTATTCAGACATGTAAGTGCTCCTTTCAGAAGAATTCGTCAACTATCATCATTATACATGAAAATTCGCACAATAGAAAGTGCGGATTTAAAAAGGCCGCAGAGAATCTTTTTATCCAGGATTCTCTGCGGCCTCCGCACTGCGATCTGCGCAGATCCGTCTTAAATTTTAAAACCTGCTGCCGGCTTTTTTCTTACCACGCAAAGTCATCAGGCGTCACGCCGTTGAAGTTTGCTGCGGGCACGATTGCACCCGACTTCACCAGCTCGTAAGCCGCATCAATCTTTGAGATGGTATCTGCGGAAAGCTGATTTCTTCCCTCTGCGTTCACATAGCCCGTAGAATCCGTGTCAGCCTTAAGAACCACGTTCTCTCCCTTGAAGGTGCCGTCAGCGATTGCGTTCAGAGACCTCTCCACATTGAGGTGCATGACCTTGAGAGCGGAGGTAAGAACCACATTGCTGTCGCCGTTTGCGCCGTCGTCATACTGGTCAACGTCGCAGCCGATAAACTTAACGCCTTCCGCTTCCTTCACCGCGGTAAGGACGCCGTTTCCGGATGCGCCCGCCGCCACGAACACAATGTCAACGCCTTCCGCAATCAGGGCGTTTCCCACTACCTTGCCGGTCGCCTCGTCCGCAAAGGATCCCACATAGTTGCCGCCCACGTTTGCGCCGGTCACATCGGTTCCCGCATAAGATGCGAGCTCAACGATCTCAACGCTCTTGCCCTCTGTCTCGTTTACATATTTCACGCCGCACTCAAATCCGTACTGATAGTTTACGTTGGAGGGATAAGCGATACCGTTTACAACCGCAACCTTGTTGGAAGCTGTCTCAAGGGCTGCCGCCATTCCTGCAAAGAAACCGGATTCCTGCTCGGCAAACTGCATGGCGTAAATGTTGTCCACTACCACTTCGTTGCCGTCCGCATCGGAAGGAAAGGAGTCAACCAGGACAAATTTCACGTCAGGATTCTCCTGTGCCACCGTGGCGATTCCCGCAAACTGGAAGCCGCAGCACACGATCACGTCATAATCGGCAACAATGTCCGAAACTGCCTGGATTGCCGCCGCCACGTCGCCCGTGGGCTCCTGTACCGGTGTAACGGTAGTATCCGGATTGGACTCGATAAAGGTTAAAATTCCGTTATAGTTGTCCTCGTTAAAGGAACCGTCGTCCACGCCTGAGGGGCTGCTGACAATGGCAACCTTTAAAGCCGCGCCGCCTTCTGCGGGAGCTTCCTCCCCTTCGGCCTCGCTCTCGGCGGGAGCCTGCTCTGCCTGTGCGTCTGCGTCCGCATCTGCCTCCGGCTCCGCCTGCGCATCATTTTCGGATGATGTGTCTGTGTTTTCCGCTGCCGCATCGGTAGTCTCCGGAGCCGCCTGCTTGTCCGAACCGCCGCAGGCTGTCAGGGAAAGTACCATTACAGAAGCAAGAATCAGTGATAAAATCTTCTTTTTCATAACTATCCTCCTGTTTGAATCCATGGACGGCCATAGTCCTTTTCTTTCTCTGCGCAGGGCTTTTCCGTCATGGATGAAAATATGTGACATGGCTATCTTATCACTGTACATTTCTTTTTTCAACAGGAAAATAACCGTTACAGGAAAATATACTTGCAGACAAACAATACCGCAAGGATGTACATAAGCGGCGTGATCTTCTTTGCCTTGCCGCAAACCGCATTGATTACCACATAGGAAATGACGCCGACCGCAATTCCCTCGGAGATACTGTAGAGAAGCGGCATGGCCAGCAGGCACAGATACGCCGGAATCGCCTCCGTCAGATCGTCAAAGTCGATCTGCGCCACGGCCGTAATCATCAAAAATCCGACAAACAGAAGCGCCGGAGCGGTTGCAAAGCCGGGAATTGCCGTAAAAACCGGTGCTAAGAAAATGGCGAGCAGGAACAAAAATCCGGTTACCACGGACGCAAGGCCTGTCCTTCCGCCTTCCGCCACTCCCGAGGAGCTCTCCACAAATGTGGTGGTGGTGGAAGTACCCAGTACCGCCCCTGCGCTGGTCGCAATGGCATCCGCAAGAAGCGCCTGCTTGATCCTGGGAAGCTTGCCCTCTTTATCCAGCATATCTGCCTTGTTTGCGCATCCAATCAGGGTTCCAAGGGTATCAAATATATCCACAAACAAAAACGCAAGAACAATGACGATAAAATCCAAAATCTTAACGGAGCTAAAGTCCGCCTTAAAGCACTGCCCGAAGGTCGCCCCGATGGAGGTGACGCTAAAGCTGCTCCAGGAAGGAATCAGGGAATAATATCCCGCTTCCGGAGCCACCTGGTACAAGCCGGTCATCTGGCAGAGGATGCCCAGGACCCATGTGGCAAATATGCCGATCAGAATGGAGCCCTTGACCTCTTTAATATAAAGAATGGCAATGATAAAAGTTCCGATAATTGCCAGCAGAGCGCTGATGCCCGCCGTGTGAAAGTCCACGGTAAAATCGATCACCGTAACCAGCGTGGAATCCGAGTTTACCACCACGCCCGCATTCTGAAACCCGATAAACGCAATAAACAGACCGATTCCCACGGAGACCCCCCTTTTCAGCTGCAGGGGAATGGCGTTAAAAATCGCCTCCCGCACATTCGACACGGACAGCACAATAAAGATCAATCCTTCCACAAACACGGCAAGAAGCGCAATCTGCCAGGAATATCCCATGTCTCCGCATACCGTGTAAGCAAAATAGGCGTTGAGGCCAAGTCCCGGCGCCAGGGCAAAGGGATAGTTGGCCAGAAACGCCATCGCCAGCGTACCGATAAATGCCGCAAGCGCCGTGGCTATCAAAACCGCATTGCTGCCCATGCCGGAAGCCGACAGGATCGACGGATTGACTGCCAGAATGTATGCCATTGTCATAAAAGTCGTGACACCGGCAACCACCTCCGTCCTGATGGTTGTGTTGTTTTCCTTGAGTTTGAACCATTTCTCTAACATCACTTTTCTCCTTTTCTCATAAGCAGGTATTTATTTGCCTTCATAGATGATCACGCTGTCCACGTCATAGTTCTTTAACCGCTTTCTTCCCTTAAGCCCTGCCAGTTCAATCAGGAAGATCACCTTGACCACTTCTCCGCCCAGCTCCTCAATCATCTGAATGCCCGCCTCAACCGTGCCTCCCGTGGCAATCAGATCATCCACCACGACCACCTTCTGTCCCGGCCTGATGGAGTCTCTGTGCATCTCCACCGCCGCACTGCCGTATTCCAGATCGTATTCCTTTGAGATCACATCCAGCGGCAGCTTGCCCTTCTTTCGGACCGGCACAAATCCCTTGTGCAGGGAATAGGCAATGGGAACGCCAAAGATAAACCCTCTGGACTCCGTCCCCACAATCACGTCAAAATCGACTCCCTCCAGCATCTTTTTCATGGAGTCGATGGCCAGCGCCAGCCCGTCCGGATCCTGCAGCACGCTTGTCACATCCCGAAAGATAATCCCCTTTTCCGGGAAATCCGGAATGCTCCTTACATATTCTTCCATTTTCTTCATAGGAACCCCCCCTTACCTTGTATGATTATCCCTGGTTTTTGCATTCCCTTTTCCTGAATACTATCACTCTATATTCCATTTTTCAACAAAAACTGTATTAAATAGGAAATAGGTACCGGAAAAGGGATTTCATTTTATTCCTCTGTACCGTCTGTCAGGATCTTCCGCATACAGCCCGCAAAGCTTCTTAGATTTTCTTCCTCCTCCCGGAACACATCGTTTCCCCGGTAGCTTTTCAACGCTTTTCGGATTATTAGGCGGTACGTTTCCGGGAGGTTTCGCATCCCCCATTTTCCGCCCTGCTCCTTTGAGAGGACGAGGCCTTCCTTAATAAAAGCGATCACCCGGCAGACATTCAGGATGATGTACACCGGATCTTCCAGGATATCCCTCTGCGCATCCTCCACGTCCCCCATTATGCTGTCAAGGTACGCCTCCCTCGGCACCTCTCCGAACACGTCGGAGATCTCCTTTCCGCAAAGCGTGATCCCTGCCTTTCTTATGACCGTAAAATGAGCCGCCAGATCTTTGTCCTCCCCGTGCATGGCACGGCAGTATTCCTGCAGGTTCTCTCTGCACCTTTCCTTGTGGGCATTGGAAAAATGCAGTTCAAAGGGCGTGGGATAGACAAAGGGATTGCAGTATTTTTCCAGGACAACGCTCATCTCCAGGCCCTTTTGCGGCGCCTGCCCGTCCAAATCCAGAAGCGTCTGTATCAGCTCCCGCTTCTGCCCGTGCGTAATTTCCCTGTTAATGACTACAATAAAATCAATGTCGCTGTTTTCCCAGGAAAAGCAGCCAAAGGCGATGGAACCGTGCACATAGATTCCCACCAGGGCGTCTCCCAAAATTCTCCGGTACGCCTCCTCAATCTGATTCAGAACCGAGTCGTAAGAGCGGACAAACTCTTTTTCCCTCACCGCCTCCTGCCTGGACGCAAAAAACTGAATATCCGCAGCCGGTACCATGTTCTTTTTCCAGTCCGGAAGGGAATTCAGAAAACTTCTGCCATCCGGCGCAATGTAAAAACAGTTTCCCGCCCTGTCCACATAGCAGATGGGCGCATCCCCCTCCATATCCGTTATTCCTCCCACCGTGCCGAAAAGGCCGCCCTCGCTGTCCGCCGCAAAAATATCCACCTGGGGAACCGCATAAAAATTAATTGAAGGGACCAAACTGCCTTCAAACAGAAAACGGATATCGTATTCCTCTCTCAAACGCCGGTATTCCGGCCCGTCTTCCCTGGCGCTCATGACGGAAAGGGTGGTTCCGGCCGGTATGACTTCCGCTCCCTTTACAAAAATACCGATGCATCCGGTGTTTACGGATCTGTCAACATACAGCTTTTTCTGTTTCCCAAGCCCGAATGCCAAGCCGGCCTTATCATAAATATTTGCCGCACTGCCCGTGAACACGAGACGAATCCGATTTTTCCCCTCCTTCAAATAAGGGCCGATCCGGAAACGATGCTCATTCCAGAAGCTGACTCCCGCAAATTGATCATTGCACCAGCATTCCGCCATCTCCTCTCCCCATACTGTAAAGCAGCCGTCCCCGTCCTCTCCGGCCGACATGCAGTCATAGTCATATTCGTATATCGCCTGATTCTGTAATTTCCGCACCGGGCGAAAGCGCTTTGTCCACTCGCCAAGCCACCGTTCTTTTCGATTCCCGGCCGGAATTTCCCCCCGGGGATCCAGAAGCAGAAGGCGTGTTTCGCAGACGTCCAGGCTGACGGGCCAGACCGGTTCCTTTCCATCCGACATCTGCTGCGGAATCTCCCGCCAAAACGCACCCCTCCACAGATCCACACAGACCACCTGATCTTTCTTCGCTCCCACAATCCGCAGCTGTGTCTTAATCCGCTCTCCTCCTTCGTTGGAAAGAAGGCAGCATTCCACGCCGTTTTTCGTAAAATGACAGATGCGCAAAAAGGGCGATGGCAGAACTGTCCTCAGGGTGCAAAGGCGGGACGCCCTCTTTACGAGCTCCTGCGTTTCATATACGGTTTCCACTCCCGCAAGGGTTTCCCCTGACCTGGCCGCCCCGATCAGATCCAGCACCACTTCATAACAAGATTGCCCGATACAGAGTCTTCCATCCCTTATCTCGCATCGGTCCAAAAGCGCCAGCGGAAGGTAATGAAAGCCGATCTGGTTCTCGTACAGGGCGGCAAGCTCCGCCCCCGGTACGTTGTTGTCGTCGCAGAGCACTGCCGCCTTCACATGCTGGCAGGTATCCGTCATGAGGAAAGAAAGACGTTTCATATAGTCCGAAAAACAGCGGTAATGCTTCCACCAGATGTTGTGCGGTCCCACATCCGGCGGCCGCTCGCCGCTTTGCGCCCCCTTCACACTATAGTAAAAGGCATGCGGCACAAAGAGGTTCACGCCCCGCATTGCCAGCCAGTCTATGTACCACTTCATATCCTCCCCTGTGAAATGCCAGGGCGCTTCTCTCCTGCCGCATACGCCGAAGCACTCGTTAAGGCTGCGTCTTTTTCCCAGGTGGCGGGCCACGTCCGCACAGAGCTTGGCATGCACGGAATCCGCCTCATGGATTCCCCCCTCTTTCGGATGGATGCGGCGCTGGATCAGATCCTGCCCCGGCACGTCAAAAAGAAACAGCTCGCTCACATCATCGCTCTGTGCCGGATGCCCCATGAGCGCAATTCCATGTTTCCCGCACCAGTCGGCAAGCGGCTGATAATAAGTCTCCCGTAAATATTTTTTCACAAGCCGCCGGTAAATCCCGGTGGTTTTGTTCTCCTCTCCCTCGAAAAGGCCGGCAAGCTCTTCCAGACATCCGCCCTCTCTTAAGATCTCCCGCTCCATGCCCTGCGCCCAGATATGAAATCCTTTTGTCCCTCTTCCAAGAGGGTCCGGCTCATCCGTGAAAAAACCGATAATGGTCTTGCCAAAGTATTCGCCAAGCTTCTCATAATACTTCTCATGCGTAAGACGGATAAAGCAGGAAACCGCCAGAGGATTTAGAATATCCGCCGCCAGGGGAGCCCTCTTTTCCGCAACGACCATCCCGTGGGCGGATCCGGACGGATACATACCCTCATCATAGAGCACCACCTTCATATTCAGGTTTGCGGCCGTTCTGACGATAAAACATACCGTCTCAAAAAAGGCTTCTGACAAATAGGGAATTTCCTCCGGAATCCCGATCCTTGGATGCAGGACAAAGGCGCAGACGCCCTTTTGCACAAAATCCTCAAGCTGAGCTTTTATTTTTTCTTTTTCCGGCCTGTCGTTAAAAAACCAGAAGGGAACCGGGGAAAATTCACCGGAAGGGGACAAAATATCTCCAAGCAGCTCTCTGCATCCCTCCGGTTCCCGCTCCCTGCGGACCTTATTGCGAAAGCTTCCTTCCTCTGCCATTAAATTCATACAAATCACTTCCTCTCGCCTTATTCTGCGGCTGTCCTGTCTCTTTTGTCAACCGGAACTTTCCCGAAAGAAAAAGTGCACAATACCATATCTTGTACAGCTTTTCTCAATTCCACACAAAAAGCCCCATATTTTGTTGCCGTGAACCTTTTTCGCCATTTTCCCTGATATTCTTTTCTACATTCCGGATAGGAAAAAACTGTTTACATCCGGCAGAAGCCATGGTATAAAAAAAACAGATAGTCTAATTTGAAATTTCTACTTGTTCAGACTTCTGTATTTTCAAAAGGTATCTTTTTTACCCCACTCATTTTTTTACTCAGGAGGTTCCCGTCTATGATTCAAATTATCCGTTCTTGCGACAATTCTTTTTCTCTGAACAGTGTTTCCGGTCCGCTCTCATACAGGCTGACCAACGATTATCTTTTCCGGGCTCTGCTGCAGGAAAACAACGAGGTCTTGAAGGGGCTTATCTGCTCTCTGCTGCACGTAAGTCCCGGACAGATCCACTGCGCCTCAATCGAAAATCCCATTGAATTGGGCAATTCCATATCCGAGAAAACTTTTTTTCTCGACGTGAAGGTTCTCATGAACAACTCCACGATCATAAATCTTGAGATGCAGATATTAAATATCGGCAACTGGCCGGAGCGGTCATTGAGCTACCTTTGCCGAAGCTTTGACCAACTCTACAAAGGACAGGATTACGCTGAAACAAAGCCTGTCATCCATATCGGAATCCTGGATTTTACCTTATTTCCTGAGCATCCCGAATTTTATGCCACATACAAGCTGATGAATGTCAAAAAACATACGATTTACAGTGACAAATTCCAACTGTCCGTGTTAGACTTAAAGCATACCGATCTGGCCACGGCACAGGATAAACGTTACCAGATTAATCTTTGGGCCGGCCTTTTTAAAGCAGCCACTTGGGAGGAGATCAAAATGTTTGCAGAAAAAAATGAATTCATATCTGAAGCCGCCAAAACTCTGTACCAGCTCAGCGTAGATGAAAAGATCCGCAGACAGTGTGAGGAACGGGAGGAATATTATCGTGTGCAGCGCACGATCGCACGCGAAAAACAACAGGCTCTGGATGAGCTTGCGCATATACGCTCGGAGCTTACAAAATCCCAATCCGAGCTTTCAAACACACAGTCCGAACTTTCAAACACACAGTCCGAGCTTTCAAACACACAGTCCGAACTTTCAAACACACAGTCCGAACTTTCAAACACACAATCCGAGCTTTCAGATGCCAGGCTGAAAATCGCCAGCCTTCAGTCCCAGATCGAGGCTCTCAGGGACAGACCACAGCAACAGGCCTGACCATACGGATTTTGAATATGTTCAGGATTGCGAGAGCGCAAAGTGCGAAACAATCCGAAGGCGGCATCATTCTTATTGAAAATCGCAGGCAAATCGTTTATGATGATAAAAAAACAAGTTAAGAAAGGAAAATCTATGCAATATATCATTTCATTTCTGGAGGGAATCATCACTTTTATATCTCCCTGCCTGCTGCCAATGCTTCCTGTCTACATTTCTTATTTTGCGGGAGGCAGTGACTCGCAGCAGACAAAAGGCCGCGCTCTCAAAAACGCACTCGGCTTTGTGCTAGGTTTCTCTTTGGTCTTTGTGGCTCTGGGAGCCTTTGCCGGAAGCCTCGGTCTCTTTCTGCAGCGTCACAGCACTGCCGTAAATGTTATCACTGGCCTTATTGTTGTGATCTTTGGTCTGAATTTTTTAGGATGGATCAAAATCGATTTTCTGAACCGAACCTTCCGAAAGGATATGCCTGTAAAAAATCCGGGTTTTCTCCCTTCTGCGCTGTTCGGCATCGTCTTTTCCATCGGCTGGACTCCCTGTGTGGGCACCTTTCTCGGATCCGCTCTGATGCTTGCCTCTCAGCAGGGCTCCGTATTTTATGGCGTTCTCATGCTCATTTGCTATTCTCTGGGACTTGGCATTCCCTTTGTGCTCAGCGCCCTGCTTATCCACCGGCTCAAATCCGCCTTTGGCTGGATCAAAGCTCATTACCGGATCATCAATGGGGTGTCCGGCGGATTTCTGTTAATAATGGGTATCATGATGATGACCGGGCTTATGGGACGTTTTCTGGCGTTACTTACCTTTTAAAAGCGTAATATAGGGAAAAATGGAGGATTGTTATGAGTGAAAAACGGAAACTTGTGATCGGTATCGCAGCCTTTTTTCTGGTTATTCTGGCCAGCCTGCTGCTCTATCAATATCTTGGAAAGAATTATACACCGGAAAGCTCCGGCAGGCTAGCCGGCACAGACGCCCCGGACGAATCGTCCGATCAGCCCGGAGAATCCCCGGTTCCTTCCCCTTCCGGGGAACCCGAAGTCATAAAGGCCCCCGACTTCGCAGTCACAGACCGTGAAGGAAATACCGTTCGGTTTTCTGACTTAACCGGAAAGCCCACAGTAATCAATTTCTGGGCAAGCTGGTGTCCTCCCTGCAAATCAGAAATGCCTGAGTTTGACAAGGTATACCGCGAGCTTGGAGAGAGTGTGACTTTTCTCATGATAAACGCAACCGATGGAAACCGGGAAACCGTGGAGAGCGCATCCTCCTATATGGACGGACAGGATTATTCCTTTCCCGTATATTTTGATACCAGCCAGGAGGCCTCCTATGTATATGGTATCTCCTCTCTGCCCACCACCGTCTTTATTGACGGGGATGGAAACCTGATCACCGGAGCCATGGGAATGATTGACGAAGCCACGCTGCGCCGGGGAATCGAGATGATCATGCCGCAGCCTGCAGGCGGTTCGTCCTCTACACCCTGACGCTCACATAGCCCTGAGCCTTCAGCTGTCTTCTCAGCTCTCCGGGAGATGCTTTCATATATTTCTTAAATACCTTGCAGAAGTAATTGCGATCGGAAAAGCCACAGGATGCACTGATCTCTTCCAGACACAGATCCGTGGAATGAAGCAGCTCCATGGCATGCTCCAGCCTGAGCTTTGTCAGATAATGAATGGGCTTTTCCCCCATATATTTCACAAATTCCCTGGAAAGATGGCTCTGTGACACCCCAAGACAGTCCGCCGTCTGGGCCAGGGTGATTTGTTTTTCAAAATTGCATTCCATATAGTTCTTGGCCCTGTCTGTCAGGTTGGAGTGCCGCACTTCCGTACCCGTTCCCTCGCACAGAAAGCACAAAAAGCGAAATGCCTCCCTATCCGCCATAAAGGCATTTCTTATCAGCCCGTTCCTGGCCTGCTGATACAGATCCAGAAGCAGCTTCACTGCCGGATGATAAGCGGGAAGCGCAATCACCTGCCCCATTCGGTTTCGAATATATTCGTAATAGGAAGAAACTCCTTCTCCCCTGAACATAATATATACGAATTCCCAGGGCGCCTGGTCGCCATGCTCATCAAAATAATAGGATTCCTCCCCTGGCATTTTAAGGAAAAAGGCTTCCCCCTCTTTTATCTTGATGATCGCCTCACTGGTTCGCAGTGTTCCGCTCCCGTTCAAAGTATACTGAAACAAATAGCCGGCCGGCCGGTTCTTATTATTCCAGTAATAGCTTTTGTCATTCCTGCTCTGCCATCCAACGGCATCGAGCTGTACCGCCGGCTCCTGCACGTTATCCAAAAACCGGAAGCCATAATCCTCACAGATATCCTCTCGTTTCGTGAACATCAAAAAATTACCTCTTTTATCAAATTATTACGCTTGAAAAGCCCTTTGCCATCCCCTATTATAATATTAAATACACGGTAATTATGACACTGTTCTGCAAAAAAGTGTATCACATAACTGCCGGAACGTAAACTATCAAAATATTACAGAAAAGAGGTATTATCATGTCATTTAAGGTTGCTTTTATCGGTGCGGGCAGCATCGGCTTCACAAGAGGTCTCCTGGCGGATATCTTAACCGTCCCTGAATTTCACGATATTGAGATCGCATTCACGGATATTAATCCTGACAATCTGAGAATGGTCACCCAGCTTTGCCAGCGTGACATTGAAGAAAATGGTCTTTCGATCAAAATCCATGCCACTCTCGACCGCCGCAAGGCTTTTAAGGATGCCAAATACGTTATCAACTGTGTGCGTATCGGTATGCTGGAGGCTTTCGCCACGGATGTGGAAATCCCCCTTAAATACGGCGTGGATCAGTGTGTGGGAGACACCCTGTGCATCGGCGGCATCATGTACGGACAAAGAGGCATAAATGCCATGCTCGGCTTTTGCAAAGACATCCGCGAGGTGGCAGCTCCCGGCTGCATTCTACTCAACTACTCCAATCCCAATGCCATGGTGACCTGGGCCTGCAACAAATATGGAAAAGTGGAAACCTATGGTCTGTGTCACGGAGTGCAGCACGGCCACGAGCAGATCGCAAAAGCTCTTGGAAGGGAAAAAAAGGATGTGGATATTATCTGTGCCGGCCTTAACCACCAGACCTGGTACATCAGTGTCAAGACGGACGGCACAGAACGCACCGGAGATCTGTTTGAATTGATGAAGCAGGCGGATTTTGCAAAGGATGAGAATATCCGTCTGGATGTGATGAAGAACTTCGGCTTCTACTCCACCGAATCAAACGGGCATCTCTCCGAGTATCTCATGTGGTACCGCAAGCGCCCCCAGGATATGGAGAAATGGATCAATTACAGCAGCTGGATCCAGGGAGAGACTGCGGGATATCTGCGCGTATGCAAGGAGAGCCGGAACTGGTTTGAGACAGACTTCCCCAACTGGCTGAAAGAGCCCGCCAAAAAGTTCACACCGGAAAACCGCTCCAGCGAACATGGAAGTTATATTATAGAGGGCCTGGAAACGGGACGCATGTACCGGGGACATTTCAATGTAATGAACAATGGAACCATCACAAACCTGCCGGATGAATGTGTGGTGGAAGTTCCCTGTTATGTTGACTATAACGGTATTTCCGTTCCCAGGGTAGGCGATCTCCCCCTTGGCTGTGCCGCTATCTGTTCCCAGAGCGTATGGGTTCAGAAGCTTGCCGTGGAGGCCGCCGTACATGCCGACATCCATCTTCTCCGCCAGGCTGCCATGATGGATCCCCTCACCGGCTCCGTTTGTACCCCTGACGAGATTATCCAGATGGTGGACGAGATGCTCGTTGCCGGAAAAGACTGGCTTCCTCAGTATCAGGAAGAAATCCTCCGGGCAGAAAAAAGGCTTGAAAACAAAACCGTTCCCTGCCGCTCCACAAAAGGATTTACCTTAAAGGAAAAAACCGTGGAGGAAATGGCCGAGGAAAAGGCGAAATACCGGGCCCTTGCCGCAGCGGCCGCAAAAGAAAACGTCTGACATCTTTATGTCAAAACTGCCCCGAAGCCGTAATCCCCACGGCCTCAGGGCAGTTTTTCTATCCTTCCACTTTTCTTATCTGAATCGCCATATACTGCCTTGCCGGCAGCTCTATGCGGAATTTCCCACGGAAAATCCCACGATCCTCTATCGTCATGTTCCAGGTATCCAGTACCCGCACGCTCCACTGCGAATCGTCATCAAAGTAGAATTCCCGGAACGAGGGACGCATAAAGCTGTAATAGAACAGATAGTAATCCTTTACACCCTCTCTGCGTACCGTCTCCTGAGGGACTGCGCAGATCTCATCCCAGATTCCCGGATAAGGCATCAGACCGCTTCCCGGGGTCTGCTTCAGGATTTCCAGAAGAAAAGCAAATCTCTTATGGCTCTCCCCATGGAGCTCCCCGCCATGCGACCACCAGAGAATATCCTTTTCATGCAGGTAGGTCTCGCCATGTCCCGGATATCCTCCGCGGCAGGCCGCCTCCCAGAATCTCCTCAGCATCTCCTCCCCGGTAAGATTTCCCCAGCCGTGCTGAATGTCTCCCTCATATCCCAGCTCATCCATCACCACCGGCTTTTGATACTTCTCTCTCCATTCGTCCACCAGCTCAGAGCTTTTGTAGAGATCATTTCTCTGCAGGCTGCAATGTGTGATCCACGGGCGGCAGTAATCATAATGCCGCAGGCAATTGTGGATGGAACACATATGCTGATAAGGGTCGTTATCACAGATAATCCCGGCAAACCGCTCCCAGTCATCCAAAGTCTTTGCCGGCATCATATCGTATTCGTTTGCCAGGGACCACCAGACATTGTGAAACGCAGAAAACCTGGCTGTCACATATTTTAGATATCTGTCGTCATCCTCTGGTCCCATACAGGAAAATCCCCATCTGTCATAGGGATGCATCAGAATCAGATCCGCCTCTATGCCAAGCTTCTCCAACTCACAGATGCATTTTTCCAGATGACGGAAATGAGGCGTATGGAATCGCTCAAAATCCCAGCTGTTTCCCTCTGTTTTGCCCGTATACTCCCCGAAGTTCTCCCTGGTAATATTGGCCGAATCAACCGGCGTTCCCTCATAGGGGTAAGACCTGGGCTCTCCCAGGTTATAATCGTAGTGTTTGGGAAAAATGCACATTCTGATCTTATTAAAAGCGCTTTTAGACAGTGTCTGCAAGGTCTTCTCTATGAGCTCGTCCGGCTGGTGGATCCACACGTAGCACGTGGTTCCAATCGAATAGTAGGGCGTGCCATCCTCGTACACCATATGCCAGGTATCCTTGATTCTCACCGGCCCATGATTCCTTTCTCTCGCCGGGAGGACAAAGAAGCTACCTGTCTTTTTGTCTGTAAAGGTTGACGTAATTTCAAAGAAATACATTCCCTCAAAGGAGGGCATAAAACGAATGCGGTAGATTCCATCCCCGTCATAGAAGCCTTCACACTCAACCGTCTCCTCGCTGCTGTTGAAAACCCCGTGCACACTCTGCTCCGTAAAAGGATTTCCCTCGTCCGGTCCCATAAGCTCCGCCTCAAAAACCCCCCACCGGTTTACAGTGTCTTCATACTTAAATCCCTTCATTCCTTACTTCCCTTTCCTTCACTCTTTTCGATCTGTCTTACGAATTTATCTCCTTTTCATAAAAGGTACAGCCGCACCTTCCGTTCTCTTTCGTATGGTATAACGCCTGATCCGCCTGGCGGAACAATTCGTCATGATATCCCTCTTCCGAAAAGGCCACGCCCACGCTGACGGAATATTTGGGCAGATCCGTCTGCGGGTTCTGCAGGGACTGGTTAATGGCGCTGATTTTATCCCTTATAATCCCTTTCCTGTCCTCATGCATTTCCTCCATAATCACGGCAAATTCATCCCCGCCTATCCGCATGACATAGTCCGCCGTCCTGAAGCTTCGGCTCAGAAGATTGGCGGTGTTGATAAGTGCCTGGTCGCCGACTTCATGGCCATAGGTATCATTGATGGATTTAAACACATCAACATCGATTAAAAGAAGGGCGAGCGGTTTTGCCGCCTGGCTGAGCTGATCCTTCAGCTGTTCAAATGCCTGGCGGTTTAGCAGCCCTGTCAGTGCGTCCCTCTCCGCCTTCTGCCGCAGCACATTCTGCTGTGCCAGGGACATCTCGTATACATTATTGTAGGTGGCCGCAAAGTATTTGAACTCATAGGCCCCCGTGATATCCAGAAAATGATTGTTTTTAATACCGTTCACATAAAGCCGAATCGGCCTTAAAATCAGAACCGCAATCATGATATAGGAGGCGATTACCAGCGCAACCACCAGAATCGTATAGAAGCTCTGATGAAGCAGCGCATTTTTCATGGCTTTCTCGCTCTCCGCCTTCTCCTGATCGCAGATGGACGTAATGCCCTCGGTAACGCCTGCCAGCTTCTCCTCGATCTGCCGCTTCCTGTCCCTGTATTCCTGCCCGAATACCAGGGTGCGGGCCGCATCCGCCATTTGCTCCTGCGTATATTCCAGCTCCTCCTGCGTCAGAGGATATTCCTGTACTCTCCGGTCGTACTGGCTGATATCTTCTTTGACGGACAGGGCGGCCAGCGTCATAGCGTGAATCTCCAAGTCCATAAGCTCATTTGACAGCTTAAGCGCATCCACCGCCATCTGGAAAGCCGCTTCGTCCCGGCCCTGCAAATGCTCTTCAATCGCCTGCAGCGCATTCTCTCTGCGCTTCGTCTCATCCACTTCCGTAAAATATGCCTCCATATGAGCCGATTCCTTGGTAATGGCATACAGACGCGCCTGCTCCGTTAAATAATTGGAACCGAGCGACATATTCATCACATGATTCTGAGTCTGAATGTAATCACTGGTTATATCCGCCAGCCTGCGATGGCGGTTCATCACGTTTATGATTCCGTCCCCGATCAGCATAGACACCAGAATCGTACCGAGAACCATCCACAGGCTCATAGTCCGGATCCGCAGTCCTTTCAATGTACTTTCCTTGTCATCTGTCAATGTCTTATTGTCCACTTGCTTAACTCCCGTCTCTGTGTTACTTTACCATTGACAAGTATAGCATTTTTTACCTTATTATACAAGTCTTCCATCTATAGCATATATCACAAGCTCCCTTATCACCATCTTATGTACGGCCGACAGGATCAGGGACATCCTGTCATAATCCGGCTTTCCCTCCCTTACCGGCAGAGAGATATCCAGCTCGTCCGCATCTTTCGCATAAAAATTTTTCCCATAGTCGAACTGTCCGTTATGAGACGCTTTGTGAATGGCGCTGGTAATAAAGACAGCGGCGTTCTTCGGCACCTTTTCCGTATGGACGACCGCCACATGATCATCCCCGCCATATTTATAATTTCTGTATTTTGCGGAACCGAACATATCTATGGTGGTGGTATTCTCCGAAAAAACTTTAACCCGATTGCCAATAAAATCCGATACGCCTTCCTCCGCCTCGCCCGCCGTCACAAAGGGCAGATCTCCCGGTATTCTGTCCGCACTTTTAAGCCTCCTTCCCCTGGTGGATTTTCCAAATAACTTTTCCAGATTGAATTCTCCCCACTCAAGATCCTCCAAACCGCTTATCGCCGCCTTCTCCGCTTCCGTGAGCTCATAATCCGCCAGCCCGCACGCTCTCAGATAAACGCCAAGATCCGCAATGCGTCCCTCCTCCAGCCGTTCTATGAACGCTTCCATAAACGTAAAATCGATTCTCCCGTTCTTTTGCGGCAGCTTTACCTTAAGTTCCCGGAACGTGTCGTCCACATGCCGAACCAGCACGGACAACAGTACGCTCTTCTGGTGATTCAGTATAACAGAAAAAAACGGAGCCGCTTTGGGCGGCAGGTCAATCCTGGGAATAATCTTTCGCACAAACTGGCCGGCATACCATTTCCGTCTGCGATAAAAAAAGTCCATCTGCAGCAAACCCAGGCTCCAGGTATTTTCACTGTTGATATTTTCTTTATTGACGAATCCCGTGGTTCTGAAAATTCCCTGATTTGCCGAGGTTCTGGTAACATAGTCATATTCGTTTCCATCCACAAGGCGGTCTGCATTAAAGCTCAGCGTTCGCTCAATCTCAAACAGATCGCCAAGTCTGTATTCGCCCCACTCAACATTTTCCAGCATCTCTTTGAGTGGGGCATTTATTTTCCCGGAGATTTTTCCTCTTTTCGATCCTTTTTAAGCAGATTCGACACTTCCCATGCCAGGTAGTCGCTTACCGTTTTTTTGAAATCATCCAGAGTCGGCTTTGTATCGACGGGAGCTGTCTGGTTCCAGTCAGAACCATTGTTTCTGTCAATATGGCCTTCATAATATTCCTTTTCCGTTAACAGATGTAATTTCGATCTGCCAAACCTTACCAGATCAACCACTTCCTGATAGCGTTCCTTCGCCCTGTCGGTGTCGCGCAAATTGCAGCTGGATTTGCGTCTGTTGGTACGCGTATAGCCATCATGCGAAAAATCTATAAACTTGACGATATCGTCATTTTGATGCGCCTCACCCACGCGGAAGACATACACATAAGTCTGAACATTCGACTTGCCCACAAACAAATCGATGGGCATCTTTATGCTTGCCAGAAGCGTGCTGTGTTTCAAAATACTTCTGTTATAAGACGCCGCCTTTCCGGAACCGGTTGAATTCTGAATAATAATCGCCGCATAGCCTCTTTCCATCATGGAAAGCGCCCTCTCGACAAAGATCATCCCGTTCCCCTTTACTGAGTAAGGGGGGTTCAGCACAAACGCATCCGCAGGAAATTTCTTGTCCTTGTTTTCAAATCCATAATTTCCATTGAAATCTTTCAAAGAATCTTTATTTAAAATGTTGGAGCTTCCATCCCCCATCAGGATCATATTCAGTATGGCAAGCATGTATACGTTTGATAAGATTTCAAGGCCCAGAAGATGATTTGCCTTTATATCCGCCGAAACAAGCGCAAGCTGATCCGGTGATTTTATCCTGTCCTTTGCGTCATTCAGCATCTCATTCATTGCCGCCACGAGCAGCCCCGCTGAACCCGTTGCAAAGTCCCAGACATAGGATTTATAATTTACACGGGCCAGTTTGACCAGAAAATTCCCCACATAGGAAGGGGTTAACACAACGTCATTCAATTTGTCCTGTGTGAATCCCAGCCAGCTATACATTTCGTTAAACAGCTTTCCTGTAAAATCCGTGGTGAGACCTATCTTATAATAGATTCCCAAATCATCCACTATCTTTATGAATACCCTCTTTAGCTGGCTTTCTCCGTTCTCTACCTTATTTATATTATCCGTGGTCAGCGTATTCTGCAGGGTCCTTATAATCAGTTCTTTCTTTTCATTCGGCAGTTTCTTTTCATTCAGGAAAGCTCTGATCTTGCGAACCATTATATCGCCGTCCTTATTTCCCTCCTCCGTGGACGACTTCAAATCGGATTTCTCAAGCGGGGCCACTTTCCCGGGAACGCCGATGGTGGCGATAATGGAAGCCGCAACCAGGTATACCCTGTCGTTTTCTCCCAACCCCTTCTCATTCTGATAAATGTCATTATTTAATCTTACCAGGCTTGCATCAATTTCCCGTTCCCGCTTTTCCTTTAACCGATCAAGCTCTTCCTGGGAGAGCTGTAATCTCCTGACCTTTTGAATAAACTCGTCAAAATTCTCCGTTTTCAGGAATGAAAAATCCGTATATTCGTCTATTTTTTGACCGATGCCAAGATTGCTTTTTGATACGTAATAAGCTCCTATGGAAGGAACCACTTTTCCGTTCTCATCCTTATATCCTGTCATGCCAATAGCGATAATATCCGTATAGCTGGTATAATGAAGCAATGCATTCGCATAATGAACCGCTCCGTTTACCGCATAAGAATTGATATTCTTATAATTCGGCTCGTTTTTGGCATTCTTATTTTCGACCTGCCCGTTGACATCGAGTTTTTCCAGTCTGTCGCCATATCCTTTATACTCGATCAAAACCGGATAGAAGTTCAGGCTTTTATCCCGCAATAACAACTTGGCATCCGGTCTGTTTCCGCCATTACCGCCGCTCTTTGAATAATACTCGTTCAGGGCAGTATCGATCTCCGTATTCAATGTCTCCTGTTCCAGCTTATAATCCAATCCATAGGTTTTCATCCACCCATTGGCCAAATCCGCAATGACAGGCTCAATTGATTGTGTGGTAGTCTTAGCCATTCTGTTTTCTCCCAGCCCCATCTGTTTTCATAAGTTTAAATCATGAATTGCAAAATGGAACCTCTTACTTATGTAAAGGTTCCATTTGCAATATATTCTTTTACTGCCTGTTTTTATTTGTCGAGCGTTTTCATCGTCGGGAACAGCAGCACGTCCCGGATCGCCGGCGAATTAGTGAGCAGCATCACCAGTCTGTCGATGCCGTATCCGATCCCTCCCGTAGGCGGCATCCCGATCTCCAGCGCATTCAGGAAATCCTCGTCCGTGGTGTTCGCCTCCTCGTCGCCTGCCGCAAGCGCCGCCTCCTGGGCCTTGAAACGCTCCCTCTGGTCAATGGGATCGTTCAGCTCCGAGTAAGCGTTGCACATCTCGCGGCCCGTGATATAGAGCTCGAAGCGCTCCACGTAATCGGGCTTGTCCGGTTTGCGCTTGGTAAGGGGCGAGATCTCGATGGGATGATCCATAATGAAGGTGGGCTGAATCAGCTTCTCCTCCACAAACTCCTCGAAAAACAGATTCAGAATATCGCCCTTTGCATGCCGCTGCTCATAGTGGATGCCCTTTTCATCCGCAAGCTTCCTGGCCGCCGCCGTGTCTGCCACCTGGTCAAAGTCGATTCCCGTATACTTCTTCACCGCCTCCGTCATGGTCATTCTGGCAAAAGGGCTGCCTAAATCAATCATTTCCTCTCCGTAGGGGACGGTGGTTGTTCCGCATACCTCTCCGGCCACATAGCGGAACATATTCTCGGTCAGATCCATCATTCCGTAGTAATCCGTGTAAGCCTGATACAGCTCCATCAACGTAAATTCCGGATTGTGTCTGGTGTCAAGTCCCTCGTTGCGGAACACCCGGCCAATCTCATAGACGCGCTCCATACCACCCACAATCAGTCTCTTCAGATACAGCTCCAGGGAGATACGCAGCTTCACATCCTCGTCCAACGCATTAAAGTGAGTCTCAAAGGGCCTTGCAGCCGCACCTCCCGCATTGGACACCAGCATGGGGGTCTCTACCTCCATAAAGCCCTGTCCATCCAGATAGCGGCGGATTGCGGAGATAATCTTTGACCTTTTCACAAAAGTCTCCTTTACCTCCTCATTCATGATGAGATCCGTATATCTCTGCCGGTAGCGGATATCCGTGTTTACCAGGCCGTGATACTTTTCTGGAAGGATCTGAAGGCTCTTGGAAAGCAGCGTGATCTCACAGACATGAATGGACATCTCTCCCTTCTGGGTGCGGAACACCTCTCCCTTTACCCCTACGATATCGCCCACGTCAAACTTTTTGAAATCCGCATAGGGCTGCTCGCCCACACTGTCTCTTGCCACATAGCACTGAATGTTTCCGGGAAGATCCTGTACGTTGCAAAAGGATGCCTTTCCCATGACGCGCTTTGCCATAAGGCGTCCCGCAATGGAGACCTGCGCACCTTCGAGTTCATCAAAATGATCTTTAATCTCCTTGCTGTGATGGGTCACCTCATATTTGGTGATATGGAAAGGATCCCTGCCCGCCTGTTGCAAAGCGGCAAGCTTTTCCCTTCGTATCTTCAATAACTGATTCAGATCCTGCTCCTGCTGTAATTGATTATTCTGATCCTTCGCCACTGTACACTCTCCTCACTTCGGCTAAATGCCATGTAAATTTCCGTCAGCTGAAATTTTTCCACCTGTGCGGCTGCGATTTTGCTAAAGGCCCTTAATTGGAACGCTGAATCTCGAGCACCTTGTAATTCAAAATTCCCGCCTGGGTCTCCACCTCGACCGTGTCCCCCACCTTGCCTCCGATCAGCGCCTTGCCCACGGGGGATTCGTTTGAAATCTTACCTTTCAGGCTGTTCGCCTCCGTGGAGCCCACAATCTTATATTCCAGTTCCTCGTTATATTCCATATCCAGAATCCGAACCTTGCATCCTATGCTGATCTTGTCGAGATCCACCTCGTCCTCCACAACGACCTCAGCATTTTTCAGGATTTTTTCCAGCTCCTCGATCCTGGCCTCAATGTCTCTCTGCTCATCCTTGGCGGCATCATATTCTGCATTTTCAGACAAGTCGCCCTGCTCCCTTGCTTCCTTAATTTTCTGGGCAACTTCCTGCCGCTTTACTACCTTAAGGTCATGAAGCTCATCCTCGTATTTGCGAAGACCTTCATAGGTAAGTATGTTTTTCTTCTCTTCCATTGCTGATCGCCTTCCATCCTCTTCATTCTTTGTGACAAAAAAGTCCTAATTAACTTTGGTATTATACCCACTTTTTACCGCAGTGTCAAGAAAATTCAGCACTTCCGCCTCATTTATATGACAGATTCCGTTTCCCATGGCAAAGGAGGCAAGAAGCGGCAGCGGCTTACTTCCCAGATCCAGCCAAATGGCATTTTTTTCCGGACGCCGCGCATAGGAGGTGACAATTCCGTATTCGTCATACAGATAATCCTCAATCTGCCAGGCGCTCTCCGATTCCTCTCCCACCATCACCAGAGAGTTAATTCGGGAAAGATAAGGCGACAGAAGCCTTACCGCTTCCTCAACCGTTTCCCCGCCGCATTCCTCCGGAAGGGAAAGATTCACACACCGGAAAGCCTCCCTCTCCCTGCAGGTCCGAAGACATACCGCAAATAACTCTTCGGGAAGATGCTGCCGTCTCTCAAAGATCTCACAGAGCCGGTAAGAAAAAACCACGCTCTCCTGCCCGATCCCCAGATTTTCCTGCACAAACTGTAAAGAATCGGAGAGCTTGCGGATCCATCTCCTCCTTTTTCGGCTCCGGTTCATCTCCTCCTTTACCGCAAAGGGAAGAAGCCCGAAATAGAGCTGCAGCGCTCCCGAAGGACTGCCGCTGTTCCTGACCGTGTCATTTTCCGTCAGAAAGGGATATCTGCGCTCACACCGAAGGATGGGAAGCGGATCCTTCCGCTTTGTCCGTTCCCGCTTTTGTGCGGGCCCTGTCATACTCAGATAAAAAATACGTTTCACATGCTGGTCCATAGCTAAGGATATGCTTTTTCCCGCCATCTTATGACGTCAGGGCCGGGAATCTATCCGTTTTCCCACGCACTGTTCAAAAAAATCCTCTTAACGGCCGCTTCCAGCTCCGGAAATGTTTCGATCGCATTGATGCTCCTGCGCAGAGACGCCGAATGGGGAAAGCCTGCCGTGTACCATGCGATATGTTTTCGCATTTCCCTCACCGCCGTGTACTCTCCCTTATATTCAAGCTCCATTGCGGCATGGCGCAGAATCATCCGGCAGACCTCTTCCCCGGAGGGTGCCGCGATGGTTTTCCCTGTCTCCAGATAATGAACGATTTCCCGAAAAATCCAGGGATTTCCCCGTACGCCGCGGCCGATCATCACACCGTCGCATCCGGTTTCCCCAAGGAGCCGCTGCGCCGAAGGGCCGTCCGTCACATCACCGTTTCCGATCACGGGAATGGAGAGTGCCTGCTTCACCCTGGCAATGATCTCATAGTCCGCCCTTCCGGAATAGAACTGTTCCCGGGTGCGCCCGTGCACTGCGACAGCGCTGGCCCCGCTCTCCTGCGCAATCCTTGCGATCTCCACCGCATTGACCGTTGAATCGTCAAAGCCCTTGCGGATTTTCACCGTTACCGGCTTACGGATGGCTCTCACCGTTTTCGTGACGATCTCCTCCACCAGCTTCGGATTCTTCATCAATGCCGAGCCCTCCCCGTTTTTCACCACTTTGGGAACCGGACAGCCCATGTTGATGTCCAGTATGGAAAACGGTCTTTCCTCGATCCGCTTTGCCATCTCACTGATGATATCCGGGTCCGAACCGAAAAGCTGCAGGGATACCGGCCCCTCCTGGGGGTGGATTGTCAGAAGCTCTTTCGTATTTTTGTTCCCGTAATAGATTGCCTTGGCGCTTACCATCTCCATGCAGACCAGCCCGGCCCCCTGTTGTGCGCACAACAAACGAAAAGGCAGGTCTGTTACGCCTGCCATAGGTGCCAGTATCAAATTGTTATCGAGAGTTACATTTCCTATCTTAAGCCGCATAATCACTCCGCCGTTCCCATCCGCGGTCTTCTGCGCCGCATCAGGTATCCTCTTCTCCAAACAGCCCGCCTGCCTCCTCATGAAGAACAAACATCCGGTAATACAGACTTAGGGCCTCGAACATATCCTGGCGTTTTCTGCGGATTTCGCCCACAAGAAGACCGCTGGATATCTCATCATACAGGAAATCGTCCTGCGCACACTCGGTGCGCAGAAAAATCCCTCCGTCCTTTTCAAATTCAACCGTAAAAATCCCTCCGACCTCCTCCGTAAACAGCACGCAGATCACATGCAGCTCATCCTTGATGGAATCCGGGATCCGGTCAAAGGCCTGGTTAAAATAATATTTCTTTTCATATGCGTTTGCCCCGCACAGCACCGTCCTGCCCTCTTCACACATAGCCGTAAATTCCTCTCACCGAAACCTCGCCCGCAAAGACGTTCTCCCTGGTTCCATCGTCTCTCTCCACAAGAAGCTCGCCCAGTCTGTTGATTCCCTGGGAAACGCCTTCATATTCTCCTTTGGGATCCAGAACCCGTACCCGGGCATTTACGTTTACCAGAAGTTCATTGTACTCGCCGGCCAGTCCCTCCAGGTCTTTTGAACGGCAGAAGATCCCGTAATACGTCTCAAAATACTCCATGGCGCTCTCGATCAGATCCGCCCGGTTCAGCTTTCTGCCTCCTTCCAGAAACAGAGAGGTGGCCGTGTTTTGAATCGCCTCCGGAAAGGACTCCTGGTTCACATTGATTCCCACGCCGCACACCAGATACTGGATATAATCCGTCTCCATGGCAAGCTCCGTCAGGATCCCCACCACTTTCTTTTTATTCACCACAATATCATTGGGCCACTTAATTCCCACAGGCAGCCCTGACACATCCCCAATGGCCCTGGCCACGGCAAGAGCCATCACCAGCGTGAGCATGGATGCCTGTCCCGGCGCAAAGGAGGGCCGAAGCAGAAGCGTCATGAAAATGTTGGTCCCGGCCGGAGATTCCCAGCCTCTTCCCCGTCTTCCCCTGCCCTGCTCTTGCCTTCCGGCTACCACAAGAAGACCCTCGGGCGCTCCCTGCTCCGCCTGCCGCTTCGCTTCCAGATTAGTGGAATCCACCTCCTCAAGATAGAGAAGACGTCTCCCCATAACCCTTGTCCGCATCCGGCTTTCCAGCTCGCTTGCAGAAACCACGTCCGGAGCCGCCGCAAGAAGATATCCCCTGTTCTGGACGGCCTCAATCTCATAGCCCTCCTCCTTCAGCTGGTTGATCACCTTCCACACGGCGGTTCTGGAAATCCCAAGCTGTTCACAGATCTGCTGCCCGGATACATAATCCGCAGCCGTGCGCAGGATCTGCAGCACTTGTGTTTTTGTTGATGTCGCCATAATCAAAACTCCCGGTTTTATAAGGTGGCCGCCATGACCGCCTTGATGGTGTGCATTCGGTTCTCAGCCTCCTCAAAGACCACGGATCGGGAGGATTCGAATACCTCATCCGTCACCTCCATCTCCGCAATTTTAAACCGTTCTCCCATTTCCCTGCCGATCTTAGTCTTAAGATTGTGGAACGCCGGAAGACAATGCATAAAAATGGCCTGTTCCCCCGCATTCTCCATAACCTTGCGGTTCACCTGATAGGGGGACAGCTCCCGGATCCGTTCCTCCCAGACGCTCTCCGGCTCTCCCATGGAAACCCACACGTCCGTATAAATAACATCCGCTCCCCTGGTTCCCTCTTCCACATCCTCCGCAAGGGTGATGGAAGCTCCGGTGGAAGCCGCAATCTTCCGGCACTCCTTCACCAGCGCCTCGTCCGGAAAATATTTTTTCGTGGTGCATGCCGTGAAATGCATCCCCAGCTTCGCACAGGTTACCATCAGGGAATTTCCCATATTGTAGCGGGCGTCCCCCATATAGGTCAGCCTTACGTCCTTAAGCCTTCCCAGCTTTTCCCGGATCGTCAGCATGTCGGCAAGCATCTGGGTGGGATGGAACTCATTGGTAAGGCCGTTCCATACGGGAACTTTGGCATATCTTGCGAGCTCCTCCACAATTTCCTGTTCGAATCCTCGGTACTCAATCCCCTCGTACATGCTGCCAAGCACTCTGGCCGTGTCCGCAATGCTCTCCTTCTTGCCGATCTGGGAGCCTGCGGGATCGAGATAAGTGGTGCCTATTCCCAGATCATGCGCCGCCACCTCAAAGGAACAGCGGGTTCTCGTACTTGTCTTTTCAAAGATCAGGGCGACGTTCTTTCCCCTGTGCATATCCTGTGTCAGGATCCCTTTTTTCTTTTTATCCTTCAAATCCGCCGCAAGATCGAGCAGATACAGAATCTCCTGCGGCGTGTAGTCCAGCAGCTTCAAAAAGCTTCTTCCCTTTAAGTTCATTTTGTCACAATCTCCTTTAAGGATGCCGCAAGTCCGGCAATTCCCTGAATTTCAGAGGGAATAATGATTTTGGTGGCTTTTCCGTCCGCCGCCTTTTCAAAAGCTTCGAGACTCTTGATGCGCAGCACGGACTCATCGGCTCCCGCCTCGCGGATCATGCGGATACCGTCCGCAGTTGCCTGCTGTACCTTGAGAATCGCCGCAGCTTCACCCTCGGCCTCGCGGATCATCTTTTCCTTCTGCGCTTCCGCCCGCAGAATCGCCGACTGCTTCTCAGCCTCCGCCTCCAAAATGGCCGCCTCTTTTTTACCCTCTGCCACAGTGACGCTTGCCTTCTTCTCACCCTCGGCCCTTGTAACCGCCTCTCTTCTCTCGCGCTCCGCCTTCATCTGCCTCTCCATGGCGTTCTGAATCTCAGCCGGCGGAATAATGTTCTTGAGCTCCACGCGGTTTACCTTGATTCCCCAGGGATCCGTTGCCTCGTCGAGAGACGCCCTCATCTTCGTGTTGATTGTCTCCCTAGAGGTAAGAGTCTGATCCAGCTCCAGATCGCCGATGATATTACGCAGCGTGGTGGCCGTCAGGTTCTCAATTGCCATGATGGGATTTTCCACGCCGTAGGCAAACAGCTTGGGATCAGTGATCTGGAAAAACACCACCGTGTCAATCCGCATGGTAACATTATCCTTGGTGATAACAGGCTGGGGCGCAAAGTCCACCACCTGCTCCTTCAAATTGATTTTTTTGGCAACCTTGTCAATGATGGGCATCTTGATATGCAGTCCCACCGACCACGTTCCCTGGTAGGCGCCCAGCCGCTCCACCACGTAAGCGTAAGCCTGGGGCACAATCTTTACGCTGGATGCAAGCACCACAACAAGAATCACCAAAAGTACAAGCACTAAAAGTCCCATAATTCATTTCCTCCTTTAAACATCCATTTTCTTTTCTTCCACCATCAGCTTAACGCCGCTGATCGCGCGGATATAGACCACGCTGCCCACGGAAAGCCTTTCGTTCCCCCTTGCATTACGCGCGGTCCATTCCTGCCCGTTCACCGTCACCTGCCCGATTCCCTGCAGATTGTCTATTTCGCTGATCACAATGGCCTGCTGGCCCACCAGACTCTCCGCATTTGTCTTGACCCGGTCCTTATTAAAGTATTTCACGGCAATGGGCCTCGTCAAATAAAGCAGCAGCAGCGATACACCGAAAAACAGGATGAGCTGCAGCCACAGCGGAGCTCCGATTGCGGAAACCACCGCCGCCATGAGAGAACCGCCCGCAAACCAGATTGTGGTCAGTCCCATGGTGACAATCTCGATGGCAACACAGGCAACAAATACAATCAGCCAAATCGTCGTCATGTTCATAGTCGTATTTTCTCCTTCCCTTTCCAGTATATCAGATTTTACGCCAAATTACCAGAAAACATGATCACCGAGGACATAACCTTCCCTTGTCCCGGCCCGCCTGAAATGAGTGGCCCCGCCTATTGTGGTTTCCCCGTTTATGGCTGCCTGGGCCGCCTGCATACAGGCTTCTGGCACGTTTCCGTCATAGACTCTTGCCACCTTGCCCGTCATGGCAGGGGTAAACTGTCCGGAGGCATAGATAACGCCATGAATGGAGTTGGGATAAGCCCCGCTCCTTACCCTGTTCATAACAACGGCTCCCACAGCCACCATGCCCTCGTAGGACTGGTTGCCCGCCTCGCAGTAGATCAAAGCGCCGAGCAGCCGCAGCTCATCCGCATCCGCAGCGACTGCGCCGCGGTTTGCCTTCCGCTTTCTCTCCGCTTCCTCGATCTCTCTGGCTCTTACCACCTCGGCGGTTTCCCCCTCGTCAATGTGAAAGGCAATACTGATAAATTCCGTATTTACATATCCGATATCCTCACCGAACTCCACGCTGATCCAGTTATTGTCCACCACCTCGATAAACTCCACCGAATCGTCATAGGCCAAAAGCCCGTAAGTGTCCGCATCCATGTTGGGTTCCGTGCGCACCCGCACCGCCTCCGCATCCAGCGTGACGATCCAGTTGCCGACGTCCTCCGCCATGGCCTTGGCCTCCTCGCCAAACAGAAGATATTCATCCTTTGCCCATCCGACCACATTACCGGATTTCACCTTGGTCCAGCCGTCCTTTCTCTCAAGAATGGTGCCGCCGCAATCCTTGTACAGATACCCTACCTTGTCGGAATCCTCACTGGCCCTTGCCCGGATATTCAGAGCGTTCTGAACGTTGGCCATGGTCAGCTCCTGCTCCATCCGCTCCTTTTCACTCTCAAATTTCTCATTGATATTCAGGGCCTCTTCTTCCTCCAGCGACGTATCAGTCCTGAGTGCGCTTGGGTCCAGAACCTCCGCAATCCCCGATGACGGAAAATCATATTCTTCTCTTTCAGCGGCAAAAACAGTTCCATTTCCAGCGGCCCACAAAAGCGCTGCCAGTACAAAACATACTGTCAGACAGGCCTGCCTGTTTCTCCGGTTCATTTTGCTACCTCCTGTCATTCTTAAATGTTACAAATTTATTACATATGTTTAAGAATCATGATAGCAAATCATACTATATTTGTCAAGTTTCCGGATTTTACGCCTTGTTTTTTATCGCTGAACTTCTCATTTTTTCGTAATATTATTACAAATTCTTTACATGTTTTCAGCCTTTTCCACAGAAGCCTTCACCGCATCCATAACCGCTCCCCGGAAGCCTCTCTCCTCCAGAACCCTCACTCCCTCTATGGTGGTTCCCGCCGGCGAGCACACCATATCCTTCAGCTCTCCCGGATGCTTTCCCGTCTCCAGCATCAGCTTTGCGCTTCCCATAACCGCCTGGGCCGCAAAGGTATATGCCTGTGCTCTGGGCATTCCCGCCGCAACCGCCCCGTCCGCCAGAGCTTCTATGAACAGAAAAACATAGGCCGGCGAGCATCCGCTGACACCCGATACCGCATTGATCAATCTCTCCGGAACCTCCCTTGCCAGTCCGAAGCTCTCCACCAGCTCCATACACCGCGCCATCTCTTCCTCCGTCACCAGCCCGCTGCGGCATACGCCGCTGCAGCCCTCCCCCACAAGCGCCGGCGTGTTGGGCATACAGCGCACCAGCTTAAGCTTTCTGCCAAACATGCCCTCAATTCCTTCGATAGTCCTGCCCGCCGCTATGCTGACGACAATCGTCTCATCCCTCACATCCTTCCGGATCTGGGAAATCACCTCCTCAAAAAACTGCGGCTTCACCGCAAGCACAAGAAGATCCGACACTTTCGCAACCTCTCGGTTGTCCGCCTCCGTCCGGATCCCGTACCTGCCGGCCATCTCCTTTCTGGTGGCCTCTGTCTTTGCCGAACCGATGATATCCTCCTTTGCAGCCTTACCCTTTGCCAGAATACCGCCGATCATGGCCTTTGCCATATTTCCCATTCCGATAAATCCGATTTTCATCTCTCTCGCCTTCCCTTTCTCTTCCTGCTTTTTCTCTCTATTTTTTTTCAAACCGGCTCTGGTACATCAAAAGCGCCGCCGCAACCGCCGCATTTAAGGACTCCAGCTCTCCCTCCATGGGAATCCGCAGAAAACAGTCCGCACACTCTGCGGTCTCCTGCCGAAGCCCCCTGGCTTCATTGCCGATCAGGAAGGCGCTGCCGCCGGCATAATCCATCTCCTGATAAAACTTTTCTCCTTTCAGATGCGCCGCATAAACGGTAATTCCCCTTTGGCGCAGAAGCTCTATGGTTTCCTTAAGACCGTCCACATAAAAAAACGGCACCCGGTACAGAGACCCCATTGTGGCGCGTATGGTTTTGGGATTGTAAATATCCACGGTCCCCCCTGTCATAAAAAGAGCATCCGCACCGGCCCCCTCCGCCGTCCGTATCATGGTTCCCAGATTTCCCGGATCCTGTATGTCTTCCAGGAGAAGGAACAGGGGCGGGCGGTCTTTCTCTTCCTTTTGCCGGAGAGCTTTCTCCAGTATACGCTCCCTGTCAAAGCGGGGGCGGCCAAGAACACAGAGAATTCCCTGGGGAGCCATGGTATCCGACATCTTTGCAAACACCTCACCGGAAACCGTCTCCAGCACGGCTCCTCCTTCTTTGCACACCCGGAGTCTTTCCAGAAAGTCCCCATCCTCCATCCGCTCCCTCTTATCCTGCGCCAGATAGATCTCCCGGATCCAGGATACGGGGGCTTCCATAAACATCTTCTTCCCCTCCGTCACAAAGACCTTTTCCTTTTCCCGCTCCCGGCCTCTGCTTTGCAGGGACACGATTCGTTTCACCTTTGGGTTTCCCACACTGGAAATCATATACATCCTCCCATCGCAATCACGTTTTGCCCGCCCGTGCCTTTATGAAAAAGGGCGAAGCCCCCGCTCCGCCCGAAACTCTTACATGGATAACACTTTGCTGACCTGATACTGGTACTCCGGAATCTGCTTCTGCATTGCCAGCGCCTCCTCGATATCGAAATCCAGAAACTCGCCGTGCTGGTATCCCACCACCCGGTTCGTCTTGCCCTCGCAGAGAATATCCGTCGCATAGGCTCCCATAATGGAAGCATAAAAGCGGTCCTTGCAGGTAGGGCTTCCTCCCCTCTGCATGTAACCCAGAATCGTCGCCCTGGTCTCGATTCCGGTAGCCGCCTCGATTCTTCTCGCCATGGAGGTGGAATGTCCGATTCCCTCCGCATTGATGATAATGTGATGGGTCTTTCCCCTCTTCCGGTTGTTGATGATATTATTGATAATGTTCTGCTCGTGAAAATCGTATTTTTCGGGAAGCAGGATATCCTCCGCACCGTTAGCAACACCGCACCAGAGCGCTATGTAGCCGGCATTTCTTCCCATTACCTCTATGATACTGCACCGCTCATGGGAGGATGAGGTATCTCTTACCTTGTCAATAGCCTGCATGGCCGTGTTGATTGCCGTGTCAAAGCCAATGGTATACTCGGTACACGCAATGTCAAGATCAATGGTTCCCGGAATTCCGATGGTGTTGATCCCGTGCCTTGCAAGCGCCTGGGCTCCCCGGTAGGAACCGTCTCCGCCGATCACCACCATTCCGTCAATCCCGTGCTTTCTGCAGATCTCGGCTCCCTTGGCCTGGCCCTCCTCGGTCTTGAATTCCGTGCAGCGGGCCGTTCCCAGAATCGTGCCTCCCCTCTGGATGGTGTCGGACACATCCTTCTTCTCCATATCTATAATTTCTTCATTTAAAAGACCCTGATACCCCTTCTTGATCCCCTTTACCTTCACTCCGTTGACGATCGCCTTCCTCACGACCGCGCGGATTGCGGCGTTCATTCCCGGCGCATCCCCTCCGCTGGTAAGCACTCCGATTGTTTTGATTTCCTTCGCCATACTTTCCCAAGTCCTTTCTAAAGAAATAGGATCCTTTCCGGAACCCTTTTTATTTTACCCTTTTTTACGCCCTATTTCAATCTTTTTTCACGTCCCAGACAATTTTTATATTCTCTTTCCCAAATTTTTCACACAGCCTGCCGCTCAGGGCCTCGTCGGCATTTACGTTCCGGTTGGGCGGAAGCTTTTTCATGGCCTTTCCCTCCTCCACATAGAGAATGACGCTGTCGTTCCCGTCCGAGGATGCGATTGTCTGCATCAGCTCGCCGATCTGCTCCTCGTAAGCCTTCATGGTAGGAAATTTTATCCACAGCTTTCTCGGAACCTCGTCGAATGCGGTGATTCTCTCACAGATCAGCTTGCCGTCCCGCTCCTCCTCCAGAGACACTCTTCCCTTCACAAAAACCTTGTTATCCTCAAGAAGCTTCTCGCTGTTTCTCTCGTAGTCCCTGGGAAAAACGATCACCTCCACGCTCCCCACCAGATCCTCGATCTGAAGGAAGGCCATCACCTTGTCATTCTTCGTATACTTAATCTTTTTGTCCGCAATGATTCCGCCGATCACCGCAGTGGCGTTATCCCGGACCGCCGCCTCGCCGGCCTCCGCATCCAGCATAAAATCCGCCGTGGTGTTCGTGATCCCCTTTCTCCACAGATCCTCCTGCTCCTGAAGGGGATGGCCGCTGATATAGATTCCCAGCACCTCCTTCTCAAAGGTAAGGATCATGTCCTTGGAATACTCTCCCACGTCCGGAAGTTTTACCTCGTATTCCTGTTTCTGATCCTCGGATACAATGTCAAAAAGGCTGAGCTGCCCGGCCATGTTGTTCTTCTTATCGTGGGCGATCTGATCCATAATCTGCACATAGGCGCTCATGAACTGCTTTCGCGTCCCCGGAAGGCTGTCAAAGGCTCCGGCCTTGATAAAGTTTTCGATAGCCTTCTTGTTTACCTCCTTGTCCGCCATCCTCGTGATGAAATCCTTGAGATTGGTAAACTCCCCTCTTGCGTTGCGCTCGCTCACCACGGCGTCGATGACCGGCTTTCCGATGCTCTTAATGGCGGTAAGTCCGTAACGGATGGATCGGTCATTCACGGAAAAACCGCTCTCCCCCTGATTGATATCCGGCGGGAGGATGCTGATCCCCATGCTGCGGCAGGTCACGATATACTCCGCCACCTTGCTGGGAAAATCGATCACGGAGGTCATAAGGGCCGCCATAAACTCCACCGGATAATAATATTTCAGATAAGCGGTCTGGTAGGCCACCACCGCATAGCAGGCCGCATGGGACTTGTTAAAGGCATACTTGGCAAAATCCATCATATCGTCATAGATCTGGGAAGCCACCTGCTCCGGAATCCCCTTCGCCACACAGCCCGGGACGCCCTCTTCCGGGTTTCCGTAGATGAAGTTTGCCCGCTCTTTTTCCATCACCGACTGCTTCTTTTTGCTCATGGCCCGGCGCACCAGATCGCTGCGTCCCAGGGTATATCCTCCCAGATCCCGGACAATCTGCATCACCTGCTCCTGATACACGATACAGCCGTAGGTGGGGGCCAGAATGGGCTCAAGCTGGGTGCAGGAATAGACAATGGGGCCTGTGCTGCTCTTTCCCCTGATGTATTTGGGAATAAAGTCCATAGGACCCGGACGATAAAGAGAAACTCCGGCAATGATATCCTCCAGATTTTCCGGCTTTAATTCCTTCATGAAATTTTTCATTCCGCCGCTTTCCAGCTGGAACACGCCGTCCGTCTTCCCGGTCGCCAGGGAGGCAAACACCTTCTTGTCGTCGTAATCTAAATGGTCAATATCGATATGGATGCCCCTGCTCTTCCCGATCAGATTCACCGCATCCCGGATGACAGTAAGCGTCCGAAGCCCCAAAAAGTCCATTTTGAGCAGTCCCAGCTCCTCGATGGTGGTCATGGTAAACTGGGTGGTGATGGAACCGTCCGCTCCCCTTGACAGCGGAACCAGCTCCTCCGCAGGCCGGGAGCAGATGACCACCCCCGCCGCATGCATGGAGGTGTGCCTGGGGAGGCCTTCCAGACGCTTGCTCATGTCGATCAGCTCCTTCACCTGGGAATCCGTCTCATACATTCTGCGCAGCTCCGGATTCACCTTGAGAGCCCGCTCAATGGTGATGTTAAGCTCGTTCGGTATCATCTTGGCAAGAGAGTCCACATAGGCGTAGGGAAGATCCATCACCCGCCCTACGTCTCGGATCACTCCCTTTGCCGCAAGAGTACCGAAGGTGACGATCTGAACCACCTTCTCCGGCCCGTACTTGCGGCTCACGTAATCAATGACCTCCTGCCTTCTCTCGAAGCAGAAGTCAATATCAATATCCGGCATGGACACCCGCTCCGGATTGAGGAAACGCTCAAAGAGCAGATTGTATTTGATGGGATCAATGTTGGTGATATTGAGCGCATAGGCGACGATACTCCCCGCCGCAGAACCTCTTCCAGGCCCCACCATGATCCCGTTCTTTTTGGCATAATTGATAAAATCCCACACAATCAGAAAATAGTCCACATAGCCCATGTCCCGAATAACGCCGAGTTCATAGGAAAGACGTTCCTTAAAGGTCTGCCCCGTATCTCCCGCAGGCGCATCCTCATTCTCCCCATAGCGCTCCCGAAGGCCGTCATGGCAGAGCTTATTGAGATATGTCCAGGAATCAAATCCCTGCGGCACCTCGAACTTCGGCAGCTTCGTAACCCCGAACTCGATCTCCACCCGGCAGCGGTCCGCAATGCGCTTGGTATTCTCCACCGCCTCCCAGGCATAGGGAAACAGCCCCTTCATCTCTTCCTCACTCTTTACAAAGTACTGGCCGCCCTCATAGCGCATTCTGTCCTCGTCGGCCAGTTTCTTTCCGGTCTGCAGGCACAGAAGGATGTCATGGGGTTTCACGTCGTCCGCATAGGTGTAGTGTACGTCGTTGGTGGCCACAAGGGGAATGTCCAGCTCCCGGCTCATCTGAAGGAGCGTGGTGTTCACCATCCTCTGTTCCGGAAGGCCGTGGTCCTGCAGCTCCAGAAAATAATTCCCTTTTCCGAAGCATTCCTGGTACCGCAGCGCCGCCTTTTTTGCCTCGTCCACAAGCCCCTTCTGAATATATCTTGACACCTCCCCCGCCAGACAGGCGGACAACGCAATGATTCCCTCGTGGTGCTCCCGCAGCAGCTCCATGTCCACGCGGGGCTTGTAGTAATACCCCTCCGTAAAACCCCGGCTCACGATCTTCATCAGATTGTCGTAGCCTGTGTTATTTTCCGCAAGCAGCACAAGATGGTAGTAGCGGTCCTCTCCTCCTGTCAGCTCCTTGTCAAACCGGGAGTTTGGCGCGACATAGATCTCACAGCCAAGGACAGGGTTTATTCCCTCCTCCTTGCAGGCCTTGTAAAAGTCTATGACACCATACATAACGCCGTGATCCGTGATGGCGGCGCTGTCCATGCCAAGCTCCTTCACCCGCTTTACATATTCTTTTATTTTGTTGGAACCGTCCAGCAGACTATACTCTGTGTGGACGTGGAGATGTGCAAATGCCATTTTAAGACCGTACCTTTCTAATTAACCGTGTTTTGGTTCCACAGACAGATGCTGTTATATCCCAGCATGTGTCTTTTATTCTACCAAAAAAGAAATGCCTTGACCAGTGTCAGGGCATTTCTTTTTTAATCTTAACCTCACCTATCTCTCATCAAGTTTCCCGATGATTTTCTCATTCAGATAAGGATAGAGACTCAAAAGCTGAGAGTAGGTCAGCTCATTTTTATCCATATATCCCAGCAGAAGCATCTCCCATTCTTCATCCTCAAGGTAGGGGGCCCACTTCTCCAGGCAGCCAAAGGTAACTTCCCGGGACATGGCGCCGAGCAGCCGTATCCTTCCCTCCCCCTTCATGTAGGGGATAGCCGCCGTAAGCTGTTCTTCGTCAAGGGGTCCGATATCGCCGTTTTCCACCGCATCCGCCAGATACCCGGTAGAAAGGGCCGCATCCGAATAGACGAGCAATTCCTGCAGCTCATCCGGGCTGAAGGTCACTCCCTGCCTGAGCATCGCCGCAAAAATCTCGCTTACCTCCTTATCATCCGCCATATAGAGGGTATCCATAACCTTTTCCTTTTCGATCTCTCCCTCTTCCTTGCGAATTCCGTTCAGAAGATTCTGCAGATATTCTTCGGCCTCGGAATAATACACCCCGTCAAAGTCGCTGCCATGTATTCCGGAAACGGCTATGGAAAGATCCTGTACTTTAGCCCCCTGGCCCACCATCTTAATCACATTCCTGCCCTCGGCAAGGGACACCTTCCCGCGGTTCTGCTCTCCGGTATCGTCAATGACAAGCACCTCTCCCTGGGGTGTGACATGAACCAGCTTAAACCTTCCCTCCCGCATATCCCAGGAGGAATCCAGCGTAATTTCCGTATCCCGCTTCGCACGGGCAATCAGTATGGTGTCCGTTCCGTCAAAGACAAAGCCGTGGCTCGTTATCTTCCCCTTATTCCGGCTGTAAATATAGGCTGACCACTTGTCCTGGACATCTTCCCCCGCAATCAGTTCCTCCTCGTCATAGGCCCTCCAGGGCTCCCCCTTCTTATTCACCGCAAAGGTCTGAGACATAAATCTGTCCTCGTCGATAAACAGCCCCAGCAGAGCTTTCCCAAAGCTTTCCAGAACGGATTCCTCCTCCTGATCCTGTGAATCCATACTCTCCCCGTCCTCTTTCGCGGCAGACGGAGAAAGGGAAATCGTCACCATACCCGCCGACTGCGGACGAATGCCTGCGCAGGCAGTGAGGGAAAAAAGTCCCACAAATATGCAGAACGAGGCAATCAGCCTCACTGCGCTCTGCTTTTTATAATGAAGGATCCCTCCAAGCCGTTCCTTCAAATCCTTCTTTCTCTCAAGCAGGGTGGTTGCCGGCATACTCCCGCCCGGCCCTGCAGCCCTTTCCGCCGCAGCAATCAGCATATTTCCATAAGCGCTCCTGCCCTCCTGTGTCAGAGCGCCCACAACGGCCTCGTCACAGGAAAGCTCGCAGTCGATATCGAGATACCGCCTTACCAAATAGAGAACCGGATTGAACCAGTGAATGCACAGGATCATCTGATACAGCCATTTATACCACAGATCCTTTCGCTTTACATGGATCAGTTCGTGGTGAAGGACCAGGGACAGCTGCGGACCCCGGTATGGATTATGATCAGAAGCAGAGCCCGTGCCTGCGGGGAAAAAAATCACCGGTCTGTGAAGCCCAAGCGTGACAGGTCCGGAAACTTCGGGGCTCTCGCAGATCTGCGGCATTCTCTTTATGCCAAGCCTTTCCTCCATGTCCCGCGCAAGCCTTAAGATTTCCCCGTCAGCCATGGGCTGGGCATTCTTTCTGACGTTTCTTACAAAACGCCGGTAACCGGCCAGCCTGGCGGCAAGCGCCGCCGCTGCTCCCATAAGCCAGATCCACGCTGCCGCTTTCAGGGGACGCCCCGCGTCCTGCGGCGTTTCCGGATTCTCTGCCTGCCTTGCGGCATCCTGCGGCGCAGATTTCCCTTCGTCCGTCCGCTCATGGATTTCCATTAAATGCTCCTGTGACTTCCCCGCCTGCATCGAAGCCTCTCGTGTCTGCTCAGGCTGCGGCACGGTCTTTTGCATTCCCCCCGTCACAGGAAAGGGAGACGCAACATAAACCGGAATCAAAATCCTTGCCGCTACCAGCAGCCAGATATAGTAATTCCATTTCTTTGAAAAAATTCTTTTGGTAAAAGGATGAAGCAGCAGCAATACCAGCCCTGTCAGAGCCCCCGAAAAGGACAGCGACAGCATGCCAAGAAATATCTGTCTCATTATGCCTCCTCCTTCCCGTTAAAATAGGTGCGCAGCTCCTCGATATCCTCTCTTGTCAGCGCCTCGCTGCTGACAAGGGCCGCCGCCAGGTTCCGGGAGCTTCCCGCAAAAAACTTATCCACAAAACTCTCTGTCTGCGCCCTCACATAGTCTTCCCTCTTCATACAGGGAAAATAATAGTATACCTCCCGCTTTTCCTGACGGATCACTTTCTTTTTTACAAGCCTTCGGATCAGCGTGAGAACCGTGGTTCTCTCCCATCCTTTTTCCGGATCCAGAAGGCCTCGAATTTCCCCCGCATTCAAAGCCCGCTCTGCCAACCAGAGCGTTTCCAGAATTTCCAGTTCGGCATCAGAAACCGTTATCTTCTTCTCCATATTAATCATGCCCTTTCTGCCGTCACCCGGCTCAGAAGTCTACTTTTGTAGACACTATAAGTTTACATGCGTAGACAGTATTTGTCAAGTCTGCTTTTCCACGGAAAAAGGGACCGCCCGAAGGCGGCCCCGCAAGGTTTCTGTCCTGTATTTATAAGTATGATGCCAGGGGCAAACTACCTTTTGACCTCAACATCACAAGTATTTCTTTAATGTCTCCGCCTTGTCCAGCTTCTCCCAGGGCAGATCCAGATCGTTGCGTCCGAAATGGCCGTAAGCGGCTGTCTGCCTGTAGATCGGACGGCGCAGATCCAGCATCTTGATGATTCCGGCAGGGCGCAGATCAAAGTTTTCCCTGATGATATCCACCAGCTTCTCATCGGACACCTTTCCTGTTCCAAAGGTATCAACCATGATGGAAGTAGGCTGCGCAACACCGATGGCATAGGACAGCTGGATCTCGCACTTGTCGGCAAGTCCTGCCCCCACGATATTCTTCGCCACATAGCGGGCTGCGTAAGCGGCGCTTCTGTCAACCTTGGTGCAGTCCTTCCCGGAGAAAGCTCCGCCGCCGTGGCGCGCATATCCGCCGTAGGTGTCAACAATGATCTTGCGGCCAGTAAGTCCCGCATCCCCGTGAGGTCCTCCGATCACAAAGCGACCGGTAGGATTGATAAAGTATTTTGTGTTCTCATCCAGAAGCTCCGTCGGAAGGATGGGATCAAACACATACTTTTTGATATCCTCATGAATCTGCTCCTGGGTAACGTCATCATCATGCTGTGTGGATAAAACCACCGCCTCGAGACGCAGCGGCTTTCCGTTCTCATCATACTCCACGGAAACCTGGCTCTTTCCGTCAGGCCTTAAGTATTTCAGCGTTCCATCCTTGCGGACTTTTGTGAGCTGTCTTGCAAGCTTATGGGCCAGGGAAATCGAATAAGGCATATATTCCTCCGTCTCGTTGGTCGCATAACCGAACATCATTCCCTGGTCTCCGGCGCCAATCGCCTCGATCTGTGCATCGGACATCTTGCTCTCCGACGCTTCCTCCTGCTTTGCCTCCAGCGCCTTGTCAACACCCATTGCGATATCCGCAGACTGCTCGTCAATGGCTACCAGCACGGCACAGGTGTTTCCGTCAAAACCATATTCGGACTTGGTATAGCCGATCTCCTTCACCGTGTCGCGCACGATCTTCTGAATGTCCACATAAGCCGTTGTGGTGATCTCTCCCGTCACCAGCACAAAGCCCGTGCAGGTCGCCGTCTCACAGGCCACGCGGCTCATGGGATCCTTCTCCATGCATGCGTCCAATATGGCGTCTGAAATGGCATCGCAGACCTTGTCAGGATGGCCTTCCGTCACTGATTCCGAGGTAAATAATCTTTTTTCCATTTTTCCTTCTCCTTCTGTTTTTTCCTGCTGCGTTGCAAGTCTGATGCCCCGCCAGTTTGCCGCGGGGGTGTTGACTCTTGCTCTGCGCACGTTCCGTGCGCCGCTTAGCGGCATATTTCCGCACGGTCTGTGCATAGAAAAAGTCCGCTCACAAAAGCGGACCGATCTTCGATAATCAAATCCTCTTATTGTTCGATTCGCCATATGGCCGTTACTCGCTCAGGTAGGCACCTTCCTCACTTGGGGTTGCCGTGGCTTCACAGATCCTATGTATCTCCACCACTCTGAATAAGAGATTCTTACAATATTGAATTTTCATATCTGTATCTAGGCTACACCAAAACGGCGTACTTGTCAATAACTTATCCTGTCTTTAGACGGAATTTTTTCAGCTCTCTTTCCGTATTCACCTTTTCAATCTGCGCTCCAAGACTCTGAAGCTTCTGCGGAAAGTCTTCATATCCGCGTTCAATAAAATTTACATCATCTATGGTGGACACGCCTTCCGCCGCAAGCGCTGCCGTTACCAGTGCGGCTCCTGCGCGAAGATCAGGAGCGGTCAGGCTGGCTCCCGTATATTTCGCCACTCCGTCAATAATCGCCGTATTGCTCTCCACTTTTATGCTTGCCCCCATGCGGGTAAGCTCATCCACATATTTGAAACGATTCTCAAAAATGCTCTCTGTCACAATGCTGATTCCTCTGGATAAACCCAGCGCCACTGTGATCTGAGGCTGCATATCTGTGGGAAATCCGGGATAAGGCAGTGTCTTTACCTGCGTGTGGGTAAGGGGTTTTGCCGCCACCACGCGCACTGCGTCATCCGACTCCTCCACCTCACAGCCGATCTCCATCAGCTTGGCACTGATGGACTCCAGATGCTTGGGAATCACATTTTTTACTGTCACATCCCCTTTTGTGACCGCTGCTGCAAACATAAAAGTACCCGCCTCGATCTGATCGGGGATTACCGTATACTCCGTTCCGTGGAGCTTTTGCACTCCCCGGATCCGTACAACATCCGTTCCCGCCCCTTTAATGGACGCTCCCATGCTGTTTAAAAAGTTTGCCACATCCACAACATGAGGCTCCTTCGCCGCATTTTCAATAATTGTCTGGCCTTCCGCCAGTGCGGCGGCCAGCATAACATTGATGGTCGCTCCAACCGTCACTCCATCAAAATAAATATGGCTGCCCCTGAGGCGCTCCGCCTCCGTGATAATCAGGCCATGTTCTATCCTGACCTCCGCTCCCAGCGCCCGGAAGCCCTTAATATGCTGGTCGATTGGCCGCAGCCCTATATTGCAGCCTCCCGGCAGCGCAACTTCAGCCTTTTTGTATCTTCCAAGCAGGGCTCCCAGAAAATAGTAGGAAGCTCTGATCTTTTTGATTCCATCATCCTCTATCACCAGATTTCTGATGTTTTTGGCATTAATCCTTACGGTATGTCTGTTCTCACGCTCTACCTGAACCCCTATACTTTCCATGGCCTGCAGCATAACCATGGTATCTCGCAGATCCGGTACATTCTCTATTACTACAGTTTCATCCGTCATTGCAGCGGCCGCCAAAATCGCCAGTGCAGCATTCTTTGCACCGCCGATTTCCACCTCTCCAACTAAAGGATTCCCACCTTTAATTGCATACTGTTCCATTGTATACCTCTATAATCTATCGAAAATAATAATTATCTTAAAATAACCTGCCAGCCCGTGATCAAATGCCACTTTGCGGCGCTTGATCTCGTCTCACCCTCGTAACCTCCGGTTCCTCGTTAACGTATTGTTCCGTGATCAAATGCCGCTTCGCGGCGCTTGATCTCGTCTCACCCTCGTAACCTCCGGTTCCTCGTTAACGTATTGTTCCGTGATCAAATGCCACTTCGTGGCGCTTGATCTCGTCTCAATACGTTACATTATACCATAATCTGGTCATTTGTAAATCTCAAACATCAGTTCAGGTATTTCAGAGGATTAACCTGGCTTCCATTAATCAGTATTTCGAAGTGCACGTGAGGCCCTGTGCTGACGCCCGTATTGCCGCTGAGCGCTATTCTCTGTCCCTGGGATACGGTCTGCCCGGCAGATACCAGCACCTTGCTCAGATGCCCGTACCGGGTCTGCCTGCCGTCCGGATGATTGATATAGACCACATATCCATAGCCGCTTCCCCAGCCCGCCTTTGCGACGGTTCCTCCTGATGAGGCGACCACTGCCGTTCCAGTGGGAGTGGCCCAGTCAATCCCCTTATGGTAGGTGCTGGCTCCCCGCTTTGGTGCCTTTCTCCTCCCGAAATTGGACGAAAGGCGGCCGCCGGAAATGGGCTTGATATACGTGGGCGGTATCTTTGTTCCCCTCTCCACAATCTTCGCAACTGCCTGATAGGTTATTTCTTCCTTGATGATTTCCTTTTTAACCTGCTTATCATTTTCAAAGGAAACCATGGCTACCACTTTTCTGTGGCCTGCGGAAGGCTCCTGAAGCGTTCTCCTCTCTGTGGTATACCAGTCATCATTGTCTATATAGATGACTTCCTCCTCGTAATCCTCCTCATAATACATTTCTTCCTGCCGTTCAACGGTCAGCTCAGGTTCAGGAACCGTAATGATCAGCTCGTCCCCCGCTCTGATCAGAGAATTTTCATCATCCAGCGTATCATTCATTTCGATCAGACGGTCAAGCGGTATGTTCGTCTCAAACGAAATTCCCGACAGCGTGTCCCCGGCCTTTACCTCGTATACCCCGTTCTTTTCCTGGTCCTTGGTGACCTGCGCAATGGCATCCGGAAGGTCGGTCAGTTCTTCATCCGAGAGATACGCCTCCACCACCTCAATGGTATCTCCAAAGTCCATGGATACAAGGCCCAGATCATAATCCTCAAAATCCTTTTCCAGATCCGGTTCCACCGTCTCAAAGATCTCCGCTATCTCTGCGTCAATTCCCGCATTCAGACTCACCGTCTCCTCCACCTGTTCCCTGACCTGTTCGCGGGAAATCACGTTTGTAGTCAGGACGGACAGCTCCCTTGTGGGATCAATCAAAAGATCCACCGTATACTTCTTTTCCGAATCGTATTTGTCGATAGCCGCCTGCAGCACGCTGAGCACCTCGTTTTTGCTGGAAAGATTGATCATCAGATCGTTGATCTTTACCACATAGGAACGGTTCAGCGTCTTTCGGATACTGCCGGCAAGAACCTGCGCCATATTGGAGATAACCTGTTCCCGCTCGTCCACCTTTCCCCAGAGAACCTCGCTGCCCACGGTCTCCACATCACTTTCCGCAAGAACCAGCTCGTCGCTTCCGGAAGCGATCTGTCTTCTCGCCTCCTTTACGTACTGCGCCGCATCCTCAGGGGATGCGACCACTCCCACCTCGGTTCCATTCAAAAGGACGGTAAACATATTATTGCCAGTCCTTTCAAAAGCTACATAGGAAGGAAGAAAAAAAATACTGACAAATACTGCCAATATTGTAATTTTCAGATTTCTGACTTTCATTCTTTTATAATAATGCGTAATATACTCCATTTTGATCCTCGATTGTATGATATGATGTTGGGGCAAAAAGTATTTTGACCCCTGATGCCTGCGGATTGCTTCACACTTCGTGCTTTCACAATTCTAACAGCTATTTATTTCCTTGTAAAGGGTATGTTATTTATTGACAATCTGGTAAAATATGTTTGTTACGATTCACAGCCACACGAGAATCATCCGATAGATTCTTCAAGCTTGCTTGTAGGAAGCCGGCTGGTTTTGCGCATGTGAGCGGGGTGGCTGTGAATCGAAAATAATTACCGTCCAAAAAGGAGGCGGATATGGAACCGATTATTTTTCATATAGATGTGAATTCAGCCTATCTGAGCTGGAGCGCCCTTTCCCTCCTGGAAAAAGGGGAGAATACGGATCTTCGCAAAATACCAGCTATCATAGGGGGCGATATGGAAAAACGCCATGGCGTGGTGCTTGCCAAATCCATCCCTGCCAAAAAGTACGGCGTGACCACCGGGGAGCCTATCGTGAACGCTTTGCGCAAATGTCCTACTCTGACCATCCAGCCGCCGGATCATCACCTGTATCACGCAAGAAGCAAGGAGCTCATGCAGCTTCTTCGTGACGTCTGTCCGGATATCGAACAGGTCAGCGTGGACGAATGCTTCATGGATTACACGCCGATTCAAAATCTCTACGACTCTCCGGTCACAGCCGCCCATTCCATCCGGGAACAGATACGGGAACGCTTTGGCTATACGGTGAACATCGGCGTTTCAGATGTAAAAATGCTGGCCAAAATGGCCTCCGACTTTTCAAAACCCGATAAAGTCCACACGCTTTTCTCCTGGGAGATCCGGGAAAAAATGTGGCCCCTTTCGGTTGCTTCCCTGTTCATGTGCGGAAAATCCAGCGTACAGACACTGAACAAGCTGGGAATCAGGACCATCGGCGATCTGGCGCAGACGGACCGGCAGATTCTGTCCGCCCATCTGAAAAGCCATGGCGTCATGCTCTGGGAATACGCCAACGGGATTGATCCCTCCAAAGTCGTCCCGGTCCCTGAAGAAGCAAAGGGAATCGGGAACTCCATCACTCTGTCAAAGGACGTGACCGAAAGGCGGCAGGCGGTAAGAACCCTTCTCTCCCTCTCGGAGTCTGTGGGAGGCAGACTGAGGGCGGCAGGCCAGCTTGCGGGAATGGTCAGCGTGGAAATCAAATACAGCAGCTTCCGCTCGGTTTCCCACCAGACCTCTCTCTTTTCCCATACGGATTCCACCCAGCTGATTTATGAGACTTCCTGCCGTCTCTTCGACGAACTCTGGGACGGCTCTCCCATCCGGCTTTTGGGGATCCGCACCTCCCGGCTTGCCGGTGCGGGCGAGCCCTCACAGCTGAGCCTGTTTGATCTGGAAATACGGCAGCCGCAAAAGCCCCCCGGCTGCCCAGAATCATCCGGCCCCGGCATGTCCGCCCCTTCTTCCAGGCAAAAGCTGGAGGCCCTTGACAAAACCCTGGATCAGATCCGCCAGAAATACGGAAAGGATGCGGTGGTACGGGGAAGCCTGTTAAAAGAAAATTCCCCGGACAACAGCAAGCGCCGGGATTGAATCCCGGCGCCTGCACTGCGGTTCACAAGCCCGCTTTATACTCTTTATCCATACACTCCTTATCTGCGCTTCTTAACACTGTAGCCAAAGGTTCCCAGCTTCTTTCCCAGCATATAATAGGATCCGTGGGAATAGACGATGGGCTGCGCCTTCTCAAAAGAAAACTTTCCCTTCTCGTCCATATAAGCCTCGTCGGCATGAACCGCAGCCACTTTTGCCAGGAACAGATCGTGGCTCCCTAACTGGATGACCTGCGTTACCTGGCACTCGATATTGACCGGGCTCTCCTTGATCAGCGGCGCCCTCACCTTGTCCGCCGGCAGCGGCGTAAGCTTCAGTGTCCGCAATTTGTCCACATCCCTGCCGCTTTTCACTCCGCAGTAATCCGTGGCAAAGGCAAGCTCTGCCGTAGTCAGGTTTATCACAAATTCACCCGTCTCCCGGATCATGTGATAGGAATGCCGCTCCTTCCTTACCGAAATGGATACCATGGGCGGGTCGCTGCAGACCGTTCCGGTCCATGCCACCGTAAAGACATTCGTATTCCCCTGCCGGTCGGCTGCCGTAACAAGTACCGCCGGAAGCGGGTAGAGCATATTTCCCGGTTTCCAGATTTGTTTTCCCATAACCGCTTTCCCTCAGTCTAAAACAATCCAAAGGCAAGTGCGGCAAGCAGCCCCGTGTTGACTCCCGCCAATACCATTGAAAGAATTCCAAAAATCAAAACCAGCTTATTATTCTTAGCCGTCCTTTTCTGCTCGTCCATCAGCTCCTGCGTCTGCTTCTCCAGCTCCTCGATCACGGAGGCCTGCACATTGCGGTATACCTTTACATTGTCCGTATGGGAAAAATCCTCCAGACTTTTGAAAGACTGCTCAATCTTTTCCTGAAGCTGTGACATGGCCGAAGAGATTTTTTCCAGTTCTTCCGACTGCTCCCTGATCCTGGTTATCTTGGCAAGGCTCTCCTCCACCGTCTGATTGATCCCGGCAATGGAAACATCCGATGTCTCCTTAATCCCCGCAATGGACGCATCAGAGGTCTGCCGGATTCCCGCAATGGAAATATCGGAGGTCTGCTGGATCTTGCTGACAGAAGCGCTTTCCAGCTCACCTGCAGTTTTCCCCAGCCTTTCACCGGCCTGCTCGGTAAACTCCTGCATGCTTTTGGCATTTTCTATGTTGCGCAGATTCAACTTCCTCATCTCCTGAAGACAGTCGTCATATTTTTCCATCTGCTCCTTGAACAGCGTGATCTGATTTTTCACATTATCAAGCTCAGCCGCATCCGCAGCAGAGTTTGCCCGTATCATATCCTGCGAATTTAATTTCTGTGCAATCTTTTCCATAAAATTATCCATTGCTCTTCCTCCGGAGTGTATCGTCTCAACAAATTTACATGTACCATTTTAACACTTTTACTTTCACTTTACAACAAATAGCTTTATGGATAAATTTTGCATATATTGTATATATTGTACAAATTTGTATCTCGTATCAAAAAGTGATTGTAATAATTAACGGTAACTTCACATTGTGTTCATAATTTATTCATAATTTTGCGGTATATTATATTTATCAACAACAGCAGTACCAAAGAGAGATTAATACCACTTCAAGCATATAGATAAATTTTTTTCATAATAGCCCAGGCACAGAAATGTGTCTGGGCACTCCTCATTCTTCACACAATTTTTCTTTTCCGCCGCACGGCCCGCAATGAGCAGGGAAGGTTTTTTCTTCCCCTACTCGCCGCACGCTGTGTCAGCGGCAAGTTTCCATATGCGGGCTCGCACATAAAAAAGAGGCGCCCGCTTTCGCACTGCGCCCTCTCCGGTTCGGATCCTCCCATTATACAACAAACTTCTTCTGTTTCCCATTGATTGTCTGGATCTCGTCATTGAGCGAGAGCATCCTTCGGTCAAGTTCCGCTACCATTTTCGAACACTCAATCAACTCATTTTTAATGTAGGCAGGTGCATTCCCCTCAAATTTGTAATTTATCTTGTGCTCTAAGCTTGCCCAGAAATCCATGGCCACTGTCCGTATCTGAATTTCCACCTTAGTATCCACGATCCGGTCCGACAGATAAACCGGAACCGTAACCAGCATATGATAACTCCTGTAACCGCTTGACTTGGGATGGACAATATAGTCCTTCACGGAGATCACTTTAATATCGCTCTGATTACCGATCATCTCCGCAATCTGATAGATATCCGAGGTAAAGGAACAGATAACCCTGATGCCTGCAATATCATTAACGTACCGTACCATATTCTGAATCGTGGATTCATGTCCGTGCTTCCGCAGCTTTTTGACAATGCTTTCCGAAGTCTTAATCCTGGATTTGATATGCTCAATGGGATTGTACCTGTGCACATGTCCAAACTCGTCGTTGAGTATTTCCAGTTTCGTCGAGATCTGCTTTAATGCAGAATTGTATATCAATGTGACTTCCTTCCAATTGTCAACATCGCTGTCTCGTTCTGCTCTTAATTCCATTTTAATTCCGCCCTTGCTTCCCTGTTTCGTTATAGTTATGTAAATCTGTATCTTTAGGACAATTGTACCATATTTTTCTGAAAATGTACACGTTTCACAGCTTTTTATTCACCCCGCACCTTTATATATATGACGAATCTTCCATAATATTACTGCTTTTCCTATTTTTCTCTGGATAATTATTTTATCTGTGGTAAGATAATTACATGTTGTTGGGGCAAAAGGTATTTTGACCCCTGGTGCCTGTGGATTGTTTCGCACCTTGCGCTTTCACAATCCGGAAAACATTCAACACAAGGAGGCTTCTGATGTTTCGTTTATGGGCCAAAATCTTTAAGGACAACCATTTGCTGCAGGATACCGTGATCTGCAATGATTCCCGGGATACCCGCACCCATAAGGTCTTTGACGCGATAGATCAGATCTGTTATGAATTTGACCTGGGCAAACCGATCTGGCTGGATTCCACGATAGCCGAATTCAAACGCCATGCAAAGGCTCGCTTTACGCAGGATAACTTTATGGAATCCATTGATTTCGACTATCTCGAAATCCATATTATCGAGGAAGACTGACAGGGATCCGTGGCACGTGCGGCAAAATGCCCTGCATGATTTCTCATGCAGGGCATTTTTGAGCCGCCTACACTGTCACAATTCCCGCCAGGCAGAAACGACTTACCTCCCGGACTTTAATCCGGGCAATAAGTAGATCATGCCTCCCAAAGATGTCATGAACAGAATCAGCCACAGAACAGTGCGGGACGAATCCCCCGTAGCAGGCAATCCTATGGAAGCCAAGGGTACATCCTCCTCCAGAATATATACATATTCCTGAGTCTTAGGATCCTGAACTTTCACGAATGCCTGAGGTACGTCCTCTTCCGGAATCACTACGTATTCCTCTGTCCCTGGATTCTGAACTCTCACATAATCCGGGGGAATCTCGCCGTTATCTCCAGGCACGTCATTATCCGTGATAATGGTGCCTCTCGAATTCGGGCTGATGTTGGCCGCTTTGGCTACAAGAGGCATATTACCTGCTGTCAGGAATATACCAAGAGCCATTCCGGCCAAGTACAACTTCGCTTTCCTCACATCTTTCACCTTCTTTCTTTTTCGTGAGACTACTTATTGTTCTATCCAATAAACAGCCCTTTCGGACTGATTACTGCTGACTGTCCGTCTTACTGGACTTCCCGGTAAAACAGCTCAAGAATAATCGGGGTGAGGGCTTCCTGATTCACATAAAACTCATCATACACATCCGTTGTTATGGCATCTCCGGGCACGGAATAAAATCCCTCCTCGGACAACTCCCCCATCTCCAGCGCATCCATAGCCACTTTAAGATATTCTTCCTTCTTCATATCCGTAACCATGTGATCCTGTATCAGTTCAAAAAGTTTCTCAACCGTCCGCGCATCCCGCTTGCTGTTTTCTCTCACGGCATCAAAGAATCCCACGATATAACTCTTCTGGCGGTTCATTCTGTAAAACGCCGAATAATGCTCGTCAATGTCGCGATACCGCACATAAGCTTCCGCCTGCTCTCCGTGAAGGGTGAGCGTGGCTCCCTTCACAAAGGCCGGGTCCTTCTTTTCCATTCCGTCAACCTCAACCGTGACGGTAACACCCCCCACGCTGTCGTTGAGCATATTGATCACATCAATATCCGCCGCCATATAATGATCCAGCGTAAGTCCTCCAAGCAGCCCGGATACCGCTTCCGCCGTTCTCTCACAGCTCAGCTCCCTTCCATCCCCGTAGGCATAGGCAAGAGTAAGATGCTGGATATCTTTTCCCAGAACGTTGCCTTTCAAATCTGTCAGAGTGATTTCCGTCATACTGTCACGCGGCACCATCAGTATTTTAAGCGTGCCGCGGGCCGTGTCCTGGGCAAGCACGTAAATCCCGTCGGACTGCCCTCCAAATGTGTGGACGGTCTCCTGGAGCATGGGACCATTGCGGTCCACGCCCATGCAGAGAATTGCTTTCACGCTGCTGTTCCTGCGGTAAACCTTCCCCTCATACTCAATGGTCTCGCTGCGGAACCGGACGCTGCTCGTGGATTCCACATATTTCCTCATGGCAATTTCCGCCTCAATGGCCTTTCTCTTCTGATAAAGGCGGACGGTTGCCGGGATCAGAACCGCAAGACAGATTACCGCAAAGGCAACGATCCCTCTGCGCAGCAGCTTAATCCGTTTTGTGACTTTTCTCTCCCGCCTCATGATCTCCCTTCTTCGTCGTAACGGTCATACTTTCCATATTTGCCGTATTTTCCATAATATCCATATTTGCCGTACTTTCCGAATTTTTCCTTATCCACCTTGTTCAACACGGCCCCAAGCACCCGGCAGCCCGCTGTCTCCAGCTGCTTTTTCACCTTCTGTTCCAGATGATAACTGATAGCGCCGCTTTCGATTACCATAACCGCACCGTCACAGTGCTTGGCAATGATCGCCCCGTCAATAATCTCCGCCATGGGCGGCGTATCAATAATGATATAATCATAGGAAGCCCGCAGCACTTCAAACATAATGGAAAAAAGATTTTCTTCCAGAAGCTCCGTGGGATTGGGGGAATAAGGGCCCGCAAAAATAAGGCTTAAATCTCTCACATTCGTCTCATAGATCACATCCCGCAAAAGCTTCTGTCCGCTTAAATACTGAGACAAACCGTACATCTCCTCATGTCCGGCCCTCTGAAACCTGGTAAACATCACCGACTTACGGATGTCAGCGTCAATCAGAATCGTCTTGTTTCCAATTTGGGCAAGGGATTCCGCCAGGGAAATCGATATGCTGCTTTTGCCTTCATCCGGCAGGGAGCTCGTCAGCATCACCACGCGGATATTGCTTCCGCAAAACTGGATATTCGTTCGCAGCGTCTTGATGGCTTCCCTGTAATTATAATCTTCTTTTGCGTTAGATTTCAGAATCAGCTTTTGTTTTCCTGAATCAAATTCGCTCATCTTTGTACCTATGCCCCTTTCTCACCCTGCTTTCCGGAAGCCCCTTTCTTTTTCCCGCCTGCAGCGGCGTTTTTCTTCTTCTCTCTCCTGCTCTCTTTCTTTTCGCCTTCCCGCAGAGGCACAGATGCCAGCACTGTCATTCCCAGATATTTCGCCACATCCTCCTCCGTGCAGACCGTATCGTTCAGAAGAACCTCCACGGCAATAATTCCGCAGACCAGCATGGCCCCGGCCAGCACGCCCAGAATAGCGTTTCTGATGTTGTTGGGGCTGGACTGTTTGATAGGTATTTCGCCATCCTCGATCAGCTTTGGCGGCACCATCTCCATAATATCTCCAATGTAATCAGAAGACGTGGTTGCCACCTTGTCCACGATCTGTTTGGCCAGAAACGGATCCGGATCCTCCACCGTCAGATTCAAAAACCGGGTGTCGGACGGATTATCCACCGTGATCTTTGCGCGAAGCTTCTTGTATGTTATGTCAAGCTCCAGGGAATCGATAACCTCCTCCAACACCGGACGGCTGGTGATAAGCACCTGATAATCCTTTGTCAGCTGGCTTCCCAGCTGCAGATCCGCCAGAGACGTCAGCGTTGTCTCTTTTGACAGGACATAAAGCATGGCCGTGGCCTCGTACTGAGGAGTCAGTATGTAACGGCTGTACGCCCAGGCAATACCGCCTCCCGCAATGGCTGCCAGTAAGATCAGCCACATTCTGTGCCAGAAAGCCCTCACAAGTTCCAACAGATCAATTTCGTCATTTTCGTCTATCGTACTTCTTTCTTCCATATCCATATCCCTCAGTCTATTCTGTCATTGTTTATAATACACAGCGAATTACCGCAGAGCATGGCCTCCAAAAGCTCTTCCTCCACATGCCTCTCAAGCCACCGGAGCGCCCCCTCCACATCAGGAGGCCTGTAATCTATTCTATGCATATCCGTCCCCAGCAGATGAATCCATCCGTTTGCCACCTGCCTGCGGCACCACCGGACCTCGCGGTCAAACCCGCTGCCCTGCAGACTGTCATAATTCATCTGAAAAAGGCATCCGCATTTTAAGAGCTCCCGCATCGCCCCCTCCTTTCGCAGGCAGGAATATCTTTCCATGTGCGCAAGAATCGGAACATAGCCGGAATTCAACAAAATACGGATTCCGTTAAAAATGACCCCATAAGGATCCGCCTCGCCGAACTCAACCAGCACATAGCTGCTGTCAGCCAGGGTATAGGCTTTCCCCTCACGAAGACGGTCAACCAGCCCTTCGTGATAGTACGTTTCCTGTCCCACATACAGTTTAAAATCCGGATATTGCTCCCTGATCTTCTCCTGCAGCCGGGCGGCCTGTTCTCTCAGCTGCGGTATCTCCCTTCTTCTGGAATAGTGCGGGGTTGCGAATACCGTCCTGATTCCCTGACCGGCCGCAAGAGAAAGCATCTGGCAGGATTCGTCCATGCTCCGCGCCCCGTCGTCAACCCCTGGGATCACATGCGCATGAACGTCTATGATTGTTCTTCTGGGTTCTTTCATATCATATATCGTCTCTCCCTGCATTAGTCCAAACGCCGCAGAAGCTGATCCGGATGATAAGCATATTCCATAGCCGTTTCCTTAGTGATCAATCCCTGATGATACAGACCGAGAATCGAATGATCCATTGCCATCATCCCCTCGCCGCCTCCGGCGGCAATCGCATTTTCGATCTGATGGCTCTTGCTCTCACGGATCAGGTTCCGGATCGCATTGTTCACATGCATAATCTCGTAGGCAGGCACCAGATCGCCGTTCACGCCGGGAAGCAGCTGCTGGGATACCACCGTGTGCAGCACCATGCTCAGCTGCATGCGGACCTGCGCCTGCTGATCTCCGGGGAATGCGTCCACGATACGGTCAATTGTGTTTACCGCACCCTGGGTATGCAGGGTGGCCATCAGCAGATGTCCCGTCTCCGCCGCCGTCATTGCGGTGCGGATCGTCTCATGATCCCTCATTTCCCCGAGCAGTATCACATCAGGGGCCTGCCGCAGGCAGGAACGCAGGGCGGAGAGATAATCCTCGGAATCAATCACGATCTCTCTCTGGCTTATGATACTTTTCTGATTGCGGTGGAGAAACTCAATGGGATCCTCCAGCGTAATAATATGGCAGGCCCTGGTACGGTTAATCCTGTCTATGATACACGCCTGGGTTGTCGTCTTTCCGCTGCCAGCCGTTCCGGTCACCAGTACCATTCCGAAATCCACCTCGGACAATTCGATCACCTGCTCCGGGATATGCAGCTTTTTCCAGTCCGGAATATCAAAAACCACCACCCTCACCACGGCCGCCATGGAACCTCTCTGATGGTAGGTGTTGACCCGGAAACGGGCAAGTCCGGGCAGGGACAGCGAAAAATCATCATCTCCGCACTTAATGTAATTCTCTATCGGGCGCTTTGCCCTGGAATAGAGCTCCCTGATCAGCCGCTCCGTCTCCTGAGGATACACAACCTCCTCGCTGATCGGCACAAGATTTTTCTCCACCTTTTCCGAAACTTTCCCACCGGCCACTATAAATAAATCAGATGCTTCATCTTCCACTGCCCGTTTTAAATAGTCAAGTAATTCCGCCATAAAAATCTCCTTCTTCTCACGCCATAGTACTATATGAATATACAATATTTCTGTTTATAAGTCAACAAGACACAGGCATATGACAACAAACCCCCGGAGGTTCCAATTCCTCCGGAGGTTCTTATCCCTGTACGCTATTTCAAACATTAACCTTCTACAATCAGGTACCTTCCATCACCCACATCAAACACTTCGTTGGCCTCCAGAATCTCGTCCCCTTCCATGCCTTCCATGTCGATCCCTTCCTCCTCGAAGTACTCCCAAACTTCGTCTACAGAATTAACAACGACTGCCAGGCACTCTTCCAGAAAGCTCTCCGCTTCCTCCAATGTTGAGACTACATCCTCCTCGGGAAATAGCTGACACTGATTCTCCAAAAAGCACTTTAACACAGCATCATCGAATTCATGCATACTCTCTTCCTCCTTAATGGTAAATGGTACGTTTTCCCTTTACTATCATAATGCCTCAAAGAAACGGTACAGTCAATACCTGACGATAATTTTTTCACGGATATCTTTTTTTTCACAGATTTTTTCCGTATCCTGTTTTTCACGTCCGTATTTCCATTGAGACAAAGTTATGCTATAATGAGGTGCGGTTCAGGGCTTTTGCCCGTACAGAAGCCGCTTTGTGTATCCAGTTCATTTCAAACCATAAGGAGCCGTCATGATCAAAAATATTATATTCGATATGGGGAATGTACTCTTATCTTATAATCCGCAAATCCCCCTGGATTTGTACTGTCGCTCGCAGGAAGCCAAGGACATCATCCGCAGGGAACTCTTCGAGGGCCCGGAGTGGGTGCAGGGCGATTACGGCTATATCTCCAACCTTGGCCGTTACGAGCCCGTAAGCCGGCGCGTTCCGGCGGAGTTTCACAGCGAGCTCTCAGCCTGCGTCAAGGGATGGGATGTCTGCATGACGCCTGTTCCCGGGGCCTTGGATTTTTGTAAGTCCGTCAAAAACCGGGGTTATAAAATTTATGTCCTGTCAAACGCCGACAACAGTTTTCATGATTATTTTACGCGCTTTGCCGAGGAATCATTTTTTGACGGCGTCATGGTCTCCAGTGACGTTCATATGATCAAGCCGGAACTGCGTATCTACGAGCATTTCCTGCGTACCTTCGGCCTTGCGGCCGGGGAATGTCTCTTTCTTGACGACAGGGAAGAAAACATTGCGGGCGCCGCTGCTGCGGGGATCCGGGGGTATGTTTTCCGCAATGACTATGAAAAGATAGAAAAATGCCTACTCTCTAAATAGAATAGACATTTCCCGAAATCGATATACCCGCTTGGGAAGAACTCAGATATTTTCCGCAATCCTGCGCAGCCTTTTCATGCAGACCCAGTAATTCCGCTCCCTTCTGCTCTCCGCCTGCCTTATCTTTTCTTCCACGACGCCGTCCCTGCGCATCCAGTCTGCCCGGACGCTTCCCAGCTGCAGGCAGCGCCATACCTCCTTTATTTTGTCCTCATCCGCACCGGAGGTTTTTACTTCTTCCAGAAATCTTCCGGCCGCCCTCTCATAAGACTCATTATAAAACTCCCCGGTCTGCGGCAGATATTCCAGCTCGAGGATACAGTTTTCTCCGCCGCCCGGCAGGTAGCAGGCATCCTCCGAGGTTTCCTGAACATGTAGATAGTAAAGGGAAGCCCTGTCTTTTCCCTCATTTTTTCGGATGACCCGGCCCAGGCGCTGGATACGCTGTCTCTGGGTTGCGGTTGATGAGAGGATGATTCCCACACTGGCATCCGGCACATCCAGACCCTCGTCCAGCGCCCGACAGGCAATCAGAATCCGGATATCTCCGGACCGGAAGCGCTCCAGCGTGTTCCGGTTGGCCTGACTTCCCATCCGGGAATGATACTGTCCCACTCTCCCCTCATGCCTCCTCTCCAGAAGAGCGTACAGCTCCTGCGCCTGGCGGATGCTCTCCCCGAAAATCAGGATCTTTTCGCCCACAGGCAGCCTCTTTATCAGATCGCAGGCACAATAAATCCTGACAGACGCCTGGCACACCAGCCTCTTTCTTTTATAGGCAAGGCCCATATAAAGGCTTGCCAGATCCGCTGCCCTGCGGTCTCTTCCTCCTGACAGCGAGCGCAGCATCTCGAAGAGTTCCTTCTGGTTCAATCCCCTCAGATAAGAAAAGGCTTTCAGGAGCTTGCCGTACGTAATCGTCATACGGTCTGTCAGCTCCTCGTACTCGTCCCTCTCTTCCCTCCCAAAGGACAGCCCGATATGATAAATATCGTATTTGCTGACCGTGTGCAGAGCGGCGGCCTTTGCAATCCCATAGCTGTAAATCCGGGAGCCGAGAACCGATGAGAGGAAACGTCCGGCTTCCCCACCGGGCAGCGTGGCGGAAAGCCCCAGGGAAAAGAATCTGTCCGCATACGGCTCTATATAAGGCATGAATTCAAAAATCAGACGGTTCTGACCGCTCTCATAGCGGTGGCACTCGTCTGCGATCAGCAGGATACGCCCGCCCTCTTTCAATTCGGCCAGGATCTGTCTTGCCAGCTCATATCTTGCGGAATTGATCACATAGATCATGTATTTATGAGCGGGATTCGACTTCTCCCCGCCGCCCCGAAGCCCGATATCCGGCTGGAAACCCAAAGGGCTTCCCCCTCCGGCATCTGAAAGAAACTCCCGAAGCTCCCGGCCCCACTGCCTCATCAACGCCCCGGTCGGGACGACGATCTTCACCTTAAGTCTGCCGCCCGGCTCCTTTTCCAGCCGCTGCGCCGCCGTCAGGGCAAGAAACGTCTTTCCGGAGCCCGTGGCCGCCTGCACCATGCCCCGGCCGCCTGCTGCCATCCACCGTTTCAGACATTCCTCCTGCCATCTGTAAAGTTCCTTTTTCATGCCTTCTCCCGCTTCCTCACGCTATTCCGTACCTGCCATTTTCTTCCCGATCCCATCAGACTGTTCTTATACTACCATATCGCTCTCTGTTTATAAACGGATCAGAGAAAAAACATTGAAAATTCCTCGCATTTCCTATATACTTTTTATAGTTTTTGTTCGTGGCAGCTTTTCCACAAAATTTCAACAAAGAAGAGGATGAAAAAATGAATTACGAAAATTTTTATGAAGACCTGCAGCCGATCCAGAAATCCACAAAGGATTCCCTCGCTTCCCTTCAAAAGCTTTTTAAAGCCGTGGGAAAGGATGTGGAAAGCGGGGATATGAAGAATCTTTCCAGGAATCTTGAATCCATGGCGCAGGCTGCCGCTGCCCTTTCCTCGTCTGTCGACAGCATGAAGGAGACGGTCAACGGATTCGACACAAAATCTTATTTCGAAAGCGGCGAGTTTGCCAGCCAGATGCTGGAGCTGTGCCAGGAAAAGGGAGTGGATGTCCAGGGCGAATCTCCGATCTATGAGATGTTCCCCTATCGCGTCAGGATTGACGCCGAAAATCAGGATCTTTACCTTGACCGCAAGAAGGTGCAGTGCATGCGTCCCCAGAGCTTCGTGGAGCTTGTGCGCACAGGTCAGGAAAAACTCAACAGAGCGCCTTTCAGGCCAGAAGTCTTTGCCGGCGAGCTGGGTGATGCCTATGACATGGCCGCACTCAAAATGGGCAAGCGCGCCGGAGCGGATATCTATCTGACTACCCTGTACAAATTCCTGGCCCCCATGAGCCGTTTCCGCAAGGACTATGACCAGCAGAGCTTTGCCTTTGACCTGGCAAGGCTGTACATTGCCCATCTGGAAGAGACGAAAAACGGACGGCCGTTTCAGTTCGGTCCCTGCCGAAATGAGAAAAAAGCCATCCGTATTCTGGATCAGAACGGGAAGGAGCAGTTCCTCAGCACCATCTGCTTCTACTAAACATTCATGCGCCGCTTCGCAGCGCCCCACCATAGATGAAAGGGGATCATGATGTCTGAATTTAAGGAATTTTCCTCATCGGGACTGCCGGACTGCGGAATTTCGTTCCTCACTGATTTCTGGAAGGAGAAATACCTTCAGGAATACATAAAAAACGGCGGCAGTAAAATCAAGTTTGTGACCGGACGAAAAGGCAGCGGCAAAACACACTTTCTGCGCCTTACCGCCGCCCTTGCCAAGGTTGAAAACTACAAAACCGTCCACTTTTCCGCAAAGGACGTGTGGATGCATGATTTCCGGGAAATTTATGTGGAAATCTTCCGCCAGTGCGGAATCTTTGACTGTCTTGAGGCAGTCAGCCGCCATTTGATCCGGGAAATGGGATTTGACTGCGGCGACATCCCGCAAGGGATGAAGTTTATCGACTATCTGTCCCAGAACGGGATGGGGGATGCTCTGACCAAGAGAGAAATCCGCACCCAGCTGCGCCAGATTTTCCTGAACAATCCCGTGCTTGACAACAATTTTGCCCTCGCCTGCAGTATGCTGACCGGGAGCCTTATCGGCTATCCTGTTTTGGAGGATCAGAACCGCGAGCTGCTTCTTGCCTGGCTGGAAGGAGACCGCACCGTCAAGCTCTCACAGCTGCGGGCCATGGATTTTTATCCCAGCCGCATCACCAGATACAACGCAAGGCACATGCTCCGCTCTCTGGCCGAGCTGATCCGCATGGGCGGATATTCCGGTCTGTTTATTACGATTGACGATCTGGAAATCCTGATCAGCCGTTCCAGCTTAGAGGCTGTACACTACACGAAGATGAAGCGGGAGGATACCTACGAGAGCATCCGCCAGCTGATTGACGACATTGACAGCATGCGGAATATCATGTTCGTGCTTTCCTTTGACCGGCAGCTGATGGATGACGAAAACGCCGGCCTTAAGTCCTATCAGGCACTGTGGATGAGAATACAGAACGAAATCGTGGGAGAGCGCTTCAACCGTTTTACCGATATGGTGGATCTGGACCGTCTGGCGGCCCAGGAATACACGCCCAAGGTAATTGTCTCCATCTCGGAAAGCTTTTTCAGGCAGCTGGAAAATTCCCCCGTCCTGCCTCTTTCCATGCAGGAGGCAGGAGAGATTGTTCAGAAGGCCCGGACTGCCTCTGTGGGGATCCCGCAGCTGATCCAGAACGCAATGAAGGAGGTTGAGAAGGATGTATGACAAAGAAGCCAGACATATCATCGAGGCGCTGCGCTCCGGCATTCCTTCCCGGGCCGTCGGCCAGTATTTTTCCGAGGCGCGCCCAAGGATCATGAAGGAAATTTCCGATCGTCTCGATCAGGTATGCGATCAGGGAAAGTCCAGCGGAATGATCATAAGCGGAAAATACGGAGAGGGAAAGACCCATCTTTTAAACACGGTTTTTAACCTGGCCCACTCCAATAACATGGTGGTCTCCTATCTCTCGCTGAGCAAGGAAACGCCTATGGACAAGCTCTATCTGGTCTACCAGAAGATCATCCGGAACACCTATCTGCCCATGCGCAGACAGCCGGGTTTCATGCACGAGCTGGAAAAGGTATCCGCCAACAGCCCCATAGCCAACGAGATGCTTCTCTATGCGGTAAAGCATCTGGAAACGGATAAGCTGTATTACCTGTTCCGCTCCTATCTGAATACGGAGGACTCTGACGAAAAGTTCCTGCTGCAGGCTGACCTAGAGGGGGATTTTATCGCAAGCGCCCCTCTGAAAAAGATTTACCGGCGTATTTTCAACCAGCCGGTCAAATACAACACGAACTTTACCAAAACCAGGCACTGCGGCGATTATTTTTCCTTCATGAGCCACCTTTTCCTTCAGATGGGTTATCACGGATGGGTAATTCTCATCGATGAGACGGAGCTCATGGGCCGCCTTGGCAAAAAGGCCCGCCTTAACGCCTACCGCAATATGGCGCAGTTTCTTCTTCCCGAAAAATGTCCGGAATCGGCCTTTACCATCTTTGCCCTCAGCGCTTCCTACACGGAGGACGTGATCGAGGGCAAACACGAGTACGAGAATCTGGAAGCCATTTATCCGGACGAACCGGAGCCCATAAAAACCGTTCTTGATCTCCTTGTCAGGGCTCCCCAGCTCCTTCCTCTCACGAAGGATGAGGTCAATGAGGTGCTCTGTAAAATCCAGGATTTTCACGGCAGAGCCTATGGATGGACGCCAAATCTTTCCGTGGCCAGCCTTGCGGAATCCACGCAGTCCGGAGGCTACCTTCTGCGCACCAAGATCCGGGCGGCCATAGAGTTTCTGGACCAGCTCTACCAGTACGGGAAGGCGGGGAAAACCACCATCAACGAACTGGGCCAGGAGACCTTTGCGGAGGATGTGCCCGAGATCGAGGATACCGAGTAGAGTTCTTAACTGAAATGAGAGTAATTTTCGGGCGGGGTTCAAAAGTACCCCGCCCGTTTCTTTTTTCTTCCTCTCGTCAACAAGGCTCTCCGCTCACTGAGCGCCCGCAATCACTCCCTCCACCAGCGCCAGGTCACACTCATAGGTGGAGCCGCCCAGATGAGGCGTCATCACCACATTGTCCCTTTCCGTAAGCTCCTTCTTCTGCAGGCAGCCCTCATCCCAGAAAACGTCCAGGCCGGCTCCTGCCAGCGTACCGTCAGAAAGCGCTTCCAGAAAGGCCTCCTCGTCCAGGATTCCCGCCCGGGCCGTATTGATCAGGATGCAGCCCTTTTTTATCATGGAAAAAACCTCCCTGCCCATCAAACCTCTTGTCTCGTCCGCAAGGGGAACCAGAATGCACAGATAATCCGAGTCTTTCATCAGTTCGTCAAACGTGCGAAATGAGACGTTAAGCCGCCTTTCCGTCTCTTCCGGCGCCCGTACGATATCATAATACAGCACCTGCATCCGAAAGCCTCTTACCAGATCCGCAAGCTCTCTCCCGATCTGGCCCATTCCCAGAATTCCCAGGGTCTTTCCCTGAAAGTCAAAGCCGGAAAAACGCTCCTTGAGCGTGACATGCTCCTTCCACTTTCCCTCCCGGATCGCCCGGTCCGCCGGAGGAATCTTTCGGGCTGGGGCCATCATAAGGCCAAGGGTGTGCTCGGCCACGGTTCTCCACAGGCTGTCCGCCAGGGTAAGTCGAATTCCTCTCTCCTGCACCCATTTTCCCTGTACCTCGCCGCAGGAATGGCAGCCTATTGCCGAAAGCTTTTCCGCCTTTCCGGGCAGCGTCCATTCCATTGGAACGCCATAGCAGATGGCTGCCCGGGCCTGTCCGATCCGGCTTTCATCATCTGTCACCTCATATTGTTCCTCCAGCCTTTTTCTGGCCTGGGGATGCATGGCGATCCCCACATAACACAATTCTTCTTTCATTTTCCCTCCTAATAGGAGTTGATATCGCACTCCAGCAGGGCGATAGCTCCCTCCAGATCCTTGTCGCAGAGCTTTTGGTAGATTCCATAGTGCTGGGCCTCGTCCACGGAATCCGCCATACTGTTTCTTTTATCCCACATTTTCTGGGCATAGGACCTGGTAAGCATCTCCATGCATTCCTGCAGAAGCTTCATCAGAATCCGGTTCCCGGAGAAGGATGCCAAAAGCAGATGAAACTGCTTGTTGTCCTCCCACACCTCCCAGACGTCCACATTCTGCTTGGCCGCAGCCTTCGAGACATGATCTCTGATCTCGGCCAGCTCTCTCTCTTCCAGATTCGGGAATGCGGTTTCCAGGGCCTCCGTCTCCAGAAGGACACGCATCCGAAGCGCATCCCTGATATCCTGCTCGTTCATACGGATGACCATATAGCCAAACCGGGGAACATTGCGCAGAACCCCCTCGCTGCACAGCTTGATGAGGGCCTCCCGTACCGGCGCCTTGCTGACTCCGAACAGCTCCATGAGCCTTTTCTCATTCAGCACCTGTTCCTCATCCGATGGATTCTTGATAATCATTTCCAGGATACTGTCATGAATCCGGTCAGTGAGCGATTCCTTTTTTATCTGCGTAAATCCTTCTTTCAACTTATCCATCTCTTATTCCATTCTCCCAAGCAGTTTTCTGATATCCTCACGGCCCATCTGATAAAAGCTGCCGCAGGTGCGGCTTCCGCCGTCCGTCATATTATCCGCAATCTCTTCGAATCTCTCATTTCCCACACCCGCCTCTCTCAATGTGAGGGGAAGCCCGGCCTCCCGGATCAGGTTTTTCAGGCGCTTGCACCCTTCCCTTGCGGTCCGGGCAGGATCCTCAAAATTCATCTCCGCATTCCAGACGCGGACCGCATACTGGGCAAGCTTTGGCACGCACTCCTTCTTTTCGCACAGATATTCCATCCATGCCGGGAAGGAAATCGCAAGTCCGGCTCCGTGGGCGATATCGTAAAAACCGCTGATTTGATGCTCTAGGCCGTGGTTGAACCAGTCCTGGATCCTGCCGCATCCCGTCATATCGTTCTGTGCCCAGGTTCCGCAGAGCATAATCTCCGCTCTGGCTGCGTAATTTTCAGGTTCAGCCAGCGCAATGGGCAGATTGTGAATCACGGTAGTCAATATTGCCTCCGTCACCCGATCCGTCATCTCCACGTCTGGCGTTGGACTGAAATAACGCTCCATGGCATGAGCCATAATATCCATGCACCCGCAGGCTGTCTGATAAGGCGGAAGCGTGTAAGTCAGCTCCGGATTCATGATGGAAAACACCGGACGCATCAAAGGAGAACCGAATCCCGCCTTCACCAGGATCGTCTCATCCGATATGACGCAGCTGTCGCTCTCCTCGCTTCCCGCTGCAGGCAGTGTGAGAATATCGCCCACCGGAATTCTCTCCTGTCCGGGACGAACCTTTCCGGAAATCAGATCCCACACGTCCCCGTCATAATAAACGCCAAAGGATATGGCCTTGCAACTGTCGATCACGCTTCCGCCGCCCACGGCCAGAAGAAAATCAATCTTCTCCCTCCGGCAGATCTCGATTCCTTCCCTCACCAGGGATACCCTGGGGTTGGGCACCACGCCGGGAAGCTCCAAAAAGAAAAGTCCCGCCTTTTCAAGGGCCTTTACCACTGTGTCATACAGACCGCTCTTTTTGATGGAGGAACCTCCATACACGAAAAGCACCCTCGACGCCCCCTGCCGTCTCAGCTCTTCTCCCACACACAGCTCTGTCTCCCTGCCAAATATCATCTTCGTTCCACATTGAAACGTAAATCCGTTCATTTTAATTTCTCCTCGTCACAATATTATCAGGTTCTTCGGACGTTTGCCGCATCACCCAAGGGGCCGCTCACAGATATTTGGAAAGCAATAGGTAATAGCACTTTGCCGCATCCCTCACATCCTCAACGTTGGCCGCCTCATTATCGCCATGAACGCCTCTTCCCTGCCAGGGCTCGGCATGCATGGGGGAAAAACGGACAATCTCATCCGTAAGCGGGGCAAAATACCTGGAATCCGTTCCGCCGCCCAGGATAAAGGGGATCACCGGAAGATCCGGATACGCCTCGTTCACACAGGCTTCCATCATCCGGTAACCGGTCTGCATTGTACTGCTCTCCGGCACGGCGTCCCTACCGCCCGCACATTCGCAGATCAGATCATGCTTCCCTGCAAGAGCCTCCAGCTTCGCCGTCACTTCCTCCTTGGTCTCAGCCGCCGAGATCCGGACGTTTGCCGTCAGAACCGCTTTCTTTGGCATCACGTTAAAGGCCGTGCCTCCCTCAATCATGGTAAAGGCGATCGTGGAGCCCAGAAGATTATCCGCATCCCTGCATATCCGGCGAAGGACGGGATATTCTCCCTCTTCCCCACTGGCTTTAAGAAGGTTTCCGGCCAGCTCCTCATCCGAGTGACAGGCCGCCATTTTACGAAGCATCTCGCGGCTCCCCGCACTGAGCTCACGGCGGAAAGGCTCCATATGCTCCACCTCATGCAGCAGTTCCCCAAGCCGAACAATCGCAGACCCCTTTTGAGGGGAAGCGGAGTGTCCGCCCTCTGACAATGCTGTAAAGCGGTATTCCAGGGAGCCCTTCTCCCCGATTGCTATCATAGCGGCCCTACCGTCTGTTATCTCCATAAAATTTTCGCATATTGTGCCGCCCTCGTCAAACACAATTTCAAAGTGAAGACCTTCTTTTTTCAACAATTCAGCCGCCTTTGCGGTGGTTTCTCCTCCCACCTCCTCGTCACAGGACAGGTAGAGCCAGACATCCCGCTTCGGGATCCAGCCCTCGAAAAGGAGCTCATCCAGAGCCGAGAGCAGGGCGCACTGCGGCCCCTTCATGTCCTGGGCTCCTCTGCCCCATACCGTCCCTTCCGCAATTTCACCGGAAAATGGAGGATATTTCCATACCCCGGTATCCTGTACGGGAACCACGTCCATGTGCCCGGTAAACAGCACCGGCCTGGAATTTTCCCCGCTTCCCGCAAGCTTAAGCAGCCTGGCTTCTCCCACCTGCATCACTGACGCCTGCGAAAACACACTGGGAAATTCCTTTGCCAAATACTCCCTGTATGCCCCGATCCGGTAATCCTCTTCATTTCCTTTTCCGCTCACGGTGGGTATACGCACCATGCCGGACAATTTTCTTCCTATTTCCTCAAACATATTCTCACTCCTTCATACCCGAAACCGCAATGCCCTGCACAAAATATTTCTGCGCCATGCAATACAGGACAAACAACGGGATCATGGACAGAAACGCCCCCGCCATGGAAGGCCCCACCTCCGTCAGCCCCTCTCCCACAAACATGGCAAGACCCGCTGGAAGAGTCCGCATTTTGGTGGAGCTCGTCATCATCATAGGATAGAGCAGATCATTCCAGTTTCCCATCAGAACAAAGATAAACAACGTGATAAAGGCCGGCTTGCACAGCGGCAGCATGATCCTTACATAAATGCCGAATTCATGCAGACCGTCTATTCTCGCAGATTCCTCCAGATCCTTTGGCAGACCCAGGAAAAAGGATCTCATGAAGAAAATCCCGTATGCCGTTGCCGCCCTTGGAAGAATCAGCCCCACAAACGTATCCAGAATTCCCAGCTTAAAAGTCTCGATATAAAGCGGGATCATGGTAATCTGGAAAGGCACCATCATAGTAAGAAGGATCAGGCTAAAGAGTGTCTCCCTGCCCCGGAACCGGATTCTGGCAAAGGCATAGCCCGCCAGAGAATCGATCATGACGGAGACAAAGGCGACCCCCACCGCAAAAATTACCGTGTTCTTTATGTATGTCAAAAGAGGGATCCGTTTCCAGATGGCAATCATGTGCTTCATACTGATTTCTTTTGGAAAGAAGGTGGGAGGAAAGGACATGATCTCCGCCTCCGTCTTAAAGGACATGCTCACCATCCAGAAAAAGGGAATCAGCACGAGAAGCATCACCAACAGACATACGCCTTTTTCCACAACATCCGCTATTCTTATTTTTTTCATGCCTTACCCCCTATGAATTCTCTTCCATCTTTCGATCCGTGTATTTCCTGGTCAGAACCGTGATCAGGGCAATGACAAAGAACAGCTCCACGCTGAGTGCGGACGCATAGCCCAGATCATAGGAATTTCCGAATCCCCTGGAATAAATATATTGAACAATGGTTTCCGTGGAGTTCAGCGGGCCGCCTCCCGTGGTCACGAACACCACGTCAAACACCTGCATGGCCCCGATCACCGTGGTCACAATGACAAAGCTTAACGTCGGCCACAGCATGGGAATCGTGACATAGGCGAATACCTGTTTTCTGGAAGCCCCGTCAATCCTGGCCGCCTCAAAATAAGATTCCGAAATGCTGTTGATTCCGGCCACCAGGATAATCAGGCTCTGCCCGAATTTCTTCCACACGGAAATGAAAATAATCAGCGGAAAGGCGTACTTCACATCCGACCAGAAGCTGGGAACCCCGTTCTTGGTGATGAGAGAGACGACATAGGGGAAATATCCCACCGCCGATCCGAAAAACATCTTGAACATGATACCCAGACTGGCAAAGGAACAGATCACGGGAATGAAATAGATCGACCGCATCAGCTTGCTGAACCTGTCGCTTCGGAATAACCAGAACGCCAGAATGAGCGAAAGGCCGATCTGGATGGGTACGGACAGGATCACGTATTTAAACGTGTTTTTGAAGGCGTTCCATACCCGCTCCTCTTCAAAGGACTTCTTAAAGTTTTCGAAACCGATAAACTTAATATCCCGCATAAAAATATCCATGTTTGTCAGGCTTATGACAAAAGAACTGATCAGCGGCACCACGACAAACAAAAAAATGATCAGCATGGCCGGCGCTATAAACAGGTATGCCGCATGGCCGGGCTTGTTCCAGTACGCCCTGACTTTGGAAAATTTTGATTCTTTCATATTCCACCTCGCTTACGCAATATGGGAATATACGCTAAAACTGTATATCCCCATATCCTTTTTACTTAGCCTTATTTATTTTCTTCCAGAAATTTTGCAGCCATTTCCTGATATTTTTCCAAAGTTGCCTTCACATCCGCACCGTTCTGAATTTCCCCTGCCATTGGCCTCATATAGTCGTCCGTAATGGTTGCGCCCACCGTGATCTTCTGGTACTGGGGATACGCATAGGAAAGACTGGGAACCAGAGCCTGAACCACGGGATCGTTCTTGATCTCCTCGTCCTCCGCCACGGAAATCAGATAGGGCGGGACGCCGTTTTTCTGTGTCCACTTCTTGCACACCTCCGTGCTGTTCCAGTAACGGATAAAGTCATAAGCCGCAAGCTTGTTTTCCTCCGAGGTAGTGATCGGGATCTCAAATCCAACGGGAACGCACAGAGCCTTTGCCTCTTCTCCCTCGGCGGCAGGAACCGCCGTAACGCCAAAGTTTCTTCCCGCATTTCGCAGGCCGTTGATCATCCAGGAGCCATTGATGAACATACCCACCTGTCCGGAGCAGAGCACCGTATCGTCGATATCAGCCGGAGAGACGCCCGCATTCCACATATCCTGCGCAAAGGTCATTGCTTTCAGATTGTCCTCCGTATCCAGAGTGATCGCAACGTTCTCCTCGTCAAAAAAGCCGTCGCCAAATGCAAACATCATGTACTGATAGAGCAGGTTCGTCCCCTCAAAATCCATGGCAAAGCCATACTGGTTCTTGGATTTGTCCGTCAGCTTCTCTGCCATCTCAGCCACCTCTTGCATGGTTGCGGGAGGGGTCTCGGGATCCAGCCCGTTGGCCTCAAACAGATCCTTGTCCCAGAACAGGTAATGGGAGATGATCTGCATGGGGACGCTGTAATACTCGCCGTCCAGCATGAAGGAATCCAGCACGCCCTCCTGATAATCCCCAAAGTTGCTTCCCGCATAGTCAAAGTAATCCGCCATGCTTGCCAGGGACTGGTTCCCGTACATGCGCAGCCTGCTGGTAGGCATCAGCACAAAGTCGGGAGCCGTCTTGGTCGCGATTGCGGGGGGAAGCTTCTCATAAAAAGTCGCCCAGGGCATAATGTCCATCTCAATGGTAATGTTCTTGCCGTTTGTCTCGTTGTAGGTGTTTACGATATCTACCAGCACTTCTCCGTCGGTTCCGGTGAAGCCGTTCCAGAAGGTGAGGGTGACAGGCGAATCCGGTCCCTCGTACACGATGCCTCCCTGAACCGGTTCATCCTGCGCCTCTCCTGCCGCCTCCTGGGTTTCACCCCCCCCCGGTACTGCTTTGCGCAGGTGCGCTTTCCTCCGTCTTAGGAGCGCTCTCTTCTGCCGGTTCGGACGACCGCTCTGATGAACCCGATGAATTCCCGCATGCCGTCATGCCAAGCACCATGGCAGCGGTTAATCCAAGTGCTGCAAATTTCTTCCACTTTTTCATAATCTTACATTCCTTTCTCTAAAGCTTTGTTTCGCACCGCCTTGGGGCGGGCCGTTCCTTTTATATACAAAGAGAGACTGTCCGCACAAATCTTCTCTTTTGTATCAGATATAAAGAGATATTGCATAAATAGATATTTCAGCTACATACTTCTGGCCGCTTCCACCACCCAGCGGATTCTCTCCCAGCTAAGCTTTGCGTCTATGGTGCAGTCTCCCCCCAGCATCAGTCCGGTTTTTCCATGGTTCAGAATCATGTTCCTGGTATACTCCTGGAGCTCCTGCTTATTTCCTGTGTAAAGAATTCCCTGCTGGGTATGCTCGTCCCAGTGGGTCTCGAACCCGCCGAGAGAAGTCCTTCCCCCTATGAAATAACGGCCTTCCTCAAGGTCAAGGCCTTCCACATGAACCGCCCAGTTCACCACCTTGGCCGGATAGTCCTGCCAGACGGACAGCTGGTTTCTGTTTCCCGCCCAACCGCACATATGAATAATATTGTTGTCCGAAAACCGGTTGGCATGTTCCAGGACATACAGATCGCTTGGCCGGATCAGGGCCCGGTATTCCTGGGGCGTAAATCTGTCATACTCGCCGCCCTGCACACAATAATACACGCCGTCACATCCCGCTTCAGTAATGAGAAGCTCCGCCAGCAGTGCGTTTGACTGACCGATCCTGTCAAGAGCCTGCATCACGGCATTTTTATCCTCCCTGATATGTGCCATCACGTCGGCATCGGAAAGACCCAGGGCCTCCGCTCCGAACCGAAGCGATGAGAAGGGTGCAAACACGTTATAAAACACGCAGCGCTCGGATCCGATCGCCTCCACGATGGCCTTCGCCCTCTCCACCTGCTCCCGGATAAAGGGATGATCCTCTGCAAGCGGTTTTACCTTTTTCCAGTCCGAAGCGCATTTGATTTCAGGCAGCGGGAAGGGGAAATAATTATCACACATGATCTTCACGAAATCCAGATCCGTCTCCCTGTAATAATTCAGATGCGCCTTCACACAGGCATCACCCACCGCTTCCTCTCCGCCAAAGTGGAACCAGAATCCCACAGGGACATGATCCACCTCTTTTTTGTTCATCGCATTTAAAACCCTCGTTCTCTTATCCATTTGCCGTTTCCTCCTTTTTCCTCTTCGCTTTATCTGAAAGAATCCGTCTGTGGACTCTTTGCGCACAGAAATAGACTGACTATCGGCAGACCATCATATCCAGGATCACCCTGTCCGTATCTGCCATTCCCCGGTTTCCCAGCTCACCCAGATTACGGATCGCATCTTCCACATCATCCGAGACAATGCCGTCCAGATCTCCCGCACTGTAATTGTTAAGCGCCAGTACGGAACACTGGAACGCTCCGGCGACAACGGTTCCGATCTTAAGTGCGCAGCCCGCCTTCGCCCCGTCACAGATCATACCCGAGACATCTGCGATCATATTCCGGATTGCGCTTTTAATCTGGCCAAGCCCTCCGCCCTGCATATAGACAAGGGCGCAGCATACACCAATGGAAGAACCCATGCCGCATCCGCACAGGGCGGAAAGCTTTCCAATGTACTGCTTCACATGAATCGTGACAAGACAGGAAAGGGCCAGGGAACGGTAAAGCAGCTCCTCTCCTCCCGCGATTGCCCGGATGGCCGCCGCCACAGGAAGAATGGCCGTAATTCCCTGATTCCCGCTTCCGCAGATCGTCATTACCGGGAGCGTGCATCCGGACATCCTGGCATCCGCCGCAGCCGCAGTCACTGCCTCCGCATAAGAGGAAATATCCTCCTCCGGAGTCTTATTTCCCCGGCTTCCCATGATGTTCCTTCCCACGTTCAGCCCGTATTCCCCGTTCAGCCCTTCCTGCGAAACAGCCCAGTTCATGCGCACCGCCTCATCCAGAAATTTCAGTTCCTCCAGATCCACGGAGGTGATGCACTGGTAAATGCGTTCCACGTTCAGACCCTTATTGTCTCCGCCCCTGTCCGCCAGTTCTTCGCAGTTTCCATTCTCATAGAGAACCGTCAGTCCATGAGCCATCTTTGTGATATTGGTATGCCTGTCCTCAATCACCACCAAGGATGAATCATTCTCTGTCTTGAGAATTACTTCTATGTACAGCTTCTTTGGCGTGTCCTTTAACGCCACCCGCACGTTCTTTCTCGCATATTCCTTTGCAAGCCGGACCTCCTCCTGCGTCACGCCATCCAGCACTTCAAGAACCCTGTCAGCATTGCCTCCAATGATACCAAGGGCTGCCGCCATCTCCAGTCCCACCATGTCCGTACCCGGAATCCCCACACCCATGGCATTCTTCAGGATATTCCTGCTTACATTGATCTGTGCCCTTTGTGGTGCCACACCGAGGATCGCCCTGGCTCTCGCCGCCGCATAGGCGATGGCCACCGGTTCGGTACATCCCAAGGCCGGGGCAAGCTCCCTCTTTAAAATCTGAATAATCTGTTCGTCTGTCATCTCTATAACCGTGTCCCTTTCCCGTTTTTCTTCTCACCTCAATATTCCTATCATTGATATAATCTCTGATCATATTAGTAATATTAATATAATGCTTTTCTTCAAAAAAAGCAAGTACTTTTGTCAAAGCTTTTATATTTTTGTGAGTTTTAACGGATTTAATGGAGGTTTTTTACACAGTTCTACCTGTGTCCCGCAATTTTTTAGTTATATTAGTGATTATATCAGTGTGAAGAATTGACTTTACCTAAAAAAGCTTTATAATGAATTTATCGATTTACGACAACTGTATAAGGAGGAAGTAAAATGGGAAATGTACCCGAGACAATGAAAGCCCTTGTGGCATACGGAAAAGGCGACTACAGGCTGGAACTGAATTATCCCGTTCCGGAGTGCGGTCCTGACGACATCATCATCAAGACAGAGGGCTGCGGCGTCTGCGTGTCTGATGTAAAGTGCTATCACGGCGCACCCATGTATTGGGGCGACGATGTTCAGCCCGCATGGGTGGAGCCGCCGGTGATCCCCGGACATGAATTTCTGGGCCGTGTGGCAAAGATGGGGGAAAATGTAAAGGGATTTGAAATCGGAGAGAGAATTACCGCAGATCAGATCGTACCCTGCGGCGAATGCAAGTTCTGCAAGAGCGGAAGATACTGGATGTGCCAGCCCCATTCCATCTTCGGGTTCCAGACAAAGAACAGCGGAGGAATGGCGGAATACGTGAGATACTCCAAGACCGCGGTGATTTCGAAGGTTCCGGACGACATGCCCCTGGAAAAAGCGCTGCTGATCGAACCCTATGGATGCGCAAAGCATGCGGTTGACCGGGCGCAGATCCGCAACGAGGATATCGTGGTAATCTCCGGATCCGGAACCCTGGGTCTTGGCATGATCACTTATGCGAGAATGCAGAACCCGGCCAAACTGATCGTTCTGGATATGATCGACAAGAGACTCGAAAAGGCAAAGGAATTCGGCGCCGACCTTGTCATGAATCCCGGAAAAGAGGACGTGGTGGCAAAGATCCTCGAGCTCACGGACGGCTACGGCTGTGACATCTATATCGAGGCGACCGGACATCCCTCAAGCGTGGTTCAGGGGCTTCGGATGATCCGCAAGCTGGGAAGAATGGTGGAATTCAGCGTGTTCGGAGAACCCACCACCGTGGACTGGTCCATTATCGGGGATAAGAAGGAGCTGGATGTGCTCGGCTCCCACTTAAGTCCCTACTGCTATCCTTTTGTCATTAAAAACATCGCAAATGGCACGCTCAAAACCGACGGTGTGGTCACAAGGACCTTCCCTCTGGAAGAGTGGGAGACCGCCTTTGACTATGCCTCCGGAAAATATGGCGATTTCAAGGTTGCGATCACCTTCTGATTTCATCCGTGTGCGCCGTCCGGCATACAAATGGGCAGGGAGCTTTTCTCCCTGCCCGCTGTATTAATGCCTGCCAATCACCCGCACAGGATCTCTCCCCGGGAATTCTCGTCATCCCGGATGATCTCTCCCACGGAGGGTGCATAAATATGCCCTGCCAGCGGATTCTTGATACTCTCCACCGCAGTGGTTATGGTCGCCTCCACCTGCGACTTTTCAAAGCAAAGATCCGTTTTCTCCATCTCACAGTTGATCAGCTTCAGGTTCTTACAATAGCAAAGAGGCTGGGTCCCGATAATTTTACAGTTCTCAAAGGTCACATTCTCACAGTACCAGGCAAGATATTCCCCCTTCACCACGCTGTCTTTCACCACCACGTTTTTTGCGTGCCAGAAAGCATCCTTTGTGTCGAAATCACAGTTTTCAAACACGGAATCCTGAATATACTGGAAAGAATACTTCCCCTTAAGACGCACATCCCGAAAATCCAGATGATCGGAGCGCATCATAAAATACTCACTCTGCACGCTGCAGTCCTCCATTCGGATCGTATGGACAAACCACCCGAACTCCGGGGAGATCACGTCGCAGCCCTTCATTTTCACATGAGCGCATTCGCGCAGCGCCTTGATTCCGTGAAGCTTTGAATCCGTAATTTCGATATGGTCCGAATACCACAAAGCCGCTCGGCACAGCTGCGTCATTTCTGAATTGTCGATTTTCAGGTTATGATCATGCCAGAACGGATACCGGAGATTAAAAAAACAGCACAGCGCCTGTATATCCCGGCTCTCCTTAAAAGCGCTTTCCCCGTCCGCAGGCCCGTCGAATTTACAGTTCTTCACGATAATTTCGCGGCTTGCGTACAGCGCCCGTTCCATGTCAAAAGTCTCGTTTTCAATTCGATTCATCTAAGTTCTTCCTTCTTTCTCACAGCCGCTAAGGCACCCTCTATCTTTTCCACAAGGCAGCGTATCTTCATCTTTTCTGTCCAACCTTACTCTCCCACAGACAGATCCTTCCCGTCTTCCGCGTCATCGGCAGATCGATCACCCTCTGATTGGATGAACCTCGAAACACCAGACTGATATCCTTCTTCTCTTCCACGAACTCTCCGTCCACCAACACGTCAATCAGGGAAAGCATCTCATCCGTGCATTCACACCTCGGATACATGCACTGCTCCTGCCCGCAGTCCGCACCATCCTCCAACCGCCCATCCTCTTTTCTTTCCCACGGAACGCTTGCCGCTCCCACCAGATCCGTCTCCAGCGTATACCCTGTATAACACCAGATATCCTTTTGGGGATAAAGCTCTTTCATCTTCCTCAAAAACGGGGTCAGCGCCCTTTGGTTGCCCACCTCAAAGGGCTCGCCTCCAAGCAGCGTAAGCCCTGCAATATATTCCGGAGAAAGGCTCTCCAAAAGCTTCCTGGCCGTCTCCTGCGTAAAGGGCTCCCCATACTGAAAATCCCAGGTTTCCGGATTAAAACAGCCTTTACAGTGATGGGTACAGCCCGACACAAACAGGGTAACTCTCACGCCCTCCCCGTTTGCAATGTCAAATTTTTTGATTTCTCCATAATTCATTTACAGATGCATTACCCTTTCCTTGATTTCCTGCGTTCTTCCCTGATTCCAGAACTGTGTCCCGATATAGCCGCAGGTTCTGCGGGCCACGTTCAGAGTGTTCTGATCCCGGTTGCCGCAGGAAGGACACTCCCAAACCAGCTTTCCATCCTCCTTCACAATCTGGATCTCGCCGCTGTAGCCGCAGGCCTGGCAGAAATCGCTCTTGGTGTTCAGCTCCGCATACATGATATTGTCATAAATAAACTTGATCACTGCAAGAACCGCCGGAATATTGTTCTGCATATTGGGCACCTCCACGTAGCTGATAGCCCCGCCCGTTGACAGCGCCTGGAAATCCGCCTCGAATTTCAGCTTGGCAAAAGCGTCGATGGGCTCCGTCACTTTCACGTGATAACTGTTGGTGATATATCCCTTGTCCGTCACGCCCTCCACGATTCCGAACCGTCTCTGCAGACATTTTGCAAACTTGTAGGTCGTGCTCTCGATTGGCGATCCGTAAATGCTGAAGGCGATATTGGTCTCCTCCTTCCAGCGGTTGCAGGCCTCGTTCATATGTTTCATCACATCCAGGGCAAAGGGCTTTGCCTCCGGATCCGTGTGGGACTTCCCTGTCATATATTTCACGCACTCGCACAGTCCCGCATATCCAAGGGAAATAGTGGAGTACCCGCCATAGAGCAGCTCGTCGATGGGCTGTCCCTTGGGCAGCCTTGCCAGTGCGCCGTACTGCCAGAGAATCGGCGCCGCATCCGAGAGCGTTCCCTTAAGACGGTTGTGCCTGTACATGAGCGCCCGGTAGCACAGATCCAGTCTCTCGTCAAAGACCTTCCAGAACTTATCCATGTCCCTGTGGGATGAGAGTGCCACATCCACCAGATTGATGGTCACAACCCCCTGGTTAAATCTCCCGTAAAACTTATAATTTCCGTTTTCATCCTTCCAGGGTGAAAGGGCGCTCCGACAGCCCATAACCGGAAAGCAGTTGCCTTCCTTGAGCTCCTTCATCTTCTTTTCCGATATATAATCCGGCACCAGCCTCTTGGCCGTGCACTTTGCCGCCAGCTGGGTCAGGTAAAAATACTCCGTCCCCTCCGTGATATTATCCTCCTCCAGCACGTAGATCAGCTTGGGAAACGCAGGCGTGATATAAGTTCCGCTCTCGTTCTTTACCCCCTGAATCCGCTGATTCAGCATCTCCTCGATCACCAGAGCCAGATCTCTCTTCTCCCTCTCATTTTTCGCTTCGTTCAGGTACATGAACACGGTGAGAAAGGGTGCCTGCCCGTTGGTGGTCATCAGGGTAATGATCTGGTACTGAATCGTCTGAACCCCCTTTTCCACCTCCTTGCGAAGACGCCTCTCCACAATATGGCTGACAACTTCCTCGGAAGGAGAGTTCCCCATCATCCGCGCGTCTTCCAGCACCTCTTTGCGGATCTTCTCCCTGGAAACCTGCACAAAGGGCACCAGATGGGTCAGGGAAATGCTCTGTCCCCCATACTGGTTGCTGGCCACCTGGGCCGTGATCTGCATGGCGATATTGCAGGCCGTGGAAAAGCTCTGCGGCTTGTCAATAAAGGTCTCGCTGATTACCGTCCCGTTCTGAAGCATGTCCTCCAGATTTACCAGATCACAGTTGTGCATATGCTGTGCAAAATAATCCGAATCATGAAAATGAATCAGCCCCTCCTGATCCGCCTTCACGATCTCCGTGGGCAGAAGAAGCCTCCTGGTGAGATCCTTGCTGACCTCACCGGCCATGTAATCCCTCTGCACGCTGTTGATAATGGGATCCTTATTGGAATTCTCCTGGAGTACCTCCTCATTGTTGCACTCGATCAGGGAAAGAATCCTGTCGTCCGTGGTGTTGCTCTTTCTCACCAGGGATCTGGTATAGCGGTAGCGCACATAACATCTGGCCACATTAAAAGCCCCCTGGGCCATGATCTGGTTTTCCACCATATCCTGCATTTCTTCCACCGAAATCGCACGGTTCATCCTGGTGCATTTAAAATTAATGTATTCCGCAATCTCCTGGATCTGCTCCCTGGTCAGTTCCTCTCTATGAGCGGCCTTGTTGGCCTTGGCGATTGCAGCCACAATTTTGTTGACATCAAAATTCACTTCCGATCCGTTTCTTTTAATTACCTTCATGAAAACCCCTCCTTGTAACGTGTGGTAAATCCCATTATGCTACAGGCGCTCAAAAAAAACTGTTGCCAAAGCCACAGTTTTAAATTAAAATACAAGATGTAGTATTTTTACTAGGAGGCATTTCAAGATATGGTGCAGGAAATACGGGATTTTCTCAGTGATCCGGAACTGGATCTATTGGAAAAAACTTTTCATCCCTCTGTCAGGGCTTACAAAAGAGGGGAAATTCTTCCCATCCGGAAGTCGGAAATGCATAAGGTCTTCCTTCTTCTCGGCGGAACGGCCTATCTGACCGTGGAGGATGCCTCCGGTGAAACGCAGATTCTGAATTATTTCGTAAAAGGACAGGCCATCTATTACAGCGCCATGATCCAGCCGAACAACGGCCACTGCTATGTCGCAGCCAAATACCCCTGCCGTGTGGCTTCTCTTACCATGAATCAGATCAGAAGCTTTCGGCAGACGCAGCCCTCCGGAGGGATTTCGCATCTGCCGGAATTTATCTTTCAGTCCAGTGTGGCCTCTCTGCAGCAGCATTGCCATATCCTGCAGCAGAAGTCGACGCGCAACAAGGTGCTTTCTTTTTTACATTTTCAGTCCCTGCGCCAGGGAGGTCCTGTCATAATGCTGCCCATCCCTTATTCGGATCTTGCCGACTATCTGGCGGTGGACCGCAGCTCACTGATGAAGGAGATTGCCAGGATGTGCCAGGAAGGGCTGATCGAAAAGCATTCCCGCCTCATCACCCTGCTTGTCACCACTCCTTATTTCTGACTACCCGTATGCAGATCCGGTAGGAGATCACAAGCACCAGAACGCTCACAACAAGCATCCCCAGAATCACGGCAAAATAGGCGGCCTCCGAACTATCGATCTCTTCCAGAATTCCCAGCCGGTCCAGAACCTTTACCAGTCCGAAGACGGCGGCCCCTATGCCGGAAAGGATCAAAATATAGATGTATCTGCTCTTCTCCACGCCAATTTTAAAGCTGATGGGGAGCGTTATGGAATAGGCGATAAAGAACAGGGCCGCAACAATGGGAAGACTTTCCACCTCCTCCCACTGCAGGCCTCCCAGGAATGCCCCGAGCGCCACGTTCAGCAAAATTCCAAATCCGGTTCCCACTCCTACCGTACAGACCAGAAGCACATACTTGGCCCCGATCAGCCCTCTGACCCCCACCGGCGTGGTTAGCGCCCACCGGTTGAAATTCACCGCCTCATCCATGGTCAGCGTGCTCAGCACCAGCATACCTCCCAGCAGGATGCTGTACATTGACACAAAAGAAACGGTCTCCATGGCGAGCGCCCACACTGTCATAATCACAAAGACAATCCCGTACTGCTTCCCATATCCTTTTAACGTGTTCAGATCCTTTAGCAACAATCCTTTCATCTTATCCCTCCGCCTTTACCATATACATCAGAATATCCTCTATGCCGGCCTTATCCAGCACGGGTTCCGCCTCCTCCGGCGAACTCTTAAGCGACTCCAGCCCGCCTCTCTCAAAGCGGCTCTTATCCTTCACCAGCACGCTGGTTTCAAAGGAATTCTCCCATTTTCCCTTTATCAGCTCTTTCGGTATTCTCGCTATCTGCGCCTTTGTCCCCCGAACAATTCCGTAGCGGTAAATCAGCTCATCCTTATTTTCATGAAGCAGAAGCCTTCCCCTATGAATCAGGATAATATAATCCGCTATCTTCTCGATATCCGAGGTTATGTGGGAGGAGAGAAAAACCGCATGTCGTCCGTCCTCCACGAACTCCTGAAAAAGGTCGAGGATCTCATTTCTCACCACCGGGTCTAATCCGCTTGTGGCCTCGTCCAGAATCAGTATTCTGCTGTGATGGGACAGAGCCACGGCGATGGAGAGCTTCATCTTCATTCCTTTGGATAATTCCTTTGTCTTCTTATCCCGGGGAATCTCAAACCGGTCGAGATAATCCTCGAATCCCTTCTCCTCCCATTTGGGAAAGACATATCTCATACTGGTTCCGATATCCTTCACCTTAAGCTCTGCGGGAAAGTTGCACTCGTCAAACACCACTCCCACCTGCTCCCGCCATTTGTCATCACTTCCCGCACCGCACACGCTGCATCCCGCAAGATCGATCTCGCCCTCGTCCACGGGCATAAGGCCCAGCATGGCCCGGATGGTCGTGCTCTTGCCGGCCCCGTTTTCCCCGATAAATCCCACAATGGAGCCCCAGGGGATTTCAAAGCTGATATGATCCAGCAAAAAACCACTGTACCTCTTTGTCAGATTCTTTATTGTAACCGCATTACCCGTATCCATTTCCTGGTTTTTCTCCTTCCTTTCTCCTCAGCCGCCTGTGAAAGCGCCAGGTCTTACCGCTCCTGATATATGATTTCCAGTATCTCCAGAAGTTCCTCTCTGCTGATACCGCTTCGGTTCGCCTCGAGAACCGCCTCGCCCAGAAGCCTCTCGATCCGTTTTAGCTTTTCCTCCCGGATCAGCCTGGTATCCGCCTTCCTGACAAAGCTCCCCTTCCCTACCACCGTGGTGATAAAGCCGTCCCTTTCCAGATCCTCGTAAGCCCTTTTGGTGGTAATCACGCTGATCCGAAGCTCCCTTGCCAGAGTCCGCATGGACGGGAGCGCATCCCCCTCCTGCAGCTGTCCGCTCATCACCATATTCTTGATCTGTCCGGTAATCTGTTCATATATGGGAGTCTCCCCGGAATTACTGATAATTATATTCAACCTTTCACCTCCCCGTCCTCTGTCCCTTCTGGCGTTTTTCTCTTTATATATTATATATATCATATATATACAATAATGTCAATATATATTCTACTGTTTTCATGGAATTCATTCTGGAATCCTGATGTCTGTGAAACTGCCATTCCAAAATGATTTTCCTATCCTTTTTCCTCATCTTGACATTCCCCCTCTTCTGTTATAGGATAGCAATATCCGTCCTATTTCGGACTTGACAGGGAGAATACATATGTTGAAAAAATTTAAAAACAAGTTTATCGGAGACAGGGAATTTTACCGCTACGTGCTGCTTTTGGCCGTGCCCATGATCATACAGAACGCCATTACCAGCTTCGTAAGCTTTCTGGACAATATCATGGTGGGACAGGTGGGCACCGAACAGATGTCGGGGGTCGCCATTGTCAACCAGCTGATGTTTGTCTTTAATATCTGCATTTTCGGCGGCGTATCCGGCGCCGGGATTTTTGGCACCCAGTTTTACGGAAAGGGCGACTATAAGGGACAGCGCTATACCTTCCGTTTCAAGCTCTATACCTGCGTCGCCATCACCGCCCTTGCCCTGCTGCTTTTCGGCCTTTTAGACACGGAGCTGATTTCCCTGTATCTGAGCGATACGGGAAGCGTGGGCGATATTTCCCTGGCTCTTGAATATGGAAAGGAGTATCTTTCCATCATGATGATCGGCCTGATTCCCTTTGCCATCGGGCAGACCTATATCAACACCATCCGGGAGACGGGGCAGACCCTGATTCCCATGATTGCCAGTGCGGCGGCCGTGTTCACCAATCTGATCCTGGACTACGTGCTGATCTTCGGAATTGCGGGGATTCCCGCCATGGGCGTGGAGGGTGCCGCCATCGCCACGGTCATCGCCCGGTTTATCGAGTGCCTGATCGTGATCGTCTGGACTCACACTCACACGGACAAAAATCTCTATATTGTGGGAGCCTACCGGGGCCTTGGGATCCCCCGTTCTATCCTGACTGACATTTTTAAGAAGGGGACGCCCCTTATGCTGAACGAAATGCTCTGGGCAAGCGGAATGGCCGTGATCTCCCAGTGCTATGCCGCAAGGGGCCTTGAGGTGGTCGCCGCACAGAATATCTCCTCCACCATCAGCAACCTGTTCAATATCGTGTACATACAGCTGGGAGGCTGCATCTCCATCGTGGTGGGGCAGCTTCTTGGCGCAGGCAAAAAGGATGAGGCCAAGGATGCGGACAATAAGATGATCTTTTTCAGCGTGGCCTGCTGCTGCGTCATCTCCGTTCTCATGATCATGCTGGGACGGCTTTTCCCCTCCATCTACAATACGCAGGAGAGCATCAAGGAGCTTGCCAGAGTTTTCATCATTATCTCCGCCCTGGTCATGCCCCTGTGCGCCTTCTCCCATTGCACCTATTTTACCCTCCGCTCCGGCGGCAAAACCATTGTCACCTTCCTGTTTGACAGCGTTTACACCTGGGTGCTGGTCATCCCCTTTGCAACCCTGCTTGCGCGCCATACCGCACTGCCCATTGCCATGGTTTTCTTCCTGGTGCAGTTCACGGAGCTTATCAAGGTGATCATCGGCTTCTTCATGGTAAAAAGCGGCGTATGGCTTCAGAACATTGTGGGAGGAAATGAGTAGCTATCAGCTATCTTCCTTCTCTCCTCCTTTTCCTTTTTCACCCTCACCCGCAGTTCCTTAAAAAAGTCCGTGAGAAGAGCCGAGCACTCCTCCACCAGCACTCCCCTTGTGACCTTTACCTGGTGGTTAAACTCCGGCATCTCCAGGATATTCAGGATCGAGCCCCCGCAGCCAGCCTTGGGATTCATGCTTCCCATCACCACCTCGTCGATCCTCGCCTGAACAATGGCCCCTGCGCACATCTGACAGGGCTCCAGAGTCACATAAAGGCAGCACCCCTCAAGCCGCCAGTCCCCGATCTTTTTGCTGGCCCTGTTGATGGCCGTGATCTCCGCATGGGCCAGCGTATTCTTGTCCGTATTTCTGCGGTTATAGCCCCTTCCGATAATTTTTCCCTCATAAACAATCACGCAGCCAATGGGCACCTCCCCCAGGGCATATGCCTTCTTTGCCTGCCGTATGGCTTCCTTCATGTATTTTTCCTGGTCTGTCATAGCTTCCTCCGGTTGACAAATTCGCCAAAAAACAATATACTACTAGAGAGCCTTATAAAAAGCGCTCCAAACCATGCAGTTTTATTTCAAAGGAAGCTGCTATGGCTGCCCTTCGCAAGTGGCGTTGACGGATGGGTCTTGCGCAATAGATGTCTGCGAACCGTGTCAGGTTGGGAACAAAGCAGCACTAAGCAGAATTTTTTATGTGCCGCAAGGGTGCCTGTCCCAAGTTAACTGCGAAGGTAACGCATGGCAGTTTCCTTCGGAATAAAACCATGGTTTTTATTTTTTCATTTTATATCACTTCCGCCAAAATGTCACTACCGCTCGGCCCACATCCCCGCTATATTTCCACGCGCCTCATATAATAGCCGAATTTTCCGATCTCCACAGGCCCGGCGCACTCAAAGCCTTCAAAGCCGAACATGACCGCAACCATCTTTTCCCTCTCAAAAAACACGCCGGGAACCCCGAGATAAAAGCAGATCTCCCTCTCATCACCGATCCGGCAGTCCTTTCCCAGGATCAGATGCCTGTAATTGTAAAACCCATGCAGCAGGAAGCTGTTATTGATCAGACGCTGGCAGGACTCCCGCATCACCACAAAGTCCTTCAGCTCAATGGATATAAACTCTCTGTCATCACCGAAGGGATGCACCCTGTTGTACTGGCTCTTCATCTGCTCCCATTTGTCCGACAAATAATTCTGCTGGTAAAATACCTCCTCTTCCTCCGCCCCCGCAGGTTCCGCCTCCCGCCTTCGCTCTCTCCTCTCCTGCTCTCTTTCCGGCCTCCTTTGAAGAGCTTCCAGCTCCCGGCCCTTCTGCGCCGTTTTCCCTGCTTCCCTTTCCTCCGGCCGTTTCTCCTTCCCACTGCCCGTCCCGCTTTGTCTCTCCTGTGGCGCCGCATTCCCTGCGCCGCTCTTCATCCAGGTTCCCCTGACGCTTCTTCCTGCGTCCAATACCACATATACCGCTTCCAGATCTTTCTCCGCCGCATGATTAGAGGCAATCATCATCCCCTCCCGGTCCATCGCAAACCGTCTCTCATACGTTCCGCATCCCTTTTTCAGCTCTATCTCTCCAATCGCGATCTCCTGTCCCCGCAGAATAAGTCTCACGGGACAGGTTCCTTCGGCCTCGGCCGTTTTGATCTGCAAGGTGATCCGGACCTCCTCCTTTTCTCCGTAGATTCCTGCAAACCCTGCCGATCCCATTCTTTCTTCTCCCTCATATAAAGACAAATACACTATTTTTTTTGCACAAAAAAACAACCTTACCGCCCTCCTACTCATATTTTTCAAATAATCCTATTTGTTAAATAATCATATTCGGGAGCAAGGCTGTTAAGTACTCTATGATCCGCTTCTAATAGTTCAGCGAATCAAGATATTTCATATAATTAACTACCATCATGGCTATTTTAAAGGTGAGCGCATCATCAAAAGTTCTGACGTCAAGCCCCGTGCTCTTCTCCAGCTTCTCGATCCGGTATACAAGAGTGTTCCTGTGGACAAAAAGCTGCCTGGAGGTTTCGGATACGTTCAGATTATTCTCAAAGAACTTATTCACCGTGGTCAGCGTTTCCTCCTCGAAATCAACAATCCCGTCCACTCCAAAAATTTCTTCTATAAAAATTCTGCACAGATTAACCGGAAGCTGATAGATCAAACGGCCGATACCAAGCCTTCCGTACGCATTAACCTTCTTTTCCACATAAAAGATCTTTCCCACATCAAGAGCCATATTCGCTTCCTTATAGGACTTGGAAACGTCTTTCAGCTCCTGGACAATGGTTCCGTAGGCGACCCTGACATTCATCATCGCCTCCGTGTTCATCATATCTACAATGGTCTCGGCTGTCCTCTCAACCTCCTCATAACCGTCCCCGGGAGCGAGAGACTTGATCAGGATTACATTGCACTCATCCACCGCAGTGATAAAATCGCCTGACTGAGGTGAAAACAGTCCGCCCAGGTACTCCGCCGCCGCATTGTCCCTGTCCGGGTCCGTCTCAATAATCAGCACAACTCTCGGCACCATGACCTCGATATGAAGCTTTTTGGCCCGATTGTAGATATCGATCAAGAGCAGATTGTCCAAAATTAAGTTCTGGAAAAAATTATTTCTGTCAAAACGTTCCTTGTAGGCTACCATCAGCTGCTGAATCTGGCTGACCGCTATTTTCCCGATCAGATACGTATCATCGCTGCTTCCTCTGGCTACCAGAACATACACCAGATCGCCCTCATCCAAAATTTTGAGAAGGTGATCAATCCCGATGACCTGGCTGTCCGCAGGAGAATCCACAAAATTTCTAATCAATGTTGTCTGAATATCATTACTGTCAAAGGTAGAAGCCACCACCGTACCGTCCGGGTCATATACGCACAGATCAACCCTTGTTATGGCACGGAGCTCTTCAATGCTTGTCGCTATCACCTGTGTTGATATCATCTTTTCACATCCTTCCAAATTTTTTATGCTAATAAATATATTTATAATTTAGTTAATTTCTCTGTTACTAAAAAGAGGGATGCAACTTGCATCCCTCATATTGATTACCCCTAGTTTGTAATAACCTGCTCTGTTTCTTTGTCGAATACGTGGATCTTTTCAACATCGAATGTGAACTTGATGTTATCGCCCGGTCTAGCCGTAGTTCTGGGATCAACTCTTGCCGTGATCGGGAACTCAGCCAGATCAAAGTATAAGTAAACTTCTGCACCGAGAAGCTCGTATACCTTAACGTTGGATTCGAATACACACTTAGCAGCCTGGATATGTGCCTCTGAATCATAAATATCTTCAGGACGGATACCGAAGGTAACGGTCTTTCCTGCATAACCGCCGCTGATCAGTTTTTTGGACTTGTCAGCCGGAAGAGGAATGCTGTTTCCTGCGATCTTAAGGGATGCAACATCACCCTTTACTTCCACAACCGCATCAAGGAAGTTCATCTGAGGTGATCCCATGAATCCTGCTACGAACAGATTTCTGGGCTTTTCATACAGGTTCTGAGGTGTATCTACCTGCTGAACAACACCGTCCTTCATAACTACGATTCTATCGCCAAGTGTCATAGCCTCGGTCTGGTCATGCGTTACATAGATAATGGTTGTGCCCAGTCTCTGATGGAGCTTGGAAATCTCAACACGCATCTGCACACGAAGCTTGGCATCCAGGTTGGAAAGAGGCTCGTCCATAAGGAATACCTTAGGGCTGCGGACAATTGCACGACCCATGGCAACACGCTGTCTCTGACCACCGGAAAGAGCCTTCGGCTTACGGTCAAGAAGAGGTGTCAGGTCAAGAATCTTGGCAGCTTCCTTAACCATCTTGTCGATTTCATCCTTCGGAACCTTTCTCAGTTTAAGTCCGAAAGCCATGTTATCATAAACCGACATATGAGGATACAAAGCATAGTTCTGGAATACCATTGCAATATCCCTGTCCTTAGGCTCCACATCATTTACAACTCTGTCGCCAATCTTTAACTCACCGGATGAAATATCTTCCAGACCAGCAATCATACGAAGAGTAGTGGATTTACCACAACCTGAAGGACCTACGAAAATGATAAACTCCTGATCAGCGATTTCAAGATTGAAATCTTTTACTGCCTCGAATCCGTTGGGATACACTTTGCAAACGTTCTTTAATGATAAACTTGCCATTTTGAATTTGCCTCCTTAAATTTTTGATTCACGATCAAGTATGAATTCAGTATACCGGACTTTGCCTGATTTAGCTATACCACTATTTCACAAACTTTTGACGCAACATTGTTAAAAATGCTTACAAAGTTTTTGCATTTTTTTAACGCATGGCAATTTGTCCATGATCCGGTTTGTTTTGTGTACATATTATACAAAAAAGTACCCTTATTCCTCTTTTTCTACCCCAGATTCATCCATTTTTGCCTGTTCTGCCGTCTCCTGGATGGAATTTCCCCCCTCCCCTGCGGCTTCTTCTTCCTGCCCTTCCAGGGGCTGCATGGACCATTCCTCGTCCGGGACAATCTCGTTTTCCGGCTCAAAGCGCTTGAACGTCTTGTTGTAAAGCATTGCGTTGAGGAAAGCGGGGCCTGATATTCCAAGCACGAAAACCACCGGCATAATCTGCGGGGCAAAAATCATGACAACAAGCGGGATGATCCAGCATACCATCATGACAACCGTTTTGGGAAGCGCCAGAATCCCCATAAAAAACGAATTTCTGTATGTATTCAGGATCGTGTTTTCAAAACGGGATAAAACCGGAAACAGATGCACCGTGGCAAAGAGCAGTATAATCGCAATCGCCAGAATGACAATATGAAGCCACTGCGGAAGCGCCACTGCGGAAAAACGCAGGATCAGGAAATCCCCGATCAAGACGCCGATTAAAACCAGCAGGATCAGCCAAATGATTGTGGCCTGTCTGAAATTTTGCTTAAAGGATTTAAAAAAGGATTTGATAATATATCCTTCCTCGTTCCTTACCATTTTCAGCACTACATAGTGCAGCGCCGTCATGGATGCCCCGATCGTAAAAACCGGAAGGCTGCAGATGATCACCAATATATTCAGAATGATCAGGTCTGCCAACTTGTTTAGCGCGCTCATAAGCGGGCTGTCGAGGTCAAAAAATCTTCCCATCTGTGTACTCTCCTTTGTTTCCTCTTGTTCCCCCTAAAGTTCCAGAACCATGGGGGTGAAAATGATTCCGTCCTGCTGTTTTTCAGATCCCAGATCCCGAAAGCCAAGACGATGATAGAAGCCGACTCCATAAGGAGACGCATTCACCGTAAGCCTTTTTTGACCGTTTTGTTCCTTTACATAGGAGGCAAGCGACATGATCAAGGCTCTCCCGATCCCTCTTTTATGATAACGCCCGTCCACAAACAGCAATGAAATATGAGTCTGGTTCCGGAGGCTGATCATGCCCACCATCCGCTTTTCCCGGAAAGCCGCCATGATCTGATACGCCTCCATCACAAACATCCTCTTCAGGGCAGAATCCGTGATAAAATCCTCAAAACTTCTGATTCCCTCGGGCGGATAAACATCCCCTTCGTATTCCAGGAATGTTTTCCACGCAAGCCCCATAGCGTCTTCCCACTCATCACGATTTATAAACCGTATCTCATATGGCAGTTCTTCGTCCATTGCTTTATCCTTTATGCATTATCAACTTTACTATTATATCAAAAATTTCCGTATTTTACAATGCCATCTCTTTGCCAACCTGATTTACCAGCGGGAGGCCGTTCTCCAGGGCATAGGCATTTTCCAGGGTCGTGCGCGCAATGGCCTGCATGGCCTCTCTGGTAAAAAATCCCATATGGGAGGTCACAAGCACGTTGGGAAGGGTCATCAGCCTCGCCAGATTATCGTCCGCAATGATATCCCCGGAACGGTCCTCGTAGAAGACGCCTTCCTCCTCCTCGTACACATCCAGACCGACACCGCCAAACCTTCCCTCCAGAACGCCGTCGATCAGCGCATCCGTATCGATCAGGCTGCCCCGGGAAGTATTCACCAGATAGACTCCCTTTTTCATTGCGGCAATCGTATTTTTGTTTATCAGGTGCTTTGTCTCCGACGTGAGCGGGCAGTGCAGGGAAATCACATCCGAATACTGAAAGATTTCCTCCAGGGAAACATACTCCGCCTCCAGTCCCTTTACCGGATAAGGATCATAGCACAGCACCCGCATCTGAAAACCGTTCAGAATCCGAATCATCGCCTGGCCGATCTTTCCGGTTCCGATCACGCCGGCCGTCTTCTCAAAAAGATCCATTCCCATCAGCCCGTTCAGGCTCATGTTAAATTCCCTTGTCCTGTTATAGGCCTTGTGGGTCAGCCGGTTTACGGTGAGCAGAAGGGCCATGGCGAACTCAGCCACCGCCTCCGGGGAATAGCCCGGCACGCGCAGCACCACGATCTTATCCTCCGCCGCCTTCACATCCACATGATTGTATCCCGCACTTCGAAGCAAAACGGCCTTCACCTTCATATCATAGAGTGCGTCAATCATCTCGGCATTTACATAATCATTGACAAAAATACAGATTGCGTCATAGCCTTTTGCCATAAAGATCGTCTCACGGTTGCATGCCGCCTCAATAAAATGAATGTCAAACCCATACTCTTTTCCCAAAGGCTCAAACCAAACCTTGTCATAAGGTTTCGTACTGTAAAATGCAATTCTCACTTCTTTTTACCTCGTTTCTGCAAACAGCTTTTTCTCTATTATCTGCCAGAATTCCGTATTTCATCCTATGCCACAAGATTTTTGAGGAAAGACTTCGTGGACTCCCAGAGATTGGAAAAAAAGCCGCTTGCCGCTCCCGCAACGGCATCCTTGACGGCTCCCGCAACCACCTCGTCAATGTGATCCACGAACCCTGTGCCGTGCTCATCATAAAGCTCCTTTGCCTTTTCCATCACATACTCGCCGGAAAATCCCATATCCTCCAGCTTTTCCATGGTGTCCACCACCTTCTGCGCATCCGCCCTGTCAACCGTAACGCCGAATTTTTCTTCGCCCTCCCTGATGGCCTGCGTAAGGCCGTCCTCGGTCTTTAAGCTTCCGTCTGAAACCTTTTCCTTCACAAAATTCAGTACTTCTCCCACGGTTCCCTCGTCCATACCGGCGATTGCCTCCGAGAGCTTATCCTTGACACCGCCAAGCATTCCCCCGATATCCGTCCCCGTGGTCTCCTGCGCCTTTGCCGTCATGCCAAAAGCCCCTGCCAAAAGGCCGGCGCACATCATAACCGTCATCATAACTGTCAAAATTCTTTTCATAAAATCTGATACTCCTTCACTCGTTCCACAATCCAGGAATACACGTCCTCATATACCTGCCGCTTATCCAGTTCGTTTAAAAGCTCATGCCTGTCTGCGGGATACAGCTTAAGGGAAAGCTTTTCCATTCCGGCTTTCCGAAAGCTTTCATACGCCATTTTCACACCTTCCCCGTAATTACCCACGGGATCCGCATCCCCGGCAATGAAAAACACGGGCAGTCTCTTTGGCATATCCGCCAGATTGGACGGCTGGTTCATCCGGTGCAGCAGCTCAAACAGTGTCCGAAAACCGTTCACGGTAAACGTAAAGCCGCACAGCGGATCCTTCACATAAGCCTTTACCACCTTATCATCACGGCACAGCCAGTCAAAAGAGGTCGCCGGATTTGTGATCTTTTTATTATAATTCCCAAATGCAAGTCTGTCTATAAGCTTCGCCGTGTGTTTTTGTCCAAAAAGGAAGCCCTGAACCGCCGCCATGGCCCTGCATACACTCACAAGCGCCTCCGGCTGGGATCCGGTGCCGCAGATCACGGCACCCTGGATTCCCGTTCCATAGCGGAACAGGTAATTGCGGGTGATAAAGGAGCCCATGCTGTGTCCCAGAATCAGATAGGGAATTCCCGGATACTTCTCCTGTGTCAGCTTTTTCAGGCGGTGCACATCCCTGACCACGACCGTGGCCGGATCCTGGTCGCAGAAATATCCATATGCGCCGCCCTCCTCCACACTCTCTCCGTGTCCCAGATGGTCGTCTCCCGTCACAAGGATTCCCCTTTCCGTCAAAAACAGGGCCAGTTCCTCGTAACGCCCGATATACTCCGCCATTCCGTGGACAATCTGCAATACACACTGCGCTTTCCCCTCCGGGATCCAGCGCAGCGCATGAATTTTGCTCTTTCCATCTCTGGAATCAAAGGTAAACTCTTCTCTTTTTGCCATAAAAAGCCCCTCCAAGTGCCGTTTCCTAACAAATCTGCGCTCCCGCAGGCATCTCCTTCTCCGGCGTCATAAGGGCAAGATTCCCCTTCTCATCCTCAGCGCACAGAAGCATTCCCTCCGAGAGGACTCCGGCCAGCTTTGCAGGCTTTAGGTTGACAAGCACCATAACCTTTTTCCCGACCATCTCATCTGCCGAATAATGCTGTTTGATGCCGGAGACAATCTGCTTTACCTGGCTTCCGATCTTTACCTTGGAGCAGAGGAGCTTTTTAGATTTGGGTACCTCCTCGCAGGCGATAATCTCCCCCACCTGAAACTGCATCCTGGAGAAATCCTCAAAGGAGATTTCCTCCTTCGCCTCGATATCGATCAGATTCTCCGGCTCCCTGGCACTCTCTTCTTTTACGTTTGACCCTGATTTCTCCGCCGCCGCTTTTCTTTCCTCAAACATGGCCTGGGCCCTTTCCAGCACCTCCTTCGCATCAAGTCTTGCAAAGAGGATCTCCGGTTTTTCGCTCACCCGCCTTCCGGAAGGATAGCCTCCGAAAAGATCGTCTCCTTCCTCCCCTGCAAGCCGCTCAAATCCGTAAAGGGAGGTATTGAGCTGCTCTGCGATCTTCTTTGCCGTACTTGGCATAAAAGGCTCAAGGAGGGACGCCCCTATGGAAATGCCCTCCACCAGGTTGTAGAGAACCGTGGAGAGCCGGTCTTTCTTTGCCTCATCCTTTGCAAGCACCCAGGGCTCCGTCTCATCAATATATTTGTTGCAGCGCTTAAACAGAACAAAAATTTCCGTCAGGGCATCCGCAACCCGCAGCTCATCCATTTTATTTCTTACTTTTCCAAAGGTTTCAGTCACCACCTTTTTGAGATCCTCATCCACCGCCTCGCAGGCGCCCTTGTCAGAAACCACTCCCCCAAAATACTTGTTGCTCATGGAAATGGTCCGGTTGACCAGATTTCCCAGAGTATTGGCAAGGTCGGAATTGATCCTCTCCACCAAAAGCTCAAAGGAGATGGTTCCGTCATTTTCAAAAGGCATCTCATGCAGCACAAAATAGCGCACCGCATCCACTCCAAAGAAATCCACCAGATCGTCCGCATAGATCACGTTTCCCCTGGATTTGCTCATCTTCCCGTCCCCCTGCAGCAGCCAGGGATGGCCAAAGATCTGTTTCGGCAGAGGCTCTCCCAGCGCCATCAAGAAGATGGGCCAGTAGATCGTGTGGAACCGGATAATATCTTTTCCTATTAGATGGAGATCTGCAGGCCACAGCTTATGGTACTGCTGCGCACTCTCTCCTCCGCAGTTATAGCCGATTCCCGTGATATAGTTGCTCAGGGCGTCCAGCCACACATAGACCACATGACGCTCGTCAAAGTCCACCGGAATTCCCCATTTGAAGGAGCTTCTGGAAACGCACAGATCCTGCAGTCCCGGAAGCAGGAAATTATTCATCATCTCATTTTTTCGGGACACGGGCTGGATGAATCCGGGATGCTCGTTGATGTGTCTGATCAGCCGGTCGGCATATTTGCTCATCTTAAAGAAGTACGCTTCCTCCTTTGCCGGCTTCACTTCCCTTCCGCAGTCCGGGCATTTTCCGTCCACAAGCTGGGACTCCGTCCAGAAGGATTCGCAGGGCGTACAGTAGAGCCCTTCGTAAGCCCCCTTGTAAATATCTCCCTGGTCGTAAAGCTTTTTAAATATTTTCTGAACCTGCTTCTCATGGTATTCATCCGTCGTCCGGATAAAATGGTCATAGGAGGTATCCATGAGATCCCAGAGCCCGCGGATGGTTCCCGCCACATTGTCCACAAATTCCTTGGGCGTGATCCCCTGCTCCTGGGCCTTTAGCTCGATTTTCTGTCCGTGCTCATCGGTTCCCGTCTGGAAATATACGTCATAACCGTCCTTTCTCTTAAACCGGGCAATACTGTCGGCAAGCACGATCTCATAGCTGTTTCCGATATGCGGTTTCCCGGAAGTATAGGCAATCGCCGTGGTAATATAATACTTTCCCTTGCTCATTATCATAAGCTCCTTTCTTTTTACTGTGTTGAATTAGGCGTTTGCGAAACGCCAGAACCCGCATAAATACGGGATTCTCTTTGTTACAAAATAAAACAACTCCTCACTGGTCTGTGGTATAATTGAAATGTCCAGTAACAATTATCCATATCCACCAGTAAAGGAGTCGTATCTATATGATAACACATAAACAACTCTCTTTGGCAGATATTTTTACCGATTGCCAAAATAAATTTGATAACGATAAATATGAGTTTCTTTCCATACTCGATGAAACCATCAACCTTGATGAAATTGTTCCGGTGTCCTTTGTTTCTCACTTTCATGCTGCCACCGGCAGACCCCGCAGGCATCTTCTTTACCCAAT
>CAJTVN010000006.1 GCA_910579685.1 uncultured Lachnospiraceae bacterium | reverse complement strand
ATCCACATCCCCCCCTGTAAGTCCGGCTCAACCGGGCCTTTGCCCTATTGGAATCAAGATTTTGAACTTGTTTCGCAATTACCTATACTGTGTTGAAATGTCAAAAAAACCGCCTTCTGTCATCTCTGCAGAAGACGGCTGTTTAAACCGTGGTACCACTTCTCTTTGTTTCCCCCTCGCAGGAGAAACCTCACCGGGTACAGGCACTGCCCGCACAAGCCCTATACCCTGCCGCTGTAACAGGCGGCACCTGTCGCAGCCTAACCGTCAATCCTGACAGTCTGTGAAATCCACAGCCGGATAAACGGATTGGTGCGCCGCTCAGAAGCCATTTTCAGTCCATTTCCGCCCGGGTTCCTCTCAGCTGGCGGCCCTGCCGCCAAAACCTTCTCTGTAAAGCTTCCCTGTCCCTACTCTCTTCGTCATTGCATTTAAATATAACGTTAGTATTAGCCTAACACAAAGGGATTCTATTGTCAAATTCATCTTTTTTAAACAACTTTAAAATGAAACGGTTATTTAAATTAATGTGACAAACAGAAAATCCAGTTACGCTTGACTTGGAAGATGGAAATAAGTATAATAAGAAAAGTAATTGGAGTCGTATCGAAGCGGTCATAACGGGGCGCACTCGAAATGCGTTAGCCCTCCGGGGCACGAGGGTTCGAATCCCTCCGACTCCGCGTGAGCATCGGGACCATCTGCCCGGTGCTCTTTTTACCATTAAATTGATTGATTTTCATAAAATTCTGCCTGATCTGCCCTAGCGCATCTCGATCATCCAAGTTTTCTCGAATTGACTGGAACAACAAGAGAATATCAGATGGATAATCGTTAATGATTGAAAGGATTACAACCATGGACAAGATTAAACACGCCATTGAACAACAGGATTATCTAAAAGCATTTGATCTGCTCAAAGAATACATTATTTCTAATCCTACCTATACAGATGTGATTTCGATTTTAGAAGCTTCTATTTATATGGGTCTGGGAGATTTCCATTCTGCACTGCCATGTATCCAAGATGGTTTAAAATTCAATCCTGTTAATCATGAACTCTATTTCATGCTGGGATTAGTGTATGAATCGTTTTGTGAATATAGCAAAGCATATTTATGTTATGAAAACGCCTTATTTCATTGCAAAGACAACAAAGATGATTTCGCTTCCATTGAAGAATATTTTTTTGATTTTATCAGCAGAACTGGCACAATAGTTCCAAAGGTCTCCATTATTCTTCTTAACTTTAATCAACTTGCCTATACAATAAATTGTATTACTTCTATCCGCAATTTTTGTCCAGCTTCTTCTTATGAAATTATCTGTGTGGATAATGGTTCTCTAAAGAACCCTGAAGAATGGTTAAAAACGCAGCCGGATATCAAATATCACATCAATCCTGAAAATCTCGGGTTTTCGGGTGGTTGTAATGTGGGAATCCGCATGGCGGCTTCCGGTAATGACATATTTCTTCTGAACAATGATACCCTGTTGACAGAAAACGCCCTATTCTGGCTGCGAATGGGACTTTATGAGAAGGAGGAAATCGGTGCTTCCGGCGCCGTCAGCAATTATGCCGGAAACAACCAAACTGTCTTTGGCAGCTTCAGCACCCTTTCCGAATGCATGGAATACGGTTATACACACAATGTACCAATGGATCAGCCTTTTGTCTACCGCACAATGCTGATAGGCTTCGCTTTACTCATTAAGCATACTGCTTTTGAAAAAACAGGATTACTTGACGAACGTTTTTTCCCCGGGAACTACGAAGACAACGACTATTGTACACGGCTGATATTAAACGATTATAAACTGATTCTCTGCAGAAACTGCTTCATTTATCACATTGGCAACGCAGGGTTTTCAGCTTTTATAGAGAAAAATCCAGATAGCTGCTATAACAATTCTATGGAAGCCAACTGCAATCGCTATATAGAAAAGTGGAATATCAGACCAAGTTATTCTTTTTTCTGCCGCACAGAATTAATTAACTTGATGAATCCAAAAGACAAATTCGACGCCATCAACTGCCTTGATATCGGCTGTGCCTGCGGCTCTACTTTACTTGAAATTAAAAACCGCTATCCCAATGCCATGATTTACGGCATTGAGCTGGATCCTCCCAGTGCTGTTTTCGCCTCACACCTTGCCACTGTGGTTCAAGGAAATGTAGAAACGATGGATTTCCCTTTCGATGTCTCTTTTGATTATATTATTTTGGGCGATGTCCTGGAGCACTTAGTTGATCCCGGACTGCTTCTAAAAAAATTGAAATCACATTTATCTAAAGAGGGCGTAATCATTACAAGCATACCTAATATTTTACATTTTTCCGCCATAAGTCATATTTTGATGGGCAGTTTTGCTTATACAGACTCCGGTGTACTTGACAGAACTCATCTGAGATTTTTTACCCTGTATGATGGGGTAAATCTGTTACAGAATTCAGGATACGAAATTATGAGTATTCAAAAAGTAATTGAAAAACCCAATGACAATTCTACTTCCATGCATGATTTCCTTGACCGCCTCGCTTCCATCCCTAATATCGCAAGCAAGGAACAGTTTTATGTTGTACAATACCTTTATAAGATCAAACCAGTCTTTTAATTTCCGTTACCCCTTTTCCATGCATGGATTATGTATTTCCTGTCTGATTTATGGAGGTAAATTATGCTGTATCATTATACGGACTTTGCCGCCTTTGACGGCATCATCCGCTGTGCGGAGCTGCGTCTCAACAATATTCTGAACATGAATGACACCTCGGAAATGCGTCTGTTTATGAAAGGCCTCTGCAAGGCCGTCACGGACAGGCTGCGCCGGGACGGGGAAATGGATAATGTGCGAAAGACTCAGGCCTTTTTCCAGAAGGAGCTGCGGGAGGAATTCCATTATTCCGCCTATGCCGCCTGCTTCTCCAAATACCGGGACGACGCCGCACAGTGGGACCGGTACGGTCATTCCGGCCAGGGCGTCTGCATCGCCTTCCACGAATACCTTCTGCACAAAATGATAGGCGGTGCCGTATCTCTTCAAAAGGTTTATTACCAGAAGGATATGCGGAGCCACCGCCTTGTAAACGAGTTTTACGCACTGATCAAGGAATCCAATAATTTTTCGGAGAACCTTCCTCAGATGCAGGATCTCATGAACGATGCCTGGGTGCAGTCCGCCGCCTACAAACATCCCTCCTTTGCCAGCGAGAGGGAATTCCGCCTGGTGGTATCTCCCTTTATCACCAATGAATTTGCCATAGAGCCCAAATATCATGTGTCCTCAGAACGGATCAAGAAATATTATCCCCTGGATCTGAACCGGATGTGCGGAAAGCTCGATATGCGGCTCTCCGATCTGGTTGGTGAGATCATCATAGGCCCCACCTCGCCCCAGTCCCTGCCCATTCTCCAGGATTATCTCGCAGACTGCGGGCTGAATATTTTGAGAGACCGGGTGCATTTGTCGGAATGTCCGCTGCGCAATCCCACCACCTGAGGCCGCCTGTCTTTTTTTGTCCTGTTTTTCATCTGCGAGCCTCCGCCTTCGCCGTCAGGTGAAACTTAGAATCAGGGCGCAGATACATATGAGATCCACGGCTGCAAAAACAGCGATGAAAATCATGGGAAGCGCCTTTTCGCTATCCGTAAATGAAACATAGGGCTGTCTGTTATATTTATTGCTCATCACATTCCATTCGGCGTCATACAGGGATGCCGCCAGCTTTTTCTCGATCATACTTATGATTTTCATCTTACTGCTGTTAGTGATACCATAGGATTCCAGAATCCTCCGCCAGGAATGATTCATCAAAATTCCGGGAATGCTAAGAGCAATGGTGATAATCAGCTTTGAAAACAGATCCCCGCTCAGGGAAAATGCTGTGGCCGCAATCGTGATGATCGCCGTATTCGCTGTGATATAAAAGCTGTTCACATTCTGCCGCCTGTTGACCAGGGCCTCCGAGGTTTCTGTAAAAAGCTTGTACTGTTCGAACAGCTCCTCTCTGGTCATTTCCTCCGAGTCCGCCATGTCATTAAAAATATGAATATATTCGCCCTGTTCATAATTCATGATGATGTCAGCCACCTCGTCAATCGAGGAAACCTCCTGTGCCAGAACAATATTCTCCTGCGTAAAGGGATCCCTGGACCGAAGGATCGGGTTGATTTCATATCCAGGCTTCAATCTGCAGCAGACAATACTTTTTCCATATTGAATCGCCTTTTTCAGCTCCCAGTTAATATTTGCGCTTTTCCAGGAATTTTCACCCACCAGATACAGAATCATCTGAGCCTGCCGCATCAGCTGCTTTGCTTCCCTTTTCCACATCAGCCGCCTGTATTCCAGCAACAGCACCCTGGCCTTGCTGCATTTGCCGCATAGTTCCTCCTTTTTCTGACAGATGGTTTCCATATCCTCTCCGGAATGTATTATAAAAATATTCATCTTCTGTTTTCTCCTTCCCGGCAGGCCTGCCTCTTTTGCCAGACCGCATATACCGCAAGAGCCACGGCAATCCCAAGCACCATCCCTCCCAGAATATCCGTGGGAAAATGTACGAACAGGTACATCCGGCTGAAAGCGATCAGCGCCGCAAAAAGCAGAGCCGCAATTCCCGCCCTCCTGTGATGCAGAAAGATCATCACCGCTGCCGTAAAGCTGTGAAGCGTATGGCCCGAGGGAAAGGAATACTCTCCCGGCACGGGAATCAGCAGTGCAACCGCCGTGTCGATCTGACAGGGCCTTGGCCTTTGCACCAGATTCTTAATACACAGGTTCCCCAGCAGAAAGCAGGCCGCCATGGAAAGCAGCATCAATGTCCCGCATTTTCTGGTCTTTCGGAACAAGAGCAGCACCGCCGCTGTCAGCAGCCAGATTGCCCCTCCGTTCCCAAGTGCGGATACCCCGATCATCAGCGGATCCAAAAAAGCGTTATGCATTTCCTGTATTCTGTAAAGAATCTCAAATTCCATCTTTTTCTCCTTTGTCTGTTTTAAAGCTTTCTGACCATCAGTCTGTACTCTCTTCCCTCTTCCTTCACGTTTCTCTCATACGCAAAGCCGAGCTTTTGGAGAAGTCCCCTGGACTCCCTGTTTTCCTCCTGCACAAGTGCCTGCACATGCGCAAAGCCGAGCTCCTGCTTGGCATAGCGCAGAATGGCGCTGCACGCCTCAAATCCATAGCCCTGTCCCTGATACCGCTTTTCGATCACAAATCCAAGCTCAGGCAGCTCGTACCCCTCTCTGACATTCAGCCCCGCCCGCCCAATCACCTGTCCCTTTGGCTTAAGCAGCACTGTCCAGAGGCCAAAGCCGTAAAACCCGTAGGCCTGTTTGATATAGGCCTCCATATAAGCCTTTTCCTCCTCCGGATCCTGATACAAACCTTCCATATAATAAGTGATGGACGGTTCCGAATAGATCCGGTAAAAATCCCTCACATCCGACACCGTGCTCTCCCTCACCATAAGCCGCTCCGTCTCCAGGATATCCCAGGGAAAGCCCGCAAGACGCCGGTATGCCTCCTCGTAGGAGCGCAGGGGGAGCTCTTCCACATTCTCCACCCCGTAGGAGGCTCCCTCAAAGGAAATTCCCCTGTTTCCCTCATGATATAAGACAATCGCACAGCGTCCTGCTTCCCGCAGGCGGTTAAAATACACGCAGCTGTCCGTCACAAACAGCGTTTCCACGGGCCAGTCCATTTCCATCGGATCTTCTCGCTTTTCCAAAGGGCACTCCTGATCCCCGTTTTTGCCCATGTTCCCAATATCCAGTATGGAGAAATCGATCCCTCCGGCTGTCAGCCCGTCCCTGATTTTTTCCTCCCGTGCCGCAAGAGTCTCATAATAATATGAAGTCACCGGAAACACCACGAATTTTAACATTGAAAAGTCCCTTCACTTCCGTTACAATAATAATGTTTTCAGGATTGCGGGAGCACGAAGTGCGAAACAATCCGCAGGCATCAGGGGGCAAACTATCTTTTGACCCCGATATCTTACTGTTATTATAATAGAGAGAGAAAATTTTGAAAAGAAGGGAAGTAACTTAATTATGGCACAAAATCCTGTCGTAACCTTTACCATGGAAAACGGAGACATCATCAAAGCCGAGCTCTATCCGGAAATCGCTCCTGTTTCCGTCAACAACTTTATCAGCCTGATCCAGAAAAAATTCTATGACGGCCTGATCTTCCACCGTGTGATCAGGGGCTTCATGATTCAGGGCGGCGATCCCGAGGGCACCGGAATGGGCGGCCCCGGCTACAGCATCAAGGGCGAGTTTGCGGCCAACGGCGTGGAAAACAGCTTAAAGCACACGGAGGGCGTGCTCTCCATGGCAAGGAGCATGGCTCCCAACTCCGCAGGTTCCCAGTTTTTCATCATGCACAAGACAAGCCCGCACCTGGACGGCAGCTATGCCGCATTCGGCAAGGTGATCGAGGGGATGGAAAATGTGAATAAAATCGCCGAGACGGCTACCGACTACTCCGACAGACCCATGGAAAATCAGGTGATGAAGAGCGTCACCGTAGATACCTTCGGGGTGGAATATCCGGAACCGGAAAAGATGGAATGAAAACTTTAATTCTGAACGGCTCTCCACTCTATTTTTCAGAATTGACGGGAAAACTATTGGATGTCGGAAGCCGGCTCCAGGCCTATTTCTGCGCCAGATTTTTCCGGAAGGAAGAACCTGTTGTCAAACCGAAAAAGGGAGCGGTTATTCTGGTGGGCGGAGGGGACGGCCATATAGATAAGGCTTATGGCACGGCCTGCACGCTTCTGCACCATATGAACTGTCATGACATCCATGAGGCGGTATACAGCCATAACACCAATGAGAGATCGGCAATTTATGATGAAAACGCTCTCCTGGGTGTAAAAAGAATTTTGGATTTCTTTTCTGCTAAGGAATAAGAGATAATTTAGAGTGACTGAATATCTGTTTTCTGTCTCAGAGAAATACCGGTCACGGAAAACGAGGGGCGGCATCATCATGGGATTGATGATGCGCCACCCCTCAAGCTTTTACAGAAACGGCACCATATAAACCGGCAGACAGAAAATATCCCTGTCTTTCCTGGCATCCTTTGTATAAATTAAATATCTCCTGAGCACCCGCTCGGAAAATTTATCCTGAAAGGCATCCAGGGAAGCATGCCTTTTATATCCGGACGATTTAATCTCCAAAGGGCAGATCTTATTTTTCCTTGCCACCAGAAAATCGATCTCGTAATTCTGGTTCGATGATTCTTTGGGAAATGTATAATAGAACAATTCATTTCCCGCCGTTTTCAGCATCTGGGCGACAATATTCTCATATAAATATCCCAGATCCGTACCCAGCTTATCACTCAAAAGTTTCTCATAAATTTCATTTTCCGTGAAATCTCTGTCCTTAAACGCTAACGTTGTAAACAATCCCGTATCACACAGAAAGAGCTTATATCTGCGGGGATCTTTGTGGAAAGCCATCCCTGCGCTTGGATTATCCGCATGGTATGCAATGTATACGGTCATGGAATCCTGCATATCGGCAAGGATCTCCCTGACTCTCTCTTCCTTTTCTCCCGCGATCACACTTGAAACCTGATATCTGGACGCATTTTTATTCAGCTGTGCGGGAATGGAGTCAAACAACATTCCCGCTCTTCCTGTGGGATCAATCTTTCTGAAATCATCCTCATACAGCTCAAGAATATTTCTTTTTACCTGATCCACAATGCTCAAATTATTGGTCGACCGATACGTATCAACTGCCTGCGGCATTCCGCCAACCAGCATGTATAGCCGGAAATCACGCAGCAGGCGCCTGTTCAAATCATCCCCAAGGGAAACCATTTTTTCGTAAGCCTCCCGAAGCATCGGGATCGTGACAGCATCTCCCAGGGCCCATCGGAATTCCTCATAATCCAGAGGATATAATTGCAGCCTCGTCTCTTCGCTTGGAATCACGATATCCTTTATATTCTTTTTGATAGACAGCAGCGATCCTGTCTCGATATAGTCATAGCGGCCATCCTTTACTAAATGCTTGATCGCCTGCCTTGCCAGCGGCTGCATCTGTACTTCGTCAAAAATAATTACCGATTTTCGCTCTGTCAGATTCACTCGATAGATCATCTGCAAACGCAGGAAAAGAAAATTCAAATCCGAAAGATCCTGGAAGAGTTCTTTTACTTCCTTCGATGCAATGGAAAAGTCTATCAGAATATAACTCTCATATTCCTGCTTTGCAAATTCCTCAACAAGCGTTGACTTCCCAACTCTTCTCGCACCCTTTATCAAAAGAGCCGTTTTTCCGTCAAACTCCCTTTTCCATTCCAACATCTTATCGTAAAGCTTCCTCTTAAAGATCATGATTCCAGACCCTTCCTTTCCGCATAAATATGTTTCTGCCGAAAATCCCGGAATCTTTTTCTCCCTATATGCCGAAAATCCCGGAATCTTTTTTATATTATATGCCGAAAATCCCGGAATTTACAAGCCTGTGACAAAAATTTTCCAATTTCTAACCCTTCACGGCTCCGATCATAACCCCCTTCTCGAAATATTTCTGGATAAACGGGTATATGCACAGCACCGGCACGGTGGATACAATAATTACCGCAAACTTGACCTGATCCGCATACTGCTGGGCGTAGCTGCCCTCTCCCGCCCCCGTGGTTCCCGCCATGGCCTGATTGGAGATGAGAATGTTGCGCAGTACAATCTGCAGCGGCTGGTACTCATCCTTATTGAGATAAAGCAGGGCCGTAAAGAAGTCGTTCCAGTGCCCAACCGCATAGTACAGGACTATAACGGAAATTACCGCCTTGGAAAGCGGTGAGATGAAGCGTCTTTACCAGTCCCTGATTTACCATGTTGGAATTGCTGAAAGATGCAATCACAATAAAATACATGGGGTACAGGACAATGAGCAGCGCCGCCGAGTCAAAGCTGAACTGACCGGACTGAACGCCGTGGTACAGAGTCCTTTTTGCGTATGTTTGTTTCAGTTTTTTAACCATGATTTCACCCTAAATTAACTTATTTTGTAATTATTAAAATATCATTTTGTGATCACAGTGTCAAAGCCCAGGCCATTTTTGCACAAAAAGAGTGCATGACAGGAATTTTACTCTATCATGCACATGAAATTTCAGATGTAAGCAGTTTTTATTCCGCTCTCTTCTCCGAAAGCTTCCTCTCAAACCGGTCTTTCCTGGTATCGACAGGAACCTCCGTGGGATAATTCCCGTCAAAGCAGGCGCTGCAGTATCCGCAGCCTCCGATCAGAGTTCCCAGCTGCGATACCGGAAGATATCCCAGACTGTCGGCCCCGATGAGCCGGGCCGTCTCCTCCACGCTGTGACGGCAGGCGATAAGATTCTCCCGGGAATCAATGTCCGTGCCGTAATAGCAGGGGTTCAAAAAGGGCGGAGAGGAAATCCGCATATGGATTTCCTTTGCTCCCGCCTCCCGCAGGAGCTTCACGATCCGCCCGCTGGTGGTGCCGCGGACAATGGAATCGTCAATGAGAACCACCCTTCTGTCCCTGACGCTCTCCTCGATAGCGCTTAACTTGATTCGCACCTGATCCAGCCTTGCGCTCTGCCCGGGAGAGATGAAGGTTCTGCCGATATACTTGTTTTTGATCAGCCCGATCCCATAGTCAATACCCGATTCCATACTGAATCCAAGGGCTGCATCCAGTCCGGAATCCGGTACGCCGATCACAATGTCAGCCTCTGCGGGATGCTCCTTCGCCAGAATCCTTCCGGCCCGAATCCTGGCTTCGTGCACCGAAACGCCGTCTATGACGGAATCCGGCCTTGCGAAATAAATGTATTCAAAAATACAGAGCTTTTTCTTTTGTTTCCCGCAGTGCTCCCTGCGGGAGACAATGCCCTGCGGGCCAAACACCAGAATTTCTCCTGGTTCCAGGTCCCGCACGAATTCGGCTCCTATGGCCTTGAGCGCACAGCTCTCGGAGGCCGCCACATATATTCCCTCCGGCGTCTTTCCATAGCACAGAGGGCGGAAGCCGTAAGGATCCCTGGCGCAGATCAGCTTTTGCGCAGACATAAGCACAAGGGAATAGGCCCCGTCCAGTGAATCCATGGCTTTGCTTACCGCATCCTCTATGGAGGCAGTTCTAAGGCGCTCCCTGGTGATAATATAGGCGATGGTCTCCGTGTCACTGGTGGTATGAAAAATCGCCCCGGACAGCTCCAGCTGATCGCGCAGCCGCACCGCATTGCTGAGATTTCCGTTGTGGGCCAGCGCCATCTTTCCCTTCTGATGATTGACCTCTATGGGCTGGCAGTTATTGCGGTTATTTCCGCCCGTGGTTCCATACCGCACGTGTCCCACCGCCATTTTGCCCTTCGGCAGGCGGGAGAGTGCGTCAGGCGAAAACACCTCGCTGACCAGTCCCAGATCCTTGTGGGAGGAAAAAACGCCGTCGTCATTCACCACAATTCCACAACTCTCCTGCCCCCGGTGCTGCAAGGCATAAAGCCCATAATAAACCACGCCTGCCAGATCGGCGGATTCCGGGGAAATCAAACCGAACACACCGCATTCTTCCTGTAAACTCATAGTAATAACCATGCCTTTCTCTCTAAATGTTCCCGCACCGCTTCGCAGCGCTCCAACAGAAAGGACAAGAGTGCCTTCAAGCCTACCGCTCAAAGACGCCCTTGTCCTTTACGTCTTGCATTATACACAGGCGGGCCGCATTTGTCAATCGCCGCCTCTCTCCTCTGGCGGCAAAGTGTTTACACAAAGATTCATTGCTTTTCCGGATGGCAATGGCTATACTATAGGATATGGGAAGCGTTTTTCACAAAGTTTGAATCAAGGGTGATGTGTATTTATGGCAAGAAAGATCGGTATCGGAAATCAGGATTTTAAAAAGATAAGGGAAAAAGACAACTTCTATGTAGATAAGACAGATTTTATCAGACAGTGGTGGGAATCGGAAGATGCCGTTACTCTGATTACACGTCCCAGAAGATTCGGAAAAACCCTGAATATAGCTATGGTAGAACAATTCTTCTCTGTCAGATATGCGGGAAGAAGCGATCTGTTTGAGGGGCTCTCCGTCTGGAAGGATGAAAAATACCGCAATATGCAGGGCACATTCCCGGTAATCAGCCTGTCCTTTGCCAATGTAAAGGAATCGGACTATGCGGGAGCCGAGAGATCCATCATCCGGATTATTGATGATATCTACAACAAAAATACATTTTTGCTTGGCAGCGGAATTTTGACAGAAAATGAAAAAGCTTATTTCCAAAGCGTAACCTGCGATATGGATAATGGAACCGCCGTATGGGCGCTTCACAAATTATCCGATTTTCTTTCCCGCTATTACGGAAAAAAGGTAATTATCCTTCTGGATGAATACGATACGCCGATGCAGGAAGCCTATGTGAACGGATATTGGAATGAGCTGATCTCTTTTACCAGGAGGCTGTTCAACTCCACGTTTAAGACAAATCCCTATCTGGAGCGGGCCATTATGACGGGTATTACCCGAATAAGTAAAGAATCCGTTTTTTCTGATCTGAACAATCTGGAAGTGGTGACGACAACTTCCGAAAAGTATTCGGACTGCTTTGGTTTTTCAGAAAAAGAAGTGTTTGCGGCGCTGGAAGAATATGCTCTTTCGGATCGGAAACAGCAGGTAAAAGAATGGTATGACGGTTTTTCCTTTGGAAAACGAAAAGATATTTATAATCCCTGGTCTGTGATCAATTTCCTTGACAAGAGAAAGGCAGGGGCTTACTGGGCAAATTCCAGCGCTAACAGTCTGGTGGAGAAATTACTCCGGCAGGGAAACACAGGTATTAAAAAGAACTTTGAAGATTTGCTTGACGGCCGGGCCATTCATATGGAAATAGATGAGCAGATTATCTATAACCAGCTGCCTGTCAAAAAGAACGCTCTCTGGAGCCTTCTGCTTGCCAGCGGCTATCTGAAGGTGGACGGCGCCACCTATGTGGAAAAAACAGGACGCACCTATTATGATCTGAAACTGACGAACAAAGAAGTCCGAATCATGTTTGAAAATATGGTTCAGGACTGGTTCTGTGTAAATGACGATTATAATGATTTTATCCGCGCATTGCTGATGGATGACGTGAAGGCAATGAATGTCTGCATGAATCACATGGCGCAGGAAATGTTTGGCTTCTTTGATACCGCAGGCAGCTCACAAAATAAGAAGTCTTCCGGGAAAAGGCCTGAAAATTTCTACCATGGTTTTGTACTCGGGCTGATGGTGGAGCTTGCCGACCGGTATACGCTGACTTCCAATCGGGAAAGTGGCTTCGGAAGATACGACGTGATGCTGGAACCAAGGAGGCCGGAATACGACGCTGTGATCATAGAATTCAAGGTACAGGATAAAGAAGAAAAGGAGCTGTCTGATGCGGTGCAGGCGGCGCTACGGCAGATAGAAGAAAAGAATTATCAGGCAAATCTCATAGCGAAAGGGATTCCAAAGAACCGTATACGAAAATATGGGTTTGCCTTCCGGGGAAAAAGAGTTCTTATTGGTAGCACAGGATAAAAGCGGCGAAACAATCTGTGGCACAGGATATGGCTCCTGTGCCACGTTTTTTGAAACACATCTTAGGAATTTGGGGATTCTTCCTCCGTTCCAAGCACGCCCTCATAGGCATAATCGCGTATTAGCGGATGAAACTCTCTCCCGCACACGCCGAAATTCATTACATGGGTTGCGAAGAATATACTTACATGGTGAGCCGGATCCACGCAGACATATGCGCCCGCCGCACCTCCCCAGCCAAACTCGCCGATCGGTCCCAATCCTCTCTTTTCGTTGATTTTTACCCGCACGCCCAATCCGTAGCCGTATTCCGGCCCTTCCTGCAGCTGTACGTCCCGCAGCGCCTGACCCATGGTTACATTGACGGAAAACATACGCACCGTTTCTTCCTTTAAAATACGCTCTCCATTCCGCCCTCTTCCTCCGCAGGCAAGTGCCTCCAGCACTGCGCTGTATCCGGAAACCGTACCGATCAGACCGGCGCCTCCGCTTTCATATACGTCCGTGAATTTGTAGGACTCGTCCCGTCCGCAGGGTGTAATGCGGTTTGTTATGGAATCATACGCATATATGGCAGACAGACGCTTTTCCTGCTCCTGATCCAGATGGAAAAACATATCGTTCTTTATCCCCAGGGGCCCGAAAATGTGGTGATGCAGATACTCGCCAAACCCTTCCCCGCTGACCGTCTCCACCACGGCCGCCAGGACGTCGTGCGCCAATGAATAATACCATCTTGTGCCCGGTTCATAGATTAAAGGCATCTCGGCAATTGCCGCCACCATATCGCGGGTGCTTCCTTTTACCCGGTCATTCCCTTCTGCCCCTGCATTCCTTTCTGCCCCTGCATTCCTTTCTGCCCGGGCATTCCCTTGTGCCCGTGTCTTCTCCTGCGCATTTCGGATCGCCTCCGAGGTCACTTCATACGTCAGACCTCCCATCATGGCCATAAGATCGATGATGCGGATCTGTTTTGCGGAAAAATGACACGGAGCGGTAAGTCCGGGAAGATTTACTCCGTCGAATTCATTTGCCACTTTCATGACCGCATACTCCGGCAGATATTTTCCAACGGGATCGTATAGCTGCACCGCCCCCTGCTCGATCAGCTGCAGCACCGCCGTGCAGGTAATCACCTTTGTGCAGGAGTACAAATAATAGAGATCCTTATCATCCACCGGATACTTACCCTCCGAATCGCTGTGGCCGGTCATATGCCGGTAAACCGTTTCATGCTCCCTGGTTACGATACAGTCCGCGCTTCTCACCCCGTAGGCTTCCTCCAAGGAGTCCAGAAAAGCTGTTAATTTTGTAAAATCCATACCGCCTTATCCTTTCCGTTTCTTTCTATCGCAATTCTTCCTGATCCTTTCGTCCGCAGCCGGAGGGAAAGCGCTCCACATAATTGATCTGCTGAGCTTCCGCCTTCGTAATTCCCACCTGCTCCCAGTCTATTGTCTTCTCATAGCCCGCATAGTCACAGATACGGATTCCGCACAAAAGCCCGTCGTCTCCTCTCTCATAAGCGGCGATTCCGGAGATGGCGATACGGTTCATATCTTTCTGTCCGCTGTCCGAAATCACATGCACCCATTCCAGCACACAGGTCCTTCCGTTATCCGTTATGGTCTCATAGCGCATTGCCACGCACCGGGGAATATAAGTGGCCGCATTTTCATAAAACGCTCGCAGATCCTCATGCCCGCCATTATCCCTCTCTCCCTCGGACGGCGCATAACCGCCAAGCTTGCACTCCGGGCTTATGCATTTTAAAATCCGCTCCACGTCAACCTTCGGCGTGTGATGCAGAGAGGCGTAATACTCCCGGACCGCCCCGGTAAGAAGATCCGGATCTCCCATTTCCAGATAAGCCGACTTAAAAATCGGACGCCGGTACGCCTGCAGTCCGGGCACGTAGGTATGATGACAGTACAGCCTCACCTCGTCCAGTCTGTCGCATCCCGCAAGATCAGCAACCAGAATCATAGGAACCTGTTCGATCTCCCCGTCGATCACGAAATTGACGTCAAATTCCAATGCCGCGCGTCCGTTGGCTTTGGTCTGCACCGCCGGAACCATCATGGCGGAATCCGCACGGAAACGTCCTTGGAATTCTACCGCAAATCTGCAGATTTCATCCAGCCCCTCATATCTCCCATAGGGGGTATCCACTGCGCTCTTTTTATCCCCGAACAGCTTCTTGTCCGAAAACAATGTCTTTATCTGCCCGGTTTTGCCCTCGCACACCGCCTTCATAAAGCGGTATTCCGGCGACCGCTCGTCGATGGGATGCTCAGGTCCCGCATAAAATCTGACCAACGAGCTTCTCTTTCTGATTTTCACTCTCCGTCACTCTCCTTTTGCTGACAGAAACGCCTGGAATTGCGCATTCTTTTCATCAATAATAGCATCAATTCCCGCTTCCTTCAACTCCTCATTGAGCTTGGTCAGGTATTTATCAACCTCGACCTCCCCGTACAAAAGTGCGTCGCGATACTGATCGATAATCATCTGACATGCCTTTACCTGATCGTACACGGAGCTGTTGTCAAAAACAAAACCCATTCCCTTTGAAAATTCCGAATTCTCATCGAACCAGCACTTTTCCATGTCCGTATAGTAGGTGGACATTTCCGTGTTATAAGGGATGCTCAGACACTGATTCGGGTAAAACCAGGGTGCGGAGAGATTCCATCCCACGGTGCTGTCATCCACGCCGTCCGCCAGCTCCGCACAGCCGTTCTCATTTACTTTGTAAGTGACGCCCTCAATCCCCAGCGTAAAAAACCGACACACCTTCTCGTCCGTCATCATCAGATTAAGCAGCTTCATCGCCGCATCGGGATTCTTACATAGAGAGGAAATACACCATCCATTATAGATACAGGAATTTTTACCCAGATAATCCGTCAGCTTAAAGAGAATAAAATCTCCATCTCCTGTCTTTCCCTGACCGTGCAGCAGAGATCTGATATAATCAAGTGAATAGCCATCCAGCCATCCTCCGCTTGTCACGTTGTCCTGATACAGCGTTCCGGTAGGCACCGTGTTTTCCGGATCCGCCGGAACCATACCGTTTTCATTGTACCACCTTGTCTGCTCACACCATTGTCTGAACTCATCACTCTCGTAATAATTGACAATCTCCATCTCTCCTACGCCGCGATCCATCAGAACCCCGAGCCAGTAGTCATCTCCCAGATTGTCCACTCCCTTTATGGACAATGGTGAAAGATCACCCCACCATGACTGATCTGGAAAAGCCTCTTCCGCCCTGATCAAAATTTCGTTCAGCTCCTCCAGCGTAATCTCCGAACCGTCCTTATCTGCCACGCCGATCTCTTCCGCCACAGATTTTCGAAGCATATAGGCGCAGAAATTGCCAAAGCTGTCCGCATTGGGCAGGGAATACTGTTCGCCGTTTACCTGGCAGGCCAGATAGACAGCCTCCGGAAACATGGTAAAAAGCTCCGGATATGCATCCTTATATAAATCCAGGGAAATAACCTGATCATTCTTCACCAGTGCGTCCACGCTGGAATAGAATCTCCAGCAGAACAGATCGATCGGATTATCGCTGTCCGTAAGCAGCATGGTCAGATTGTTGCTCCGATCTCCCCAGGTTCCCACAATAAACTCCGCCTGCACCCCGGCATCGATGGAAACCAGATATTCGTTCAGCGCCTGCTCCACCTCATCCTTCCTCTCCAGCTGATCCGTAAAGCTCAGCACGTCCACGGATATTACCGGCCAGCTTTCCGGATCATTCTCTTTCTGATCCGGTTCTGATTCCGACTCCTTCTTTTCCTGAACTGCCGCCCGGGAGGCATCCTCCTTACCTGCCTCTCCTCCACATGCGGCAAGTGATAAGGTTACCGCCGCCGTCAGCAACATAGCAATGACTTTTTTTAGCATAACTGCCCCTCCTTTTTCCTTCCTGTTTTTATGTTCAGGGATTCTTCCTTTTATTATCCCTTGACACCGCCTATAACAATCCCCCGTATAAAGAATTTTTGAAAAAACGGATAAATGACAAGCACCGGAATCACTGCGATCACCGCAATCGCCATCCTTACCCCCAGAGTCGGAATGCCTTTGGAAAACTGCAGACCGATGGACGCATTCACATTATCCTTAAGGAACTGAACGCTTGAAGCCATGGAATTGAGCACGTTCTGTATCGTGTAAAGCTCCTTTTTGCGGGTAAGGTAATACAGGCCGTTGATCCAATCATTCCAGTATCCCAGTGCGGAAAACAGTCCCACCGTCGCTATCATCGGCTTGGAAAGCGGAACGGCGATACGGAAAAGAATATCCACCTGGCTGGCCGCATCCATCTCCGCCGCCTCCTTGATCTCCGAAGGGATATTGGTGGAAAAATAGGTCCGCATCAATATCACGTTAAACGCACTCAGCATCAGGTTGGGGCAGATCAGCCCCCATACCGTATTGCTCACCTTAAAGACCTGGCTCCAGATGATATAGGACGGAACCATTCCGCCGGAAAAAAGCATGGTAAAGAATACAAAAAACGAAATCACATTCCTTCCTACCAGATCCTTCTTGGACAACAGATATCCCAGCGACATGGTCAGAAAAATATTGCCCGTAGTCCCGGCCGCCGTGACTGCCAGGGTCATTCCATAGGCCCTCAGAATACTTTTTCCCGCCATGAAAAGATATTGATATGCCGCAAAATCGATCTGTCTCGGGAAAAAGGAATAGCCGCTCTGATTAATAACTGCCTCCTGGGTAATGGAGGAGGAAACCAAAAGGATAAACGGCATGACTGACATCATACACAAAACCGTCAGGATCACATTTGCAAATCTCTGAAATTTTCTTTGATTGAATGCCATGTTAACTCTCCTTTCATAAATCAGAACAGTGCGTTATCGGGCTCCGCCTTGCGCACAATAAAGTTTGTGACCATCACCACCGCAAATCCCAGCACCGACTGCAGGAATCCCGCCGCCAGAGATCTGCCGATATCATGATCCGTCATCAGCGCCCGGTACACAAATGTGTCGATGGTCGTCGTCACCTCGTACAGCATTCCGGTGTCCTGAGGAACCTGATAAAAGAGACCAAAATCAGTGGAAAACATCCTTCCCAGGGACATGATGACCAGGATGATAACCGTAGGCTTTAACAGCGGCAGCGTAAGCTTGGTGATCTGCTGTAAAGGGGACGCCCCGTCCATGATGGCCGCCTCGTAGAGGGCTCGGTCAAAACCGATGATTGTCGCAAAAAACACAATGCTCTGATAGCCGAAGCTTCTCCAAAGCTGAACGAAGGTCAAAATAAACGGCCATGCGGCCGGAGTCAGATACCAGTCCACCGCCTCTCCCCCAAGAGGTTCTATGAGACTCTTGTTTACAAATCCGTTTGCATCTGAAAAAAAAGCAAACACCAGATATCCGATGAGAACCGTACTGACCAGATAGGGAATCAGAATAAGAATCTGATAAATTTTCTGCAGTCTGGCTCTTTTGATCTCGTTCAGCAGAATCGCCACAAAAATAGAAAATGCCGTCCCGGCAAAAATAAATACCAGATTATACAAAATCGTGTTCCGGAACATGATCCACGCCCATTTCGAGCCAAACAGATAAGTAAAATTCTTAAGCCCGCACCACTTGCTTGCAAAAATCCCTTTTGCAAAGCTGTAATTCTTAAATGCCAAGGTCAGCCCCACCATGGGCATATAATTATTGATGATCAGGTAGAGAAAGGACGGCACTGCCAGAAGATAGAGAAACCGGTCTCTGTACAGCCTCTTTTTAATGGATTTTCCAGAAGGTTTATATTGATTTACTTTTCCTCTCATTTTGATTCCCCGCTTCCTGTTTTCTGACTCAATCATAAAAAAAGCCGGATTTCTTTTATATTAAAAACCCGACTTATTTCTCATATTTTTCGACTGTCTGAAAGCCCGCTTTCTTTCATTTTCCTGTACTCCGAGGGCGTGCATCCCACAATCTGGCGGAAAGCCCGTATAAAATTGCTGTAATTGACATATCCAACTCTCTCACAGATCAGGGTCACCGATAAATTCGTGGTCACCAGAAGGTTTTTCGCCGCCTCCATCTTCTGATTCACAATATACCGCTTTAAGCTAAGCCCCGTGTTTTTCTTGAACATCCTGGTCAGGTAATCCTGATTCAGTCCTACCAGGTCTGCTATGGAACTCACCGATATATCTTCGTCCAGATGCTGGTCAATATACCGGATGAGCCCCCGGACCGCATCCTCGTCCATCGTCTCCACGTGTCCGCACAGCTTTTGCACCACCCGGCCGAGTATCGCACTGAAATCCTTCACGTGATAATAGCAATAGAGAAAATCATAATAAGACAGCTCCTCATCGAATACGTCCGAACTCCTTATATTGTTTGCGGACATATACGAAAACAGCAGCTCCGACATAGCCTGATGGAGCTCCATCATAAAGTCCTGGTCCACCTTGTTTCCTGCGATTGAATGGGAAAGGTAGCGTAAAATACTGTCCTTAAACTCATTCAGACGGTTTTTCTTCAGCATGGCCTGCCAGGAAGCCCTCTGCAGATCAAAGGAGTATCCGGATATCCCGCTCCTTCCTTCCCCTATATGGATGATACGTCCCGCATCCTGAACATTGTCCTGCCGCATCGCACCGATTGCCGCAAATTGCTCCGGCAGCTCCTCAAAGCCACAGTAATCGCCGTAATAGACCGCTATATTCGTTTTTAACACGTTTTCAAACATATATCTCATGGTTTCCAACATCTTTTTTACTTCGGAAAGCCCCGGCATATCCTTCTCCCCCGGACGCAGAATCACGAGAAATCCGCCGTCCGGATTCCCGTTGAGCAGAAGCACGAACTCTCCCTGTAAGGGCTCCATGATCTCTTCCAATATATTGTAATACACTTCCCTCAGCAAAGACCGTTCCGATTCCTTCCATCTGTAGCCTGTCTCCAGAACCTGAACCACAAACAGAAGATATCTGGCATCCGGCCTTTCCTTTTCCAGTCTTATCTCCATAAAACGCCTCAGGTATGCGTCCTGCCCGGTGAGCTTCTGAAGGAACCGCACAGCGTTATCTTCCAGAATATTCATTTCCTTATCCTGGAAAAAAGCGCCTGTCCTCACCAGCTCTTTATGCTTTTTCTCAATGGTGAACGCAGACTTTGCCCGTTCCACCGCTCTTTTCAGTTCCGTTCTCTCCACCGGCTGAAGGATATAGTCAAAGCTTCGCATCCGGATCGCTTCCTTCATGTAGTCAAAGTCCGCATGGGCGGTCAGAAAAATGATTTTAGTGTCCGGACGGTTCTCCAAAACCCATTTGGCGAAGCTGATACCGTTTTCCTCCGGCATCACAATATCGCATAGAAATATCTCATATTCCATCTTCTCAAGTTTTTCCTTTGCCTCCGCCACGCCAAGTGCGATATCGTAGCGATCCCCCGCCGTATCCATTTCCACCAGCTGTGCGTATACCGTCTGCGCAATCAGCGGTTCATCGTCTATGATCAGAATATTCATCCGTAAGCTCTCCCAAAAAAATCTCCGTCACGGCGCCTCCAAGGGGTGCATTCGAGAAAGAAATACTCATATGATCTCCATAGAGCAGCCGCATCCGGTATTTCAGATTGTCGATTCCCACCTGTGAGCTCTGGTAGCGGAAATCACATTGCTTTTCATTCAGTCTTTCCAGAATCTCCGGAGAATACCCGTTCCCGTTATCAGCGATCCTCAGATACAGCCCTTTTGTTTGCCCCTCTTCCTGGCGCAGACGCACCTGAATATTTATGTTCAGCAGCAGGCCGTTCTTTTTCACATGTTTGATGGAATTCTCCACAAAGGTCTGGATTGCCAGAATCGGAAGCAGGCAGGATTTCGCCCTCTCCTGCACATCCGCATTCAGAAGAATGGGAATTCCTCCCTTCAGTGTATAAATCTTGCAGATATCCCCGACCTCCTTGATCTCCTCCTCCACCGGCACCAGTTCCCTGTGGTCTCTGAACACATATCTGAAATGAGCGGACAGGGCAAAGACCATATCTCTCACCGCTTCCGGCCGTTTTCTATCAAGCAGGGAATTGATGGTGTTCAGACAGTTGAGAAAAAAATGAGGATTAATTTGAAGCTGATAATATTGGAGCTGTGCAGCATTGGCGCGGAGCTTTTCCTGATACTTCTCCTCCCGCAGCCGGACAATATCAGTCAGCATCCTCTCCATCCTCTGATTGATATTGTCCACCTCGACAATATGGGTCACTTCTCTTTTCCCGCTTCCAGGCTCCTGAATTTCACTGCATTTTGACGCCAGATATTCCACTGGCTGCAAAAGAAGGCGGTTCAGTCCTTTCAGAAGCAGATACAGATAACAGCCAAAGAACAGAAAAATCAGAACCATAAATATCCATAATCTTGATCCGGAAACGAGCTCGTAGAGCGTTCTCTCTTTCCGAATCAGGATCAGGTTAAGACCGCAGTTCTGAACGTGGGATTGTGTTTCCAGATATTTTTCATGGCCGGATGCGCACTCCTGCGGCGGCAGGGCGTTTCCGGCCTTTGCCAGCACGGTTCCATCCCTCTCCTCAAAAATGATTCCGTATTCCTCCTGCGCATCATAGTATCTGCTCAAATTCATCAGCGCCCCCACGTAATGTCCGCCCCTCCCGTAGGAATAAGAGAGATAGAGTTCCCCGGCATAGCAGAAATGTCCCATGTTCCGATGACTCTGTATGGTCTCCTTCAAAAAGACCTTTGTCTCCCGCAATAACAGGTTCCCGCTTCCTGAAAAGGGTCTCTCGTTCCAGGCAAACCGGAAAATTTCATTGTCAAGATCAAAATAATACATCGCCCCCATCCATGATGCGGAATTCGCATAGTTTGCCAGCGTATTTTTTAGAAGATACAGGGTTCCATAGGAATCAAATTCCGTAAGTCCGCCATGACTGAGCTTATCATAGTTGACGTCTTCCGAGTAGATCAGCTCCACGTTCCTGAACATGGATTCCAGATCCCCGTCCAGTTTTTCCGCATAGCTGTTCGCCAGCTTCCGGCTCTCCTCCGCATCCCTGTCACGGTAAAATGTTACAATATATCCCGTATAGCAGAAAAACAGCACAAGAAACATCCCCAACGTCACAATCCAGATTGCGAATAACATCTTTTTTAGTGAAATGCGCTTTTCCATAGCTCCTGTCCCCATATGCTTATGATGATCTTATTTTAACAAAAAAATTATAGCCATATATAAAAAATCAGACTCGAATCACCAGATTTTCCGATTTCGGGCCGTCTCCCTGTCAAGTTTTCCTCCGGGTACCTGTATGTAAAAAAGGCGTCCTCGGACACACAGTCCAAGGACACCGGATATTTCTGATCCTATGAAATATAAATGATGTCTATTATTTGCAGCCCTGAAACGTCTTTTTCCCAAACTCCAGCCGGAAATCGAGAATCGGACACTCGTCAATCACATCGGGAATCGCCTTATCCAGGAACTTCATCACGTTCTTTTCCTTGTTCTGATACGGCTTCCACTCCGGCAGAGGATTTCCGTTATAGTCGCTGCCGTTGGGATCCCCGGTCTTCACAAAATTCGTCCAGTAGGAGCAAACCTGGCGGGCCAGATCGTAATGCTTTCCCTCAAAGGGGCGCCAGCTGTTTCCAAGGGAATCGAACATAAACCAGAGGTCGGATCCGTGGAAGGAGCCTGCGTCATCCCCTGGAAGATCATGGTCAAAAATATAATAGTAGACCTTCTTTCCCATGCCGGAGCGAAGCTCGCAGAATCCCCTGCTGTCGCCAAGGAACCGGTTGAACGCATCGCCCCTGGCCAGGGCGGCGGCATCCTCGTCCGTCTTCACATCAGCCAGCTTCAAAAACTCCTCCTTCCTGTCCCCGTAACCTAATGCAAGCTCCTCGATATCCTTCTTCGTAAGTTCCGCCCCCGCAAACATTCCCTGAGTTTCCGCCATGCACACGCCAACCATCATGGGCACATCGGGAAGCCGGTCATTGTAATAGGAGGACACCGCCGTTTCCGTCACGAATTTCCCGTCAATACAGGTGCCGAAGGCCAGCCCGAACATGGCGTCCTTGGGAGATACGGAATCCAGCCTTCTCATCAGCTCAGAAGCGTCCATACTGCGGGCCTCCTGCAAGTCCCTGATTCCCACAGAGGAAAAGAAATCCGCCCCGAACTGCTCCGCATCTTTCAGGGACATTGACCGCCCTATCCCGGCTTTCCGATCGCCGAATCCAAAGGTTATCGCAGACTGGCAGATTGCGCCGGCGATAATTCCCTCGTTCATCGGACTGCACAGCTGCGTCTGCACACTGCCTGCGCCCGCACTCTGTCCGCAGATAACAATACGCTCCGGATCCCCGCCAAAGTTCTTTATGTTTCTGGCAACCCAGTGCAGCGCCAGGGACTGATCCTGCATCCCAAAATTAGAGACCACCTCTCCCTCCGGCGTTTCGGCAGTAATCTCCGGATGTGCAAGAAAGCCGAACAGGCCGAGGCGGTAGCTGATCATGACCACGATCACACCCCGTCTTGCCACTCGCTCTCCGTCGAATTCCACCTCGTAATTGTAGCCGTCCTGCAGACCGCCCCCATGAATATAGCAGAACACAGGCAGCTTATCCTCCCTGGTCTCGGCGGGAGAAAATATATTCAGATACAGACAGTCCTCGCTCATGCCGTATTCCGCCGCAACCGGGTGAAGCTCCTTCTTGTAAAATCCGTCGTCCGTGCCTGGATGAATCCGCATCATGGGCATATCCCCGTATTCATAGCACTTGCGCACGCCCTCCCAGTCCCGGGCGGGCCGGGGCGCCTTCCATCTGAGCTCTCCTACCGGCGGCTCTGCGTAGGGGACACCCCGGAATACCGTCACTCTGGGATCCTTACATACACCACGGCCCGAACCTTCATGTGGAAATACTCATTCCGCTCTCCCTGGGTGTTATCAGGCTTGCTTTCCATCGAAGCTCCATGGCGCCATCCAGTTCCACGTCCCGCTCCCCTGCGGTTTCTTCAAAACACATCATCTTTCTGCTCTCCGCACGGTAAGCCGTCCAGCCTGGAAGCGCATTGCCGAAATTGTCATTTCCATTGGGATTGCCTGTTTTGATAAAATTTGCCCAGTAGGAGCTCACCTGCCTTGCCAGATCGTAATGCTTTCCGGTAAAGGGCCGCCAGGAGCGGGCCAGAGAATCATAGGCAAACCACAGTTCTGCGCCATGGAAGGAGCCGGGATGATCCTCTCCCGGAATATCCGCATCAAACTGATAGAGGTAAGCCTTCCTGCCCATTCCGGAGAGAATTTCCGCACAGATTCTGGCGGAAACCTTCATATTGTTCCAGGCGTCGCCCTGCATAAATTCCCGAAGCTCCTCATCCGTGGCCGCCGTGCACAGAGAGAGGAATTTCTCCTTATACTCCCCGTACTTATCCGCAAATTCAGGGAGCTCGGCAACCGTTTCCGGAAGTCCCGTCACATAATGCCGGAACATCTCGAGCTCCCCCACGTTGTATCCTGTCATAATCGGTATATCCGGCCAGTTTCCATGCTTCATGGCCTCAAAGAATGTCTCCTTCAGATAGATGCCGTCCACCACGGGCTGAAAACGGATGGTACGGCCGAAAATTTTTTCTGCCCGGTCTATGAGTTCTCTGGCCGAAATCCTCCTTGCCTCCTCAAGACTTCCTATTTTTGCCTTCTCGAAAAACTCTGCGCCATTGTCAAGCGCCTTCGCAAGCGGTATGGGTGAGAGCGGATCCTCCACATCGCAGAACGGAATCGTAACGCCGCTCTCGATCACTGCCCCGGCGAAAATTCCTCTCGCCATAGGGCTTGTGAGCTGACACTGTACGCTTCCCGAGCCTGCGGACTGTCCCGCTATGGTAATCTGCTCCGGATTTCCTCCGAAGGCCGCAATATTCCTCTTCACCCACTTCAGAGCGCAGAGCTGATCCAGCACACCGTAATTGCCTACCGGCGAACCGGGCTGCTCTGCGGCAAGCTCGGGATGGGCCAGAAATCCCATAATTCCCAGGCGATAAGTAATGGCCACGCAGACCATTCCCTTGCGCGCCATATGCTCCCAGTCAAACTCCACCTCATAAGGGTATCCTCCCTTATAGCCTCCGCCGTGAAAATAGCAGAATACAGGCAGCTTCTCGTCGCCATTCCGGGCCGGAGTAAAGATATTCAAATACAGGCAGTCCTCGCTCATCTCAAACTCCGTGGCCGTGGGATGAAGCTCCCTGGTCCAGAAATCCTCCGGATTCTCCCCTGGCTGCGGCTGACACGCCATGGGGCCGTACTGATCCGCCCTGCGCACCCCTTCCCAGCTTTTTGCCGGCTGCGGCGCTTTCCATCTCAAATCACCCACCGGGGGCGCCGCATAGGGCACCCCCTTAAAAACCAGGATTCTCGGATCCCATCCAAAGATTCCCTCCAGCTCTCCCGACTCGATTGTAACGGTACGATTCTTCATTTTATTCTCCCTCCAGTTTATCCCCTCTCTTATTTTTACTCGCTCTTTCCCTGCATTTCATCCCGCTTTTTAGCTTCGGCCTTCCGGTACACATCCTGCATGAAAGCGTCTCCCAAGGGCAGCCAGAGATGGAAATTATCATACCCCTCCTCGCCCACCAGCTTTACGCCGGCCTTCCCGTGGGGTACCCCGGCAAAGGTATGCACCTCCAGTTCCACGCCGTGAGCCGCCAGATCGGGATACGTGTGATTCAGATTGTCCATGGCGGTGTCGTCTCTTCCCACTGCGAAAAAAGTGGGCGGATATACCACGCCCGTATAGTCGAACTCCTCCGTGGCCCATCTCGGCCCGTAGATACAGAGGAAAGAATCCGGGGCTCCCTTATATTCATCCAGCCAATCCGGCTCGTATTCCGGGAAATGATCCTTGACTGTCTGTTTTCCGGAATAGTAGCGGATACAGGCCTCACCGGTCACACCGCCGTTGGAAAAGCCCGCAAAGGACACTCTGCCAGACGAAATCCTGTACTTCGCCGCATTCGCCCGAATCATCCGGATCGCTCTGGCCGCATCCGCACCGCACTCCTGTTTGCTCCAGGGACATCTGTGTGTCCGGTTCAAAAGCAGAAAGCACTGATAACCCAGATCGTTTAAATCCCTGCAGGACTGGAATGCCTCGTGGAAGGATGCGTCCCCGTGATCCCCACCGGCGCACAGAACCACAGCCCCCTTGGGCTCCACCTCCTCAGGCACCAGCATTTCATACAGATAAGGCTTAAAATCCGGGTCATGGTTGTACTTATAATCGGAATTATCCGTATAATCCGTATTCTTCGGCATCTTTCCTTCCGGCCAGAGGTAAATCCTTTCCGGCGCTTTCTCAATCGGACGGATGGTCTGCAAAATGGACCTGTATTCCTCCAGCATCCCCTCCATCACCGCCTCATCCGTCTGCTTTCCAAAATCCCTTCCCAGATGAAACAGTCTGACCAGAGGCTCCACGGGATAACAGGGAGCATCCTCAAACAGCGCCACGCCTCTGTGGCAGGCTTCCCTCATCTTCGCTTCCATTTCTGTCTTCGTCATATAAAATACCCCTTCCTTTCTTCTATTCACTCATTCTTTCGTTCCGCTGATCCCTTTCATCCACTTACCGCTCTTTAACCTGGTCACACACCAGAATGCCTTCACGATCTGATCGATCTTCAGGAAAAAATAAATCCAGAAGGCCGAGAGATGCCAGGACAGTCCGGCCAGCGCTCCAAGGGGCACGGAAAGCACCCACAGAAACAGGATGTCCGCCACCATGAGAAACCGGGTATCGCCTCCGCCCCGCAGAACGCCTTTCATCATAATACTGTTCGTGGCCTGAAATACCACGATAAGCGAGATCGCACTCATGAGCTGACCGGCGATCGCCCTGGTCTGCTCCGTGATATTGTAAAAACCGATCACCGTATCGCTGATCAGCAGTATAACTCCTCCTGCCGCAGCGCCGATCAGAATCCCCATGGCAAGAAAGGTCCAAGCCTGTTCCTGCGCTTTCTTCTTCTCTCCTCTTCCCAGCGTATGCCCCGTCACGATACAGCCGGCATGGCAGACTCCCTGAATCAGCACCGTGCTCAGCTGCTGGGTCACAAAGGTGATGGAATTGGCGGATACAAACTCCTTTCCAATTCTACCCATGATCATGGCCACCGCTGAGCTTCCAAGGGCCAGCAGAGCGTCCGATATGAAAACCGGAATGGCCACTCTGACATACTCGCCGAGCAAAGAACCGCACTCCATAAAAAAGTGACGGATCCGGTACTTCACCTTTTGATCCTTCAGGAAGAAGTATCCGCAGATCACGGCAAACTCAAATGCCCTGGCAATCAGCGTCCCGATGGCCGCTCCCTGGATTTCCATCCTTGGAAACCCAAATTTACCAAAAATAAACACATAGTTAAAAAATACGTTGACAAAAAAGGCGCCGATGGAGCTGTACAGCGGCAGACGCACCTGTCCCACGCTGCGCAGTACAATCGTGCAGGTCAAAGACAGCCCCTGCAGGGCAAAGCATGGCCAAATCCAGCGATAGTACAGAATTCCCTGTGATACCACGTCCGCATCCGGCGTATAAAGGCGCATCAGCACCCCAGGCGCAACAATGGATGGCAGCGTAAAAAGCACCGCCATGCCAAGACAGAACCTCAGCATAAGCGTGATGGTCTTTTTGAGCGCATCCATATCCCGCATTCCCCAGAACCTTGCCGTCATCACACTAGCGCCCATGCCAATTCCCATACAACAGATATGAAACAAACTGACAAACTGATTCGCCAGGGAGGTTCCGGATAAAACCACCTCCCCCAGCGAACCTACCATGATATTATCCATCATGTTTACACCGATTGTAATCATGCTCTGCAGCGATATGGGAACCGCAATCGCAGCTGCCTGTCTGTAAAATTCCTTGTCTCTCACAAATATTCTCAATTCCTGTCTCCTCCAATCAGCCGCCTTTTCTTTCCTCTTTCCTTATGACATCATTCTGCGGTCCGCAAAAACCTTTTTTCCAAACGCAAGCCTGAAATCCAGAACCGGACATTCCTCCAGACTCTCAGACACGGGCACATCCTTAAATTTCAGAACCGTCTTTTCCTCTCCGGTATAAGGTTTCCATTCCGGAAGAGGATTCCCGTTATAATCCACTCCGTTTGGATCTCCCGTCTTCACAAAATTGGTCCAGTAGGAGGTTACCTGCCTCGCCAGATCGTAATGCTTTCCCTCGAAGGGCCGCCAGCTGTTTCCTAAGGAATCAAACATAAACCACAGATCAGAGCCGTGGAAGGAGCCCGCATCATCTCCCGGAATATCATGGTCAAAGATACAATAATAAACTCTCTGGCCTCTGGAGGAACGCAGTTCGCTAAATCCCCTGCTTCCGCCCAGGAAATTGTTGAAAGAATCACCGGCCGTGAGAGCGTCAGCCTCCTCATCATTGGAAACCTTTGCAAGGCTTAAAAATTCTTCCTTCTTATCCCCGTATTTTTCCGCCTTTTTCAGATAATCGGCATAGCTCATGGTTCCCTTGATAAAGCCGCTCTGGGTCTCACCCTGGCAGACGGACACGATCAGAGGAATATCCGCCACCCTGTCATTGTAATAGGCCGAAGGGGCCGATTCCCTGACAAACTTTCCATCCACGCACAGTCCAAAGGCATATCTCTTCTTCTCAAAGGCCTCCGCCAGCCTTCGCATCAGCTCGCGGGCGTCTGTCCTTTTGGCCTCCTCCAGACTGTCGATCCCAATGGTATGAAGGAAATCCGCGCCGTACTTCTCCGCCTCAGCCAGAGTGGGAATGCCCGCTATTGGATTATCCTCGTCCCCGAACATCATGGAAACGCCTGACTGGATGATAGCGCCCTTTATGATACCGTCGTTCATGGTGCTGCAGATCTGCGCCTGCACGCTGCGGGAGCCCGCGCTCTGTCCGCAGATCACGATGCGCTCCGGATCGCCGCCGAAGGCCCTGATATTGTCGTATACCCAATGGATGGCCATGGACTGATCCTGCATACCGAAGTTGGAGATAACCTCCCCCTCCGGCGTCTCCTTCGTAAGCCGGGGATGAGCCAGAAATCCGAACAGGCCGAGACGGTATCCCACCATCACCACGATGACGCCTCTGCGGGCCACACGCTCCGGATCAAATTCCACCTCGTAGCTGTAGCCGTCCTGCAGTCCGCCGCCGTGGATATAGAAAAAGACCGGAAGCTTCTCATCCTCTGACTGCGCAGGCGAGAAAATGTTCAGATACAGACAATCCTCACTCATCTTATACTCTGCTGCCGTGGGATGGAGCTCCTTCGTATAGAAATCGTCATCCATACCGGGATGTGTGCGCATCATCGCCATGTCCGGATATTCATAGCATTTCCGCACGCCCTCCCAGTCCTCGGCCGGCTGGGGCGCCCTCCAGCGCAGTTCTCCCACCGGCGGCTTTGCGTAGGGCACTCCCCGGAATACGGTGATGCGGGGATCTTTACCCACAAGTCCCTGAAGCACGCCGTTTTTAACCTTTACTTTTCTCAACATAACAGATCCCATCCTCTCTATTTCTTCTTCATCACCAATACGTTAACGGAATGAGCCGGTATGCGGTATATGAATTCCGCTCCCCCTGAAATCTCCCCGCAAACGGAGGAAACATGCTCCTTATCCTCAAAGGAATTTACCTCTCCGGGCGCTGCCGACACGACTTCCGTCAACACCCTTTCCTCCACCTCGCAGTCAAGGGAAATCTGAATCTCCTTCTCCTCTTCGTCCACGTTGACCATTTTCAGATAAATCCTGTCCGTATCCTGGGTTGCCACCGCATTCACCAGCGAGTGGAGCCTGTGTTTCTTTTTCTGCACCAGCCGGTCATTGATATAGCATGCATAGCCGTATGCGTCACACACCATTTTGTAATGATTGTATTCCCCATAATTTATGGATACCGGCGCCTGTTCCTCATCGGAAAGAGGCTTGTCAAAGAACCTGGGCACTCTGGTGGCGCTTTTGCCGTCCTGTATCTTCCAGACCTGGTTTCTGACCGACCTCGTAGTCCATTCCCTATCCTTCGGCTCGTTGCAGCCCGCATCCGTCTCGGGATGATGATTCCAGACGGAGAGCGTCAGCGGATTGTCCTGCGTCATTTTAATGTCGATCTCAAAGGTATATTCCGCAAGCTCCTCCTTCCCGAAAACTGTCCACATCACGGGATTTTCCCTGAAATTTCCGCTTCCGATGAAACGCTCGAAGGCTTCATTCCATTCCCTGCTCTTTCCGGTAAAGTGATGCTTCCTTGTTCCGAAGGTCATGCGGTAAGCGTCCCCGTCCTTCACCGCTTCCCCGTATACGCAGTTTGAGATCTCCACGGGCTGTCCGTTCACCTTTGCATTTCTAAACAGAAGGCCTTCCTTTTCGCACATGATACCGGAAATTCCCCGGTATACCGGAGGCTTTTCCCCGCTCCTGTTCTCGATTTCCACCACTTCTCCGCCTCTGTACTTTCCCAGCAGGGAGACCATGTGATAAGTGGGGATTCCGTAAACCTGATGGTTATCGAAGACAATCATGTTAGGCTTCCAGGCTGTGTAGTCCGAGTTCTGGAACAGCGGAGCATAGGCGGTCAGCCTGACAATATCCTGATTTCTCTCTACCCCGAGCAGAAAGGAGGCCTCGGCCAGCGCACACTCCATAGAGGCAATGGTGTTCCCACCGTTTACCGCATACTCTCCCAGAAAGATCTTCGGCCCCTTCCGATCATAATCATCGAACAGATCCACATTTTCCAGGAAAAATTCCGGTGCGTCATAGTAGTGCTCGTCCACAAAATCCGTGGGAAGGTTCTCCTTCTCTGTGTGTCCATTAGATATGTAGATCACCTGGGGGAACGCTTCTTTTAGGGTCTTATAAAACCTCTCATAGCGGACATTGTATTCCGGCCCGAAATTCTCATTCCCAATCTCCACATATTTCAGCTTAAAGGGCTCCTTCCTCCCATTCCCGGCCCTGAGACCTCCATAGGTCGTATCCTCCGCTCCCAGGGCATACTCCAGGGCATGGAGAGCCTCCTCAAGGTATTCCTGCGTGGTCTGCTCGTCAAAGCCTCCGCCGTGGCGGGCCTGACAGCTCATTCCACAGTTGCACACGTACATGGCCTCCATCTCAAGATCCTCGCACAGCTGCAGATATTCGTGAAAGCCAAGGCCGTTGGTGGTGCGGTAATGCCACATCAGCTGGCTGCTTGGCCGCTCCCACACAGGACCGATGGTTCTTGAAAAACGCAGCGCATTCGGCTCGTTGATTCCCTCCACCACGCAGCCCCCCGGGAAACGGATAAACTGTGCGTTTGTATTTTTGAGGGCCATTGCCAGATCCTCCCTCAGTCCGTGTCCTTTAAATGTTTTCTGAGGCATCAGGGAGGTAAATCCAAAGACCAAAGTATTTTCCACATCACAGGCAATGCTGATTCTTCCCTCAAAATCCGTACCGCAGGCCGTCAGATCACAGTCATAGCGCTGATAGCCCCCGCCTTTTCGGACCGCAATCTCAGCGCTTCCAAGTCCCGCTCCCTTCCCCGATTCCAGGGACACAGTAAGCTTTGCATCGGCCGCCGTTTTTGCCATGAAATAAAAATGATATCCTTCACTCTCCTTAATGGGTACCCCGAAATATCCGATATTGTATATTTTTCCTCCGGGTTTATAATCCACCCGGAGGGCCGCTTTCCTGTTGTAATTGAGAGTGTCCTCCGTAAGGAGCCGGAAGGAAGCTTCCCTGGCATACCAGCCAGGAATCCCTGTAGGCTCCACCTTGGCCGCCCACTCGTCCATACCCTCGCCATGATTGAAGGCTCCGGGCCAGCCGTACTGCGTCACAAAAATCCTCTCGTTGGGATCCGTGGTGCAGCCCTCCGGAAGCAGGGAATCCTCAAAGGCCCGATTCCGAATCATTTCCGGATAGAGCCCTCCGTCTGCGGCATGGTTAATGTCCTCAAAAAAGAGGCCGTAAAGCTCCGGCGCCGTGGGAAATTTAACTTTTTTCGTATTGATTCGTATGGTGTTCTGTGTCATGCTTCGTCTCATTCCTCCTTTTCCTGCTTTACCTCTGCAGCGTATAATCAATTCTGAACTTCATAAGGGGATCCACTTTTCTCTCCGATTGGGCCGGTCCATCGGTAAATTCCATCACGAATTCATTGTCCGCCGTAAAGGATTCCCACCTGGGAAGCTCCTCCCCTATGGTATCCTTCCCGTTGGGATCTCCGGCCTTTACAAAATTCACCCAATAAGAGCTGACCTGTCTTGCCAGATCGTAGTGCTTTCCGGTAAAGGGCCTCCAGCATCTTGCAAGGCCGTCGTAGGCAAACCACATCTCGCTTCCGTGATAGCTTCCCGCATTGTCCTCCCCGGGAATATCCGCATCGAACTCATAGAGATACGCCTTTCTCTCCTGCTTTGCCTGTATATACCCGAACATCCTTGCGCCCGCAGGCAGATCCAGCATTGCATCGCTTTCAAACAGCGCTTTCACATCTCCATCGCTCTTCGCACCGCATAAGGAGAGAAATTCCTGCGCCTTCTCCCCGAATCCGGAAGCGTAGCTGCGAAGATCCTCCAGTGTCTCACAGGGCTTTCCGAATGCTCTCGAAAAGGACTGTGCTTCTCCCCGGTTGTAACCCGCCAGAACCGGAATCCGGTGATGACGCCCCCCTTTATAGGCTTGAAAATTCGATTCTTTGATTAGAATATCGTCAATCACAGGCTCAAAATGAACGCCCGGCCCCAAAACAACATCCTCAAGACGCACCAGCTCCCTGGCAGGCAGTCGTCTCGCCTCTTCAAGGCTCCCGATTCCGGCCTTCTCAAAGAATTCCGCACCCAGCTTCTCCGCACCTTTCAGAGGGTGGATTCTGTCCGCCTTTTCCGCAAAGGCCACGGTCACGCTGCTCTCTATAATGGCTCCCCCAATCAGTCCCTCGGCCAGGGGTGATGTCATGAGGTTCTGCACGCTCATGGCTCCCGCCGACTGTCCGGCAATGGTGATCTTGTCCGGATCCCCGCCGAATGCGGTAATGTTTCTCTTCACCCATTTCAGCGCCGCAAGCTGATCCAGCGTTCCATAGTTGCCTTTGGCTTCATCCGGAGATTCCTCTGACAGCCAGGGATGCGCCAGAAAACCCAGCACTCCCAGACGGTATGCGATGGAGACCACCACGATTCCCTTCTTCGCCATATGCTCCCAGTCAAACTCCACCTCATAAGGGTATCCTCCCTTGAAGCCGCCGCCATGGATGTAAATCAGAACCGGAAGTTTTTCCTTCCCTGTTCTGGCCGTGGTGTAGATATTCAAGTACAGACAGTCCTCGCTCATCTCAAACTCCTGGCCTGTGGGATGAATCTCCCTTGTCCAGAATTCCTCCGGGCTGCTCCCCGGCACGGGTTGGCAGGCTATGGGCCCATAGGTGTCCGCCACCCTCACCCCTTCCCATTTCTCCGGCGGTTCAGGCGCCCTCCAGCGCAGCTCTCCCACAGGAGGCGCGGCGTATGGAATTCCCCGAAATACCGCAACCCTCGGATCCCATCCGTGTATACCCCGGATCTTTCCCTCTTCTACTGTAACCTGCAAATTTTTCATTGTCTGTCCCCTCCTTATTCCTATAATTGAACGCTGCCGGCTGTAAAAGCCGGCAGCGTGATTTCACTCAATAGACTGATTTGAAAAACGTGGCAGTACCTGACTGCACCATACTCCGCCGCTTACTGCTGCGCAAGCCATGCGTCAAACTGCCTCTGTTCTTCCGCAATGATCTCGTCGATTCCGGCTGCTTTCAATTCTGCGTTAAACTCCTCCAGGTAGGAATCCACATCCACCAGGCCATACAGCAGCGCATCTCTGTACTCGTCAACAACCGAGGTGCATGCCGCCATCTGGTCATAAACCGGAGCGCTGTCGAAGATAAAGCCCATAGCCTCTGAAAATTTCGCATGATTAGGTGCATCCAGCATGTCGGTATAATAGGTCGTCATATCCGTCTGCAGCGGAAGGCTCAGACACTGGTTAGGATACCACCAGGGAGCGTTTGACTGCCATGTCTGATTTGTGGTGTCAATTCCTTCCGGATAACGGGCCGTTCCGTTTTCTGCAACCGTATAGTTATGTCCCTCCACTCCAAGGATGAAGAATCTTGCCAGAGTTTCATCGGTAGCCATCAGATACAAAAGCTTCATAGCCGCATCAGGATTCTTGCAGACACTGGAGATCATCCAGCCGCCAAGCACGGAAGCGGTGGTTCCGGAAAGATCCGTCAAAGGTAAAAAAATAGCTTCGTAAGGGCTGCTCGAATTCATGGCCCTGATATAGTCGACACTGTAACCGCCCATATAACAGCCTGCTGCAACCGCATTATTGTACTGGGTAAAGGTCAGCTCATTGTTCAGAGGATCATCCAGCATCAGTCCGGATTCTTTCCAGTCCTTCATGAGATAGCAGTAATCGCGCCATTCCTCAGTCTCATAAAAATTCACGATCTCTCTGTTTTCCACACCCCGGTTTAACAGAACGCCAAGCCATTTGGGATTTCCGAAGGTATCGATATCGAGAACCAGCTCGTTGTTAGTGTTGATCATATAAGCGTATTCCGGATGGATAGCCTTCGCATCCTTCATAATCTGTGTCATCTCTTCCAGAGTGATGTGTTCGCCGTCGCGATCCGCAATTCCCAGATCCTCCGCTACATCTTTCCGCAGCATATAAGTCTCAAAAGTGGCATAGCTGTCTACGGCCGGAACCGCATACTGCACACCGTTGAGCCGCTGTGTCTTCAATACATTCTCCGGATAGGATTCCCACAGATCCGGGTACACGTCCAGATAGGGATCCAGCGGAATACACTGCTCGTTCTTCACACAGCCGTCCACGGTGGAATAAATTCTCCAGCAGAACAGATCCAGTGGATTCTGATTATCAGACAGCATCAGGGTAAGCTGTGTGGCGATATCGCCAAATACAGTCTGTACCGCATCCACCTTCATCCCCGCATTGATTGATACCAGATACTCATTGATCGCATCTTCAACCAGCTGTTCGTCCGGCATGTTGCTCAGGGCAGCCACCTGAACGGTAATGACCGGCCAGTCATCGGGATTTTCAGCTGCCACAAAAGCTCCTGCAGACTGGGCTTCTTCCCCGCCTGCCGCCTCGTCCGCCTCTTTTGTTTCAGAATCAGAAGATGCTTCTGCCGGCTTGGAATCATCCTTTGCCGGTTGATCGTCCGATCCTGATCCACAGCCCATCACCGTTCCTGCCATTGATAGGGCGAGAATAAGCGCTAACAATTTCTTTTTCATATCCTTCTCTCCTTTTGCTTTCCTTAAATCTGTATATCTATTTTTATTTTACGGTTCGGCCTCCCTGTAAAATATTCATTTTCTGACATGTTTATCGTATTTTCTGTCCGCTCCCCCCTGGGAACGCACATAGACATCCGCCACGGCAGCCTCGATCAGGGACTGCCTGTCCGAGATCTGGCAGGGACTCAGATTTAAAATCCGGCTTCCGCCCCTGAGCGGAAGGATGCACTGACTGTAGCCGGTGTAATTATAGTTATTGTCAATGGGGATCAGGCTGTCCATCTTTTCCCAGAATCCCATTCCCATCTCGGAATTGGCAAAAATATGGGAAAATCCTCTTCCTGTCACCAAAATGGTTCCATTCTCCCCGCCCTTGTCAATCCATGTCACGTAGGGCGTGCCGGTCAAATAGCTACCGTCCACGGCAACCACGGGACTGCCCATGAAATCAGGATCTCCCCAGTCGTCCATGGAATCGGAAATGCGGAAATACACAGGAATCCTGTCCTGGTTTACCATCTCGTAGACCATGATGAATTTCCCGTTCGGCAGATAGGCCACAACAGGCATGCCGGGCCGGAGATTCCCGTCAGGAAACGCAACGTCTATTTTTTCCTCGCTCCAGGTATAGCCTCCGTCCTCCGACACCTTATGGGCAAGAAGCTGATTATAATTTCCATGATCCTTGTATCTCTCGTCCGAATAATAACAGAACAGCTTTCCGTCCGGAGACTGGAGCAGGAAAGGTTCCCAGACAGGAAGTCCCATAATATGCTTCTCGTCCTTCTCCCCTCTGACGATCTCACTGACAAACTCCCACGTCTTTCCCGCATCCTCGCTCTTATACATATGAAGGGCCGTAAGACTCATATCCTTTGGAATCATATTACCCGCACACAGGATCGTCCCCTCCTTCAAAGCCCCCATATCACAGGGCAGCTCAAACAGATGCGGCTGGAAACGACATCCCCATTCAAGCTGAGTGTCCTTTACGGCGCTTAAATAATGCCAGCTGTGAGCCTCGTCCGTGCTCTCATAAATAGGAAAAACAGGGGTCTCCTTGGTATAATATTCCATCGTGGCAAGCAGAGTCCCATTCTTCTCCCCATTGTGCTCCAAACAGATACAGCGGGGATACATGGAACCGGGGCCTCTCTGTCCCTCATAGGGCTCTCCCGGACAGTACACCACGCTGCTGTATCTCTTCTTGAGCAGCACACAGCAGCTCCCGCCCTCCTTCGGGACATGCCCGCCATTTTCCGCATAAAGAGAATCATGTATTAATTTGCCGTCAATTATCATCGCTTTTTTATCCTTTCTTTAATCTCAAAACATTTACAGAGGTTGCAGGAGCCTCATAAGCAAACCTCCTGCCCGCACCGGAGCACTCAACGCAGCGTTCCCGCACCTTCTCCGGCTCCTCCAGGGTATTCTTATCAGCAGGATCCCCGGAGATCACATCCGCCTCATAATCTGCACACACGTCAAGATCCAGACAAATCTCCACCTTCTTCGCTTCCTGTGCGATATTCACCAGTTTCACGAAGACAGTTTCCTCATCCTCCGTGACTACGGCCTGCATCTCATCATAGTGCGGAAGCTGCGCCTCCATCACCTTCCTGCCGTCCAGAATGCACCGGAGTGTTCTGCCATCGGTCTCCATCACAAATTTATGATAAGCATTTGATTCGACAGCCACCTCCACAGGCTCTGTCAGATCTTTCTCCCGAAAGCCCGCATCCGCCACCAGACGGCTCTTGGTTCCCTGGATCTTCCAGCGGACGGGCTGTACGGAAAACAGGTTCCATGGACTGTCTTCGCTGTTTCTGCCCTTGCCGTACGGAATGGCGAACATGCCAATGCCAAGTTCCTTTTCCGGGTCAGCCATCAGCTCGATCTCAAAGCGCCCCTCCCGCGAAGTCTGATCCTCCCCAAGGACGATCAGCACGCTGCCTTCCATTCCGAACCTTCTGGCGTTCTCCGCCTGCCCGCTGTCCGGAAGGATCTGCGTGGTAAAACTCCCGTCCCCGAGAGACTGCACGGCTCCGAATATCTCCTGTGATGCCGCCACCGGCTCTCCTCTCCACAGCGCATTTTTAAAGCGCACTCCCTGGGAACCGCAAAGACAGGGACCTCCCCTTAAGTAGGGCGCATAAACCCGGTCGCAGGAAAGCGTGCTCTCCACCACGGTTTTCCCCCTGTTGTTCCCAAACAACCGCCATACATAATAAGAAGGAATTCCATAGTGATCCAAACCGTCAAAAGCGATCAGATTCGGCTCCCAGGCCGCATAATGCACATTTTCAAACAAGGGCGCATAGGCCGCCAGTTTTACGATATCCTGATTGCGTTCCATCCCGACCATGAACATGGCCTCGCCCACTGCGGTATACAATGTCCGGATATCTCCCGCCACCACGGCAAACTCCCCTACAAAGATTCCGGGGCCTCTCCTGTCATAATGGTCGTACTGATGGGTGTTCATTGCAAACCATTCCGTTTTATTATAAAAATGCTCATCCGCAATATGCAGCGGCAGTCCGGCCTCCTCCACATGCGTGTTCGCCACAATAATCAGCTCCGGATATTTTTCGGAGACCGCCTTGCGGAAGCGCTCGTAGCGCTCCTCATAATCCGGGCCGTTGTTTTCGTTTCCGATTTCCAGATACTTTAATCCGAAAGGCTCCGGATGCCCCATGCGGGCCCGAAGGGAACCCCACACTGTTTCCCTGCCTCCCATGGCATATTCCAGGGCGCAGAACACATCATCCAGAAGCTCCTGTATCTCGTCCTCCTCCATAAGGATGGGTCCTCTCACCTGACAGGTCATTCCGCAGTTGCACACATACATGGCATCCGTCTTTAAATCCTCACACAGCTGCAGATACTCATGGAACCCGAGTCCCTCCGTGGAGCGATATCCCCAAAGGTTCAGCACACCGGGTCTTTCCCACACCGGTCCTGCCATTCTCTTAAACCTCTGGGCCGTTGACTTGGAAAATCCCTCCACGATGCAGCCCCCGGGGAAACGAAGAAATCCCGGGCGAAGCGCCTCCAGTTTTTCGCACAGATCCCTGCGCAGCCCGTGGCCGCAATAAGTGTCTGTTGGCATCAGGGAAAGAAATCCCAGCTTCAGGCTTCCCCCTTCCGGCGCCGCAATGCATACTCTGGCTTCCTTTGATGTCCGATCCGGAACCAGCGTCAGGTCATAACGGACATATCCCTTTGTATATATACGGATCTTACGACTGCAGAATATCCCTTCTTTCCCCTCAATGGAGATCTCCAGAGGAATTTCCCGGTCCGCCTTGGCAAAGAAATACATGTGATAGGCTTCGCCCGCCCGCACCGGCACTCCGGAATAGCCCACGTTCCATATACTCCCGCCTTTTTCAAAGCACACTGCAAGAGCCGCCTGTCTGTATTCATTCAAAGTATCCTCACGATCCAGCGAAAATTCCGCCCCTTCCCCATACCAGGCCGGGATTTTTGTGGGAGCCACGCATTCCTTCCAGCGCTTCTGCCCCTCTCCCTTCTGATATTCAAACAGCCATCCCTCCGTATTTGCAAGGTCGTCTCCCTTCGGAATCAGATCCTCCGGATACAGACTGTCCTCAAACGCCCGGTTTCTTATCAGCTCAGGGTAGAGTCCGCCGTCTCCGGAGCGATTGATATCCTCAAAAAAGAGACCGTAGAGGGAATCACATACGCAAAACCTTTTTTTCTCTAAAGAAATCGATAAATCAGCCATCTTCTCACACCTCTCTAATTTTTATTTCCGCAGGTTCCTTATCCCTTCACTCCGCCGATCACGATTCCCTTGATAAATGCCTTCTGGAAGAAAGGATAAATAATCATAATCGGAATGATGGAGATCACGGCAATCGCCATCCTCACTCCCGAAGTCGGTATCTGGGTGGTGATCTGCGAACTGCTTATATCCATGCTGCTCTCCTTTAAGAACTGCACATTATTCATCATGGAATTAAGCACGTTCTGGATGGAATACAGATCGCCTCTTCTGGTCAGGTAGTACAGACCGTTGATCCAGTCGTTCCAGTATGCCAGTGCGGAGAACAGACCCACTGTGGAAATCATAGGCTTTGAAAGCGGTATCGCTATCCGAAAAAGCATCCCCAGTTCACTGCAGGAATCCATTTCCGCAGCCTCCAGAATATCCCTTGGCACATTTGTTGTAAAATAGGTTCTCATCAATATCACGTTATACGCTCCAAGCGCCAGGTTCGGGAAAATCAGTCCCATCAGACTGTCCCCCACGTGCATATACTGGCTCCATATAATGTAGGATGGCACCATACCGCCAGAGAACAGCATTGTGAAAAAAATGAAAAAGGACAGGAAATTTCTCCCCGGCAGATCCTGCTTGGAAAGCAGGTATGCCATAAACATGGTCATCGTCACGTTCAGAGTGGTTCCTACTACCGTAACCAGAATCGTGATGCCGTAGGCCCTGGCAATTCTCTCTATCGACTGAAACAGATAATCATATGCCCGAAGGTTAAACTTTCTCGGGAAAAAGGAGTATCCGTAAAGAGTCAGGGTCGCCTCGTCCGTAATGGACGCCATAATCAAAAGAATAAACGGCAGCAGACAGCACAGCATTAAAATAATCATTGTTGCATTTGCAAAAATCCGAAAGCCTTTATTTGTACCAGCCATATTTTGATTCCTCCTTCTTTAGAACAATGCACTGTCAGGCTCTGTCTTACGCACGATGGTATTTGTCAGCATGACCACGCAAAAGCCCAGTATGGACTGAAGAAATCCTGCGGCAAGAGACCTTCCCACATCATGATCCTGCATCAGCGCCCGGTATACGAAGGTATCGATGGTGGTTGTGGTAGAGTAAAGCATTCCGCTGTTCTGAGGCACCTGATAAAACAGTCCGAAATCCGAGGCAAACATCCTGCCAAGCGCCATAATGGTAAGAATAATGACCGTTGGCTTCAGCAGAGGAAGCGTAATCTTCGTGATCTGCTGCCAGACAGTGGCCCCGTCCACAACGGCCGCTTCATAGTAGGTTCGGTCAAACCCGATAATCGTTGCAAAGTATACAATACTCTGGAAACCGAAGCTTCTCCACAACTGCACGATGGTCAGAATAAAGGGCCAGTATTTCGCCTCCGTGTACCACTGGATTCCCTCAATTCCCAAAGGCTCCAGGATTCCCTTATTTACAAAACCGTTGGTGCTGGACAAAAATGCATATACCAGATAACCGATCAGAACCGTGCTCACCAGATGGGGGATCAATATGGTTGTCTGGTAGACCTGCTGCGCCGTTTTTTTCCGCACCTCATTCAGAAGAATCGCCACGAAAATGGCAAAAATCGTTCCCAGCGAAAGGAACAGAATATTATAGCCAATGGTGTTCCGGAACATGATCTTCGCCCACTTGGAGCCGAACAGATAGGTAAAGTTGCTGATCCCGTTCCACGGGCTTTTCAGAATCCCCTTTGCGAAGCTGTACTTCTTAAACGCCAGCACCAGGCCGCCCATAGGCAGATAATTGTTGATAACCAGATAGACGAAGCCCGGCAGCGCACAGAGATACAAAGGCGCATATTTCCGGAGCTTTTTTTTCGTCTTTCTTTTTTTGGCAGCCTTTTCCACGGCTGTGGTTTTACTTTTTTGCATCATCTTTTCATCCCTTTCCATTAAAACACTGCCGGCCACAGCGGCCGGCAGCATTTCTTTATAAAAAGCATCTTCTGTCTTTTACTGAGCCGCAAGCCATGCGTCAAACTGTTTCTGTTCTTCCGCAACAATCTCGTCTATTCCTGCGGCTTTCAATTCTTCATTAAACTTGTCAAGATACGAATCCACATCCACCAGGCCGTAAAGCAGCGCATCCCTGTACTCGGCAACAACCGTGGTACATGCCGCCATCTGGTCATATACCGCCGCACTGTCAAAGACAAACCCCATGGCCTCGGAGAATTTCGCCTGCTTGGGCGCTTCCATCATATCCGTGTAATAGGTTGTCATCTCCGTTTCCAGAGGAAGGCTCAGACACTGGTTCTGGAAAAACCAGGGACAATCCTGATTCCAGGTCGTGGTACTCTGTGTAACCCCTTCCGGACGGCGGGCAATTCCCTTCTCGTCCACCGTATAGTGAACGCCCTCAATCCCCAGGATAAAGTAGCGGGCCACGTTTTCGTCCGTCGTCATCAGATACATCATCTTCATGGCTGCATCCGGATTCTTGCAGACCGTAGAAACCATCCATCCTCCCAGCACGGAAGCGCTGGTTCCCACCAGATCGGTCAACTGAAATTCTATGGGCTCGTAAGGGCTGTAGGAGATCAGCGCCTTGATATAATCCGGACTGTAACCACCCATATAACAGCCCGCTGACACGCCGTTATTGTACTGGGAAATGGTCATCTCGTTATTCAGCGGATCGTCCATCATCAGTCCCGCATCCTTCCATTCTTTCATGAGATAGCAGTAATTGCGCCATTCCTCCGTCTCATAGAGATTGACGATTTCCTTTGTGCCAACGCCCCTGTTTAAGAGAACGCCCAGCCAGTTGCTGTTTCCAAGGCTGTCAATGCCGATCACAGGTTCGTTATTCGTGTTTATCATATAGCAGAACTCAGGATGGAGGGCTTTGGCGTCCTTCATGATCTGAGTCATCTCCTCGATCGTTATGCGCTCGCCGTCGCGGTTCGCAATTCCCAGCTCCTCAGCCACATCCTTCCGAAACGCATATACTTCATAAGTTCCATAGCTGTCCACCGAGGGAACCGCATACTGCACACCGCTGATCTGCTGTGTCTTGAGCACGTTTTCCGGATACATGGCCCACATGTCCGGATAAGTGTCGAGGTAGGGCTCCAGGGAAATACACTGTTCGTTTTTCACGCATCCGTCCAGCGTGGAATAGAATCTCCAGCAAAACAGGTCAAGGGGATTCTGGTTGTCGGACAACATCAATGTCATCTGTGTGGAAATATCTCCCAGAGTCGTCTGCACCATATCCGCCTTCACGCCCGCATTGATCGATACCAAGTATTCATTCAAAGCTTCCTCCACCATCTGTTCGTCCGGCATCTCGTTCAATACCGGCACCTGCACCGTGATCACCGGCCATTCATCCGGATTTCCGGCCTCCGTACCCGTCCCTTCCTCGGATACAGCGGCTTTTTCCGTCTCACCGGAGCTTCCGCTTTCAGGCACCTTCGATCCGCACCCTGCAGCGGAACCCAGCAGAGCGGCCACAAGAAGCAGTGACAATAACTTTCTTTTCATTTCATAACCCTCCTTTTTGGCTAATTCTGATAAACTTATTTTAGTCAATCCAGCAGGGTAAAAATATGCAAAATCAGAGGTGGTCTATTGCATTTTCTGATTCGAAACCGATTTCCGGTATTCCATGGGCGTACAGCCCACAAGCTGTTTGAAGCTTCTGGTAAAATTGGAGTAATTTCCGTATCCCACATGGCTGGATATCAAAGTCACGGGCAGAGTGGTGGTGGACAAAAGCATTTTGGCGGATTCCATCTTTTCGCTGACGATATACTCCTTCAGAGTGTAGCCCGTATTCTTTTTAAAAAGCTTTGTCAGATATTCCGGGTTCATTCCCACATATTCCGCAATTTCCGCCACGGACAGGTCGCAGTCCAGGTGCTGCCTGATGTATTTGCGGGTTTCCTGAACCACGTCCCTGGAATCCCCTCTTCCCATAAGCTCCTGGAGCTTATTCACCATATGGGTCAGCGCCTTCTCAAACTGATCCAGCCCCTGCCAGGCGTTCATGTAGGTCAGATAAGACATATCTTCGTCAAAAACCCTGTCGCTTCCGATCTGGCGGTCCACCAGATATACCAGCAGAAGCTGTGTAATGCTCTGGTGCAGGTTTACCATATCGGAGGCGTTCATATGGCCATGGTAATCCTTCCGCACATAGGAGAGAACACTGTCCTTAAAGCCGCAAAACTGGTTCTGGTCAAGCAGCTTTTTCCAGGTGCCGACCTGCAGTTTATAGGACTGGCTGTCGCAATCTTTCTCATTTTTCCGGGGCGGGAATATACGGCTCTCCTGACGCACGTTGTCCTTCCTGGCCTGGAATAAGGGGTTTACGCATCCGGGAAGCTCCTTTTCCCCGCAAATCTCACCGCAGTAAATTGCCGTGGAGGTCTGCAGCACCCGAAAGACAAGAATCCGGAATGTCTCCAGCTTGTCTGAAAACACCTCCTGTCCATAACCGGCCTCCCCGTTCCAGTAAAAAAGCACCGTGAAATCCACTCCCCGCTCTTCCAGCAAAATAACCGAGGATATTTTAAGCGACTGAAACACTTCATCCAGAATATTCCAGAATATCACGCGCAGAATCGGTCTCTCAATCTTGTCCAGCCGCTTCTGCGTTTTCAGCACCTGCACACAGACCGGCAGATAGCGGAGTCCGTCGTCTATGTCCGCATTCCGGCCGGAAAGCAGCCTGCGGATGTAGGAATTATCCTCGTTGCGTCCCTCCAGATACTGCAGGGTTCCGGCCTCCAGGATGCTTTCCTCGCGAGACTGAAAAAAAGCGCCCCGGTTCATCATCTCAAGATTTTTCCTTTCGATTTTGATCTGTGAAATGGCCCGTTTCACCACGCTCCTTAACTCCTCCGAGCTTACAGGCTGAAGCACGTACTCAAAGCTTTGCATGGAGATCGCTTCCTTCATGTATTTGACATCCGCATAGGCCGTCAGGAAAATGATCTTCACATCCGGATGCCTCTCCAGCACCCATTTGGCAAAGGCAATCCCGTCCTCTCCCGGCATGACGATATCGCACAGAAAGATATCATAGCGGCATTTCGTCATGTATTCTTTCGCTTCCTCCGCACTGCCTGCCATGTCGATTTTCTCCACTCCCAGCTCCATCCTGGCAAGTTGGGCGCACACCGTTTTTAAAATAGTTCTCTCATCATCAATAATCAGCAGATTCATTTTCTTCCTGAGGCAGCAGCATTTCCGTAACGGCCCCTCCAGCAGGACTGTTATAGAAATAGAGCTTTGCCTTTTCCCCGTAAAGTAAAAAAATTCGATACTTAATATTGTCAACTCCGACATGTCTGGAATGGTACTGAAATTCCTTCACCGGCCGGTTCAGCTGCTCCAGCACTTCCGGACGGTATCCCTCCCCATTGTCCATAATGCAGATCCGGAGATACGCCCTCCCCTCATCCTTGATCCGGTTCGCCCTGATCGTTACGGAAAGCACTCTGTCCTTGGAGACCGCATATTTAATGGAATTTTCCACAAATGTCTGTATACACAGTATCGGAACCTCATATGATTTCGTCTCCTCGCTGACCTGCTGCTGCAAAAGCAGAGGCACCGAGTTTTTTATGATATAAATATTGCAGTAGGCGCTGACTTCTTCCAGTTCCTCCTCCAGCAGCACCTGGCTGTTATAATCCTGAAAAACATACCTGAAATGCCTGGATACCGAATAGATCATGGTATTCACCGTCTCCACATCCTGTTCATGCAGAAGGGAGGCTATGATGTTCAGGCAGTTGAGGAAAAAATGCGGGCTGACCTGAAGCTGGTAATATTGAAGAAGCGCCGCATCCGCTTCCTTTTCTTTCTTATACTTATCCTGCTCAAGCTGCCTCATCTCCGCAATCAGTTCATCCAGCTTTTCGTTGATCAGGCGGATCTCCTCCAGTTGGCTTTCCCCTCCTGTATCGCCGAAATTTTCCGGCAGCTCTTCCATTTTCATTTCCGTAAGACGGTGTACAAAATGATCAATCGGCTGATAAATAATCCGTCTTACAAATCTGTATACATTCCACAACACGGCAAATGCCATAAAAGGGATCAATATAAACAGAAGCCAGAACTCGATCCTGTTCCAGAAAGCCAGCTGCTTGTCCTGATGCACAAGGAGGATCTGCAGATCCTGCCCGCTAACGTTTTCTTTGGAAATCATACAGGTGAAGCCGGAGTTTTGTCCCTTTCTGGCAATTTCGCAGGCGGCCGAATCCCCGTCCAGAATCCCGGCCCCCTGGCTCACCAGTATATTTCCCGCAAGATCTGCGATCACAAGCTGCATATTCTCTCTCTCTGCAAAATAACGGGACAGGTTAATCAAGTATCCCAACTGTTTTCCGTGATCTCCCAGCACATACACCAGGTAGGTCTCTTCCTCATAGGTCATAACTGCTCTGCAGGGCATCCTCTCGCCTGTCAGGGGGCGTACTACCTCCTTGACCAGCTGATTCAGCCGGTAAGAATCCCCCTCATAAGGATAGTTGCTGAATTCACTGCGGAGGGAATTCCACTTTTCGTCATAATAAAACACACCGCCAAAATAATCCAGAATTCCTGCCTTCGCCCGAAAATTATTGTTCAGGTAGTAGGTGGCCTGCATCCACTGGCTTTCCGTAATCTGAGGCCGCTTCAATATCTGGTAATGCACATTATCGCTGTATATGTTTTTGATATAAGACTCAAGCAAGTCAATATCGTGTCCCAGCTTGTGCGCATAGTCCGAGGTTAAAATCTCATGTTCTCTCTCATAGATACGGCGGTACTGCGCTATAATATAGCCTCCGAAGATCATAAGAAGCGCAAGCAGAAGAAACGAGCCTCCGATACCGCCCGCCATCAAATAACCTTTTATGGAATGTCGTTTCCCTTTATGCTCCATAATTCCTCTATTTCAGATTATTCATGATAAACTGATCTGCAAGCGTCTCCCAGGTCTCAAAATTCGGATACTTTACATATCCGTCCAGCAGCCTGCTTCCGGCCTGCCCGTGGGGAACGCCTGAAAATGTATGAATTTCCACCGTTATTCCATGGCTCACCAGTTCCGGATACAGCTTGTTGATATTGTCCATATTAAAATCCAACAGCCCCAGCGCATGAAATACGGGAGGATATACGGCTCTTTCGTAATCGAAGGAATCATGATTCATCCTGGGCCCGTAGATGCACAGAAAGGCATCCATGGATCCGCTGACCTGATCCAGCCCGTCCTCCTCGTAATCCGCAAACACGTCCTTTACCCTCTGCTTACCGGAAAAATACTGGATGCAGGCTTCACCGGTGAGCCCCCCATTGGAAAAGCCCGCAAAGATAATCCTGTCTTCCCTCACCCGATATTTTTCCGCATTCGCCCTGACAATCCGGATGGCTCTCGCCGCATCCACCCCGGCCTCCATTCCGGTCCAGGGATTCCTGTTCGTACGGTTCAGCAGGACAAAGCACTGATAACCCATAGCGTTAAAATCCGCAGCAACCTGATATCCCTCGCTCAAGACAGTAAAACCGTGATCGCCGCCGGCACACAAAATGACGGCCCCCTTAGGCTCCACGTCTTCCGGGATAAGCATTTCATACATATACGGCTCAAAATCGGGATTGTGATTATAGCGGTATGCGCCGTTGTCCTTATATTCCGTAAGAGCGGGAATTTTTCCTTCCGGCCACAGTTTGATCCTTGTCCGCTGCGTCTTCATCGACGCAATCTGCAGCCTCAGCTCTCGGAAGGCCCCGATTCTCTCCCGGATCTCCTCCGGAGAATCAAGTCCCTCGATTCCTGCCGCCATTTTGGCCAGCTCCACCAGCCGATCCATGGGATAGCAGGGAAAATCCTCGAAAAGCGGAACCGCCGCCAGGTTTTCCTCCCCGAAAACGCTTCTCACCATGTCCATTTTCTTCCTCTTTTTTTCAAATAATACTTTCATGTCTTCCATGATTTTCTCTCCTCCTCTTATCCTTTTCCGTCCCCATACGATCCCTGTTACGGAATCTTCACATCCATCGCCTCCAAAATGACAGCGGCCGCATCCTCCGGCAGAAGAAATCCTCTTTCCACCATTTTCATCGTCGCCGCTACCTGACTCAGGGCATCATAGGCCAGGCCGTTCTCCTATTCGTCCGCATTTTCGTTATTGGACGCTCCGCACCCGCATAGTTAAATACCTCCAGTATGGCAAAATCACTTTGCCTGCACGGATCGCAGGGCCTCCCGGTTTGCCGCATTAAAGGGATAGGAGGTATTCGTATTGGAAAGAGGCCCCCTCACCTCCGGAAGGGAAACCGGTACTTTTACCATCTCTTTCAGCTCTTCATAGTAAACAGGATTTCTCACAGCTCATTCCTCTCTCTGTCGGTTCCCGGAAACCAGTTTCTTCTCAAAAAAGTTCAAAACAATGTCGTAATACCCCTGCCCTTTAAAAAATCCATGTCCCTGGCGCGGAACCAGCACAAAGGTGGCGTCATGCCCGTATTTTAACAGTGCGTCATAATAATTGTAGGAGAACTGCGGAGTCACCGCCTGGTCGGAATCCCCGTGCATAAGAAGATAGGCCGGCTGTTTCTGATCCACATAGAAAATCGGACTGATATCCATGGACATTTCGGGAGCCTCTTTTCCCGGTTTCCCAAACATCTGCATAAAGATGCCGTCCTGCACCTCGTCTTTGCTGTTTTCATCATTCTCCAGCTGCCTCGGCATCAGAGTCAGCTGGATTCCAAGCTCTTTTGCTCTCTCCCGCACCTGCGGACATTCATAGGCCCCCATATGAGTCATATCGCCGCCACAATACCAGTCACAGACCGCCTTTACCCCGCTGCCGTACTCATTCCAGCCTCCTTTTCCCTCAAGGCGGGGATTCATGTAGGAGGCTCCAACCAAAGCCGCCAGTTGTCCGCCGGCGGATTCTCCCCAGATCCCGATGGCATCCGGATCAATTCCCAGCTCCCCGGCATGGGCCTTCAAAAACCGGACGGCGCACTTACAATCCTCAATCGGAGCCGGGAAAGGCGCCTCCGTCACCAGGCGGTACTCAATACTGGCACAGATAAATCCCATCTCGCAGGCCTGTGCCAGTGCGCCTGCAGGCCGGTATTTCTTGGTCAGCTCCGGTATGCTCCATCCGCCACGCCCTTTTCTTCTCCGATCATTTTTTTAAATGAATCATTTCACATTCCCCCTCCCGCAAGCGCAGATTTTATTCATTTTATAGGTTATTGATTTCATTTTAATAAAATTAATTATAAAATATATACAAAAACTGATATTGTCTATCATATTTTCTGATTTCACCGTTGAGATTTCGGAATCTAAACGGCCAATGGGGCTGCCAACGGCAGCCCCATTCACCATTCTTCCCTCATATCCCCGGCAGAGTTTCTGATACCGTTTACGGCTTCACCAGCTCCTGCCATCTCCTGTCATTTTTCAGAAATCCATAGGTCTCCTCATCCCGGAAGCATTTCAGCAGATTTTCTTTCGTTTCCGCCACAAACTCCTCGCTTATCTCCTTAAATTCCATGTGCTCGTAAAGGTGCGCATTTCTGTAATCCCACAGCCGTTCCACGCAGGAAAGCATTTCCTGCATCACGGCTATCACGCTGTCCGTATCCTTCTCCAGGGTTGCCAGCTCAATCCGGTTGGAAACCTCTTGATATTTCCCCATCTCAAAGCATCTTGCCATCTCCTCCTGCTTGACCAGAAGCCAGCGCGCCCTTTCCCTGTCATCATTTCGCAGGGAGAGCAGATACATCCCGCGAAGCTCCATACTGACTCTCTGATAATCGGAAAACAAAAGCTCCTCATAGGCCTTATAAGCCTCCTGCACCCGGTTCGTCTCCGCATAGATCTCAGCCTGCTTCCTCTTTCTCTCCGGATTCTGTACGGAAAAGTATTCCAGATACTTTTCCGCTTTTTCACACTGCTTTTTTCTCCTGTAAAACCCGAACAGACCGTCCGCCGCCCTGACACGCACGGCCTCCTCCCTGCTGTCCAGCAGTCGAGTATATAAAGAACACAGATACTCGTCATATTGCTCTTGCCCGGGAACCTCGTGTGCTATACGGTACGCATCCAAAAAAATAGCAAGATTCAGAATCAGCGGCTCGCAGTTCGGATACTGCTCCAGCTTTTTCCTTGCCCACCGGAAGGTCTCATCAAAGGCCTCCTCTTTCAGCCGCCGATCCGCCTCCTGAAGGATTTCATTAACCTCCTCCTTCGTCAGCTCTTCCCGAAAGCACAGCAGCGTATCCAGGGAAATGTCCAGCAGCCTTGCGATGGGCGCTAAGAGCGTGATATCCGGATAAGAATTTTCATTCTCCCACTTGTTTACCGCAGGGGCGCTTACCCCGAGCCTTGATGCCATTTCCTCCTGCGTCAGATTCCTGATTTTTCTGTATTTTCGAATTACCTTTCCCAATGACATAGGATCGTCTCCTTGTATTCTGATTGCACAGGCCTTATGCTGATACCAGAATAGCAGACGGGCGGAAATCCGGCAATTGAACCTCTGTTAAATATTTTTCATATTTTTTAACTATTGTTTATGTTTGTGGTAAAAACACGAGTCACTCTTTATATACTCACATAACCCCTGTACAGTACTTCGGAACCGGATTCCGACGCTTTCTGCCTTGTGTGTATCCATCAGCAGATTTCGCACCGCACCGCCCCCGCCGCACCGCACAAGATCCGCTTTCCCGAAACGGGCAAATACCTTGCGGATCGTCTCATAGACAGAATCCGTGCCGGAACTGCCAAAATTGTAGACGCCAGCCGGCAGGTTCCATGCCTTTTCCATCTTTTCCGCCACCTCGGCGCAGTCCGTGATTCCTCTGCAGGTATTGCTGTCCAGTTTAAGGGCCTGTCCTTCTGCAATGGCTGTTTTAAGCTCCTCCGCAAACATCCCTTTTCCTCTCTCCCGCTCAGCCTCGTCCGGAACATCATACATCCAGGAAAGCCGCAGAATCACACTTTTCGGATTTTCTTCCATGCAAAGCGCCTCGGCCATTAACTTGTGCTGTCCGTATACAGGCACCGGCTCAGTCTTTACTGCCTCCCTGTGAGGAAGATAAAAATCCCTGCCAACCATCTGCGGCGCAGCCTGCGCATAAACCTGATCCGAGCTGCAGAAAACCATCTTAGCGCCAGCATCTGCGCTGGCTCTTGCCATGTTCTGCGTTCCGTATACATTAACCTTTAAAGATTTTTCAGGATTCCTGCCGCAGGCCCCCACATCCGAAATGGCACCGCAGTGGACGACCACCTCCGGCCTGAAGCTCTCAAAAACCGCCCTGATATTATCCTCATCCGTAAAGTCAAGATTCTCGTGAGTGGCCGCATAGATCTCATGACGGTCTCCATATCTTTTTACCAGCCTTTTCCCCAAATAACCGTTTGAACCTGTAATCAAAATACGCATGGCCTTCACCTCCTGGAACCGCCTTGTTCCTCTTATCGGCTTTCCATGATGTCCAACAGATGTTGATAGCTGTCCACTGTATCATAAACAACATCCTCTCCGGACAGGTTTTCGAACAATTTTTTTGCGCAGTGTATCTTTGCCTTTTCAATTGGTTTCAGACTCAGCGTTTCCATAGTTCCTTTTGTCTCTGCGACAAAATAAATATGTTTTACTTTTCCCTTTTGAAAAGCAATCGCCCAATCCGGCGAGTAATTCCCCACAGGTGTAGGAATGGAAAAGCCTTTCGGCAGCTTTGCATACACACATACTTCATCTGCCAAATCCATATCCTCCGCAAACCTGCGTTCTATGCTCTGGCCATCCCTGGCATATCCATCTGAAAACACATAATCCTGCACATTCTTTTTTGCACGGTATGCCCTGGTAAAATCTGTGTTTTTCTCTGCAGTAAATATATTTGCATCATAACTGCCATCTGCTTTATTATATGTAATCTGTTCTACAATCATAGTGGCTTTTTGCTCATTGATTAAACGAATTGCCTTTGCAATAAACTCTTCCGGGTTATTTCTGAACATTGCAAAGATATTGGGCTTTACACCTGCGAGGATTCTTGCTGCCGATCTTCTTGTCAGTTTCGCACCCTCAGCAATTTTTCCCACAAGATCATATTTCACAAGGCTTCCTTCCGGACGCTCCAAGGTATATGTTTGACTTTTTTCTGCCACAAATCCTGCTCCGTTCTTTAATTTAGCTGCATTCCAATCACTGCCCTGCTCACCGGTTGTCACAGTATATTGCAGCTTGGCGACAAACATCTTATCATCAATGTGAGCAATCGCCTTTCTGATCAACTCTTCGCTGTCAAACTCTACTGAATATGCGTATTTATGATTGATATAATTCCATAGCATCTGAAACTCTTTCTTGTAGAAATTATCATTCAGTGCATTTTCCTGAATTTTTGTCTTATGACCGTTGCTGATCATATCATCCAATGCATGCTCATCAAAAATATTTTGAATAAGTGCATGAACGCCATCACTGATATCCTTACAGCTTTCCGGCAGCCTTGCAAGCACGCCTCCTGCCAAATCTGCACGATACCGATCAGTCACACAATCGTCATCATCAATATAATCATTTCTCACAAGATAACGATAAATATCTCTTCCCTGCTTATCCGAAACCATAATATCATTGCCGCCGATCGTAAGCGTCTTTCCAATAAAATATTCAGCTGTAGCCCTCGTGGGACGCTCATACAGATCATCCCGAATGCCCTGCTGCAAATCTGCAACAAAATCCTTATACCCATCTGCCGCAATAACTGTAAGCTGATTGATCTGCTGAACCTGGCCACCAAGGGTATCTGCATCCATACGGTCACCATCCTGATTCACACAAAGTCTCAGCCCTCTTCCGACCTCCTGCCGTTTCTGCGTTGGAGAGCTGCCTCCGTGCTTTAAGGTACAAATCTGAAAAACATTCGGGTTATCCCATCCCTCTCTGAGTGCAGAATGGGAGAAAATGAAACGGACAGGATTGGTGAATGACAACAGTTTTTCCTTATCCCTTAAAATCAACTCATATGCCGATATATCATCGCTTTCATCACTTCCTCGTCTGGTAGAGCTGTCAATTTTACGTCCTTTCTTGTCAATGCTGAAATATCCGGTATGTGTCTGATGTACTTCAATACCGCGCAGGTACTGCTCATACGGTGTGTTAAACAAAGTAAGATACTCATTCAGAATATCCACATATTCCTTCTCAAAGATTACCCCATACTCCGAATTAATCTCATTTCCATCTTCATCATATTTACGATACTTTGCAACCTCGTCAATAAAAAACAGAGAAAGCACCTTAATTCCCTTTGAAAACAATTCTTTCTCCTTTTCAAAATGAGAACGGATCGTCTCCCTTATCTGTACCCTTCTTAAATCCGCCTCAGAAACATCCCCCACCACTTCGCCTGCGTGGATAACCACACCATTAGTAAATGACACCGTTGCCTGAATCGGATCAATCTCATTGACACGAAATCCCCTGTATTGCTCCATATTTTTAGAAATCGCAAAAAGATCGTCATCAACACCCACCACTCTTGTTTCACGGTTAATTGATTTGTTATATTCAATTTCAAATTCTAACCGGGCCATTGGCGGTTTCTTCGGCGATATAACAATTTGCTCAAGAAAGAGATATCTGTCCGTACCGCGAAGATTCTTAATATCAAAGCCTTTTACTTCTATTTTTTTAACCAACCGCTTATTATATGCATCCAAAGCATCCAGTACATAAACAAGTGTATGGTGCTGCTTATGGGTTGCTGAATAATTCAGGCAGAACAACGGGTTAAATTCTTTCAGCCCCTCCTGTGTCGCAGTACCTCCCATTTTCTGCGGTTCATCCAGAATCACAATCGGACGGTTTGCTTTGATCACATCAATCGGTTTTCTGCTGCCGAAATCATCTAATTCCGTTCGGATACGTCTTGCGTCTTTTCCACGGGCATTAAATGCCTGCATATTGATGATCATGACATGAATATCCGCACTCTGGCTAAAGTTATCTATCTGAGCTAAATTCTTGGAATCATATACAAAAAATCTCGCCTTCTTTCCATAATGCTCCATGAAGTGTTCCTGCATTGTTTCAAAGCTCTTGTAAATACCCTCACGGATAGCGATACTTGGAACCACCACTATGAATTTGTTCCAGCCATACTGCTTATTCAGCTCGAACATCGTCTTGATATAAACATAGGTTTTCCCTGTACCCGTCTCCATCTCCACATCAAGAGAACAGGCTCCAAGCCCATTTGAAGCAACCGTGTTTGCAAGCTTGAGATTATTGCGTGTCTGGACTCTGCGGATATTTTCTAGAAGCTGAGTGTCATCAAGCTGCACCTTTGCATTGGCAAAACCTATATACAGCTCTTCATCCGACATCTTCCAATTGGTGATATCACGCTCGATCCGAGCATCCCTGCGGTAGGTAAAACGATCATTGAAAGGCTGGCCTGCAAAGACATTTATCACGCTTTCCACGGCCTCAGTCTGATAAGGCTGTATGGTGAATTTGAATTTCATATCACTCACTGCCGTTTTCCTCCTGTGTCCACTGCTTCAACTTTTCCTGCAGCAATTTTTTGTCTGGCAAGTATAATTCATATTTTGAGGCATAAATATTAGCGTTATCAGGCAATGTCAACTCAACAAGCGCATCACTTTTCTCTTGGCAAAGCAAAATACCAACCGTAGGTTTTTCCTCTGATGTTTTTTCATATCGGTCATAATAATTAACATACATCTGCATTTGTCCCAAATCCTGATGTGTTAAACTGCCGAGTTTTAAATCAAAAAGAACAAAACACTGTAATAAACGGTTATAAAACACCAAATCGACACGAAAATGTTGTTCATCAAACGTAAATCGAACCTGTCTGCCAATAAAAGCAAATCCCTTTCCCAACTCCAGCAAAAACTCCTGTAAATGATTCAAAAGCCTGCTTTCCAGCTCCGTTTCTGAATATTCTGCCCGTTCCTGCAAACCGGTAAATTCCAGAATATACGGATCTTTCAGCATGTCCCGTGGCTTTTCAATAATCTGTCCCTTTTCAGACAGTTCCATTACTTTATCCCTATTGCGGCTAAGAGCAAGACGCTCATACAATGCACTATCAAATTGCCTTTTCAATTCTTCAATGCCCCAATGATTCTGAGTGGCTTCAATTTCATAAAAATGCCGCTCATCCACATTATCTATGCGCATTAGCTTTAAATAATGTGACCAGCTAAGAGGAAATTTTCTCCCGGTTGATACAGTTGGCAGATTTGTCAATTGGTCAGAAAACATCTGACCAATTTTATCATCTGCGTAAACTTGATAAAATTTCCTCATTTGTTTTAAATTTGTGATGGAATACCCACGTCCAATACGTTCTGTCAGATATTTCGAAAGTTCCGGAATCAGATATTTTCCATAAGCAGCTCTCTTCAATCCATTCTGTTCTTCTTCCACAATCAATCGTCCCGTTTCAAAATATGCGTAAACCATCGAAAGGTCAATTGCCGCTTTTGCGTTTTTCCGCGCTCTTTCCAGCACATCCGCAACGCTCTGAAGGAATTCCTCATTCATCTTTTCACTCATTACAGCACCTTCCTTTGCGTCTTCGGACTATATGCCTCAAAAATCTGCTCAAAATTCACTGCAACGCTGTCGCTTGCCAGTCCGCTGTCACGGAATATGGCATAGAATGGATGCCTTTTGGCAATCTCTGTTACCGTTTCTTCCGTTACGTTATTGTCAAAGCAGGCAATAAGATAGCCATTTTCTACGGAAAACACTCTCTTTCCCGCAATTTCTTCTTCATCAATTTTACTTGAAAGCAGCACGCCGAGATCAAGCATCACTTGAAAAAGCAGGTCTTCCGGCGTTCTGTCCGGCTTGATGTTATCAGCATACAGTGACATCTGCTCCTGGGTGTAATCAGATGGCTTATAATAAACATCTTTCATGTTACTGCTGTCCACACGAAATACTCTGAATCCATAATCAATATCCGCTCCTGTTTCCTCTTTGGTTTTTTTACCTGCACGCCGGATACGTTCTTCACCGATTTCACAGATGGTTTTGTAGCCTGCTTTGTAGGCTTCTGATTTTTCATCGGTTTCTTCTGGAAGCTGTACCATAATAAATTTGCGGTTACCGCCGTCCTCTGCATTGAGTTTCATTACTGCATGGGCGGTGGTTGCAGAGCCGCTGAAGAAGTCAAGAATAATAGAATTTTTTTCAGTTCCTATCATTAACATTTTCTCAATAAGCCGAGAAGGTTTAGGTGTCGAAAAACCTACTATCTCCAAAGATTTCAGCTCCAAGGAAGCCCCTTGCGTATGATTTACTTCATCATAATGCCAAAGAGTTCTAGTAACAACTCCCTGGTGATTTGATAAAAACTTTTTAAAACGCGGGTATTTAGCCGTTCCATCAATACCCCAAAACAAAAGATTATCTTTACAATGTTTTTCACACTGTTCTTTAGAATAAGCCCATACTGCTGTTTCCTTAGGCCATACTTTCTCTCCAGTAAACGGATTAATGATAGGATAGTATAAGTTTGGACGTTGCATTTTGCTCTTATTACATGTGTATGTAGCAGAATTCCAGGATCCACGTGGATCATTGTCTGGATTTTGATAGTATTGTTTCTGACGTTCATTCAAGGCCAAGCGCTTTGGATGCCATATCATTTTGTTTTTTGTATATACAATAATATATTCGATATCATTACTAAAATATTGAGCATCATTTGAAGGAGATGATTTTTTAAACCATGAGATTATTCCTACAAAATTATGTAATCCAAAAATTTCATTACATATTTTTTTTAGGTTCTCCACTTCATTGTCATCTATACTAATAAAAATAACTCCATCATCACTCAAAAAATCCTTCGCAATTCTCAACCGTGGGTAAATCATATTCAACCAATCTGTATGAAATCGTCCATTACTCTCCGTATTCTGCACCAAGCGATTACCTTCATCATCAAATTGACCACTGTTGTCCAAATATTCACCAGTTTCTTGTACGAAATCATCCTCATAAATAAAATCATTCCCTGTATTATAGGGCGGATCGATATATATCATCTTAACCTTCCCAAGATAAGTCTCCTGCAAAAGTTTCAGTGCATCAAGATTATCCCCCTCAATATAAATATTCTCTGAATCAATACTCCCCGCCGTACCATCACAACCGACAGATTTCCCCCTGTCAAGCCGAAGTGTTTTGGCAATCGGCGCATTGGCAAGGACTACCGATTTCTTCTTATCCGGCCATGTAAACTGATAACGTTCCTGTGCACCCTCCACAACCTGTCCGGAAATCTCCTGCCTGAGAACATCCGCATCAATAGCACGCTCAATCACAGGCTTTCCATCTTCCGCATAGCCTGTAATTATTTCAGTCACAGCATTCGGAAACATTGCAGACAGCTTTTTAAAGTTTTCATCCGCCAGGTTCAGTGTGTGCATTTTTAGTTTATCCACCTATAAGTTCCTCCAATTCATTTTTATACGACCGCAGCCGCTGATACAATTCAAATCTCTTTTTCGGCTGCTGTTCCTTCCATGCGTCAGCTTCTGTCTTTTGTATCCGCTTTTCCAGTTTGAATATCCGTTCCTGCATGACAAGTCGCTCGTCAATCGAAAGACCTGCCGCTTTCTTGGCGTGTTCTTCATAAACGGCTATCTGCTCTACGAACGAGTCCCATATCTCATCAAGAGAAAACCCCCTCGCTTCCAGACCCATATCAGCCGACGGTCTCCACTCTGTATAATACAGCTTCCCATGCCATATAGCCAGCTGTTTGCTGTCTTCATAAATAAGCAGAAACACCAGCTTATGTGGATTCTGTTTTGCAATCGCTTCTATAATTCCTGCGTCAAATTTCTGTTTCTTTAAGAACAGTGACAGCAAAAGTATTTCCTGTATCTTTGCCTCTGCCGTTAGATTCAGATTATCCTTTGTAAGACTGTTTTCCACAAATATTCCGTCCACATCGGATATGAATTTTTCCTTCAACACCTTTACCAGCGTCAGGTGCCTGTAAAAGGCCTCCTTCGGTATTCGCCTATGTACCGCAGTTACAGCAGGAAAATCTATCATTCTATCACCACCATAAAGCATATCAGTTCAAAATCATCAAGTCCTGAAAATCCTCCCGAAAGAAAAGTTGTCTGACCGCCTGAAAAAAAGCTGTCAATATCATCATTGTCTTTCGCTTCAATAATTGTCATAATGGAATCTTCCAAAAGCCGCGATATTTTCTCCATATTCCTGCCATCACGAGTTGCCTTATTAAAATTATCACATAACTTCTTATCGGGCAGGAATTTCCCTTTTGCAAGATGTCGCATTACATCAAGAGTTTCCTTGGGCTGCAAATGTGTTGTAATAACCTCTCCATCCATGCCAATATACACCATGTAAAATGGGTGAAGTCTGTTCTGATTCAGAATATTAATATTTTCATTTACATTTTTCAATACAAATATTACGCCCGGATTTTCTCCCTTTACCACTGCATGGACTCCCAACGGAGTATGATCGATATTTTCATGTTCTTTCATATAGGTAAGCAAATCCATACGAAATTCATTCAAACCCAAATCCATAATGGAGATGCCGCTTGTCATGTCCTCAAGGTCAACAACCTCCTCCTGCAGTTTCTTCAACTGGTTTCGGCGATATTCCAAATCACCTGTTTCGTCCTGATTAATCGGATCGTCATCGCCCGTCGAGGTCATAATGGAAATTTTCATTCTTGTTTCCACTCTGGATTTCAGATTGATATATTCATCCAAATCTAAATCCGGCCAGAAATTCACAAGCTGAATGACATTGTTTTTACTGCCGATACGATCAATTCTTCCGAAACGCTGTATAATACGCACCGGATTCCAGTGGATATCGTAATTCACGCAAAAATCACAGTCCTGCAAATTCTGTCCCTCCGAGATACAATCGGTAGCGATCAATATATCTATCTCTGACTGGTCATTCGGATACAATACATCCTTATCTTTTGATCTTGGAGAAAAACATGCAAGCACGTGATTCATATCAGCCTTAAACTTCGGTATTGTGGTTTTTCCCTCTACAGCGCCAGTAACAAGCGCCGTGTGCAGCCCTAACTCTGAAATAGCCATCTTACTTACATTCTCATATAAGTACTCAGCCGTATCTGAAAACGCAGTGAAGATTAGAATTTTTTTGTTTTCCGGATTTATTGGCGTTGCCACCTTCTTGCAAATCACACGCAGCAGCTCATTCAGTTTAAAATCGTATTGTGGCGTAATATCTTCTACCATCAGTATCAAAAGCCTGAGATTTTGCAGATCTTCATCAATATCCCGTTTCCACGAAATATAGTCTATATCACGTAAATCAATCTTTACTTTTTTTCCTACATTAAAAAAGTCTGTATTCTGATCGTCATCATCAAAATTCTCCACATCCGCCGATAAATCGCTCAGCTCTTCAAGATACCCATTACCGTTTTCCATAAAATCTGCAATAACCCGTGAAGTATGATACAAATAGTCATAGATACGGTGTATTGTCAGAAGAAAAGAATGTACAGAGCTTTCCATACGCTTCAGTAAGTTAATTCTCATGAGCCTTTGGATGCCCAGCTCACGCCCGATTCTGAAATTTTTCGTTTCCTTCTCATCCAAATAATCGTAAAGTTTACTGGCATGAATATATAAAGTCGGTGTGTAAATGGTCAACTGCAGTTTTGAGAGGAGCTCAAAAATTTCTGTATAATTGGTAGCATTTGGTCGATTTGTTAATTTAGGTCTCAAAGATATCGGTTTATTCCTTAACGGAAATGTTCCTATATCGGACACATCATAATATGTCTGTATATGATTTCTTGAACGTGCAATTGTCACACTGTCCAATATTTCAAAAAAGTCAAAGTCAAGCTTTGACAGCAGCGCTGCCGTAGTTCTTTCTTTCTCCGGGAGTTTGCACCACGCATTGTAGACCTTTTGTGCCTGACGAAAAATTGTATCTATATCCGATTTGATATTCAGCTTTTCATTAAATTCTGATGGGTTACCCTCATACGCAAGGGCCAGCTGATTACGCAGGTCATAAAAGCGGTTATTCACCGGTGTCGCAGACAGCATCAGAACCTTTGTCTTCACTCCCGGTTTCAATACACGATTCATAAGCCGCATATATCTATTTTCCTTTTCACCGCCCTTACTGTCCGTACCATTGCCGTTTCGGAAATTATGGCTTTCATCAATTACCACAAGATCATAATTGCCCCAGTTGATACGATCAATCGGCAGCCCGATTATTGTATTTCCGCTGTCTCTTGTAAGATCTGTATGATAAAGAATGTCATAACGCAAACGATCCCCCAATAAAGGATTGTTGATAAGGTTTCCTCTATATGTCATCCAGTTTTCAGACAATTTTTTAGGACAGAGCACAAGGACATTTTTATTGCGTCCCTCGTAATATTTGATTACAGCGAGAGCTGTAAATGTTTTACCAAGACCCACACTGTCCGCCAATATGCATCCATTATACTGTTCCAGCTTATTTATAATTGCCAGAACGGCATCCTTTTGGAAATTATACAGCTTATTCCATATGATGCTGTCCCTAAATCCGGTTGCCTCATTCGGAAGTATGTCCTCCGATATATCCTCCAGGAACTCACTAAATATGTTATAAAGAGTCATAAAATAAATAAGTTCCGGTGAATTTTCCTGATAGACTGCCGAAATCATATCAATCACCTCTTCAGTCACGTCAGAAAGCTTATCCGCATCATTCCAAACGGAATCAAATATATGTAAAAATTCCGTGCTTGCGGGATTCTCCATTCGCATAATTACATTTGTCAGATTATTTCCACGTTCACAGCCAAGGTCAACCGTTGTGAAAGTATTCATAGGAGAATATACATAGGCATCTTCCACTCCTTCAACAATCAGAAAATGATTCATTCCTTCATGCGTGGTATTGGACTTAAAATGCGCTTTTCTCCTCATCCATTCCGCACATTCCTTTGCCACAGCTTTCTGTTTTAATTCATTACGCAAACGCACCTCAAATTCTGTACCATAAAGGCTCTTCTCACGTTTTAAACGTGGAATATAAAATTCTTTGCGTTCTTTTTGCGTTTTTTCTGCAACAAAAGTCGGTGATGTGAATATAAAACGGAGTTCATCACACGATTCTAACTGTGCTTTCAATTCCTGATAAGCATAAATAGAAAAACATGCCGCTGCGATAGATATACGACTGCCAGACTGAATCTTATTTTTCAAATCATCTTTAACCACCTTCGTGGTATTATTGAATATTTCCATTATCCTTCGTCAGCATCCTTCCTGCTTTCAAGCAAAAATCCGTTTTTTTATATTCTCAAAACACAAAATTCACGATATATAAATTGTACTACAAATTATTATATAAGTCCATCTTTGAAAACAAACGAATGATCCACGTTTTGCAAGTATTTTATTGTTTAGGTAATTGCGAAACTTGTAAATTTGCAGAATATTCAGACCATATTTTCTTCGAAAAGCCTTATTCGCCATGAAATCAAGACCATAGAAGGCAGGAGAGCCTTTGCTCGACTGACTTATGCTTTACTGGGCATTGATGGAATGCTTGGCGAAACAGGATTTGAGGAGAAATATGGTCTGAATATTTCAGCAACTTACTGTTTCACAATCACCTATATTGTCATAAAAAAGGAGAGCCACCTTCCGGTGACTCTCCCTCCTTAGCGTCTCACAAAACGTGAACCGTACCTTATTCTTATTTAGGAAGCTTCGTGGAATTTCCTGCCTCGTAAGCCGCCTTTCGGTCATCCAGGACTGCCTGATAACCGGCATCCAGATACTTCTGTGAAAGCTCGTCGTACAGTGCGTCAAATTCTTCCGGTGCGCACATGATCAGCTGGTCAGCGTACTCCTTGTACAGCTCGCCGAGAGTTCCAAGGTACTCTGTCTCCGCTTCCAGAACCACTCCGAAGATCGCATCATTTACCGCATAGCCCTGGTCAATCAGAGCCAGACGCGAGTTGTAGTTTTCGATGATCGCATCGGAGAAATCCTGAGGAAGATCATTGGGCGTGCTGGATTTGATGATCTGCTCGATGGTACCCGCATTTCTCGCCTCGGTGGTCACACACCAGTAATCCTTGCTGTTGTTGAAGCCCTGTGTATAATCTCCCTTATAATCCGTAACGCTTACGGGAAGTCCGTCGTCGCCAAGGTTGTAGTTCTCTCCCTCGACACCCCACTGCATGGTGAAGAGCACGTCCTCCTGGGTCATCCATTCCATATACATCCATGCCGCCTTGAGCTCATCCTCTGTCGCAAAGGCGGAGAAGCCGATGATCATACCAAACGGGTTGTCTGCACGCCATGCGGGAACGGTTCCAAGTCCTTCGTCGGGACCGTAAATGGGAATCACTGCAAGCTCCGCATCCGGATTCTGCTCATAGAATGCGGTGAGCCAGTCCATGTTTGCGGAAATATAACCGCCGAACTGATAGACATCCCCGTTGATGAAAGCCGCCTTGTTGGTCTCGTCATCCGTGATATAATACTCGGGATTGGTAATACCCAGGTTGTAGTTCTCATTCTCTACCTTCAAAAGCCTCTTGTTGGGCTCCCATCCAAGAGATGAAATTACGGAATCTCCGTACATTGCCCATTCCAGTTCATCCTGGGGATAGGTCCTGTAGCCATAGTTCTGATGTGCGCCTCTGTCCGGGATCTGTGCGCCTCCCATGGGATGCTCTGCGATACCTGCATCCTGAATTTTCTTCATGGCGTCCAGAAACTCCTCGCGGTTTTCCGGAACATGATCATAGCCGACTTCCCTCAGCCAGTCCATACGCACCCAGTTCTGCCAGGTGTAACCACAGTTATAGAAAGGCCTCTCCGCCAGAGCAAAGTACACCTCTCCGTTGAGCTCTGTGTAGCCAAGCTGGTTGTTCTCAACCATCTGCGCATAATAGTCAGGTGCAACCTGCGCAAAGTCATCCAGACTGTATGTGGTCAGATAACCGTCATTCGCCCACTGGGAAAGCTTGGGATAGTCATACTCCATCAAAATGGTAGGCAGACTCTCGGATGCGGCCAGCAGCGCATAATCCGTCATAACATCCGTTCTCGTGATCGGAACGAATTCTACGGTCACGTTGTACTTGTCACCGAAGTTCTCCTGAATCCAGCCGGTCCAGTAGTTGTCATTTACCGTGGGAACTCCCTCCACGCCTCTGTCGTAAACGGGAACCTTCAGGGTAACGTTCTCGGCAAAAGCCTCCCAGCCGTCCATCCCGGCAGCGCCGTCCGCAGCCGGTGCCTCCGCTTCCGTCTCTGTTTCCGCTTCCGCCTCGGTACTGTCCTGTTCGGGAGCCGTTTCCTCCTTCGCCGGTTCCTCTTCCTTTGCGGGAGACGCATCAGCCGCTTTGTCGGAACCGCCGCCGCATGCGGCAAGTCCCAGTGTCATTGCACCGGCAAGAAACAGTGCCAATGTTTTCTGAAGAGTATTCTTCTTCATAATGATACCTCCTTTTAAAATATGTTTTATATGTTCCGGATTGCCAGTTCAGCCATACTCCCGGCATGTCCGCACTGATTTTCCGGCAAAAACCCGTGTTTATCAGCCCTTTACCGCTCCGATCATGACTCCCTTCACAAAATACTTCTGCAGGAAAGGATAAATACAGATAATCGGGATCGTCACGAACATAATGGATGCCGCCTGCAGAACCTCCGGCGTGCTGGTAACCGCAGCCGCCTCCGACAACGTGGTGGTCTGGGCCTCCGTGGCTGATGCCACCATCTGGTAAAGCTTATACTGAATCATCTTCAGGGTATCGGTCTTGATATAATACTTGTTATCCGCATAAGCATTCCAGCGTCCCACCGCATAGAACAGGGAGAGCGTTGCCAGAATCGGTTTGGAGAGCGGAAGCACGATCTTAAACAGGATCTGGATATTGGTTGCGCCGTCCAGAAATGCCGATTCCTCAAGGCTGTCCGGTATGCTTGACTGGAAGAAGGTCTTCATGATCAGCATATTATAGGGCGAATAAATAAGAGGCAGGATCAATACCCACATGGTGTCCAGAAGATGCAGATCCTTCATCAGCAAATAGGACGGTATCAGTCCCGCACCGAAGTACATGGGCAGCATCAGGACAAAGGTAAAAAACATTCTTCCCTTAAGGCGCTTCTTGGAGAGCGGATATGCCGCACAGGTACAGGCTATCATTCCAAGAAAGGTGAAAATCATGGTTACCCACACACTGTAGATCATGGACCGCACCATGGAACCGTCACGGAACAAAGACGCATAGGCGTCAAAGGTCAGGCCCTTGGGCCAGAGGAACACAGATTTTGCCATAACCGCCGAATTGCTGGAAATGGACTTTGCCGCCAGATGGATAAAAGGCAGGACGCAGGTAAGGCACAAAATCACCAGAACAAGCATCATCAGCGCATCGCCGATTCTGAACTTGTTTATGGCTCTGTTACCGTCAGAGCTTATTTCCGCACCGCGGATCATTTCTTCTTTTCTCTTAGCCATGATATCCCCCTCCCTAGATCAATCCGTCTTCGCCCAGCAGCTTCGCAAATCTGTCCGCCGCAATCACAAGGAGCAGTCCTACCAGGGACTGGAACAGGCCAACTGCCGTGGACATGGAAAACTGCGCATTTCCAAGACCCTTTTCATATATGTAAATAGCCAGCTGATACTGGAACTCGCGCACCTGGGTATTTGCAAACACGTCGAGACGCTCGAAGTTACTGCCCATGATCCGGCCCAGGTTCATAATCAGCAGAGTCACAACCGTTCCCTTGATTCCCGGAAGCGTGATATGCCACATGCGCTTCCATCTTCCGGCCCCGTCGATCATGGCCGCCTCGTAAAGCTCCCCGCTGATGCTTGTCATGGCCGCAAGATAGATAATGGTCCCCCATCCCATTCCCTGCCAGACACCGATGAGAAGATACGTCACCGCCCAGTGCCATTTTTCCGTCAGAAACGGAATTCCTTCCTTGATCAGCCCCATATTCTGCAGCACAATATTAATCATGCCCGTACTTGGTCTGAATATCTGATAGGCAACGCTTCCTATAATAACCCATGACAGGAAATGAGGAAGATACAGGATCGTCTGCGTCACCTTTTTGAATCTTGGATACCTCAGCTCGTTCAGGATCAGAGCCAGAATAATCGGCATGGGAAATCCCACCAGCAGATCCAGAAAGTTAAATACCAGCGAATTACGAAGGGCTCTGTGGAAATCCGCATCCTCAAACACCTTCGCAAAGGTTGCCATTCCCACCCACTTGCTGCCGTCATACCCCTTTGCAGGCTTGTAGTCCATGAATACCATTCGCAGTCCCGGATATGCCGCATAGCAAAAGATGATCACTAACGCCACCGGAATCAGAAGAAGCAGATACAGCTGCCAGTCTCTCTTCATGGCGTTTTTCCATGTCACATTCGACTGCATTTGAGGTGCAGGCGCTCTGTTTTTCCCCATTTTCATACCTCCTTGAAATAGCAACGGCCCTAATTTATGGTCACATTGCATAGTTTCCTTCTCTTTCTGCTATTATTATGGTATATTTTGACAATCTTTTCTAATTACTTTATTATAAAAACAATGCAAAAATGACCATTTAAAACTTGCATTAAGGATCGTTAACTGTTATAAATAAGAATACAGGAACACATTTGCAGATCAAGAGGGAAAAAGATATGGCAAAGAGAAAGAATATTATAACAGAATACAGAAACTACTATCTTCCGCCCCATTTTCCCGTTATCGCCCTGTCCGGCGACTACTGGAAAATCTCCGACAGGCCCAGCGGCCACCTCCACTTTCACAACTGCCTGGAAATCGGCATCTGCCATTCCGACAGCGGCTGCCTGGAATTCTACGGGGAGCCCGCTCCCTTTAAAGAAGGGGACATCACGGTCATTCCCCGCAATGTCCCCCACACTACCTATTCGTCTCCCGGCCTTGCCAGCCACTGGTCCTATATTTATCTGGATCCCAGAGAGCTTTTCCGCCACCTGCTGCCGGCAGACTGGAAGAACTATGACCTTCTCTCCTACGGCCTTCCGAATTATAAATACATTTTTGCCAGAGAGGAACATCCCTTCCTGTATCAGATGGCCGATTATGCTCTGAAAGAGCTGACACTGCAGAATCCCGGCTACCAGATCAGCTCCCGGGGCCTGCTCCTGTCCCTCTACATAGCGCTGTACCGCATCCAGAACCCCGCAGAGGGAACATCCGCCCCCGGAGACAAGGCCATGGGCACTCTCAGCTCCACCACGCCCATTGTGCTCTCTCCCGCCCTGGATTATGTGGAAAACAACTATATGCAGCAGTTTTCCGTGGATTTCCTGGCGGATCTGTGTCATTTGAGTCCCACTCACTTCCGCCGCCTGTTCCACAACATCATGGGTACCTCGCCGCTGGATTTTATCAATAATACCCGGATTCAGAAGTCCTGTATCCTGCTCTACTCCACAGCGGAATCCATCCTGAGCATATCCGGCATGGTCGGCTTTCAGTCGGTTTCCAGCTACAACCGCTGCTTTGTGCGCACCATGCAGACCACTCCCCGGGATTACCGCAAAGCGATCCTTCAGTCCGATCAGAATATACAGAAGCAGTCCATTCTGGAATACTCCGGCTGGATGTATCCTGAGTAAAAAAGCCGGCCCGGCGGCCAGCTTTTTTCTTTCAGCTATTCAGCAATATCAGAGGAATTGATTTTCTATAACTTCACAAACAACGTCTCAAAGGGCTTTAGGGAAAATGATCTCTCCTCTTCCGGCATCCGCACTGCGGTACTCTGCTCTTCCCCGCTGTTATTAATGACAGCCAGCGTATTGCTTCCGGGGTAAAAAGCGCACTCCGTATACAGATTATCCGTCATGTACGGTCCGCTCACCCCTTCTCCTCCCGCATACCGGAGCAGCTGATATAGCAGTCTGGTGTTCGGCGCATTTACACGGAAGGAGGAAAGATAGATCCCTCTGCCTTTTCCAAAGTCACGGACGCAGAGGGTCGGATCCCCGTCCTGCTCCATGAGCACTCTGGTGCTTCTGTCTATGAGAAAACGGTTCGGCTTACTGTCAAGGCAGGCTCCTGCAGGAACGATTCCCTCCGGATCCTCCGCCGTAAAGCTCCATCTTCCATGACAGATTCTCGCTCCCGTATCCTCGTCCACGCCAAGCACATGAGCCATTCGGAAAAAGCTGTCAAAGCCCTCCACCGCAGACGGCTCTCCCACTCCCAGGAATGTACCGCCCTCATAGACCCACTGCGTCAGCCTCTCCACCAGCCCGTCGTCCTTCCAGGCCTCTCCGCCGCTCCAGGCGCTCCCCGCATATCCCGCATTGATGACCACGTCCACATCGGCAAGGGCTCCCGCCTTCACATCCTCAAAGGACAGGAAGGACACCCTGACGGGAAGACCCGAGAGGGCCTCGTTGATATGAATCAGATCGTGACGGTCCGTCTCATGGAAATGTCCCGAAAGCGTCCAGGACCGCAGGCCGCCCCAGGAATGAAGCACTCCCACTCTCGTGCCTATCGTATAGGGCTCTCCCGCCTCATGGAGGCGGCGCAGCATCCGGAATTCATCTGAAACCTGCTCGATATAGTCGTTAAAGTCCGGAAAGCCCTCCGTAAGATGCAGATATCCCCCGAGGCCGATCCGATCCACCGGGCTGCGAAGCAGCGCTCTCCTGATATTATTCCAGAATTTTTTTGCCTCACCGGTAGGATCTCCGCCCTCCATAAAGGTAGGCGCTCCGCCCAGACCCACCGGAAACAGATAGGGGTGAAGGCGCAGCTCATGTACGGGAACGTCCACCCCTGCGCACAGTCTCGCCTCGAATCCGGAAAAGACACATTTGATCAGGCCGTCAAACCCAAACTGTGAAAACCTTCCGTTGTACGGCTCCAGCCCCACCCAGCTGTCATCATAGAACACATAAGCTTTTTTTCCATAGGAATGTACGATATCCACCAGCTCTCTGCCGAACTCAATGACAAAGTCGTTGATAAAGTCCATCCAGTCTTTTTTGTGCGCATCTGCCGGCATATGGGTCACATGAAGCTTTCCCTGGTTGACAAAGTCCTCCGCCGTCATGGAGTAGCCGTATTTTTCCCGGAATTCATCCAGCGCCCTCTCACTCACCGTAAAGTCATAGGAGCCCCAGTCGGTGAAAAGATTTCTGCAGGCGGGATCGCTTCCCCAGATCCACACAAAGTTATAGAAAAGGGAGGTGAACCGCACCACAGTGGTGTCGGGATGCTCCTCGCACCATTTTATCATCCATTCCCTCAGATATTCCCGAACCTCCGGATAGCGGGGATCAATCTGCATCAGATGCTCCTTGTCCCAGTTATTCGTAGTGTGATTGTACATGGAAATCTCTTCCCAGATCCGGTAAGCCAGAAAGCTCACCGTATATTTATGCCAGCATGCCGGAGCAGTAATCGTCACGGTCTTCTCTGACCGGTCATAGACCCAGTCCTCCGGGGACAGAAGCCTGTTTGCCGTCCTGTCCCAGACCTGCCAGTATTTCATAGCGCCTTCCTTATCATTCATCCGAAACTGCTCCTCGAAAAAGCTCTCGAGAAGCCGGATCTTCAGACCGGAACACGTCACCGCCACCACGGGTGGCGTGGACAAAAAGGTCTGCTGCAGCTTATCCGCATTCTCCTTTGCCCATTCATTGTGATCCCGTATCACACAGACCGTGGAATAAATCCCATAGCCCGCATGAATAATGTCCTCTGACAGCTCCGTACCGTCGCTGTCCCTGATCACGTCAGCTCCCCATTTATCCGCAAGCCTCAGCGTTAATTCCTCATACCCGGATTCCCCGGGAAGGGTAAATCCCCCTTTTTCCAAACTCATCCTCATGCCTCCATTCTTATGTCACCTTTCAGGCTCCTGATCCCGTACGCCCCTTCTCCGTTTTCAGCCCTCCCGAAGTCAATTATGCCTCATCCCCGGACTGCTCGTCACATCCCAGAACCGCACACAAAAACGCAAGTGCGAGTCCCTGTCCCCAGCCCTGGATCCATCTCTTGGAGATTCCCCGGTAGCCCTCCACATCCTTCATCACCGCAGTGCCGCCGGACACATTCAGCACCTTGCCGTCACTCCCCACATTCGCCAGAACACCTTCAACAGCCTTGTTGATGTAGCGGATATGGAGCGGATTATGGTTGCACACCATGGCTGCGGCAATTCCTGCGGAAGCGGAGATTTCCTCATAGGCTTCCTCATCATCCAGCACGGTTCTCCAAAGTCCGTTTTCCGTCTGCACGGTCTTAAGGGCCGAGAGCTGTTCGCTCAAGGAGCCCGACACGTCCATGTACTGCGGATACAGGTAGCATTCCGGCAGCGTCCAGCCTACCCTGGACATCGTGTAGGCCGCCCAGGCGTTGGCTCTTCCCCAGTAAATCCCCGACATATGATCGCCGGATATGTTGTTGTAGCCATGATAATAAAATCCCTTCTCCGGATCCTGCAGATAGTTGATATGCCAGTACCACTGATTCAATGCATCATTCACCAGCTCCTCGTCCCTGCTGATCACGCCCACGCGGAGCATCAGGTAGGCTGCCATGAACAGGGTGTCCGCCCAGGCCTGCTCCGGAAAATCATTTTTGGGCGAAACCGTATGCTGCAGCACTCTGTCCCCAAAGCGCAGCGCCTGTGTTCTCAGGTATTTCATCTTGCTCATGACCAGATCCCAATATCTCTCTTCTCCGGTTGCCTGATAGAGCGTGATCAGGCAATGTCCCATGGCGCATGTGTTCACCGTCCACACCTGGGGAAGCCCCAGGGATATCAGCTCATCCACCCGGTTCTTCAAAAGTGTCAGATATTCTTCCCTTCCTGTCCTCTCATAGGCCGCGGCGACACCATAATAGGCCACACCGCACGGCCAGTCCCAGGTCATGTCCATCTGCATAGTCTTCTTCACTATTTTATCAACAGCCTGAAGGATCCGCTCTCTGTCATATTTTAGTTTCATAGTCCACTACCCCCGTCACTTATGATTTTGATTCCATTATCTTATAAAATACTGACAAAATCTATTCAGCCATGGCACAAAAACAAGCAAAAATGACCATTTACAGGTGCCCCGTTTTAAACTTTTCCGGCTTTTTTACCTGCCGCGGCATCCTCCCCATTCCTGACCATCCGAAAGGGCGTCACGCCGTGGATCCTCTTGAAAACCATGGAAAAATAATTGGTGTCATTGTACCCGCAGATTACCGCCGTCCGGGCCACCGACACCCCGCCCCGCCTCAGAAGCTTTTCCGCATTTGACATCCGCACATAGGTGATGTACCGATTGAGTCCGATTCCCGTGACTGCCTTGAATTTTCTGGAAAGATAGCTTTCGCTGATGGAAAAGCTTCTGGCAATCTTCTGCAGAGAGATGTCCTGTCCATAATTCTCCCCGATAAAGGACGTGATTTCATATATAATGCGGTCCGATTCCTGAATCCCGGACTTCTTCTGACGGCGGCAGCGGCAAAGGAGCGCAAGCAGCTCCGTGATATAGCTGTATGTCAGAATCTCCCCGTATGCTCCCTGTCCTTTATATTCCCTCTCGATCTTCCAGAAAAGTCCTTCCAGCTCCAAAAGCCGATCCTCAGACACGCCGAAGACAGGCTGTGCACACAGCGCCTGGTACAGCGCCCCGGCTTTTCCGTCAAACACGTCATCCGGAAAATTCAGCAGAATCCTGGTATTTTTTCTGCAGTCCCCGCTGTCAGTCCGGTGGAGGATCCCTCTTGGAACAAAGACAAAATCCCCTTTCTCCACGCCAAAAATCTCGTTATCTATAAAGTAAGTGGTTCTTCCCTCCTGCAGATAGTACAGCTCATGCTCGTCATGATAATGCACCTCGCAGCTCTTTCTCCTGTTTACCGTCCTGTCTCTGGAAATCAATGAATCCGAGACCTTGACTGCTTTGTCTTCCAAACTTCCGCACACCCTTTTCCATTTTCTCCGATTATGGTAACACGTTCTCTGAAAATGGTCAAATTTTTTATATTTTTATCCTATTATATCAAATAAATTAAGGATTTTATTAAATTTTTGTCGTATGATATCTTTATTGATTTATCATTTACCAGAAGAAACGACTTTTTCACCACGGAGGTAAGGAACATGCAAGATTCACAGCACAAAGTGCAGGACATCAGGATCGCCTATATCGGCGGCGGTTCCAGAGGCTGGGCCTGGGGACTCATGAGCGATCTCGCCGCCTGCGACGACATCAGCGGCCAGGTGGCCCTCTACGACATTGACTTCCAGGCCGCAAAGGACAACGAGATCATAGGCAACAAATTCAAGGAGGCACAGGGGGCCCGGTCCCACTGGGATTATACTGCGGTAAAAACCCTTGACCAGGCGCTTACCGGGGCTGATTTCGTGGTTATCTCTATTCTTCCCGGCACCTTTGACGAGATGGAGTCTGATGTACATGCTCCCGAAAAGTACGGAATTTACCAGTCGGTGGGAGATACGACGGGCCCCGGCGGGATCGTCCGGGCCATGCGTACCCTTCCCATGTTTGAGGTAATCGCACAGGGAATCAAAGCCTGCTGCCCCAAGGCCTGGGTCATCAACTACACCAATCCCATGACGCTGTGCGTAAAGACTCTGTACCGCGTTTTCCCGGAAATCAGGGCCTTTGGCTGCTGCCATGAGGTTTTTGGCACGCAGAAGTTCCTGGCCCTTATGGTGGAGGAGGTCTTTGGCGCAAAGGACGTGAACCGTCGCGAGATCAGGGTAAATCCCGTTGGCGTCAACCATTTCACCTGGCTCACCAGCGCCGTCTGGCAGGGGCATGATCTGTTTCCCCACTACCGCAATTTCTGCCGCAAATACCGGGACGGGTATCTCACCGGCGACGGAGCCGTGGATTCCAACTGGATGAACAACAGCTTTGCCAGCACGGAAAAGGTGAAGATGGATCTCTTTCTGCGCTTCGGCTCTATCGCCGCCGCTGGCGACCGCCATCTGGCGGAGTTCTGTCCCGGAAATTGGTACCTGGAAAGTCCCGAAAGAGTCCGGGAAATGCAGTTCGGACTAACGCCCGTTTCCTGGCGGAAAAATGACCTGAAGGAACGCATGGAGAGGAGCATGCGCCTGCGCACCGGACAGGAAGCCGTCAAAATAAACGGCACCGGGGAGGAGGGCGTTAATCAGATCCGGGCACTCCTTGGGCTCTGCGACCTGGTGACCAACGTGAACCTTCCCAACCGGGGCCAGATTCCAAACCTTCCCCTGGAAGCCGTGGTGGAGACCAATGCCGTCTTCCGCTGCGGCAGCCTTGATCCCGTGCAGGCCGGCCCCGTTCCTTCGGAAATCTATCCTCTGATCGCAAGAATCTGCGGAGAGCAGGAGCTGGTCTCGGAAGGAATCGCCGGCCGCGACCTGGGAAAGATCTTCGCCGCCTTCACAAACGATCCCCTGGTGACCTGCGGCCTTGCAGACGCCGGAAGGCTGTTTCAGGAGATGTGCGAAAACACGAAAGCGTATCTTTCCATGTATGACCTGACAGCGGACATATAAAGCCGCCACCTCTCTGCCGCAGGCCGGGACAAACCGGTCTGCGGCAGATTTTTGCAAAGCTTCCTATTTATAATAGGTTTCCAGGGCGGTCTTCACCGCATAATACGCCGGCTTTGGCTCACAGTCCGCAGTCACAAGGCCCCAGTAGCACTCCGCAGGACAGTCCGGCTCCCCACAGTGATAACAATGGTAGGCGTCTCTCCAGCAGAACATGAAGGAGCCCAGACAGTGGGGATGCTCCGCAAACAGCTTCAGGCCCCGGTCAAAATAATCCGCCTGAACCTGAGGCGTATGGCCGCCTGAAACCTCATAAAACCATTTCTTTACATAGCACACATCCGGAAAGCCGAAAGGTATTTCCTTCGGATCCGGCTTCTGAACAGCCAGCTCTCCGGCGGAGGAATATCCCCACTCATTGGCCAGCACGGGGAGACGGTATCTCTCATACAGGGAGTCGATCACACCCGTCCAGTTATCCACGTCTCCGGGCTGCCAGGAGCCAAAGTACTGATCCACTCCGCAGTAATAGAAGCTGTGGCCCTCCCGGTATACCAGATCCGCAATCCGCAGCGCATTTTCATTATAACAGGAGATATTGATGCCGCAGCGCGCCCTGGGATTGGCCCTTCGGATTCCTTCCGCACAGGCCCTTGCCGTGTCCGCCAGGATGTCGTCCGGATAATCGTTGGAAAAGACAGGGATGTCAATCTCGTTCATGCACTGCCAGTAGATCCCCGCCGCATCCCCCAGATCCTCGCAGATGAAGCTCATGCTTTTTCTCACGTTTTCATAGAACTCTTCCGTCCCCTTTTCCCCCACAAATTCCGGGAAATGCTCATGCCAGCAGGTTTTCCCCTCCTTCTCGTCATAGGTAAAGCCGCCCAGGGGCGGAGTCGCCGGCATGATCTGAAACCCCTTTGCATGGGTGTCAAAAAATTCCTGCCTGGCTTGTGCATACTCCTCGCTGAGCGTCCCGAACATCCTGTCCTTCCAGGGAAAACAGATATTCAGACGCAGCCACTCAACGCCCAGTTCCCGCACCATGTCGTATTCCCCGCCGGTGTTATAAGCGTAAACGATTCCCTTTATCTTTTCCGATGCCTTCATCTCATCTTCCTCCTTATAAAAAGTCAGCTCTCCCGTCATCACGGTGTGCTCTTTTCGCAAGATAATCCACCCACACGGTGGAAAGTCCCTTCTTTTTCATCTCCTGCGCCGTCCGTATCGCCCTGTCGGTTTCCCCCTGTCCCAGCGCCGCATAGAAAAGAGCTTCCTTTCCCATCTTCTCCAGGGTTCTCTTCTGGCTCTGCTCATAGGGCAGCGCTGCCGGAAACCCGAGGAAAAACTGCAGCGTGTCGCTGGCAAGCAGACGCCGCCCCTCTCTTTCCAGTTCCCGGAAGATTTCGTCCGCCGCCCTGTAGTCTCCCGATTTTCGCAGCGCAAGCCCCTTAAAATACTGGGATTCCCCCTGGCCGTCATACTGCTTGCAGGCCAAGGCAAGCTCTCTTTTTGCATTGTCCGTATCCCCGGCCGCCTCATATCCCAGGGAAAGGAAATAGTGCAGATGCGCAATTTTTTCCTGGTATTTGCGCCCTTCATGATAGTGAGCCGGATATTCATCGACATATTGGAAGAGGGAAAGTGCTTCCTTACCGCCGCCCTTCTCAAGGCACTCCCATCCCATCGCAATATGAACAAAAGCATGGAGATTCGGCAGATGCCCCTCTCCGCCCTCATAGCTGTAAAACCGGCCTCTGTCCAGAAGCGCCTTCGCCTCTTCCAGCCGTCCCGCACGGCTAAGCTGCTCGATGTACTGCAGCGTCAGATCCTGACGCCTATCCACCAGATCCGCATTGTCCTCCAAAAGCCTTAAAAGCTCCTTACCGGAAGCACCCGTAACCTTTTCCAGCTGGTATTTTTCGTAAAAAATCCTCGCGGCCCTGCAGCAGGCAAGCGCCCTCTCCAATTCTCTCTTTGCCCCGCTTATGTCATCATACGCCTCGAACAGTACCTGTGCGAGAGCCCGGTGGGCGGCCGCAAATTCCGGATTCCTGGATACCGCCAGCTGCCAGCAGGAAACCGCGGCCTCCTCATTCTCCCTGGCACAGAACATACAGCCCATTCCAAAACTCCCCGATAAGCACAACAGGCGGTGCCGCTTACATAGCGCACCGCCTGTATGAAGCTCTGTCAACTGTTATTACTTGATTGCATTCTGCATAGCGGCCAGCTGTTCCACCGTATCCGCCTGTGCAAGCGCTTCGTTATAGAAATACTCAAAAATTTCGTCCACGTGATAGTTTGCCTTCATTTCCTCGATCATCTTATCACGGGCTGCCTCAAACTCCTCGTCCGTCTTTGCCGCAACGCAGTTAAACACGTTCTTTCCCCTGTAAGCCTTAAGCTCGTTTACATAGGAAGACATATCCCCTTCCGGCTCTCCGAAGGATATAAAGTTCATGGCCGTGGTGTTCTTTGTCTCTGCACGGTATACGTCAGCCTGTGACGCCTGTCCGTAATGCTCGCAGAAATCCTTCACGGTGTCATTCATCTTGGTATCCAAAGCCTTCTGTGAGAACTGATACAGGTCGATTGCCACGCCGTCCTCGGGATCAATAGTTCCGTTTCCATATCCGCAGAAGTGGTGGTACACGTTCACGCCCGTTTCAACGCCAAGGGCATTGTCCTTTGTCACCGTCAGATATTCGTCCGTGGGAACGGCTTTTCCATCCTCCACGTTCCAGAAGTTCCCTTCCAGGCCATTCCAAGCGATTCTCGAGAAATCATGTGTGGACACGAAATCAAGCAGGGCCACGCATCTCTCCGGATTTTCCGTAGCGGCGCTTACCACATACTGTCTCTCGCCTCGGTACATGTTGCCGAATCTGTCCTCGGAATCAACGCCTACGGCAGGGATGGAGATGAAGGTCTTCAGATTGCCCTCGGTCTTGTTGAACTCCGCATTTGCATTGGAGGTCATCCATCCGGGATAATTGAACATGTACTTTCCGGCTTTCAGATTCTCCTCATACACGTCAGACTGCTGCGTGAAGGAATCGGGATCAAGCAGCCCTCTCTGGTTCGCCTTGTTCATGAACTTGACAGCCCTCCAGAAATAGCCGTCCGGATCGGTCAGCTGGTTGCTGTTAATGGGAGTGGAATCCACGGTGGAGATTGCCAGCGTAAGTCCCGTGGTCTCGATCAGGCTTGCGCCCTCCTGCGGCGCCATGCCATAGATGAAGAACCACTCGCCCCAGTCCTGTCCGTTTCCAAACCAGCTTCCGATTCCGTAGGTCTTCTGACCGTCAGCCGTCTCAGGCTCCAGATCCACCATGGCCTGCATGACATCCAGCATATCCTCGTCAAAGTTCTCAAGCTTGGGATAGCCCGCTTCCTTATACAAATCCCATCTGACATAATGTCCGCAGGTGGGTATGGTACCGTCATCCCAGGATCCCTTGCACATTCCCCAGAGATAAAGGTTTCCGTCCGGGCTGTTGGCCGTCGTGGTGTTTGCCGCAATCATCAGCTCGCCCGCAGGATCGCTGGTTGTATTAGGTGCGTACTGCTCCAGGTAGGGAGACAGGTTTAACACGGAATTTGCTTCCAGCAGCATGGGAAGCTGCTTCGTGGGATCTGACAGCATAAAGATATCCGGCAGATCATTGTCCGCCATCATGGCTGATAACTGAGTAGGCCAGTCCGCCTCCGTCACATGGGTCAGATACAGATCAATATTCAGGGAATCTTCAATGTACTTACTTACCGGGTCGGTCCGAAGGCCGTCCGCCTCGCCGTCGCTCACAAAGGCAACTACGTCCAGCGCCACCCGTTCCTCAAAGGCGGGCGCAGCCGCCGTGTCCGTTCCGGTATCGGTCTCCTCTTCACCGGCTCCCGCATCCGCCTCGGAAGCGCTTCCGGCATCCTCCTCCTTGGCTGCGGATTCCTGGGATTTGTCTGTGGTATCGCCGCCTGATGAGGAAGAATTCCCGCAGGCAGCCAGACTGCCCAGCATCGAAACCGCAAGCGTCAGCGCCAACAATTTGGATACTAATCTCTTTTTCATAGTTCTCTCCTTTCTTTTTACGGACTGTCACATCCGCTTCTTACTTATCATAATTTCCCCCCGGGCAGAACGCCGGACGGCCCCCTGTCCGGAAGGAAAAGTAAGAACTCCTTTAACCCTTTACGGCACCCAGCATGATTCCCTTGGTAAAGAATCTCTGCATATAAGGGTACACGCACAGAATCGGTATCACCGTCACAAAGCTCATGGCCATCCGCAGGCTGTTGGAGGAAACGGCCATGTTTGCGCCTGCGGCTGCGCCCGCCGTGGAATTGACCACGTTTGACTGCAGCTTCGTGTACAGAAGGTACTGCAGGCAGTGCAGCCCGTTGGCCTTGCGCCCCTGCATAAAATACATGTCGTCCGCCCATGCGTTCCACTGGTTCACTGCGGCGAATACCACGATGCAGGCAAGGATCGGCTTGGACAGCGGGAGAATGATCCGGTAATAAATCTTGATCAGCCCGGCCCCGTCCATTTCGGCGGATTCCACCAGCTCGGCGGGAATGGATTCGATATAGGTCTTGATCAGAATGATGAAATACGCCTGCACTGCCGCCGGAAGCACGTACACCAGAAAGTTATTTTTCAGCCCGATGGCGCTGATCGTCAGGTAATACGGAATAAAACCCGCATTGATGTACATGGTCAGAATGAAAAACCGGTAGATCAGCTTTCGTTTGGGCAGATCCCGGTCGGACAAAAGATATGCCGTAAAGCTGCAGCAGATCAGTGTCAGCAGGGTTCCGATGATCGTTCTGGCAAATGCGATACCGATGCTGGATGTCAGTCCCGGGATATCGATCATCTGCTTGTAAGCCTCCAGCGTAAATTCCTGAGGGATAAAGTAAACGCCCCTGTTAATCGCCTGCGGCGAAGAAAACGAATTGATAAAAATGTACCACAGCGGATAGACACAGATAAAAGTAAACGCTCCGAGAATCAGTATGTTAATGATATTGGCAATTGAAAATTTATTCTTTTTCTTATTCATAATCACTTTCCCTTTCTTCGCTTTCCGTCCCTTTACCGTTTCACGACACCCAGATTTAAAAAATGGAATCACCTCTGAGCTTCTTTGACGCCCAGTTGGCAAACGTCAGAAGAAGGATGCTGACAATGGACTTGAACATACCCATGGCCGTTGCCAGCGAATATTCCATATTTTTAATGCCCATCCGGTATACATAGGTGTCAAACACCTCCAGTTTATCCCAGGTCATGCCGTTGCCAAGCAGCCAGAACTGTTCAAAACCGTTGGAAAGCATGTTGGAGATTGCGAGCAGAAGCAGGACGAAAAAGGTGGAAAGCAGTCCCGGAACCGTGATATGCAGGATCTTCTGCCAGGTATTTGCCCCGTCCACTTCCGCCGCCTGATAGAGCTCCTGGTCAATGGAGCTGATCGCAGACAGATAGATGATCGCATTGTACCCAAGCGTCTTCCATGCGCCGATGGCCACCTGCATGGCCCAGGCATGCTTCACATTTCCCAGCGGGTTCACGGATTCCGTGATCACCCCAAGGCCCTTGAGGATAATATTCAGTGCGCTGTCCTCGGAGGAAAGCAGCATGAAGACAATCGAATAAACAAGTACCCACGAAATAAAATTTGGAATTGACGTTCCGGTCTGAATGATCTTGGCATACCGCTTATTGCGAAGCTGCGAGATTGCGATTGCAAACATGGCGGGAAGCACGGAGCAGCAGATATTCAGGAAGGAGATACTCAACGTGTTGCGCATAACCAGAATAAAGTCTTTGGAATTGCTGAAAATTCTCTGGAAGTATTTCAGTCCCACGAAATCGGAATCAAACACCGATTTGCCCGGTGAAAACTCCACAAACGCATAGCTCCATCCAAACAGGGGCGCATATGAAAAGACAGATATCAAAAGCATAAAAGGCAAAAGCAGCAAAAGCAGCTTAATCTTCTTTTTTTGCCTCCCCGTTAACTCCTTTCTCTTTCCTGCCGTACCTGTCATCTGCCATCTTCTCCTTTCTTTTTCGCTGCGGGATTTGTCCGGAAACACGGCTCTTCCCGACATGGCTCCCTGTAGGCATAGCCTTCCGCAATGCCTGACACCTTGTCGTACCAGTTTCCGGTTACCTCGTTTACAATATGTATGCCGTCAAAGGATTCCTCCATCTCAAACAGAAGAATCCGCTTGGCTTCATGCCTGTTAGGGCAGTGCAGAGCCATCATCAGCTGTCCGCCAAAACTGGTAAACAGCATGGAATGAGCGCCATCCATGGCGTAGAGCGGCTGCCGCTCCTGTACCCAGGGCCCCAGAATATCGCCGCTTAAGGATCTTGCATACCCCGTGGTGTATCCTCCGTTTGAGGCGAAGCTGGACCACAGCATGATCAGCACGCCGCTCTTTAACCGATACAGAAAGGGGCCGTCCGTCACCCATCCGCCCGCCTCCATATTTTTCGATGCCCAGGGAGCATCGGAAGCCCGAAACAGAATAACCGGCTCCCCGACCGCCTGCGTAAGCTGATCGTCCATGTGTACCGCACAAATCTGACCGTCGTTCACCTGCAGCCACTCATGGCAGAACACCATCCAGGGCCGTCCCTTCCTGTCCTCGTAGAGAGTGCCGTCCAGGCACTGCCATCCCTTCGGAGTGATGGGCTGCGCACCGGCCGGGACGAACGGCCCCTTAGGGGAATCCGATACCAGACACTGGCATTTCCGATAAAGCCCTTTGGCCCGGAACGAGGAGATCAGATAATAACGCCCCTTCCAGATATGTACCTCCGGCGCCCAGTAATCCAGATCCGCCCAGAAATCGTCCTTCCGGAAGCAGACCTCCGGCCTGGACCAGTGGATCAGATCCTCGCTCTCCATCACAAAAAAGCAGGGCTGCGTCGCATCAATTTCCGGAAACCGCCTCCTGTCCGCAAACTGCACATAGGTATAGTATTTTTTACTCACCGGATCGGCCAGGATGAAAGGATCGCTGATATGGACATCGCGGATATGATAAGGATACCGTTCCTCTTCTGACATCTTTTTTTCTGACATTCCTTTTTTATCCTTTCCCAAATACACGTTTTATACAAATTTATTTTATACCTCAGCATAAATTATTGTATATTTCGCATTATTATTTTTGATTCAAGAAACTCTTTCTATGAAAAATTACTATATTTTATTATCTAATAATATCGTATTTGTTTCTTCTTAATTTTTTAACAATACTGTGCAATTTCGACCATATTATGTCATTCTCAGAGGTCCGTCCGAAAGGCGCACATCAAAAATGCGCAGTAAAACACATTTTTTTCACAGTTTCATCACAATCCGATCACCCTTTTTCCATGTTTCGTTCACGCTTTTTGTATAAACTTTTTTTAAACATAAATTTGGGAGGTAAGAAAAAAATGAAGCAAAAAACCCTTTTTCACACACATTTCTGCCTGGCGGCAGCCCTCATGGCGCTCCTGTGCGCAGTTCTCTTTCCCATGCAGGCCCGGGCCGCCGAAGGCTTTGATCTGTATACGGACACCCCCGGCATCCGGGTAACGGCGGGAGACTCCGTGAGTTTTAACCTGCATCTGACCGGAGGCAGCGCCGCAGGAGCGGATGTCTCCCTGTCCGTAGCCTCTATGCCGGAGGGTTTTACCGGCTATTTCAAGAGCGGAAGCTACGAGGTCTCCAAGGTTCACGCAGCCGGAAATGCGGAGGACACCATTGCGTCCTTTCAGGTAACGGTGCCCAAGGAGGCCTCTCAGGGCGTTCATGAGATCAGACTGAAAGCCGTATCCGATTCGGGCCTGGAAGACGAGCTGGTTTTAGAGCTCACAGTCAGCGAGCTGGAATCCGGTGAGAGCAATTTCTATGTGGAATATCCGGATCAGGAAGGCGCCACCGGCACCACCTTCTCCTACTCCACCACCATCGCAAACAACACGCTGAACACCCAGAATTACAATTTTTCCTCCAATGCCCCCGCCGGATGGATGGTTTCCTTTGTCAGTGACTCCAAGCAGGTTTCCAGTCTCGAGGTGGAATCGGGTCAGAGCGCAGGCGTGACCATCTCGGTAACTCCGCCCGAAAAGGTGGAGGCCGGGGAATACACGATCGGCTGTGCCGCCACCTCGGCAAGGGAACAGCTCTCCACGGATCTGAATGTGAAGATTCTGGGAACCTACGACATGGAACTGACCACCGTGGACGGACGGCTCTCCTTTGATGCCTTTGCAAAGAAGGAGTCGGATGTGACCCTGAAGCTCACCAACAACGGAAACATTGATCTGGAAAATATTTCCCTCACTTCCTCCGCCCCCACAGGCTGGGAGGTTTCTCTGGATACCACCGCAATCGATTCTCTGGCGGCAGGCGCATCCAAGGAGATCACCGCACACGTAACCCCGGGCAGCGACGCCCTCACCGGTGACTACATCACGATCATCGGCGCATCCTGTGATAACCGCTCCGACACCGTGGAGTTCCGCGTCACAGTCAAGACACAGACCGGCTGGGGAGTCTTCGCCGTGGTCATTATTGCGGCCGTTGGGGCGGGCCTTTACTATGTGATGAAGAAATACGGCAGGAGGTAAGCTATGACTGGTTCGGAAAAAGCGAGCGCCCCTGTCATCCGGACAGAGGGTCTCACCAAAAAATACGGAGAACTGACCGCAGTGGACCACCTTAATCTGACAGTCCGAAAAGGTGAGGTCTTCGGCCTGCTGGGGCCGAACGGCGCCGGAAAGACCACTACCACGCTCATGCTCTTGGGTCTCACGGAACCGGACGAGGGCAAGGCCATGATCCACGATCTGGACTGCACCAGAAATTCGATTGAGGTTAAGAAAACCGTGGGGTATCTCCCGGACAACGTGGGATTTTATTCCGCAATGACAGGCCGGGAAAACCTGCGCTTTACCGGCAGGCTGAACGGGCTCTCGGGAGATGAGCTGGAGGGCCGGATCGACGCTCTCCTGAAACGGGTGCGCATGGAGGAGGCCGCAGACAAAAAGACCGGGGCTTATTCCCGGGGCATGCGGCAGCGCCTGGGAATCGCAGACGTGCTGATGAAGGATCCCCAGGTGGTCATCATGGATGAGCCCACTTTGGGCATTGATCCGGAGGGGATCCGGGAGCTTATGTGGCTGATCCGTGACCTTGCGGAACAGGACGGGCGCACCATCCTTCTCTCCTCCCACCAGCTGCATCAGGTGCAGCGGGTCTGCGACCGCATGGGGATCTTCGTCCACGGAAAAATGATCGCCTGCGGCACCCTGGATGAGCTGGGAAGACAAATCGGCCATGACGGCGTGAGCAGCCTGGAGCTGTCCGCCTATCCGGACAATATCCGGCTTCAGGATATCATAAGAGGGCAAAACGGCGTGATTGACATGGAGAGGAACAGCGATCTGTATATCATCCATTCTTCCTTTGACATAAGAAGAGCCCTGGCCAAGGAGCTATCCGACAAGGGCTACACGATCCTGCACCTGCGCCAGGCAGGCAGCGATCTTGACGAGATTTATCGAAAATATTTTGAAAAGGCAGGTGAAACGAATGGAACAGACAATCTCCCCGGAAAAAGACGGGAAAAGAAATGATCCGATTCTGCGCGTGCTCTTTGAGAAGGAGACGGCGGATTTTATCAACGGAAAGAGAATGCTGCTCTTTACCATATTGATCGGTTTGATCACAATAACAGGCTTTTATGCGGCCCTGTCCGGTCTCCATGCCGAAACGGCATCAGGCGAGTCCTCCGCAGCCTTCCTGTTCCTGCGGCTGTTTACCGTGAGTGCCAATTCCATCCCCTCCTACAATTCCCTGATGGCGCTTATGGGCCCTTTTATCGGGATCTTTATGGGGTTTGACGCCATAAACAGCGAACGCACGGAAGGGACGCTGAACCGGCTGGTGAGCCAGCCCCTGTACCGGGACAATATCATCATCGGGAAATTTCTGGCAGGGCTCTTCATCACGGCGGTCATGGTGTTTTCCTCCGGACTTCTGATCGCAGCAGTGGGACTGCTATCCACCGGCCTGGTTCCCACTGGGGCACAGATCGCCCGGCTTTTCATCTATCTGTGCTTTTGCGTGATCTATATCGGCTTCTGGCTGGCGGCAGCCATCCTGTGCTCCACCCTCTGCCGCCATGCCGCAACCTCGGCTCTCGCCTGCATTGCCCTGTGGCTGTTCTGTTCCATTTTTATAAGCCTCCTGGCCGGTATCATTGCGGACGCCCTCTATCCGGTGGGCGGAAACGATCTTCAGGCCATGCTCAACGAGGTGAAAAATTACTCCTGCCAGCTGAACCTGAACCGCCTCTCCCCCTATTATCTCTTCGGGGAAGCAACGGCCACGCTCCTTAATCCTTCGGTCCGCTCGGTGAATGCCGTCACTGTGGCACAGCTCTCAGGCGCCCTGTCCAGCACCCTGTCCGTGGGGCAGAGCATGCTGCTGGTATGGCCTCACCTGACCGCTCTTGCGGCGCTGATGCTGATCGCTTTTGCCATCTCCTACGTGTCCTTCATGCGCCAGGAGATCCGTTCGAGATAAACAAGGCCGGTCAGGTCATGAAATGATTTTATTGCTGCTGGGTTGTTGACTGCAGTTTTAAAAGAAGCAGAGTTCCGGGCGGATGCCGGGCTCTGCTTTTTCACATATCTTCGCATTCTATTATTTTCTTGCCAAATCCTCCCGGACAGTCTATAATAAGCTCACGTCATTCCAGAGAAATTGTTTTTCTCTGATTATCTGACTTTATTCCATCAGGAATAACAGCCGTATTTTCTGATACAGGCTGAACAACCCATAAATAAGTAATTGGACAGACCTAAATGCCATCAACTTAAGATTTCCATTCCGTTTAAAGCATCATACATAAACTCAATGCAGGAATGTCTCACGTCTTGAAAATTCCGGTATATTCTGTCCCTGTCTGTCAGACAGTCATTCAATGCCGAGAGGAGAATCCCAAATGAAAAACAAAAGTGGATTATAATGGAAGTATGGGGCTACTGTGTTATATGGTCTGTATATGGGAAGACTATGAACGGGAGATGGATCGGAAAACAAAGGGAATCAGCAGGACAAAAGGGTTCAAATATCCTCCGACCCTGCCCGTTGTCTATTACGAGGGTACTGGCAGCTGGGCTTGTGCCTGCCGCCCGCAAAAAGGCACGGCCGGATCTCGCAAGGGTTCCTGCCGACCCGGAATACAGGAACAAATTATACAAACAGAGTCAACAACCCCGCAGCAAGCTGACGGGGCATCAAACTTGCAACGCAGCAGAGCTGCGGGGTATTGACCCCTGCGGCAGTCGCCAAATGTGCATGCAAGCATGCCCGCTTGGCTCGTTGCCCGCAGGAATAAACTATAGCATTCGCTCTATCTGCACTTTTCGATCAGCTTTCTGTAAATACGCTCCACCATCCAATGTTCCGAGGATGCCCTGAGGGCCTCCTCAAAGGTCCACCATTTTACCGCCTGATTTTCCTCTCTGTTTACAACCAGCGTTTCCTTTTCATCCGCCTCGGCAAGATAGGTGACATTCAGGTGCAGATGGCTCGGCACATAATCTCCCCTTTTTTCGTGGCCGTCAACGGTCAGCGTCTCCAGGCTGAAAATTTCATTGCTCAGAAGGACCGCGCCGCTTACCCCCGTCTCCTCCTGCAGCTCCCGCAAGGCCACCGAGCGCAGGTCCTCAACACCGTCCGCATGGCCTCCGATCCACGCCCAGGAATCATAAATATTGTGATACGCCATCAATGTTTTGGTTTTCTCCCTGTTTATGGTCCATATAGAAGCCGTAAAATGCGCAATCCTGTTTTTGCGCTCCAGGCAGTCCGGGTTATGTAACAGATACTGAATCATAAGATCCCTGTCGTATTCCTCCTGCTGATTCGCAGGCGTGTAGCTCCTAATTTCATTAAGAAGATTCATATTCCTCATTCCTCCCGTTTTCACTTTATCCCAGTTCTGTCTGCGTGGTATACATCCGGGCATAGAGACCGCCCTGAGCCATCAGTTCCTCATGGGTTCCCTGTTCGGCTATTTTCCCCTTCTCCAGCAGGATAATCATGTCAGAGTCCCGAATCGTGGAAAGGCGATGGGCGATGATCACCGAGGTGCGGTTTTCACAGATCCGCAGCATGGTGCGGCGTATCTTCTGCTCGGTAACCGTATCAACAGAGCTTGTGGCCTCATCCAGAATCAGAATCTGCGCATTGGCGAGAACCGCCCGGGCAATGGTGATAAGCTGCCTCTCTCCCTGGGACAGCTCCATCCCTCCCTGCTCCAGAACCGTGTCATACCCATCCGGCAGGCGCTCAATAAAGCTGTCCGCGCCAACGGTCTGCGCCGCCTCCCTCACCTGCTCCATGGAAGCTTCCGGGTGCCCATAACAGATATTGTCCCGAACCGATACCGCAAACAGGGAAGTATCCTGCAAAACCACTCCAAATGCCTCCCGCAGATCCTCCATCCGGTAATCTCGCAAATCCCGCCCGTCCAGGAGGATACTCCCGGACGAAACGTCATAAAATCTCGTCAGCAGATTAATCATAGTGGTCTTGCCGGATCCTGTCTCTCCCACAATCGCTGCCTTTGCGCCCGCCGGGATCTTCACGGACACATCCCTTAACACGGGCCTTCCCGGCACATAGTGAAATTCCACATGCCGAAGCTCAATATCGCCGCGGGGATGTTTCAGGGCAGCAGCCCCCTCCCTGTCCGGGGGCTCCGGCTGCTCGTCCAGTATCTCGAACACACGCTCCGCACCGGCCACGGCAGTCTGAAAATTGTTGTAGATATTGGCAATGTCCACAAAGGGACGGGTAAACTGACGTACATAGAGCAAGAAGCTCGTAACCAGACCGAGATCTGAAATCCTGCCATTCACGAACAGGATCCCGCACAATACCGAAATCGCCACATACAACAGATTGTTAATCACATTCATGAGCGGCATCAGATACCCCGAACAGATCAGCGCCCGAATGGATACCTCGCATAATTCGTCATTTTTTTCCCCGAACTCACGCTCCATCTGCTCCTCACGGCAGAATGCCTTGACGACCGCCATCCCCGAAACGCTTTCCTCCACCTGTCCGTTCAGTGCGCCAAGCCGTTTCTGCTGTGCCGAAAAGAGCTTTCTGGTGCGCCTTGTCACGGTCCTCGTGAGCAGAAAAATGAGGCCAACGCCGGACAGAGACACCAGCGTTAAAAACGGGCTTAAATACAGCATCATCACAAAAATGCCGATGACCGTAAAACCGTATGTCAGAAGAAGGGTCATCGAATTGGAGATGGTTGTACTGATATTGTCCACGTCATTCGTCAGACGGCTCATCAGTTCTCCATGCCGGCGGCGGTCAAAAAAAGCCAGCGGAAGCGTTTTGATGTGGTCAAACAGCGTCCTGCGTATATGATGGATCACGCGCTGCCCGATGGATGCCATAAAAAAGGCCTGCAGAAATTTTACCAGCCAGTCGCAGACGTACAGCCCCGCCAGGGCGCAGAGAACCCACGCCGCCGCATCTCCCTCACTGATTGCGGTGACAGCCAGTCCCGTCACATAGGGGGAAAGGATGGAAGCGCAGGAGGCAAAAGCAGACAGCAGAAGAATCCAGCCCAGCCCTCTGCGCTGTCCTCTTGTCAGGCACCAGAGCCTTCCCAGCGTGCCCTTCATATTTTTCGGCCTGACCACCACGCCTCCGCGCCCGGGACGGGATATCCCGTTCAGATTTGCAAAAGGCGCCGTCTGATTTTTCTCAGCCACAATACCCACCTCCTATCTGTGAGTGATAAATCTCCTGATACGTTCTGCAGGAAGCCATCAGCTCGTCATGGGTTCCATATCCCTGCACACGGCCATTGTCCAGACACAGGATGCGGTCCGTGCGCATAACCGTTGAAATGCGCTGGCTGACCAGAAGCACGGTCATACCGCCCGCCAGGTTTCTCAGCCCTTTCAGCACATCCGCTTCCGTCCGGGCATCCAGTGCGCTGGTGCAGTCGTCCAGAATCAATACCCTCGGATTTCTGACAAGCGCCCGGGCAAGAGAAAGCCGCTGCTTCTGTCCCCCGGAAAGGTTCACGCCGCCCTGACCAAGAAGCGTGTCGTATCCCTGCTCGCTCTGCCTGATAAAATCATCCGCACAGGCCGTCTTCGCCGCCCTGTACAGCTCCTCATCCGACGCCTCCTCGGATCCCCATCGCAGATTATCCCGGATTGTCCCGGAAAACAGCAGCGCTTTCTGAGGCACTACCGCAGCCGCCCTCCTCAGCAGCTTCCCGTCAATCTGCGTCGCGTCACAGCCGTCGATCCACAACGTTCCCTGCGTGGCATCATAAAACCGGGGAACCAGATTCACCAGCGTGGTCTTGCCGGATCCGGTGGATCCGATGATTCCCACCGTTTCTCCCTGACGGATATGTATATTGATATCATGGAGGGCTTCCTTCCCCGCACCCGCATAGGCAAAGGACACATGTTCAAAGCGGATATCCCCTTTAATCTTTGGCCTGAGCGGCTCCCCTGCCACAGGCTGCGCCGGTCTCTCGTCAAGAACCTCCCCGACCCTCGCAGAGGAAGCCGCAGCCCTGACTGCCGCATTGAGCGCATTAGAAATCATTCCCACCGCAAACAGCACCTGCGTCATGTAATTGACAGACGCCATAAGCCTGCCAATTTCCGCACTGCGGCCGCTTCCTGAAATCCAAAGCAGAAGGACAATTCCGAAATTGACCGTCAGGCTGATAAACGGTGAAAATACCGCCATTGTCCTCAGTGCGGCAATATTGGCACGGGCAAGCGCCTCAGAAGCCTCCCCGAATTTACTGCTCTCCTCTTCCTGCGCATGAAACGCTTTTACCACACGGACCGAGGAAAGGAATTCCCTGGTCACGCCGTTTAACTGGTCAAGCCTTGTCTGCACGATCCCAAACTTTGGATACCCGATCCTCATATTCCCGAATACCAGAAGGGATACCACGAGAATAATCCCGGCCATCACCGGCGCCTGCTTCGGCGTCTGGATCATGATCAGAATGATGGCGCCAATGCAGGTGATTGGGGCTTTTACCATGATCCGCATAATCCCGTTGATAAACTCCTGTATCTGCGCCACATCATTGGTAATGCGGGTAATGATGGAGGCCGGACGCAGCCGGTCGATATTTTCCATGGACAGCCGCTGCACATTATGGTACAAGTCACGGCGCAGCTGCCTGCCAATGGTCTGAGAGACGCGGCTGGCAAAGCGGTTGCGCATGACGGCGCAGCCAGCCCCGCCTGCGGCAATCCCCAGCATACACATGCCAAAGAAAAGGATCCGCTTCACATCAGCGTTTTTTATTCCCTGATCCACAATGGCAGACATGAACGCAGGCTGAAGCAGATCCGCCATAGCCTCCATGGTTAAAAAAAATGTAGAAAGCAGGAAGATGCCAAGATGCTTCCTGATGTATTTTAAAATCAGTTTCATATCATTCCTCTGCCAATCCCTTCCCGCTCAAACAGTTCCTTCTGCTTCTCAATACCGCCCGGATATTTCTCATTCAGCTCCCCATTTGCCTTCAGCGTCCGCCAGTAAGGCGTCTTGTCGTCCTCTCTCTGAAAGCTTGCCCATGCGGCAATGGAACCAAAGATTCCCGCCGTATCGGTTCCGTAAAGTCAGCCCCGCTTTGTTTTGCAAAATACATTCTCTCTCCGCCGTCCTTCCCAATGCTCTTCTCGTCCGCAATGGTCTGGAATTTGGACATATCCTTGCTGTCATGCAGCATCGCATTAAAATCCTTTTTCTCTTCGTTTGCCATAATCAAACACCTCTTTCCACAAAGCATAATCCACGATAGCCTTTATTTCATCAACTATCTGCTGAACATTTTTATTATCTCTATTGATAACGTAATCGCTTTCGTGCGGTTTTAAATGTAACCAGAAAAAGGAACATTCATTCGTATCTCCACGCTTCTTATGACGTTCACGCAAAGTTTCCTCTGAACAGGTAAGGGTAAGGCCAATAACCGAATAATCTTTTGCCATTACATCTTTTACTATCGCTTCACGAATTGTTTTATCCACACTCCCATGTAATGTTTTTTCCGGAAAGCCGTCTGCCTTCACGCCGATAATATGCGACAGACTATGCACTTATCCTGCATCAATACAAATAGGATAGATAATAGCAGGCAATCCGCAGACTACCTGCCATATATTTGCACAAAAATGATATTGCGGGTTACTGTACTGTTGCAAAAAGCGATTGCATTCCAGATGTTTCCTATACGCCTTATATTGGTTAAATGTTCGTTGATGAAAAATATCGGGGACAACGCCTAAGCCAAAAACTCATTTCTTTTTCAATATCTTATTTGTTCTTTACGCATCAATATATAGTATTATTTATTTCTTACTTCTAACTTTTCCAGATAAATCCGTTGCACGTTCCTTATTTAATTGTGTAAACCACACTTGATCCCTCCTATAACTGATTCATGCAAACCAGCTTCTAATTCATCACAAATAAGTAGTTTACCCTTATTCAAAATATCAATAATCGGACAAATCATTTGAAGCAAGCTTTTCAATGCGTCTGGTAATTGTAACTCTTGTGGCACATCCGCCAGCTTTATTTTTTCAAGTTTTACTTTTACATCTTTAGCTCCGGTTCCTAATGCCCGCAGAATATCCACAAATATCTTTTTAATCATATCGTTATTCTGCATTAACTCAATCGAATACTCTGTCCAGTTATTTATTTCCGGATTATACACCACTATATCCGTATTGAAAAACATAAAAGCTTCTTCAATTTCTTTTATATTACTATAAACAGCGGCACAAAATAAAAATAACCTATTATCTTCAATATGCTAATGCTTACATCAAACACTCCCTTATATCTATCTCCGGGTTTAATCTCCAATCCATTACGCTCAAAAATTTTCACTTGTCTTCCCTTTGGAAAATAATACAAGTATCCATCTTGTATCAAATTTTGTTTCACAGATAAGCCATATGCATATCTAATATCATTTCAGGTGAAATTGAATACTATATTCACTTGGTGTTTCTTCTGCACTCAATTTATGACGTGCCTGAAATACTCCTTGCCCCGGCTGATGATTAATACTATTGCTAACCAAATCACGCATGAATGACAAAGCGAATGAACGTTTAGAGATACCATTTATCACCAAAGCATCCGATGTACCAGCCTTTACATAAATAATTCCAAGTAAGACTGAATCCTTGCTCTGCCATATAGTTCATCCATCAGCCCAAATTCTGGATCATAATATTTTCCATAATAATACAAAATCCAATGGCTATATTTTGGTAATAATACTTTCAGAATACACACTGATGGCAATGGTGTGGAATTATCTGCCTTTGTCATTGTTTTCGCATGAGTGATACCATAATGCTCCAATGCTTTTGCAATATCTTTTTTTCCAGTTCCTTTATCATTATGCATCACCTGAATAACATCATCTACCGGAACATTCGCAATCATCGCAACACATGCCTGTCCGCACAAATATTCCGTTGGTTGTTTGATATATTTGATTTCTCTCATTCCAGTCTCCTAACAACTATTTCCGCGCACTAATGCACATAAATCATAAAATTTTTGATTTGTTGAATTGTTTAACATCAGTAAGCTGTACAAATCTGATAGTCAGATTTTTTACTACCTCTTTCAATTTCTCCACAAGCGGAAGTGCTTTTTTATCCTGATAATTCTCTGCGCTCATCAATGCCCGGGCTCTGCCAACTGCCATTTCACATCTTCATCATAGGCATGTATATTTCTCTCTATGACTTCTTTTGACTGTATCATTTTGTTAATGTCCTGCTGTAACTTTTTCTGCTATCAATCTGGCTGGACAAGGGTATCCTCCAGTAAATTCCTCTGCTTGTATCTTCAAAGCAAAAATAGTGTGGTCTATTTCCTGCCTTGTTGCCTTTGAGATATGGATCAGACATATCCTCAAAAAACTTGTCTTTTATAATATAAAACCCTGTTTTCTTCATTCGTTCAACCTCACTACGGAAAAAGTCCCCCACCTTGCGGCGAAGGACTATACTTTCGACCCAACCACTTATATACCGCATATTGGTCAGCGGTAAACTTTCTTTGTACCTACATTCTAGCAAGCGCAAAGAGGAAAGTCAATTGTTTCTGGATCATCTTTTAAATATTTTTCAATGCCATATTGCTGCTAAATTCCATAACTCCGGCAATTCCCTGAGCCATAAATATCTGTTGTGCTTCTGTGCTAGCTTTCTTCTTATTTTCATCTGACAAGTTATTGTATTCATGCAGAATTTCTTCTTCAAAGCCTGTTTTTATTTTGTTCCTATCCCGGTTTTCTGTACCTGTTTTCGTACTTCACGCTGTACCCGTTTAGGATTGAATTTCTTTTACTTTCAATCCCCATTCCTCAAAAAATATTGGAAATGGATATGTTGAAAGTGAGGACATTGTATAATCGCCAACTTTAATTCTGTCATTGGCAATCACATTTTTTAAATAAACAGTTTGGGGATCACGCCACACATTTTTTATCGTTACAACAAGGGCTCAATCTTCTGTTTCTGCCCTTTCAAGTCATTCTGCTTCTCATACAGATTATTTCGTTTTTTACACAGTTCTTTCATGCGCTCCAACTGCGCACGTACTCCCTCCCGGCAATCCGGCTCTAGATTCCGGGATCTCTTTATCTATTGGCTGCGTCAGATGCTCTCACTGTGGCAGGACCCATGCTCTGCTTCCATCTTTACTTGTTCCTTATTCCTAGGCATCCCTGCAGGATCAGATTTCTATCATTTCTGCCTATGAGGCTTTGGAGATTAGGAGGAAATCATGGCTGGAACTCCCTCCGTTGATGAAAACCATCAACAACCGGCGTCCTCGGCGGGTAAAGCGTGTAATAAAAACTGCCGAAAGTCATATCCAGTTTTGCGCCCTGTTTAGGCATGGCTTCGTGTTCCCACGCCTGCGCTTCCCTTTTCGTTGCAAAGCCACTCTTTTGTGTCTGCGGAAAAGAAAACAGTGAAAAAGACCTTGCCGATATTCCGTTACCTATCCGAAAATCAGCAAGGTTTTCTTATGCCATTGATGTAATTATTTCGTGCGTAATGTTAAAAATGTTGCCAATTCGTTGCCAATACCTAAACAAATTCGCTTGAAACCCGCATAAATACTAGCTTCTCAAATTCCATTTCATCACTCAAATTCAATTGTCGCCGGCGGCTTCGGGCTCATGTCATAGCACACCCGGTTCACATGCTCTACCTCTGCCAGGATCCGGTTTGTGATTCTCTCCAACACATCCCAGTCTATCTTCTCAATGGATGCCGTCATGGCGTCAATGGTGTTGATTGCACGGATGATCACCATATACTCAAACACGCGGGCATTATTTTTCATACCAACGGACTTAAAGTCAGGAACCACCGTAAAATACTGCCAAACCTTCTTATCCAGCCCTGCCTTTGCGAATTCCTCCCGAAGGATAGCGTCAGATTCCCTGACTGCTTCCAGCCTGTCCCTTGTGATTGCCCCGAGGCATCTCACCCCGAGGCCGGGGCCCGGGAATGGCTGACGGTACACCATATCATGCGGAAGCCCAAGCTCCACGCCGCAGGCCCTTACCTCATCTTTAAAGAGCTGCTTTAAAGGTTCCACCAGCTGGAATTTTAAATCTTCCGGAAGTCCTCCCACATTGTGATGGGATTTCACCATCTTTGCCGTCTTGGTTCCACTCTCAATAATATCCGGATAAATCGTTCCCTGACCGAGGAAATCAATCCCCTCCAGCTTCCTTGCTTCCTCCTCAAAAACCCGGATAAACTCTCCGCCGATGATCTTGCGCTTCTGTTCCGGATCCGCCACGTTCTCCAGCTTCCCGAGAAAACGCTCGCTTGCGTCCACGTAGATCAGATTGGCGTGAAGCTGGTCACGGAACACCTTCACCACGCTCTCGGATTCGTTTTTACGCATCAGGCCATGATTCACATGAACACATACCAGCTGCTGCCCGATTGCCTGGATCAGCATGGCCGCAACCACGGAGGAATCCACGCCGCCGGAAAGCGCCAGCAGCACCTTTCTGTCCCCGACCTGCTGCCGGATCAGCTCCACCTGATCTTCAATAAAATTCTTCATATTCCAGTTTGCCTGTGCGCCGCAGTCCTCAAACAGAAACTTTTTCAGCGCTTCCTGATCCGGGAGCTGCGAAAGCTGCGTCTTGCACCTTGACTGGGGATAATCGATGGAAATAACCGGGAAACCCACATCGTATATCTCGGGCCTGACCTCCACGGCCTGTCCATCCACAATGCGGTTCTCCCCTCCGTTTAAAATAATGCCTTTTACATTATCAAATGCTTTCAGCTCCTCTGCCGTGATATCATGGGGATGAATCTCACTGTAAACGCCAAGGTCACGGATCCTGCGGGCGATTACCGTGTTCTGCGTGCTTCCTAAATCCAAAATTACAATTAGGTCCTGCTTCATGGGAAAGGCTCTCCTTATCTTTTATTTTTTGTTGAATTCATTATAGCAAACTGCGTATCTTCTTGTAAAGAAATCATTATCCGGCAAATTCCCTTGTTCATATTTTGTTTACATTTATTTTAAAAAAACTTCAATTCCACAACATTGTTTAGACATTTATCTGCCCTATACTAATATCATAAGATACAGCAAGACAAAAACAAAGCCAGCCACAAGTAATTGATTTTTTAAATAACTTTTTCATAATAAATGCCAAGTAGGCGAAAGCTTACTTGGCATCCTCCCTTTTATGGGATTCTTTTCGCTCCCGTTTTCTTTCACATCCATAACCGCAGAGTTCGGAACTGTTAAAAGGATTCAGAACGCCGTATTTTTTCACTCTCCTGCATCTGATAAACCGCACACCCAATCACCAGCAGGGAAAGGCCAAAATTTGCGATAAAGAATAGTGGAATCTGGAAAGGCAGAAGGGAAAGCAAAGCCTTGATCACCAACGGCAGTGTCCTGCTGTAGATTCCGAGAACATACATCCGGCCAAAAGCAAGCTTAAATTTCATGCAGGAGGCCACGACCATTCCTAACAGCGCTACGAAAAGCGCCCCGAAAAAATACAGCGCCGTCTCCCACACATAAACAAATATCATAAAAAATCCGATGATCACATAGAGGTACGGCACCAGCTTCATCAGATCCTGTTTTCCAAGCTCCGCATTGATCTGGGAAAAATAAAGTTCCTGCACGCTGCCGTTTCCTTTCAGAATCATCTTTTCCGAATCCATCAGAATGGCACTGCTGTATCCGTAAAGGTAATCTTCCATCTCTTCCGCAGAATAGAAATAATACTCCGGATCCGTATCAATATAAATATAGCCGGATGGCGACTCGTATTCAATCACGCCGTCCACCCACAGCCTTCCGTCCCTCAGCTGAAAATCCGGCACTGACGACTGCAGATTTGAGCCAAATCCTCCGTTACGGATCTGGGACTCCGCAAAAGGAAGCAGTGTTGACAGACAAAAATAAATCAGCATGAACACCGCCCCAAAGCCGAAAACCTTTATCCTCCTGTTTTTTATAAATTCTCTATAGCTCTTGAAGCTGTAGACCGAGAGAGCCATTTCCCTGAATAGATTCATACACTTTCCCCCACTCCTGTTTCCGCAAAAAGAGCTGCCCACCAAAACAGGCGCAGCAGCTCTTTTCATAATCTGATTGATCCGGTATGGATGCCGGATTTACTTTCTCATCTGGTTTACACTATGTTGTCTCTCAAGCCTTGCCTTCAGAACCAAGAACTGTTTTGATCTTGTGAGCAACTACTTCCTTCACATAGGCACGTCCGTCTGTCAGGTACTGTCTGGGATCAAAATGATCGGGATGAGCCATCATATGCTCCCTGATACCAGCCGTGAGGCCTAATCTCAGGTCAGAGTCAATATTGATCTTGCAAACTGCGGATCTGGCAGCCTGGCGAAGCATGTCCTCGGGAATACCGATTGCGTCTTCCATTTTACCGCCGTTCGCATTGATGATATCCACGTACTTGGGAAGTACGGAGGATGCGCCGTGCAGTACAATCGGGAAGCCGGGAAGTCTTTTGGATACCTCGTCCAGAATGTCAAAACGAAGCTGAGGCTTCTGACCGGGTTTGAACTTATATGCGCCATGGCTTGTTCCGATAGCGATTGCCAGGGAATCAACACCTGTCCTTGTCACGAAGTCCTCAACCTGCTCAGGCTGTGTATAAGATTCTGCGCCGTGCTCCACTACCACGTCATCCTCAATACCGGCAAGCGTGCCAAGCTCAGCCTCGACTACAACACCCTTATCATGCGCATACTCTGCAACCTGCTTTGCGATCTTGATGTTCTCCTCATAAGGAAGAGCGGAACCATCGTACATTACAGAGGTAAAACCGCCGTCAATACAGGACTTGCAGATTTCGAAATCTGCACCGTGATCCAGGTGAAGAGCAATCGGAATATCCGTATCCTCAAGAGCAGCCTGTACAAGATGTACAAGGTAAGCATGCTTCGCATACTTTCTCGCACCTGCGGAGCACTGAAGAATGATGGGGGATCTCAGCTCGTTTGCAGCTTCCGTGATTGCCTGAACGATCTCCATGTTGTTAACGTTGAAAGCACCGATAGCGTAACCGCCCTCGTATGCCTTTTTAAACATTTCTGTGGTTGTTACTAATGGCATTTTGAATCATCCTTTCTTTGTTAAGAGTGTTTGTTACAAATTTAACTTTATTATAACAGATTGGAAAACAAATGCAAAGAGCTTTTTTCGTTTTTATGCTTCCAATGCAGGAAGCGGCCCGTCCGGCACGCGTATGGTGAGCGCCTGCTTCCAGTCCTCGATCTCCACCTCCGTATGCTTTCCTCCGTATTCCCCGTCCAGCGTCCATGCCACCTCCTGTTCGGATGTGATTTTCAGCCGGGAAGCCTTAAAACAGTACATGAGATCCGTGTTGATATTCCGGTTAAGGAGGGCTGCCATGATAATGTTGAGCTCCATGGGATTGGCAGGACGCTTGACCAGAGTCACCTCAAACTCCCCGTCGTCCAGCTGCACATATCTACCCGTGATCCGCTTAAACCCTCCCACGGAAGTTGAATTGGTGATCATGCCAAAAATAAAGTCTCCCTCTATCTTACAGCTGCCGGCTTCGACCTTCATGGGATAGGACTGAATATTGGAAATCCTCTTCATCCCCTCCAGAATATAAGCCATGTGTCCCAATATATTTTTCACATCCTGCCTCGTCTCATAGGAAACGTCCGTAAAGACTCCAAAGGCCGCAATATAGACAAAGAAATCGCTGTTAAAACGACCGATATCGCAGGCAAAGTCTCTGCCGCTTACGATAATCTCCGCCGCCTTCGCCATATTTTTGGGTATATGGAGACTGCCTGCAAAATCATTGGTGCTGCCTGCAGGCACATAACCCACCGGGAGCTTTTCCCCGCACTGCATCATCCCGGTTACTACCTCGTCCAGCGTCCCGTCACCCCCGCTGCAGGCAACAATATCATAAAAACCCGCAACCCGGTCCGTCACCGCCTTAATCCCGTCCCCTTTTGCCTGCGTGGGATAGGCCGTGACCTCGTAACCCGCCTTGGTAAACACATCGATCATATCCAGAAGGTTACTGCGTATCTGCGCTTTACCGGCTCTTGGATTGTAAATAAAAAGCATTTTCTTCCTGTTCATGTCCGCCTCCTGCACTGTTTCCCTGGCATACCCTGCCGGGGCATGCTGCCACTGGCAGCATTTTCCCCCGGGCCTGCACCGGGCACCCGTCAGCTCTGCTGACATATTTCATATGGGTACCCGTGTGCATAAAAGGGCACCCCGCAAAGCGTGATGCCCTTTTCACTCTTATTCAGTTTTGCCACTCAAATAATCCCCTATATGTGCAATTGCCTCGTGCTCGTCTTTTCCATCCGCCACAACCGCAACTGTTTCCCCTTGATTCAATACCAGACTCATCATCCCCATAATACTCTTTGCATTTACCTTTTTCCCTTCGGCCATAAGATAAATACTGCTTTCATGTCTGCTCGCTATCTGAACCAGCATAGCAATGGGCCTTGCATCCAAGTCCTCTGACATTTTAATCTCGATCAACTTTTCTGTCATAATAACTCCTCCTTTAGGCTCTGATTCTATCAGCCATCTCACTCAGCTTTCGCAATCTATGGTTAACACCGGACTTACCAACCGGCGGATTCAGATAACCCCCCAATTCCTGCAGGGAACTATCCGGATGGGACAGCCTGACCTCGGCCATATCCCGAAGATTATCCGGCAGACCCGAAAGCCCTACATGCCTCTGCAAGAAAAGGATATCCTCTATCTGCTTGCTTGCAGCGTTCACTGTCTTGGTAATATTGGCAGTCTCACAGTTGACCTGTCTGTTAATCGAATTACGCATTTCCTTTTCTATTCTCAGGTTCTCCAGATTCATAAGGGATCTGTGGGCTCCCATTACATTGAGCAGATCTACGATTCCCGCCCCTTCCTTCAGGTACACGACATAATACTTCTTGCGCCTTACGATTTTCGCTTCTATTTCAAAGCTGTGCAGAATCTCCCGCAGCTGCAGGGCCTGTGTTTCAAACTCGCACACGAATTCCAGATGATAGCCCTTCAGAGGATCGCTCATGGAACCCGCACACAAAAAAGCGCCTCTAAGAAAAGCCCGCTTACAGCAGCTGTTCTTAACCAGAAGAGAGCACACCCCTTCCTGAAGCAATCGAACCTGTTTGTCCCCATCAAACACCTTGATCGCCTGAAGCACTTTCTCGGTATCAGTATTTATAATAAATGTTTTTTGCAATAATGTAAAGTACTTTCTTTGAGCCGCTTCATTTTCCGTGTGAAGACACGCCCTTTTATCTCCCTCCGCCCCGGTAATTCTGCATCCGAAATGAATAATGGCCGCCAGCTCCGCAAGCCGACAATGCCTGGAGCCCGGAATAAGACGCTCCAGCTCTCCCTTTACTTCTGTTGAAAATGACATAAAAATCCACCTAAATCCCTTGTCCCACATCCCGGTGTGCTATTTTAAGTCCGTAATTTCCTCTGTTCTTCATGCGCTCAAACAGCCTGTTTGCCAGCGTCACGCTTCTGTGCTTGCCCCCGGTACAACCGATTCCAACCACCAGCTGGTACTTCCCCTCTTTTACATAATTTGGAATCAGGAATTCCAGAAGGTCGCTGAGCTTTTCGATAAAGGTCTCCGCCTCCGGAAAGCCCATGACATAATCCTGGACTTCCCTGTCGTTGCCGGTTTTGTATTTCAGCTCCTCGATATAAAAGGGATTGGGAAGGAACCTGACGTCAAACACCAGATCCGCATCCGCCGGAATTCCATGCTTAAACCCAAAGGAGAGAATCGTCACCATGAGGCTGTTGTACTCCTCATTCTGTACAAAAATACGGTCAATCTCCTCCTTCAGCTCCCGGGTTAGAAGATTGGTAGTTTCAATCACGTAATCCGACCTGCCCCGGATCGCCTCCAGGATTTTCCTTTCCTTGAGGATTCCATCCTCGACCCTGCCTCCGGGAGAGAGAGGATGGAGCCTTCTGGTCTCCTTGTACCGTTTCAGGAGCGCCTGATCGCTGGCTTCCATAAAGAGTATCTCAAAGCTGTAGCCGTTTTCCCTCAGCTTCATCAAAGCCTTCTGCGCATCCTCAAAGGGCTGGTCGGCTCTCACATCCAGGCCAAGCGCCACCTTGCTCACTTCGCTTCCCGGCATTGCGATCAGCTCCACAAATTTCTCAATCAGGGGAACCGGGAGATTGTCGACACAATAAAAGCCCACATCCTCCAGCATTCTGAGCGCCGTGCTCTTTCCGCCTCCGCTCATTCCCGTAACCACTACAAAACGCATGACACCCTCCTACAAATTTCCCAGGTATACGACTTCCCTTTCCAGAGAAACTCCTGTTTTATCCTTCACTCTCTCCTGCACTTCCCGGATCAAGGCCGCCACGTCCGCTGCCGAAGCGTCCCCTGTATTCACAAGGAACCCGCAGTGCTTCTCAGACACCCTTGCGCCGCCTACGGAATAGCCTTTAAGCCCCGCTTCCATAATCAGCTTTCCGGCAAAATATCCCTCCGGCCTTTTGAAGGTACTTCCCGCACTGGGGTACTCCAGAGGCTGCTTTTCCCTGCGCCTCCTGGCAAGCTCCTCGACTCTCGCCTGTATTTCCTTTTTATCCCCGCAGGCCAGCTCAAGCGTGACGGTCAAGACCGTGAAACGGCGGTTTTTAATCACGCTGCTTCGGTAGCCGAACTCCATCGCTTCCCTGTCAAGAGTGAGGATCTCCCCGCCGCTTCCAAGCACACGGACCTGTGTTACCACCTGTTTCATTTCCCCTCCATATGCGCCCGCATTCATCACCACGCCGCCTCCTATGGTTCCCGGGATTCCGGACGCAAACTCAAGGCCTGTCAGCCCATGCTCCAGGGCGCATCTGGCCACTGCGGAAAGCAGCGCCCCTGCCTGTGCCTCCATATGGTTTCCCTCTGTGGAAATCCGGCCAAATTTATCTCCAACCTGCAGTATGACGCCGTCATATCCGTCATCGCTTACCAGAAGGTTGCTTCCGTTTCCAAGGATAAAGTAAGGCAGCCCGATCTGTTCAAAATAAGGAATCAGTTTTTGAAGCTGTCCGATACTGCTTATCCTCACAAAGCAGGCGGCTTTGCCCCCTACCCGGAAAGTGGTATGCCTGCACATAGGCTCTCTTTCCAGAACATCATCACCGGGCACATAGGCCCTGATCACATCCAAAACTACCCTGCTTATTCCCTGCACTTTTTACTCCCGCTTCCTATCCAATAACAATTTCGCCGCACCGTAAATACCGGCGTCATTTCCAAGGGTTGCCAGGGAGAATTTCACTTCCCTGCTGCCATGGAATACATTTTTCTCATAATGAGGCCTGATATAGTCGATCAGGATCTCTCCTGCCTTTGACACCCCGCCGCCGATCACGATGGCCTCCGGATTCACCACGCATGCAATGGACGCAAGGGCGTCTCCCAGATATTTTCCGAACTTTTCCGCTGTCTCCACCGCAAGGGGATCTTTTGCCTTTACCGCGTCAAAAACAGATTTCGCAGACACCTCCCGGCCCCTTAGGACACTGTCCCTGCCGCTTGCGGCAAGAAGGCGGTTCGCCAGCCTGGTGATGCCTGTTGCCGATGAATACTGTTCCAGGCAGCCTTTGTTGCCGCAGTTGCAGCTCTCCTCTTCCTCGTCCTCCACATGCATATGCCCGATCTCCCCGCCTGCTCCGCCAGAGCCGGTCAGGATCCTGCCGTCAATGATAATGCCGCCGCCGACGCCGGTTCCCAGCGTCACCATAATGAGATCCCTGCAGCCCTGTCCGCCGCCCATCCACATCTCGCCCAGAGCGGCCACATTGGCGTCATTTCCCGCCATGACGGGCACGTTCAGCAGATCTTCCAGCGTATCCTTAATGCTGAAGGTTCCCCAGCCAAGATTAACCGCCCGGTGAACCACCCCTTTGCTGTCTATAGGGCCAGGGGCTCCGACGCCCACTCCCACAACGGAATCCTTGTCGATCCGTTTCATCTTTTCCCGGATACTGTCCGCAATATCGGGAAGAATATGGGAACCTTCATCCTCGGTCCTCGTGGGAATCTCCCACTTGTCAAGTACGTTTCCCTGTGCGTCAAACAATCCAAGCTTTACGGTCGTTCCACCCACATCCACTCCAAATACGTATTTCTTCATCACTGTTCCCCCTGTTCTATTTTTATTTCATTCTTCCGCAAATATTCCTTTTTTGAAAAAAGAAACCCTAGTCGTCCTCTTCCCTTCTTCTGGCAAGGGATTCCTGCACTCTCCGGTACAGCTCCTGCGCCGCATTGTAGCCCATCTTTTTCTGCCGGTGGTTGATTGCGGCCGATTCGCAGATAATGGCAAGGTTCCTCCCCGGGCGGATGGGAATATTGTGGCATACTACCTTATTTCCCAGATATTCCGTATACTCTTCCTCCAGTCCCAGCCTGTCGTACTCTTTCTCCTTGTCCCAGTCCTCCAGCCGGATGACAAGATCAATATTCTGGGTGTCCTTTACACTGGAAACACCGAACAATGTCTTTACATCCACAATGCCAATACCCCTCAGTTCAATGAAGTGCTTGGTGATATCCGGCGCCGAGCCCACCAGCGTATCGTCGCTCACCTTACGGATCTCCACCGCATCATCCGTGACAAGTCGGTGTCCTCTCTTGATCAGCTCCAGGGCTGCCTCGGATTTTCCGATCCCGCTCTCTCCCGTGATCAGCACTCCCTCCCCGTAGACATCCACCAGCACGCCGTGAACGGAAATACAGGGAGCAAGCTTAACGTTCAGCCAGCGGATAATTTCTGCCATAAACGCCGACGTGGATTTTTTTGTCATCAGAATGGGAACCTTATTCGCAACGGCAGTCTCCAGGAAAAGAGCATCCGGCTTGAGCTCCCTGCAGAAAACAATTGCGGGAATCTCGCTGCTGATAAATTTGGTATAGATCTCCTTCTGTCTCTCCCTGGGCAGTCCTTCCATATAGGAATATTCCACGAAGCCAACCACCTGCAGCCGGGTAGCCTCAAAATGTTCGAAATAACCTGCGAGCTGCAGCGCCGGCCTGTTAATATCCGGCTGGGTTATTTTAATTTTGGAAATATCCAGCTCCGGTGTCAGATTTTCCAGTTTCATTTTCTCGATGATGCTTTCCAGTTTTATACTTGACATACACCGCTCCTTTTTGTCCGATTAAAATCATATTATCCTCAGTTTACTATTTCCTGAAAAAATTGTAAATATCCTCGGCAACATTAGGGGGAATTTCCTCCAGCCGGGAAAGGGCCTCCATGTCCGCCGCCCTGATCTCCTCTATGGATTTGAACTGCCGCATCAACGCCTTCCTTCTGGCCGGTCCCACCCCCGGTATTTCCTCCAGCACGGATTTCACCTGGGACTTGCTCCGCAGCGAGCGGTGATACTCGATGGCAAAGCGGTGGGCCTCGTCCTGGATCCTGGTAATCAGCTTGAAGCCTTCCGAGTTTCTGTCTATGGGGATCTCCCGGTTGTCGTAGTAAAGCCCCCTGGTTCTGTGGTTGTCATCCTTTACCATGCCACACACCGGTATGTGGATATGAAGCTCCTTCAAAACGCCCAGCGCAATGTTCACCTGGCCCTTGCCGCCGTCCATCATGATAACGTCCGGAAATTTCGTAAAGCTCCCGAACTCCTGATCCAGCTCCTTATCCTCCAGCTGCCTCTGCTCCTCCATTCCGTGCAGGAATCTCCGGGTAAGAACCTCTTTCATGCAGGCGTAGTCATCCGGCCCCGAAACGGTTTTGATCCGGAATTTCCGGTAATCGCTGCGCTTTGGCTTTCCTTTTTCATAGACCACCATGGAACCCACATTCGCAAAGCCGCTGATATTGGAAATATCGTAGGCCTCCATCCGGTTTACGTTTTCCAGCCCGAGCAGTTTTCCAATCTCCTTTGCGGCGCCTATGGTCCTTCCTTCCTCTCTGCGGATCCGCTCTTTGTCCTGTTCCAGGACAAGCCTTGCGTTTTTGGCGGCAAGCTCCACCAGCTTTTCCTTGGTGCCGATCTTCGGCACCTTGATGTAAACCCTGCCTCCCCGCCTTCTGGTAAGCCACTGTTCCAGGATCTGCGTGTCGTCGATCTCCTCCTGGAGCATGAGCTCCCTGGGGATAAAAGGCGTTCCCGCATAAAACTGCTTCACAAAATCCAAAAGGATCTGGGGCCTTGGCGTCTGCGCCGCATGGGTCATATAAAAATGCTCCCGTCCCATGAGCTTGCCTCCCCGGATGAAGAACACCTGCACCACCGCGTCCCTGTCGTCGCAGGCCAGGGCTATGATATCCTTATCTTCCCCGTCGCTGTCCGTGATCTTCTGTTTCTGGGCAACCTGCTTTACGCTGTTGTAAAGATCGCGGTAGCGAATCGCCTCCTCGTATTCCATCTCCTCGGACGCCTGCTTCATCTTCTGCTCCAGCTCCTTCAAAATCTCCTGGTAGCTTCCGTTCAAAAAATCCAGGGCTCTTTTCACCTGCTCCCTGTAGGCATCCTGGGGAATGTTTCCCTGGCAGGGTGCGGAGCACTGCCTGATGTGATAATTCAGGCACGCCCTGCCGTTCCCGCAGTCCTTTGGAAGATTCCGGTTACAGGTTCGAAGCTGGTATAGCTTGTTGAGCAGCTCTATGGTGTCCTTTACCGCCGCCGCATTGGAATAGGGGCCGAAATAGCGGGAACGATCCTTTTTCATCTGCCGCGAGAACAGCACCCTCGGATATTCCTCCCCCACGGTCACCTTGATGTAGGGATAGGTCTTATCGTCCTTGAGCAGAGTGTTGTATTTGGGCCTGTGCTCTTTGATCAGGTTGTTTTCCAGCACCAGCGCCTCCAGCTCCGAATCGGTCACGATATATTCAAAACGGCTGATCAGGGATACCATCTTGTCGATCTGCGGCCCTCTTCCGATATTTTGACGAAAATAGGATCTCACACGGCTGTGGAGGTTCACCGCCTTACCCACGTACATGATCGTGTCGGCCTCGTCGCGCATAATATACACGCCCGGACACTTGGGAAGCTTTTTCAGCTCTTCCTGTATATCAAACATAACTACTTTCCTCCCGGACAAAAAAAGAATTCTTATTTATTATAGCATAAGAATTCTTTTTTGTTTCGATCAATTATATACTTATCACTCCGGCCTGGTCCCGGAAAAAAGTCCTTTCGGCTGTTCTGCGGGTCTTTCGGACCCTGCGGGCTTTTCAGGCTCCGCAGATCCGCCGCCGTCCCCGGATTCCTTCTCCCGCAGTGTTCCTGCCGGCAGCTCTTCCTTTTTCTCCCCGGGCGTCTGCACCGGCTTCTCCCGCGCCGTTTCTTCCTTCTTTTCCCGCACCGTTTCGTCTTTCTTTTCCTGCGCCTCCTCCGGCTCCGGCAGTCCCTTTTCCTTACGGTAAATCCGCATGAATTCCTTGCCGCTGATGGTCTCCTTCTCGATCAAATGGGCCGCCAGCTTATCCATCAGCTCCCGGTTCCCGGAAAGGAGCTCTTTCGCCTCGTCGTAACAGCTTTTCAGGGTTTCCATCACTTCCGTATCCACGTCCGCCGCCGTCCGGTCGCTGCAGGTCAGGCGGGCGCCGCCGCCCAGGTATTCGCTTTCCACCGTGGCAAGCCCCATCAGTCCAAAACGCTTGCTCATACCAAACCTGGTTACCATGTTGGTGGCGATATTCGTAGCCTGCTCGATATCGTTGGCAGCTCCCGTGGTAACATTTCCAAAAATGATTTCCTCCGCCGCACGTCCCCCGAGAAGGCTTACCAGCCTGTCGTGAAGCTCATCCTTGGTCTGAAGGTACTTCTCCTCCTCAGGCACATGCATGACATATCCCAGAGCGCCCATGGTTCTTGGCACAATGGTGATCTTCTGCACCGGCTCGGAATTCTTCTGCAGAGCGCTGATCAGCGCATGGCCCACCTCGTGATAGGAGACGATTTTGCGCTCTTCCTGACTCATGATGCGGTCTTTCTTCTCCTTGCCCACCAGAACCTGCTCCACCGCATTGAACAGATCCTTCTGGTTCACGTACTCTCTTCCGTGCTGTACCGCATTGATCGCCGCCTCGTTGATCATATTCGCAAGATCCGCACCCACCGCGCCGCTGGTTGCAAGGGCGATGGCGTCCAGATCCACGCTGTCGTCCAGATGCACATCCTTGGCGTGCACCTTGAGAATCGCAACTCTTCCCTTCAAATCAGGCTTATCCACTATGATCCGTCGGTCAAAACGGCCCGGGCGAAGCAGCGCTTTGTCCAGAATTTCCGGACGGTTGGTGGCTCCCAGCACCAGAATTCCCTTGGAGGTGTCAAAGCCGTCCATCTCGGAGAGCAGCTGATTCAGCGTCTGCTCCCTCTCCTCGTTGCCGCCGCCGTATTTATTGTCCCTGCTCCTGCCGATCGCGTCAATCTCATCAATAAATATAATGCAGGGCGCATTCTTGGTGGCCTCCTTAAACAGATCCCTCACCCTGGAAGCGCCCACGCCCACGTACAATTCGATAAAATCAGAACCGGAGAGGGAAAAGAAGGGAACCTTCGCCTCTCCCGCCACCGCCTTTGCCAGCAGGGTCTTTCCGGTACCGGGAGGTCCCACCAGCAGCGCTCCCTTGGGAAGCTTTGCACCGATCCGGGAATATTTGCCGGGATTATGCAGGAAATCCACTACCTCCTGCAGGGATTCCTTCGCCTCATCCTCCCCCGCCACATCCTTGAAGGTGATTCCCGTCTCCTTCTGCACATAAACCTTGGCGTTGCTCTTGCCAACGCCCATGGGCCCGCCGCCCTTTGACATCTTCCGGAACAGGAAGCTGAGCAGCACCCACATCAGCAGAATGGGCACCACGTAGGTCAGCAGAAAACTGATGATCACGCTGGAACGGTCCGCCACCTGCCCGTTCACCGGGACATTGTATTTCAGAAGGCGCTGGGTCAGTGTGTCGTCCTCCTCGATCTTGCCGGTATAGTAGATGACCTGGGAAGCCCCTCCGTACATGTAGAATCCCATTGCCCCGGAATTCGGCTCCGCCTTTGGCGTGATTGTCACCCGGTCTGCGCCGATCTGTACCGAGCTGATCTCCCCGGCCTCCAGCATCCTTATAAATTCATTGTAGCTGATCTCCCTCTCCGTCTCACCCGACATCAGCTTCATAAAGCTGCTCATCATAAGCAGCGTCACCAGGGCCGCCACGAGAAACAGGATAATACTCTGCCTCTTCGGATCTCTTCCATCCCCGGAACCGCCCCCGTTTCCGTTGTTTCCGCCATTTCCCGGGCCGTTGCTTCCGCCGCCCTGCCCGCTGTCAAATTCATTTAAGTTATTATCACTCATCTACTTACTTTTCCCTTTTAATATTGGTTCGCTGGTCAGATCAACCCCCAGCTTTTTGAATGTTTTAATGTCCACCTCCGAGAGCATCACGGAGGTATGTACCTGGCACCGTTTCAGTCTGGGAAGCTGTTCCAGGGCTCTTCTCGCATTCGGATCGTTCAGAGCCGAAACCGACAGGGCGATCAGCACCTCGTCCGTGTGAAGCCTGGGATTTTTCCCTCCCAGGTACTTGGTCTTAAGCTCCTGTATGGGCCCGATTGCCTCCGGTGAGATCAGGTGCGTGTCGTGATCCACTCCGCCCAGATATTTCAGTGCGTTTAACAGCAGCGCCGCCGACGCCCCCAAAAGGTCGCTGGTCTTGGAGGTGATGATCGTGCCGTCGGAAAGCTCTATGGCCGCCGTCGGTACCGAAAGCCTCTGCTCCCTCTCCCCTGCCGCCACCGTCACCTTCCGGTCCTGGGTAGTGATCTTGGCCTGCTTCATCAAAAGCTCTATCTTGTATACGTCCGTCTCTCTCGCCTTTCCCCGGATCACGTCGTTCATGGCCGTGTAATAGCGGCGTATGATCTCCATGTGGGAGGCCTCCCTGCACACCTCGTCGTCCACGATGCAGTTCCCCGCCATATTCACTCCCATATCCGTGGGCGACTTGTAAGGGTTCTCGCCGTAAATCCCCTCAAAGATCGCATTCAGCACGGGGAAAATCTCGATATCCCTGTTGTAGTTTACCGTGGTTTCCCCATAGGCCTCCAGGTGGAAGGGATCGATCATATTGATATCGTTCAGATCCGCCGTCGCCGCCTCATAGGCGAGATTGATGGGGTGCTTGAGCGGAATATTCCAGATGGGAAAGGTTTCGTACTTGGCATAACCCGCCTTGATCCCCCGCTTGTTGTCATGATAAAGCTGGGAGAGGCAGGTCGCCATCTTCCCGCTCCCCGGCCCCGGGGCCGTGACCACCACAAGGGGTCTTGTGGTCTCGATATACTCATTTTTGCCGTACCCGTCGTCGCTGACAATCAGGGGGATGTTCGACGGATAGTCTTCTATGGCATAGTGCAGATACACTCTGACGTTCTTTTTCTCAAGCCGCTCCTTAAAGCTCACGGCCCGTATCTGGCCCGCATAATGCGTGAGCACCACGCTCCCCACATAAAGCCCCCGGCCGCGAAACTCATCCATCAGCCTCTGGACGTCCTCGTCATAGGAAATTCCCAGATCCCCCCGTATCTTATTCTTTTCGATATCCGCCGCATTGATCACGATCACGATCTCCGCCCGGTCGGAGAGCTTCATCAGCATGCGCAGCTTGCTGTCAGGCTCAAAACCAGGCAGAACCCTTGAAGCGTGATAATCGTCAAACAGCTTGCCCCCGAATTCAAGATACAGCTTATCGCCAAACTTTCCAATTCTCTCCTCAATATGCTCAGACTGCATTTTTAGATATTTTTCATTGTCAAAACCGATTTTCACTTTCTTACCCCATTCGCTTCCTCTGCGCGTCTCACTGTAAAAGGCACCAATCTTTTTGCATACCGTCTTATTGTAGCACAACCTTTTGAATTATACCATAAAAAAGAAATGAATGAATCTCAAATTTTTATAAATACCTCTCTTGACATCTCCAATACCCGGTGATAAAATTCATACGTTAAGCAAAGGCGCTGTGAGTCGGTTCATAGCGCCTTTTTTGCCGCGATAAACCGGACCGCCAGCGAGGCGGCGTCCGCCGCGGTCTTCCTCAGAAAACAGAAGGAGTAATTATGAGCGTAAAATATGTGTTTGTCACAGGCGGGGTCGTCTCGGGACTGGGAAAAGGGATCACCGCCGCCTCTCTCGGACGGCTCCTGAAAGCCAGGGGCCTTCGGGTCACCATGCAGAAGTTCGACCCCTACATCAATATCGATCCCGGCACCATGAACCCCATCCAGCACGGCGAGGTCTTTGTCACCCAGGACGGCACGGAAACCGACCTGGATCTGGGGCATTACGAGCGGTTTATCGACGAAAATCTTGACAGGAATTCCAATGTGACCACCGGGAAAGTATACTGGTCCGTTCTCCAGAAGGAGCGGCGGGGCGACTATGGCGGCGGGACCGTCCAGGTCATCCCCCATATCACAAACGAGATCAAAAGCCGCTTCTACCGGGATTCCCCGGATGCGGATACCCGGATCGCCATTATCGAGGTGGGGGGAACCGTGGGAGACATCGAAAGCCAGCCGTTTCTCGAGGCCATCCGTCAGTTTCAGCACGAGGTTGGAAGGGAAAACGCCATCTTGATTCACGTGACGCTGATCCCCTATCTGAAAGCCTCCCAGGAAATGAAGACAAAGCCCACCCAGGCCAGCGTGAAAGCGCTCCAGGGAATGGGCCTGTGGCCGGATATTCTGGTGTGCCGCAGCGAGTACCCCTTAGATCAGGGCATAAAGGACAAAATTGCGCTGTTCTGCAACGTGCCAAGCTGCCGGGTGCTACAGAATCTGGATGTGGAATCTCTCTACGAGGCTCCGCTTGCCATGGAGAAGGAAAAGCTGGCACAAGCTGCCTGCGAATGCCTGAACCTGCCCTGCCCCGAGCCGGATCTGTCCGACTGGCAGTCCATGGTGGATGCGCTGAAATCCCCGGTATGCGGGGTGACCATTGCTCTCGTTGGGAAATACGTGCAGCTCCACGACGCCTATCTGAGCGTGGCCGAGGCGTTAAAGCACGGCGGAATTTCCAACCACGCCGCGGTTCATATCAAATGGGTCGATTCCGAACAGGTCACAGACGAAAATGTGCAGGAACTTCTCGGAGACGCGGACGGCATTCTGGTGCCCGGAGGGTTCGGGTCTAGAGGCATCGAGGGGAAAATCCGGGCCATCACCTTTGCCCGTGTCCGCCAGATCCCCTTCCTCGGCCTTTGTCTGGGAATGCAGCTGTCCATTGTGGAATTTGCGAGAAATGTGATCGGTCTTACCGACGCAAACAGCAGCGAGCTTGATCCCTCCACCGCTCATCCGGTGATTGCCCTGATGCCCGAGCAAAACGGGGTGGAAAATATCGGCGGCACCCTCCGGCTGGGCTCCTACCCCTGCGTGCTTGATAAATCCTCATTGGCCTTTGCGCTCTACGGATCGGAATTCATTGAGGAACGCCACCGGCACCGTTACGAGGTAAACAACGATTACCGCCAGCTCCTTACCGGGCACGGCATGAAGCTTTCCGGCCTCTCCCCGGACGGGCGGATCGTGGAGATGTGCGAGCTTTCCGCACATCCCTTCTTTGTGGCCACCCAGGCCCATCCGGAGTTAAAGTCGAGGCCAAACCGGCCGCATCCGCTCTTTAAGGGCTTTATCCGGGCGGCGGTTACATTCTCGCATGATCCGCATTCTCTCTGAACCACTCGTAGGCCAGCCTCACGCCCTCCTGAAGCTCGACCTTGTGTGTCCAGCCGAGCCCGTGAAGCTTATCCACATTGGTAAGCTTCCTGGGCGTGCCGTCCGGCATGTCCGGATTCCAGACAATTTCCCCCTCATAGCCGACCGCTTCCTTCACCGTCTCGGCCAGCTGCCGGATGGTGACCTCCTTCCCGGTCCCAATGTTCACGTGCTGCTCCCCGTCATAATTTTCCAGCAGAAAGACGCAGGCGTCCGCCATGTCGTCCACATAGAGAAATTCGCGCAGGGGCGTGCCGGTTCCCCACAGCTCCACCGAGGGCGCCCCCGACACCTTTGCCTCATGGAACTTCCGGATCATTGCGGGCATGACATGGGAGCCGGAAAGCTCGTAGTTGTCGTGAGGCCCGTACAGGTTCGTGGGCATACAGCTGATAAAATCATCCCCATACTGCCTCTTATAAAACTTGCACATCTCAAGCCCGGCAATCTTTGCGATGGCATAGGCCTCGTTCGTCTCCTCGAGGGGACCCGTAAGAAGTGCGTCCTCGGGTATGGGCTGGGGTGCCATCCTGGGATAAATGCAGGTGCTCCCCAGGAAAAGAAGCTTTTTTACGTGAAATCTGTGGCTGCTCTCGATCACGTTGCACTGGATCTGCATATTTTCATAGGCAAACTCCGCAGGCGTGGTGTTATTTGCGTTGATCCCTCCCACCTTTGCCGCCGCAAGAACCACTGCGTCCGGTCTTTCCTGCTCAAAAAAGCTCCTGACAGCTGCCTGGTCCGTGAGATCCAGCTCACCGTGCGTGCGCATGACAAGGTTCCGGTATCCCTTTGCCTGCAGATTCCTCACGATTGCGCTCCCCACCAGTCCTCTGTGGCCCGCCACATAGATTTTATCCTCTTTCTTCAACATATCTTTATCCTCTCTTTCCTTCACTGTTTTCCGCATCCTGCGTATGAATCACATCCCGGAATCCATCCTCTATCGCATCGCCCCGGAGCATTTCCTCCTGCGCCTTTGCGGGCGAGGCCGGGAAATCCCGGTAGCCGGTGCGGTCCCCTTCCCGGGGATAATAAAAGGTATGGCCGCCAAGCTCATAGGAAACGGTCTCAAAATTCTCATAATCCTTTTGGAACACCAGATAATCCGGCACGGCGCCCCGCACTGTTTCCGCGCCAAAGGTTCCCGCCTTATAGATGCCGATTACCGCAATCAATAGGATCAATATCCGGTACCGGTCCGTTTCCGGACTGAGGCCCAGATACACAAAGCCCCAGATCAGAGTGGGAAACACCCACAGATACACGCAGCCGTAGCGGATCAGCGGTGCGCTCATGCCCCAGAACAGCAGGTTTGCTGCCATGGTTCCTGAAAGCAGCAGAAAATCCAGCCTCTCTGCGCTCCTCCTTTTCAGTGTCCGCAGACACAGAATGACAAAAACCGCAAGCCCGGAAACTGCCAGCACAAGAAATAGTTTGTTTACCGGATCCAGACCGGCCGCCCACTGCGGGAACCACTTCGTGACAGGCTCGTCATATCTGGAAACATCCGAAAAACCTCTTCCCCAAACCTGAATTTCCCTGGAATCATAATCCGCCATTCCCTTTGGGATCTTGAAATCAAAAGAAAACAGGTCAATGGCCGTAAAGGGATAAACCAGATAACCCGACAGGATCACGTTCCGGATCAGGAAGGGCAGGGCCGAGAACACGCCAAGCCCCAGAAAAAGCGCAATTTCCTTCCCCTTTTTTTCTTTTATCATCCTCACCGCCGGTTTCAGGGCAAGCAGAAGAATCAATGCCCCGGAAAGCTTTACCGTAACCGTAAACACGCCGAGAAGGCAGAGCAGGGCGTATGGGAGCCAGTCCGCCTCCTTCCTTTCCAGAAGATCCAGCCACCGGATCACGATGAAAAAGACGCAGAGCACCATAAAATAATCGGATGCAGGAGAAACCATCTCATCAAAAATATTTAACAGATAATAGACTCCCATGACCCGCACCAGGTCGGACAGCACAGGCTTTGAGCCCTTACGGCCAAACACCCCCTGCGCGCACACCATCGCAAGCAGCCACGCCAAAAAGCCCGCGCAGGCATGGAAGGACCGGCCCCCCAGGAACGCAAAGCTGTACAGCGCCGACAGGCAGAAGGACGCACTGTTGTAAGCCAGACGGCTGTGCAGATTTCCAAGCCCCGGCACTACGCCATACTCTTCGATCCAGCGGATACTCTGGGCGTGATACAGCCCCGTATCATAATGAATGATTCCCGTGGACGTCCCGTAGGCAAACAGGAAAAACAAAAACACCGCCGCCCCCGCTCTCGCGGGGGTGACTGTCAAAAGCACGCCTCTTATATGCTCCGCCATCTGCCTGCCCCGCACAAAAAGGCAGGCTGCGCACAGGAGCAGCAGCAAAAGGTTTGCCGCAAGTCCCACCTTATGGAAAAGGCTGAAAAACTGCGCATAGACCGTGACAATCACGATCCCCGCATACAGGCAGCCGCTCTCACTGCGGATTTGACGCTCTTTTCCCGAAAGCAGGCCAAGGGCCGTAAATCCCGGAACATAGCAGGTAAAAAGCATATAAATCCATATCAAAATCACTGATACCATTTCAAAAGCCTCTAACGGAACCGACTGCCCATGCCTGTCACTGGTTCCTTTCTCTCTCCCGGTACTGGCTGCAGCTGATCCCCGCCACCTTGCGAAGATCCGCATCCATCATCATGGCAACCAGGTCTTTAAAATCAACCTCCCGCTTCCAGCCCAGCTCCTTCTCCGCCTTTGCGGGATTTCCCCAGAGGTATTCCACCTCCGCCGGACGGTAAAATTCCGGATTGACATCGACCAGAAGCCTCCCCGTCTGCGCATCGTAGCCCTTTTCCGCCACGCCGCTTCCCTCGAAGCGCAGGCTGATCCCGAGCTCGCCGAAGGCCGCCTCCACAAACTCCCGGACCGTGTGGGTCTCATTGGTGGCAAGGACGTAATCTCCCGGCTTATCCTTCTGGAGCATCAGCCACATTCCTTTCACATAATCGCCCGCAAAGCCCCAGTCGCGCTTGGCGTTCATATTTCCAAGAGACAGCTTTTCCTGTTCCCCGGCTATCATGTTCGCAATGGCAAGGGTGATTTTTCTTGTCACAAAATTCTCGCCCCTTCTGGGAGATTCGTGGTTAAAGAGAATCCCGTTGCAGGCGAACATATTGTAGGATTCCCTGTAGTTTACCGTGATCCAGTAGGAGTACAGCTTGGCCGCTCCATAGGGACTTTTGGGATAAAAAGGCGTGGTCTCGCTCTGGGGGGCTGTCTCCGGAAGCCCGCCGAACAGCTCCGAGGTGGACGCCTGATAGTAGCGGCAGTTTCCGCCGTTGACCCGCAGGGCCTCCAGAAGCTTTAAGGTGCTGACACCGGTAGCCTCCGCCGTGTACTCCGGCACCTCGAAGGAAACGCCCACATGGGACTGGGCCGCCAGGTTGTAAACCTCCGTAGGCCTGATCTCCGCCACCAGCCGCATCAGATTGCTGGAATCCGTGGTGTCCGCAAAGTGAAGGAAAAATTTTACTTTATTGTAATCGGAACGGATAATATGGTCAATCCTTGCCGTATTGCTGATGCTGGGCCTGCGCACCAGCCCGTGAACCTCATATCCCTTTTCCAGCAGAAACTCCGCCAGATAAGAGCCGTCCTGACCCGTAATACCTGTTATCAATGCCACATTCTGCATACTTATAGCCGTGCTCCTTTCAACCTTTTGTCTTATTTTGCTATTCCATTAGGGAGTATACTATTGTATAATACTTGTATCAATCTAATATATTGCGTAAAAATAGTAGAATATTGCTTGCGAAAGAAAGGAGCCGTTCATGGCAAAATCTTCCTCCGACCGCATTCTGGCAACCCCTTCCTCCTATGCAAGGAGCCATTATCTCTACGTGCAGGAAGCCGGTACCCTGCAGAGCCTGGAACCCCATATCAGCAGACGGCAGAATCTGAACTCCTTCCTGTTTCTCGTGGTTCTTGAGGGCCGGGGCCTTCTTTTCTATGACGGCGTCCAGCATGAGATTTCCGCCGGCGACTGCGCCTGGATTGACTGCAACCGGTCCTACTTTCACGAGAGCAGCGCCGATCATCCCTGGAGTCTGAAATGGGTCCACTTTTACGGTCTGGAAGCGGTGAGGTTTCACGACGCTTACCTGGCCCGGGGAAACGCCTGTCTTTTTCATCCCCGCAGCATTCTCCCCTTTACACAGGCCATTGACCAGCTTTATTTCTGCCACCAGAACAAGAGTCCCCTGGCCGAGCTCCTCTCAAACAAATACATCACTGATATTATTACCCTCTGCTTTACGGAGAATGAATCCCTGCGGCAGGGAGAATCTTCCATTCCGGAAAAGCTCAAGCAGATCCACGACTTCCTCATGGAAAACTATGCCTCAAAGATCAGCCTGGAAGAGCTGTCCCGGCGCTTTTTCATCAGCAAGTATCATCTTTCCAGGGAATACAAAAAGGCCTTTGGAACCACAATCGGCAGCGATCTCACCTATCAGCGGATCTCCCACGCAAAATCCATGCTACGGTTTGGCGATTCCTCCATCGATACAATTGCGATCAGCTGCGGTTTCCAGGATGCGGCCTATTTTATCCGGGTTTTCAAAAAAGCGGAGCGTATGACTCCTCTGGAATACAGAAAAAAGTGGTAGGCTCTCCCTCCACTTTTTCCTGAAGAACATCTGTTTCACATTCCGATCAGAACGGCAATCAATACGCCAAGGAGCGCTCCCATCAGCACCTGAAGAGGCGTATGTCCCACCAGCTCCTTGAGCCTGTCCTCCGCGCTCATTTCCTTCCCCATGTTCGTAAGCAGATCCATCATCTCGTTCAGAACCTTTGCCTGAATTCCGGTTTCCCTGCGCACGCCCATGGCGTCATACATAACCACAATGGCAAACATGGCCGAGATGGCAAACTCGAAGCTTCCTCCGCCATACTTCATCCCCGCCGCCGTGGCAAGCGCACAGACCGTTGCCGAATGGGAACTTGGCATCCCGCCGCCTCCCACCATTCGCTCGGCCACAAACCTCTTATTAATGATCAGATAGATCAGGGTCTTCAATACCTGGGCGATCAGCCAGCCCAGAGCCGCAGACACGAATATCGTATTCTGGAACACATCATTCAAAAAGTCCATCTCTTCTCTTTCCGGTTATCCCTCCGGTTTCCTTTCGCTTAGGTATTTCCTATGATTATCTTACCCTCTATTCTGTTTTTACACAAGCTAAAATATCGTTTGTAACAAAATCTTAATAAATTCGTATGATTTTTTACACATTTTACTAGTGACGCTAAAATACAAGTGTGATATAATAGCTGAAGTGTGGATTTGCATGGCAAATCTCTATTTTTTATGAAAGCGAGGAACGATTGATGAAAAGATTACAAGTGCTTTTTCTTGCAGCCTTGTCTTCATCTCTTTTATTGTTCGGCTGCGGCAAGAAGGACGCAGAGACAACCTCTAATCCCGTGATCGAGATGCAGCCTCAGACCCAGCCGTCTACACAGGATGCCGACCCGGGCCAAGATGTGGAAAAAGAGACCGAGGCAGAGGATACGGAAACTCCCCCTGCAGAGGGAATGGTGCGCAGCCGTCTGACTAATGAGTGGGTGGATGAGGAAATCGCCAAGATGCGCCCCATAGCCGTTATGGTGCCCAATACGAAAACAGCCAGCCAGTATGGTCTGTCAGACGCCTCTGTTTTATATGAATGCAATGTGGAAGGAAGCATGACAAGGCTCATGGCCATCTGGGAAGACTGGAGCAACTTGGAGAAGATCGGCAACATCAGAAGCTGCCGCGACTACTACCTGTACTGGGCATTTGAGTGGGATGCGATCTATATCCATTTCGGAGGTCCCTTTTACATAGACCCGCTCGTCAACAGGGAGGATACGCAGAATATTAACTGTATCAGCTATTCCGGCGCGGCTTACCGAACCACTGCAAAGAATTCAACGGACAATGCGTTTACAAGCACCTCCAACATCAAGGATGCCATTGATCATTACGGATATCCCACGGAATACCGGGAAGGCTATGCGGACGAGCATCATTACCTGTACGCTCCCTCCTCAGAGCCCAATACCCTGGATCAGTACAGCGATGCGATCACGGCGTCCAAGGTGGACATGTCCCCCGCTTATCCGGTGACCAACTGCTATTTCATTTACAACGAGTCCACCGGACTGTATGACAGATACCAGCACCTGAGCGGCGACAGCGACGGTCCCCACATTGACCTTGCAAATAATAAACAGCTTGCATTCAAGAACATCCTGGTTCAGAGCACCTACTACGAGACAAGAGATGATAAGGGATATCTGGCGTTCCAGTGCCACGACAATACAAGAGACGGATGGTTCTTTACCAATGGCAAGGGAATTCATGTCACATGGGAAAAAACCTCTGACTACGGCGCTACCAGATATTATGATGACGACGGCAACGAAATCAGGCTGAACACCGGAAAGACCATGGTCTGCATTCTGGAGGAAGGCGATTCCTTCAATGTGGATGACAAGGCCATTGAATCCAAATAATGCTGCGAATAAAAAACAGGAAGGCGGTCGCCTTCCTGTTTTTTTATGTACACGGGGCAGAACGGAAAATGCTGCTTACGCAGCCTGCCCCGGCACACGAGCAGGGAGAAAGTCTTCCCTGCTCGTGTGCCGTTCGTTCCCTCTATTCGCCCAAGCCGCTTTCAATCGCACCGACCAGGGTTCGCAGTGCCTCCGCCTCGTCCTCTCCCTCACAGATAATCTCAATCTCGTCACCGCACTTTACGCATGCTCCCAGAACGCTCAACACACTCTTCGCATTTGCCGTATTTCCCCTGAATGTGAATGTAATCAGCGATTTAAACTGCATAGCCTCCTTGCACAAAATACCGGCTGGCCGCAGGTGCAGGCCAGTGGGATTTTTTATAACCACCTTTTGGCTTACCATTCTCCAATTCCCTCCAATTCATCTGATGCCACACCTTAACTATAGTATTTCCGCCCCTGATTCACAAGAGCTACAGCATGATATTCTGAATCAGTTCCGCCAGCTGACGCGCTTCCTTATCAATCATCTGCTGATCCTTGCCCTCGATCATGACGCGGACCATGGGCTCCGTACCGGAAGGACGGATCAGGACTCTTCCCTCTCCCGCAAATTTTTTGTCCAGCTCGGCAATGGCATTCGCAATTTCCGGATACTCCATATATTTCTCTTTCTTGTGATTCGGCACCTTCGCATTGACCAGCGCCTGTGGCAGCACCTCCATGATGGAGGCAAGCTCGGACAAGGGCTTTCCCGTCTCAGTCATGACCTGGAGCAGATGAAGTGCACTGAGAAGCCCGTCGCCGGTGGTATTCTCCCTGAGGAAGATGATATGTCCTGACTGCTCTCCGCCCAGACTCGCACCGATTTCCTTCATATGCTCGAGCACGTAGCGGTCTCCCACCTTGGTCTGATCCACCCGGATTCCCATTCTCTCCGCCATCAGGAAAAAGCCGAGGTTACTCATTACCGTGGCCACAATCGTATCCCCGGAAAGCTCTCCCTTTTCTTTCATGTGGTTTCCCACAATCGCCATGATCTGGTCTCCGTCCACCACGTTTCCAAGCTCATCTACCGCAAGAAGACGATCCGCATCCCCGTCAAAGGCAAGCCCTATGTTGGCCTTCTCGTATACGACCCGGGCCCGGATCTCCTCCATATGCGTGGATCCGCAGTTTGCGTTAATGTTGGTTCCGTCCGGCATATTATGAATGGCAACCACGTTGCCTCCCAGCTCTCTGAGCGCTTCCACGGAAGTGTAATAAGCGGCGCCCTCCGCACAGTCCACCACGATCTTAATGCCGGAGAGATCCACTTTCACGGACTGAATGGAATGGTTGATGTATTCCTCCCTTGCGTCCGTGCGGTACTTGATTTTCCCCACATTGGGGCCCACGGGAAACCGGATTCCGCTCATGTTGCTCTTTATCAGCTCTTCAATCTCGTCCTCCAGCGCATCCGGAAGCTTATAACCGTTTCCGTCAAAAAACTTGATTCCGTTAAACTCCACGGGATTATGGGAAGCGGAAATCACCACGCCGGCATCCACCTTGTATTTTCTGGCCAGATAAGCCACGGCAGGCGTGGGAATCACTCCCACATACACGGCATTTGCCCCGACGGAACAAATACCCGCCATCAGTGCATTGGCAAGCATATCTCCCGATATACGCGTATCGCATCCCACCATAATCGTCGGTTTATGCTCATTTTCCTTTGTAAGTACAAAAGCGCCCGCCTGACCAAGCTGCATGGCCAAAAGCGGCGTCAGCTCATCATTTGCAACTCCTCTTACGCCATCCGTACCAAATAATCTTCCCATTTTAGAACTCCTTTCTCAATCTGCGAGTCTGCTGTTTATTCTTCCTCTATTTTAGACAAATGCATGGTAACCACGACCGGATCAGCGATCCGCACGTTCTCGGGAAGGCCGAAATCCACCTCAACCTGATAAAAGCCTTCCTCCGGGGTGTCCATCCCTTCTTCTCTCATCCATTCCGCAATATCCACTTTGCCCTCCATATCATTGGCAGACAGTCCCGCTATCTCCTCAGGAAGCCCGACAATCTCCAGGATCAGGCTCTCCTCCAGCTCGGATATGGAGGCCGTAAAGCCTTCCGGCACGTTCATGACGCTCACGCCTTCTCCCCGCACTGCCAGACGTCTGGTAATCTCCTTCTGAATGTGCACGGCCACACTGATTCTGGCCTGGGAAGGATCGGCAAGGAACACGTTGTCCGGAAGATACTCACGGATGTCGACCTCCGCCTCGTAGTCCTCGTTTCTGCCGGAAATGTCAACCATTTCCGCCGGAATTTCAATCTGGCTCACATTGGACAGGACATTGCTCTTACCCGCCAGAACCACCGTGCCTGCGGCGCTCTCGATATCGCCAACCACCCGGTATCCGGCGGCCGGAGCCCCCACATAATCAAAGTGCACCGGCACCTCCAGAGTCTGGTAAATATTTACCTTCACTCCCACCGTCTTGATGTTCTGGGTCACTCTCGCATCCTGTATCAGGTTATCCTTTCCGTCATACAGACGGATTTCCGCATTGGTTCCGATATCACTGGTAAATCCCGTCACATCCACGTCAACCGATGCCTTCGCAATCTGGTTCACTATGGATTCCGGTCCCGCTATCCGCACAAGGTTCTGATCCGTCGTCACTTCGCCGATCAGGTATCCGTCCTCGACTTCGCCCTGCACCGCAGTCTTGAGCGCAAGGGTCTTCATCCGCTTGTTCTCAATATTCAGCTTCACTGTGTCGCTGCTTGCCTGCATCCTCTCCACCTCGCCGCCCAGGTTGGTGGACAGCTTGATGCTGATCGTATCCAGACTGCTCAGCTCGCTCACATCTGCCGTGGCAATAATATTGCCGGCATTGAGAGAGCTGAACACGGAGCGCGGCGCCCACACGGTCACCTTGTCAATCACATTGGTATCATCCATCACCTCAAAGACCTGGCCGGAATCGGTAATCAGCTCCGTGTTGAGGAGTTTGACCGGAATATCCGTAAAGGTCTTGTCAATGGTAGGATCATTGGCGTTATTAATTACCATCCAGAGAAGAAACGCAAAAAACAGGGATATAATTTTAAGGCTTATATTATGCGTAATCTTATTTTTCACCTTTGGACCGTCCCTTCCACAGAATATGCTTTTTGTTCTCTTCTTCCGGCTTATTCTGTATTAATCTGAGTTTTTCCTTCACGGCCTCCCCGTCCAGGCTTCTTGTAAGATTTCCCTCATAGGCTATGCTGATCTTTCCGGTCTCCTCCGAGACAATGATGGTCATGGAATCCGTGACCTCGGAAATTCCCACGCCGGCCCGGTGTCTGGTTCCCAGATCCTTGCTCAGGGCCATATTGTCGGAAAGAGGAAGATAGCAGGTGGCCGAGACGACCCGGTTTCCTCTCACAATCACAGCCCCATCGTGGAGCGGCGTGTTATGCTCAAAAATATTGATCAGCAACTGACTCGTCACAATACCGTCCACATCGATCCCCGTCCGCTCGTATTCCGCCAGGGACTGATTCTGTTCCACGACAATAAGGGCTCCCGTTTTCACCTTGCCCATTTCCACACACGCTTTTGCAATCTCATTAATCGTCTTATCCGAAAATCTCCCGGCCACCGACACCTTTGAGGTATCGAAAGGAATGAGGGATGAGATCAGATTTTTCCGCCCCAGATCCTCCAGCGCCTTTCGCAGCTCCGGCTGCAGAATCACCACCACCGCCATAATCGCCACGCTGAAAGCATTTTCCACAATCCACAGAATTGTCTTCATCTCAAAAAAGGCCGCAATCAAAATGAAAGCCGCAATCACAATAATTCCCTTCAAAAGCGACCAGGCCCTTGTATTTTTGATCCATGCCAGTATATGGTACACCAGAAAAGAAATAATCAGAATTTCTACAATATCCACCCATCTGATATTTCTGGGTATACGCGCCAGATATGTTTCAACAAATTCACTCATCCGAGACATTGACATTTCCTCATTTAACCGATTTCTATCTATGCGCCTGCCCGGAGCCGGACGGCCTCCTTCTGGAGGCGTTGATCTTCTTCACCGTCCGGGAAGGTGCAGCCACCGTGATCTTCGGCACTGCTTTCACGTAGTAATAATATTCATCATCCTCAAATTGCACCTTTTCCGTCCGGCTGTAATCCAGGTGGAAGGCAAAGAGCTCCACCAGCTTCGCAATCGCCACGGAAAAAATGGTTCCCACGATCAGCCCCGCTATGGAAATCTCCATATCAAAGGACAGGTCTCCCACCAGCAGAATCATGACGTCCACCAGGGCCCCGGAAATGATGGCGATAGTCCATGCATAATCAATGGAAAGCCTTCTGATCAGATAAACGACTATAATTGTCACCGCAAAGGCCGCAATCAGCAAAAGCATTTCCTTCCGGTCCATAAAGCCATCAATGATAAACCGGAATTTGCCAGCCATATCTCCCTCGTCCATTCCGGAAACCGCCGGCGCAATCTCCGCCATATAATTAATGAAATACATGACAATTACCCCGCAGCCCACGGATATGGCGGAAACAGGCGTTCCGACAAGCCCCATAACGAGCGGAACCGCATAGGGGATTCCGATCATAAAGCCAAGCGGGGTAAGCAGCACCACAATCGTATCCTTCGGCGAAAACCGGAAATACAGGAGAAATAAAACCAAAAATAAAATCAGCGTAAGAGCCGCACATTCCAGGCCCAGCGTATACATATGCATTACCACAAAGGCGGCCGCCACGAATATAATAAAATTCATCGGCATAAACGAACACATCAGCGCCAGAATGAGCACGATGGAAATACTGTCCAGCCGGTGCATATAACCAATTTTGCCATTGATGATCATCAGTGCCGTCAGCGCCAGTACCAGTTTCAAAAGCGGCTTTAAATACACCTCATATTTTGAGATAAAGCCTTTAATGTACTGCTTTGCAACAAATAAAGTTGTCATAGTGTCTTCCTCTTTAACGTACCATGTCTTTCGAACCTGCCGTTCCATGTATCACAGATCTATTTGTCATACATTCCGACCAGTCTTTTCAGATTGGCAAAATATGTCCTCAGACCTTTTTTTGCTTTACTGTATTTGTGGGCGTAAACAGCATAGGATATCACGCTGTACCCTCCCGCCACACATAAGTACAGGGTAATCACATTTTTCCCGAACGCCATCAGATCCATCTTGTAGACCTCCTGCATCAGGGGCTCAAAATTGTAAAACACATAGGCGGCAAACACCGCGAGAAAAGCGACGGTCACCGCAATAATTGACTTCAGCATCTGGAACCCGATAAAATCGCCTCTGAAATAATGCATGATGCGGATATCCCTTTTCCCTTTTCCCTCTTCATAGGACGCCATCCTGGTCATCAGAATGACCTTTTCTTCATTGATCATACGATTCCTTTCTCTGTATTCCGCACACGGCTGCCCGCACTCTACAGGAAACGCATTCTGTCGTGCCCGCCCTTCTGCGTATCGGGCTTTTGCACCTGCTGGCCTCTCTTTGGCCGGATCGCCTCGTTGAACCCGTTTGCCATCTGCTGCTTGCACTTCTCACAAAAACGTCCGGAACGGATCATTTCGCCGCATTTTTCACAAGCAATCTGAACGGGCGAATCTGCGGAAAACTCCAGACGCTCTTCCCGGATCCACTGACGGATCTGGTTTGTGGTCACATCACATTCTTCCGCGACTTCCCTGATATCCGCATTGTGATGATCCTGAATAAATTTCTTCACGTCCTGGAATTTGGCTTCACTCTCTTCCCTGCATTTCGGGCAGATTCCCGGTCCTGCCACATAGTTAAAAATTCTTCCGCAAACTCTGCAATTACGTACATTCATAGTCTCACCCCGTTTTATATTCCACGGCCTGCCGCAAGCACCATAAAATAAACCTTCTGTATTCCGGCTGTCCGCAAAACCTCCGCCATGGCGTCTATTGTGCTGCCCGTGGTATAAATATCGTCTATAATTACAATCGTCTTTAATTTTACATCATTTTCCCTGATTTTAAAAGCCTTTTTCAAATTATTTTGTCTTTCTCTGCCTCCAAGCCCTTTTTGCGGGAGGGTTTTGCGCACCCGGACAATCAGCGTCGTGTTCACCGGGATCCCGGTGTGTTTTGACAGCTCCGCCGCAATCAGCTCCGCCTGGTTATATCCCCGTTTTCTCCTTCTGGAGGCATGAACCGGCACCGGGATCAGGGCATCCGGCCTCACGGCCCCCAGCCACATTGCCTTTTGTTCCGCAAGCTGCCTGCCGTAAAATGCGGCGTACTCCTGCCTGCCACAATATTTAAAGCGGAAAATGGAATCCGCCATGCTCCCGTAATCGTAGAGCGCCGTTCCCTGGACAAAGAAATGCCTCTTGGTCCTACAGCCTTCGCACAGCTCTTCCTCCGCAGCCTGAAGCTGTTTGCCGCATTTCATGCAGAAGGGCGCCCTGATATGGACAATCTTCCCCTCGCAGCCTCTGCAGACCGCTCTCTTCGGTTCCTCGGTGATCCCGTCGCACACGACGCATCTCTTCGGATAGACGAGGTCAAGAATTCTCTCAAACCCCGCCTTTGCGCTTTCCACAATTTTCTCCCCTAAATTTTCCCCTTTTATCATTTATCCTCCGTTATTCCCAATTTTGCGCAAGTTCCCTGATTCTGTCGTCAAGGCTCGTATAGCGTTTGCTCTCCCTCTCGTTATCAATCATCTGCTGCACCACCTGCGAGCTTCCCAGTATGGTCACGCACTTTCTCGCCCTCGTCACCGCCGTGTAGAGCAGGTTTCGGTTGAGAAGAAGCTTCGGGCCGGCAAGAAGCGGAAGAATGATTGCCGGATACTCGCTTCCCTGGGATTTATGTATGGTGACGGCATAGGCAAGCTCGATCTCGTCCAGCTGTACAAAGGGATATTCCACCCGCCGGGCCTCGTCATACTCAACCGTAAGGCTCTGGGCCGCCTCATTGATTTCCCGTATGATACCCATGTCTCCGTTAAAAATTCCCATTCCCTTATCAATGGGAATCCCATAACGGCTTATGACCTCCCAGGTAATCTGGTAATTGTTTTTTATCTGCATGACCTTGTCACCTTCCCTGAAAAGACGTTCCCCGGACTGGTACTCCCTTTTGCCGTCTTCCGGCGGGTTCAGATATCTCTGCAGAATATGGTTCAGAACCTCAACGCCCAGATTCCCCTTCCGCATGGGAGTCAGTACCTGGATGTCATAGGGCTGTGCTTCCACGTAGGGCGGAAGCTTTTCCCGGATCAGCTGTATCATATGTTTATAGATCACATTTGCATCCTTTCTCTCCAGCAGAAAGAAATCCCTGCTTTTGTTGTTCAGGGCAATCGCTTCTCCCCGGTTTATCTTGTGGGCATTCACCACAATGTCGCTCTCCCCCGCCTGCCGGAAAATTTTCCGGAGCATTACAACGGGAAAGCACCCGCTTTTTATCAGATCTTGCAGCACCTGTCCCGGACCCACGCTTGGAAGCTGGTTCATGTCCCCCACCATAACCAGTCTCGTTCCCACGCTCACCGCGGCAAGGAGCGCCGCAAACAGATGAATGTCCACCATGGACATCTCATCAATGATCAGAACGTCGGCCTCCAGGGGGTTCTCCTCGTTTCTCTCAAACTGTGCGCTTTTTCCCTCCTGTGCAGAACCGTTGATCTCAAGCAGCCTGTGGATGGTCTTCGACTCAAATCCCGTGGTCTCCGTCATGCGCTTGGCAGCCCGCCCGGTGGGCGCCGCAAGCAGAATATCCATCCCCTCCGCCTCGAAAAAACGGATAATGGTATTGATCGTGGTGGTCTTTCCGGTTCCCGGTCCCCCGGAAAGGATCATCACACCACTGGATATACTCGTGAGAACCGCCTTCCTCTGCAGCTCGTCCAGCTCGATCCCCTGATCCTCCTCCAGTTTTTCCAAAAGCTTCTCCAGCTTTTTTTCCTCCAGGGGCAGAAGCTCCTCGTCCATGGTAACGTTCAGATCGTGAAGCATTCTTGCGCATTTCATCTCCGCATAATAATAGGAAACGGCATAGACTCTTCTTTCCTCCCCGCAGCTCTTGATCACCAGCTTCCGATCCATTGCCAGATTGTCCACCTGCGGCTCTATCGCCTCCCGGTACAGGCCAAGGAGCGAGGCCGCCCGTTCCGTCAGCACTTCAAAGGGCAGATAAGTATGCCCTTCCGCCGCAGCCTGTGCGAGCGCATAAAGGATACCGCTTCGGATCCGGTAGTCCGAGTCCGTGTGAATCCCGATTTTTGACGCAATTTCATCCGCAATGCGAAAGCCCACGCCGGAAATGTCCTCCGCAAGCTGGTAGGGGTTTTCCTTCATGATTCCATATAGCTTCATGCCATACTGATTATAAATTTTTACCGCAAGGGTGTTGGATATGCCATACTGCTGCAGGAATACGAAGGCCTCCCGCATATCCCTCTTTTCAATCATCTGCTGCGCAATTTCCCTTGCCTTTCTCTCGCTGATCCCCTTGACCTCGGAGAGCCGCTCCGGCTCCTGCTCCATAATGCGGAAGGTATCCTCCTTAAAAGTCCGGACAATCCTTGCCGCCAGCGCTTCCCCGATTCCCTTGATGGCGCCCGAGCCCAGATAGCGCTCCATGCCGGCCGTATCGTCCGGCGGGACAACGCGGTAGTTCTCCGCTTTCAGCTGGCGTCCGTATACCGGGTGCTCAACATAAGTGCCGTCAATTTCAAGCGTCTCCCCGGCCTCTATGTTTTTGAAGGAACCCACGCAGACCAGCTCCTGATCCCCTCCTCTCTCCTCGCCCTGCGCACCCTGTGCGATAAAGGAGAGCACTGCGTACCCATTGTCCCTGTTCTGAAATATAATATGATCGATATAACCCTTTACCCTTTCCATATGCCGTTCCTCACACATAAATGAAGGCTGCCAAACAAGACGGTCACCCGTCTCATATCAGCAGCCTCTCTATTCATCCTACTCTCCGATCCCATCAGGTCATATTATAATTGCGTTTCATCTGCTCGTAAAGCATCTGAGCAATTCCAAGCCCCTGTTTTTCCGTGGATGTCTTGGTCAGATCCTGAATCACGTTCTCCTTGAAATAATCCACCAGATGTTCATTGGGATCACTGCCCTCCTCCTTAAGGCAGTCCACGGTTTTCTGCATTTCCTTGAATACCTGCTCCAGAAAATAAGCCTCAAATTCCTTGCAGACAGAGAGGAGCTTATCCTCATCCGCATTGGAATAGTCCGTGTTCGTTAACGTATCGTTCAGCTTGGCCGAAGCGGTGCTTTGCTTGGTCAGATAATCTGTGTAAGAGGAAATACCGCCTAAATCCATCCGTCACACTTCCTTTCCGTCACTCCCTTTATCTCTTAAGGTTGTTTGCCGTCTGCATCATCTCATCCGAGGTGGTAATGGCCTTTGAGTTCATCTCGTAAGCCCTCTGTGCGACAATCAGGTTCACCATCTCATCTGCCACCTGGACATTGGAACCCTCCAGGTAATTCTGCACGATCCGGCTCTTCACCACATTATTGTTGGTGGACTCGTTCATCACTTCGCCGCTGGCCGCCGTGATCTCCCACAGCGTATCGCCCTTTCTCTTAAGGCCCCCGGGATTATTAAACTGGCTGAGACCGATGGTCTTGCCCATAGACTGCGGCACATTGTTTCCATCCGGATAATACAGGGTGCCGTCCTGCCCTATGGTGATCCGGCTTGCCACCCGGTCGCCGGGAACCGTGATGTTCTGTCCGTTTGTGTCAAGCACCGGAAGGCCGTCCTGGTTCGTCAGCATGAGCTCCCGGTTACTGTTGATGGCCCATGTGAAATCGCCGTTTCTCGTATAATATGTATTGCCATCGCTTCCCTTAATTGCGAAAAATCCATCTCCCTCAATGGCAAAGGATGTGCTGCTGCTGGAAGAGAGCAGGCTGCCCTGACGGAAACTGGTATTAATGGAGGAGTTCCTTACGCCGAGACCTACCTGGGACGTGGTCGGCTTGGGGTCTCCGTTTGCCGTAGTTGTGGCTGTCTGTAACGTCTGATAAAGCAACGACTTGAACTGCGCCGTCTGGGCCTTGTATCCCACGGTATTTACATTGGCAAGATTGTTTGCAATCGTGTCTACATTTGTCTGCTGTGCGTTCATTCCGGTCGCTGCGGACCATAAGCTTCTAACCATTGTGCTGCCTCCTTATTACTATAACTTGCCTAACTGATTGGCTGATATCTCAAGTGTGGAATCAATCGTTGTTATCACCTTCTGGTTGGAATCGTACGCCCGCTGAATGGTGATCATGTTTGCCATTTCCGACACCACCGATATGTTGGATGTCTCCAAATATCCGGCGTAAATCTCGGCTTCCGGCTCCTTTGTCTGCGCCCCCTCTATGGGAACGAAATAGTTTTCGCCAAAATGCTCCAGATAGTTGTAATCCTCAAAATCCGTAACCTGAATCGTCGACACTACCTGGCCGTCCTGAATGATCTGCCCGCTTGCATTGATCTGGGCTTCAAGAGCCGTATCAATTTGAATCGGCTGCCCGTTCTCGTCCAGAACCGCATCGCCGTCCCTGGTCACCAGCGCACCGCCCTGAGTCAGAGTGAAATTGCCGTCTCTCGTATATTTGACAGAAGTTTCCCCCGCCTTGTTTGTATATTGTATCGCAAAAAAACCGGAATCCGTCAATGCAAGGTCATAGGTGCCACCGGTGTTCTTCATGGGGCCCTGTGAAAAGTCCGTATATCCTTCTCCCACCTTGACGCCCGGATTGTTGATCCCCATTCTTCTGGTCAGCCGGTAGCCCTCCGAGATATCCTTGATCTTGTAGGTGAGAACCGAATCAAAGGACTGGCTGGTCGCTCCCTCTTTCTTGTAGCCGTTTGTGTTTGCATTCGCAAGGTTATTGGTCAGCACGTCCATCCGGTGCTCCTGATTGATCATTCCGGTATAAGCGGTATATAATCCTTTTACCATAAATATCCTCCCTTAATCTCTGTATCCTGCAAGAGATTCCACATATTTGCCTGTGCCGATAGCCACGGCCGTCATGGGATCCTCCGCCGTCATTGTAGTGATTCCCGTTCTCTCGCAGATCAGATCCTCCAGTCCGCGGAGCAGGCTTCCTCCTCCCGTAAGGACAATTCCTCTGTCAGCGATATCCGCCGCCAGCTCCGGCGGCGTTTTTTCCAGAACGCTGTGTATGGTTTCGATAATCTGCGCCGTCGCCTCCTTAAGCGCCTCCTCGGTCTCCTCGGAGGAAACCTGCACCGTTTTGGGAAGCCCTGTTACCAGATTGCGCCCTCTTACATCCATATAGTCCACTTCGGGACGCTTGAAAGCGGAACCGATCTTAATCTTAATATCCTCTGCCGTCCTTTCTCCGATCAGCAGGTTATGTTTCTTTCTCATGTAGCGGACAAGGGCCTCGTCAAAATCATCCCCCGCAATCTTGATGGATGCGCTGACCACGGTTCCTCCCAGAGAAATAACGGCAATATCCGAGGTTCCTCCCCCGATATCCACGATCATGTTTCCACAGGGCTTGGAAATGTCAATCCCCGCACCGATCGCCGCCGCAATGGGCTCCTCAATAATGGAAACCTCTCTCGCTCCTGCCTGGAGCGTGGCATCCTCAACCGCCTTCTTCTCCACCTCTGTCACACCGCTGGGAACACAGACCGCAATCCTCGGCTTGCGAAACGCTTTTTTGCCCAGGGCCTTCTGGATGAAATATTTCATCATCTGCTCCGTCACCTTGTAATCAGAGATCACGCCCTGTCTCAAAGGCCGGACCGCCATGATATTGCCGGGAGTCCTCCCCAGCATCAGTCTTGCGTCTTCACCGATTGCCTTAATCTTGTTTGTATCTCTATCATATGCCACTACCGAGGGCTCCTTTAATACGACTCCTCTCCCTCTGATGTAAACCAAAATGCTGGCTGTTCCCAAATCAATCCCGATATCCGTGTATTGCATCGTGCGATACCCCTTTCCATACTTTTCTGTTTGCGTCGTCTTCTATTATGAGTTAAAATAGTGCCGCCCAGCGGCGGCACCACAGAGAACACTTCGCATTCTCCCTGATTTCCACCACAATTACAGCAATTTTCCATATAAAATAACTGTCATTTTTCAGATGCCAATGGCATACATGAATTATTATAACCCATAAAAAAGTATTTTCAAAGAGATTTCACAAAAAATTTATAAGCAATTTTAAAAGGGGTTGCCAAAAAGCAAGGACGCACATTAAAAACGAATCCTTCCGTTTTCTCTGATGCGTCCATGCGATTTACTTATCGGTCATTTTTCAGATTATCTTTATACCTTTTGAGCATTTTTTTAATATACTGCCCCGTATAGGAGGAAGGATTCTCCGCAACCTCCTCGGGAGTGCCTTTTGCGATCACCTGGCCGCCCTTATCTCCGCCCTCGGGTCCCATGTCAATGATATAGTCCGCCGTCTTGATCACATCCAGATTGTGTTCGATTATCAGCACCGTATTACCATTATCCGCAAGTCTGTGAAGAATCTCCACCAGCTTGTGCACGTCTGCGAAGTGAAGTCCCGTGGTGGGCTCGTCCAGAATGTAAATCGTCTTTCCCGTCCCTCTCCTGCTCAGTTCCGCTGCAAGCTTGATCCTCTGCGCCTCTCCCCCTGACAGCGTGGTGGAGGGCTGTCCCAGCTTCACGTAAGACAATCCCACGTCGTTTAGCGTCTCTATCTTCCTTTTAATAGAAGGAAGATTCTCAAAGAAAGGAACCGCCTCCTCCACTGTCATCTCCAGGACGTCATAAATATTCTTGTCCTTGTATTTGACGTCCAGCGTCTCCCTGTTGTAGCGTCTGCCGCCGCAGACCTCGCAGGGCACATAGACATCCGGAAGGAAATGCATCTCAATTTTGATAATTCCATCACCGCAGCAGGCCTCGCAGCGTCCGCCCTTTACGTTAAAGCTGAATCGTCCCTTCTTATAGCCTTTTGCCTTGGCGTCCTGAGTGCTTGCAAACAGGTCGCGGATCTGGTCAAACACTCCCGTGTAGGTCGCCGGGTTTGAGCGGGGCGTCCTTCCTATGGGGGACTGGTCGATATCAATCACCTTATCCAGCTGTTCAATTCCCTTTATGACCTTATGCTTTCCCGGAATCGTTCTCGCACGGTTCAAATCCCTCGCAAGACGTTTGTAGAGAATCTCATTTACAAGAGAGCTCTTTCCGGAACCGGAAACTCCGGTAACACAGGTCACAATCCCCAGAGGGATTTCCACTGCTATATTTTTCAGGTTGTTTTCCTGTGCGCCGGTTACTTTCAGCCATCCTGCGGGCTTTCTGCGCCTTTCCGGTACCGGAATCTGCATTTTGCCGCTCAGATACTGCCCCGTGATGGATTCCTCCACCTGCATAATCTCCTCCGCAGTGCCCACGGCCACCACTTCTCCTCCGTGGGAGCCGGCACCCGGACCGATATCCACCACGCAGTCCGCCTCCAGCATCGTGTCCTCGTCATGCTCCACCACGATCAGGCTGTTTCCCAGATCCCTCAGATTCTTTAACGTGTTGAGCAGCTTATCGTTATCCCTCTGGTGAAGTCCGATGCTGGGCTCATCCAGAATATAGCACACGCCGACAAGGCCGGAGCCTATCTGAGTGGCCAGGCGGATCCTCTGCGCTTCCCCGCCGGACAGCGTGGCCGTAGCCCGGGAAAGGGACAAATATTCCAGGCCCACGTCAACCAGAAATCCCACTCTCGCCCTGATTTCCTTGAGCACCTGCTGCCCGATCACAAGCTGCTGCCTGGTCAGCTCCATCTGTGCGAGGAACTCCGCAAGCGTGCTGATGGACATGGATGTAATCTCATAAATATTCTTATCACTGACCGTTACCGCAAGGGATTCCTTCTTAAGACGCATCCCCTTACATTCCTCGCAGGGCGTTATCCTCATAAAGGTTTCGTATTCCTGTTTCATGAAATCCGAGGAGGTTTCCCGGTATCTGCGTTCCACATTCCTGATCAGACCGTCAAAGGTAACGGGATACACGCCCTCGCCCCTTTGTCCCTTATAGTAAACCTTAACCTCTCCAAAACCTCCGTATATCAGCTTATCCTGGATATCTGCCGGCAGCTCGTTGAAGGGCGTATCAAGGCTGAACCCGTATTCTCTGGAGAGCGCCTGGAGAATCGCATTGGTAAAGCTCCCTTCGTCCGTGCTGGACTGCCAGCCCATGACCTGAATGGCTCCCTTGCTCAGGCTGAGGCTCCTGTCCGGAATCAAAAGCTCCGGATCAAACTTCATCTTATATCCAAGCCCAAAGCAGACCGGACAGGCGCCAAAGGGATTGTTAAAGGAAAAGCTTCTGGGCTCAATCTCGCTGATACTGACCCCGCAGTCCGGGCAGGAAAAGCTCTGGCTGAAATTAATAATCTCCTTGTCCAACACCTCCACCATCAGAAGACCGTCCGCCAGGCTCAGCACATTCTCAATGGAATCAGTGAGCCTTCTCTCTATCCCCGGTTTGACCACAAGCCTGTCCACAATGATCTCAATACTGTGTTTGATATTTTTATCCAGTTTGATCTCCTCGGAAAGCTCGTACAGGTTTCCATCCACCCGCACCCGCACATAGCCGCTTCTCTTGGCCCTGTCAAAGACCTTGACGTGCTCGCCCTTTCTCCCTCTGACCACGGGCGCCATAAGCTGGATCCTGCTTCCCTGCGGCAGCTCCATAATCTGGTCAACCATCTGATCCACGCTCTGCTTTTTGATCTCCCGTCCGCAGTTTGTACAGTGGGGAATTCCGATCCTCGCATACAGGAGACGGAAATAATCGTAGATCTCCGTAACCGTTCCCACCGTGGAACGGGGATTGCGGTTCGTGGACTTCTGGTCGATGGAGATTGCCGGGGAAAGGCCTTCGATTTTCTCCACATCCGGCTTTTCCATCTGCCCCAAAAACTGCCTCGCATAGGAGGAAAGCGATTCCATATATCTTCGCTGCCCTTCCGCATAAATTGTGTCAAAAGCCAGGGACGATTTCCCTGAACCGGAAAGACCCGTGAGCACCACAAGCTCATTTCGCGGAATGTCCACATTCAGCCCTTTCAAATTATGCTCGTTGGCTCCCCGGATTCTGATATATTCTCTCGGACGCATCCTTGGTTTCTCGATATGTTTGTCTGCTAAGCTCATATTTATACCTCCTGGCCGCTGCGGGAACCGCCCTGCAGATCCCGCCTCATCTCTTGTCATCCTCAAGCTCTTTCAGCTTTTTTTTGAGTTCCACCATCTTATCCCGCAGCTCCGCTGCCATCTCGAAGTTGAGATCCGCCGCCGCCTGCTTCATCTGCTTCTGTATCTTGGCGATGAGCTTCTCAAGTTCTTTCCGATCCATGGATTCCGGATCCTTCTCGAATTTCAGTTCTTCCTTTGCGATAACCTTGGAAATGCTGATCAGATCCCTCACGGCCTTTCGAATTGTCTGGGGCGTGATCCCGTTCTCTTCATTGTATTTCTGCTGAATGCCGCGCCTTCGCTCTGTCTCCTGAATCGCCGCCCGCATGGAGTCCGTCATGTTATCGGCATACATAATGACACGCCCCTCCGAGTTTCGAGCCGCACGGCCAACTGTCTGTATCAGGGAAGTTTCGGAACGCAGAAAGCCCTCCTTGTCCGCATCCAGAATCGCCACCAGGGAAATCTCCGGTATATCCAGTCCCTCTCGAAGAAGGTTGATACCCACCAGCACGTCAAACACGTCAAGGCGCATATCCCGTATAATCTCCGCACGCTCCAGCGTATCAATATCGGAGTGGAGGTACTTGACCCTCACCCCGGCATCCTTCATATAATCGGTAAGATCCTCCGCCATTCTCTTGGTCAGAGTGGTCACAAGTACCTTGTTATGCTTTGCCGTCTCCCTGTTTACCTCTGAAATCAAATCATCAATCTGTCCTTCCACAGGACGAACGGAAATCTCGGGATCCAGCAGCCCGGTGGGACGTATGATCTGTTCCGTGCGCAGCAGCTCGTGCTCCGCCTCATAGGAGGAAGGCGTTGCCGACACGAACATCATCTGGTCGATATGGCTTTCAAACTCTTCAAAGCGCAGAGGCCGGTTATCCAATGCGGAGGGCAGACGGAAGCCGTAATCCACCAGCGTGGTCTTGCGGGATCGGTCTCCCGTGTACATGGCGCCAATCTGGGGAATCGTCATATGGGACTCGTCCACGATGATCAGGAAATCGTCTCCAAAAAAGTCCATCAGCGTATAGGGCATGGCCCCTTCCGGCAGCCCCGATAAGTGTCTGGAATAATTCTCGATTCCCGAACAGAAGCCGGTCTCCCGAAGCATCTCGATATCAAAATTGGTCCGCTCGGAAATCCTCTGGGCTTCCAGCAATTTATCTTCACTCTTAAAATAGCGGATTCTCTCTTCCAGCTCCGCCTCGATGTTTTTGCAGGCCTCGTTGATCTTTTCCTGCTGAACCACATAGTGGGACGCCGGGTAGATCATGACGTGCTCCAGCAGCGCATGCACCTGTCCGGAAAGCGGCTCCGTGTGCGCAATCCGGTCAATCTCATCCCCGAAAAATTCCACCCGGATCAGATAATCGCCGCCCTGTGCCGGATAGATCTCCACCACGTCGCCCCGAACCCGGAAGCATCCCCTCTGCAGGTCCATGTCGTTGCGGTCATACTGGATATCGATCAGCTCCCGGATTACCTGATCCCGATCCTTTGTCATCCCCGGACGCAGGGAAACGCTCATTCCCTGAAATTCCTCGGGGCTTCCCAGTCCGTAGATACAGGACACGCTGGCAACCACCACCACATCCCGCCGCTCCGAGAGCGACGCTGTTGCGGAAAGGCGCAGCTTGTCAATCTCATCATTGACCGACGAATCCTTGGCTATATAAGTGTCCGAGGACGGGACATAGGCCTCGGGCTGGTAATAATCATAGTAGGACACAAAATACTCCACCGCATTCTCAGGGAAGAACTCCTTGAACTCCCCGTACAATTGTCCGGCGAGGGTCTTATTGTGCGCTATGACCAAAGTAGGCTTGTTCAAGGCGGCGATCACGTTGGCCATGGTGAAGGTCTTGCCGGAACCTGTTACCCCCAGTAAAGTCTGGAATTGGTTGCCTTCCTGAAAGCCTTTGACCAGGGCTTCTATGGCTGCGGGCTGGTCGCCGGTGGGCTTGTAGGGGGCTTGTAATTTAAAAGCATGCCCGTCCTTGGGGCGACTTTTATGAGCAAGTAGCTGACGATTGTCAGCGGATTGCGAATTTCCTCTGTTATCTGGCATATGAAAACCTCCAATTTGTGACCGAACACTCGAAAACAAGTTTTCTCGTTATCGCGACATTCGTCAAATGCTCCTGCACGCAGGGCATTTTCCTCATTGTTACCGCGCAAAAAGTTTGCCTATTCGCCCGAAATTCGTGTAATTTGATTTTCGATCCGTGTAAAATGGGCTTGCAAAGCTGGCGAATAAGCGTTAAAATAGCAATTACACGAATGCAGGTCATATTACGCAGTATCCCTTTGGGAAAATCGTATTTTTGAAACGAAACAACACTGAATAATACCAATCAGTACAGATAGTATTATCCAGTCATTTGGTTTTTCATTATAACATATAAGTCAAAAAAAGTACAGACCAAAATCGAACTTTTGTTCTGTGCTTTTTTATACCTTATCGGACGGTAGTACGCCCGCCCCGTCAGGGGCATGTATTACGGGATGCCCGGATGGGTATATCTTTTTATGCGATTCAGTTATGCCAGTATCTTAGTTTCATGCAAGAAATTCACTAATTTGTTCTATAATAATTATCTTGTGAAAAGTCTGTACCACTTTCACTTTCTTCCTTTGGGATTACTTCATCAATATCTTTTGTATATCAATGTTTCAGGTGTATCAAAACAATCCATTTTATATAAATCATCTATAAGAGCTTGACGATCTTGTAATCAATATGGAACCTTTTTCATCATAATGATCCACTTCATCATAATAACCATCCCCCTTTAAGGCATGCTTAATATCCTGCATTTCTACTTTTGACTTAGGACCAATCCAAATCTCTTTAACAAAATTGCTTTTTGCGTTTGCAAAGGATAATTCAACATACGAAATCAGCCGCCCATTAGAAACTCTAAATGTTGGCTCTGTAAAACTCATATCACCAACCTTTATTTTTTTCCATTTAGGATACGAGTTAAGTATTAACCGCCATTCCCTTTCTTCTTCAAAACTGGGATTTTTATATTTAGCAAATTCATCTTTATGATTCGAATTCCATTCTATCCCCGCCAGCCCAATTCCTTTAAATTCCATGTTTCTGAAAATTTCTTCAACAACCTTATTTACATATTTTTCTTGCTGCTTCTCATCATAAATAACTTTAGAAAAACTCAAATTATGATGCATTATTTTAGGCAATGACTCCAACATCCTTTTACAAAATCCAATACTAATTCCTTTCCCATCATCTGCATAACCTCTCCATTGACTAAGACAATCCATTTTTTCAGAAAAACATGCCACATACGTTAGCATTGAATCATCTAGTTCCCCACTTATCCGATCGCCTGTTTGCCAAGCATGCAAATTTTCTGAATCACCCTCTAATTCGCATCTGATCCTATTTTTGATCTTATTACGAATATAAATACTTTCTAAACAATCATTTGACTTACTGATATCAGACATCCATATTGAAGAATTCTGAATAATACTTAGAAATCCTTCAAGAGTACAATAATGGTATACAATCTCTTCTTTTTCATTTTTCATTGCCTTCTTCCTCCATTTCCAGTAGCACACGGTCAAAATCGCTCTGATACAATTGATCCTGTCTTATACGGTATTTTTCAAATTCACTCATTGCATGCTGTTCTGCTATTTTTGCAGAAATAGTTCCTGCATGTGTCAAAATTTCTTTTTTAGATAACCGTAAAATTCCTTCAAACTGCTCTGCCCAGTCTTCCATCGTCATTGGAATCTGCTCTTCTGCCCGCAATTCCGCAAGATCCAAATAGGCATTGACAATCCTTGCCATTGCAGATAATTCATCTTCTGTCAGATAGTTTTTCGCTACAACCACATCAAATCTCTGAATTTTCCCATTTGGCGAATCTTTCCATGTTTGAAGCCCCATATGCTCCTTCTCACTGTCTGCTCTATGGTAAATTACCTCTGCCGCAGTTTCCCCATGAATCGCCCAGTGAAGTTGGTTTTGGACTCTTTCAAAAAAACGCCTGGTTGCCTGTGCTTTCGGATCATAATCTATACTTGTGGCATATATATCCGTAACCTTTTGATAAAATTTCCGTTCCGATAACCGAATTTCACGGATTCTCTGTAATTGCTCTTCAAAATAATCCTTTGTTAAAATTGTCCCAAAATTTTTAAGCCGTTCATCATCCATTGCAAATCCTTTGATGGTAAATTCCTCTATAATCCCATTTGCCCACTTGCGAAATTGCACTGCCCGTTCCGAATCAACTTTATTTCCTACGGCAATAATAGCTTTTAAATTGTAGTGATTTGTATTATAGACTTTGCCATCTGATGCAGTTATTCGAAATTTTCGAATAACTGATGCCTCATCCAATTCACCATCTGCAAATATCTTTTTTAAATGATAATTGATCGTATGTGTTTCTACGTTATACAGCAACCCCATTGTTTTCTGAGAAAGCCAGACGTTTTCACCAAAATATATGGCATTTACATCGCTTTCACCAGTAGCTGTAATAAATGTCAAATATTCTGCTGCCGAGGAACGCAAAATGGATATATCTTTTTTCTTTTTCATCACTTTATCCTCTTAGAATTTTTCTGTTTAAATTTCCATATAATATTATCTTGTCCTTTACACGAATCCAGGTCACAAACTCCACCCGTCCGCCTAGTGTTATTTCGTCCATAATCCCCCATCTTGTCCACAAAATACGGTACAACCAATACTAAATAATGCGCTTTTTACCCTGTCCCCAAATTAGGACACAAAATACTCCACCGCATTCTCAGGGAAGAACTCCTTGAACTCCCCGTACAATTGTCCGGCGAGGGTCTTAT
>CAJTVN010000005.1 GCA_910579685.1 uncultured Lachnospiraceae bacterium | reverse complement strand
ACTTTACCACAGGCGCATTCCGTTGTCAAGACTTTTTTCGGGGTTTTTCAAACTTTTTTCGGGAGCCCCTTCCCCGGGTCTCCCCGTCCCGCGGGCTTTCTGCCCGGCGGACGTCCCGCCGCCCCTCGGCGGATTTTTAGTATAGCACTCCGCACTTCCGCCTGTCAAGTGGTTTTTTGAATTTTCTGGTATTTTTGTTACGATTTACAACTGCACGAGGCGCATCCGATAGATTTGTCAAGCTTGCTTGCAAGAAGCTGTCTGTTTTTCCTCATGTGTCTCTGAATTCTAACCGTTTTTCACAAAAATTGCATTCCCCATCCCTTAATCAGATGCACCAGCACTCCAACGAGAATGCCCGCCTCTACAAATCCGACTGCGGCCCCCATGATTTTGTCAAGTCCTTTTACGATCGGAAGCTTTGAAATCAGTTTCAGGGAAACAAAGAGAATACTGACAAGGCGGTATACCAGACACACGGCAAACAGAACCACGACAGTCTGTATCACCTGCCCGATTTCCTTCTCCAGGTAGCTTCCCACCGCCCCCAGAATGAGTAATACACAAATTCCCGCTGCCGCCATTGCGATCAAGGAAATGAGCTCCTGCACCATTCCTTTCTTAAAGCCTGCGGTTATCCTCCAAATAAATACCAAAGCAATTACTATCAGCGCTGCATAATACATGTTTTTATCTCCTGGTATTTCTTCTGATTTTACTTCATACTATTAATGCTGCCAAGGGAAACCGGCATTTTGACCCCTGATGCCTGCGGATTATTTCAACTCAATCGTATCAATGGAACTTCCCGTGACCGCCACATATCTGTATACCGAGGAGGTGGGAACAAGAAGCGTTACCGGCTTCTCAAATTCGCCTGTAAACTTATCCACTCCCCCTATATTGCAGATCTGGCATTCCAGATCATTGTATATGATGATCTGATCCCTGTTCAAAATAATATCTGAATATTCGATGTCAAAAAACAGGGAATGCACTTTATTTCCCGATGTACTGTAGACATCCATCCGGTAGGCGCTCTCCCCTGTCTGGTTCACAAACACCACTCCCACATAGCTCTCATTATTATATACGCCCTGTACCTCTTCCTCCAGAAATGCAGTGGCGATATTGGCAGGCTTCTCGCTTCCCTCAAAAAAAACGATTCTGTCATCAGAAATTCCAAACGCCGTATTATTATTCATAAACTGTACATAGGGAACAATGGTGTCCAGATAATCGTAGCCGCTGACATAATTATCGCTTTGATTCCTTCCAACCTCTCCGAAATTAAAAAATGCAACCGTGGTCTTCATATCGCCGCTGTCCACATAAAGATAGGAAATCGCCATCAGCTTGCCGTTGGGAGACAGACAGATGCTTACCGGATAGCCGCTTTTGTTCATGGTCGCTTTTATATCCACAATGGAGGTCTCCGTATTCTCATTGCCGTTATAGAGAAGGATCCTGGTAACATCCGCATCATCCAGTACCGCTGCCACCACACCGCTTTCCGATACACAGATCTTTCGGATCGGAAGGTTCGTATTCACCGTCCCCAACTGCCCTCCGCTGTTTACCACATAGATTGTACGACCGTTATAATCTCCCACTGCCGCTACATGACCGCTTACAGAAACCATGGGATTCTGCATTTCAAAGGTCTGGTTCCAGAGGGCGCCTCCCTTGGAATCCAGACAGCTCATACCGTCCTTGCTGTACAAAAGAATATTGCCGCCCAGCTTCTCCACTCTCGCTCCCTGCACCACGGTAACCGGGGTGGAATTTACGATCACACTGTCCGTAAATATTTTATTTTTCCACTGAAACATCAGAAAAACAACCCCCGCCGCAATTAAAATAAGCACAAGGGCTGTCCTGTAAAAAACCGCCAGCCGGTGACTCCATATCTTGTCTTTATAATTAATGCCCGGTATGCTCCCGAGTCTTTTTTCCTTTTCTTTCAGGTAATCCCGCACATTAGACATTCGCTCATCTCCATATCCTTAGTACTCATGCAGGCCTCATTTGGTTTCCTGCAGCGCTCTTGCCGCCGTAAGCGTGAAATCATGCATGCCGCCGTAGCTGCCGATTGCGGCAATGGCCAGCGCAACAATGACAGCAGCACATCCAAGTAAAATGTTCTGAAACAGTTTTTTTAACAGCCCTGTATCTCTTCCCTTTTCCGTTTCTTTCTCTCTGACAGGCGTTTTATTTTTCCGCTCATAACAGGAAATCATATAATTCTGCATGGATTCATTCGACTCATAAAACAGATAGCAGCCGTCCTTTCCATCTGCGATTTCCTGCCTGTCATATATATTAACATAGCCGATCAGATCATAGCTATCAAAAAATAATTTTTTGATTTCATCCTGATCTCTTCCGTTTTCCAGCTCCTCCATAATACAGGAGGCGCCGTAAATCAGGTAAAAATTCTGATTCTCCTTGCAAAAGGCATGTCCATAGAGGGCTACTCTCACCGGAAACCCGCGTCTTTCCTTCTTGATTTCGCTCAAATAGGTATATACATAGTCCTCGATGTATACTCTGTTCTCTCCGGAAATCCTTCCCATCTGCCTCACAACTTTCGGTAAACGCATCCCTGTCTTCGCAGCCTTGACGGCCTCCCCTTTCCTTTCAGATCATTATAACAGGATGGGGACAGATTTCCTGTCAGATTCTGTCCCCATAATCCATGATGCATCTACGCATTTCGGCATCTTTTATACAAATTTATAAACGGTTACGGCACTGTATCTGCGCCCGGGGCCAAATACAGCGGAGGGAAATTCCGGTTTATTTGCCGTATCCGGAAAATACTGGGTCTCGAGACAGAACCCGCATCTCTTTCCATAGCTGGCGCCCTCTTTTCCCTCCACGGGATCGATACAGTTCCCTGCATAGAACTGAACGCCCGGCAGATCCGTGTAAGCCTCCATCACCCGTCCCGAGGTTTCCTCCGATGCGACCGCAAACTTTCTCAGCTCTCCGATTTTACCGTCAATTACCCAGTTATGGTCATAGCCCAGGCCAATTCTCAGCTGCTCGTTGTCCGCATCAATCTCCTCCCCGATTTTCTTTCCGGCACGGAAGTCAAAGGGGGTTTTCTCCACCGGTGCAATCTCACCTGTGGGAATGGATCCCTCCCGCACAGGCGTGTAGGAGGATGCCATAAGCTGCAGACTGTGATCCAGAATCGTCCCCGCATCGTGTCCCGCCAGATTGAAATAGGTATGATTCGTCACATTGATAATCGTATTTTTATCGCTCTCAGCCTGATAATGGATTTTGAGCTCGTTGTCTTCGGTCACCGTGTACGTCACGCTGACCTTCTTGTTCCCAGGAAAGCCCATGGAGCCGTCCTTATCCTCCAGGGTGAAGGTGACGCTGTCCGTCCCCTCCTGTGCATCCCATATTCTCTTGTGATACCCATCGTCCTTATGGCTGTGCAGATTATTTGCGCCGTCATTGACATCCAGATTGTATCTCTGCCCTTCCAGGACAAAAGACGCTCCTGCGATCCGGTTTGCACTGGGTCCGATCACTGCCCCAAAAAAGCTTCCGTTTTCAAAATAAGGCTCCAGCGTGTCATATCCAAGTACCACGTCCTGTACCTTGCCGTCCTTATCCGGAACAAACAGGTTCACCAGGATCGCACCGTAATTTATGACTCCCGCCTGAACCCCCCTGCTGTTTGTTATATAATATCTGTATATCGGTGTACCGCATTTGGCTGTACCAAATACCTCTTTTCTTACCGCCATCTTGTCTCCTCTTTTCCTGCCCGGCCCGCTCACATCTCGGTCCTGCCCTCTAAGGCACGCAGCAGCGTAACCTCGTCAATATACTCCAAATCGCCTCCCACCGGCACTCCGCTGGCGATTCTGGTCACTCTCACCCCGGTGGGTTTAATCAGTTTACTGATGTACATAGCCGTTGTCTCTCCCTCCAGACTGGAATTCGTGGCTATAATCACTTCTGAGACATCCTTCTGAAGACGCATAATCAGCTCCTTCAGCTTGATATCGCCGGGCCCGATTCCCAGCATGGGGGAAATAGCCCCGTGAAGCACGTGATAGATCCCCTCATATTTTCCTGTTTTTTCATAGGCGGCCAGATCCCTGGAATTCTCCACCACCATTATCGTACCGTGATCCCGCCTGGGATTTGCACAGACCGGGCACTCCTCCTGGTCTGTCAGCGTATAGCATTCCCTGCAGTAACGGACATTTTCCTTGGCGTCCAGAATCGTTTTCGCCAGCCGGCGGACTTTGTCCTGCGGCATGTTGATCAGATGAAAAGCCAGTCTCTGCGCCGACTTCGCCCCGATTCCCGGCAGCCCTGCCAGCTCGTCTATTAATTTGTTGATATGTCCGCTGTACAAATCCATCAGAAAGGAAGACCCCCGCCCAGCGAAAGGCCGCCTGTCATCTTGTTCATAATCTGCGCATTTGCCTCCTCAGCCATATGCAGAGCTTCATTGGCGGCCGCCATCACGAGATCCTCCAGCATTTCAATATCCTCCGGATCCACGGCCTCCTGTGAAAGCTTTACCCTGACGACCTCCTTCTTGCCGGTTACCGTGACCTCCACGGCTCCGCCGCCGGACTTTGCGGTGAATTCCTTTGTTTCCAGCTCCTTCTGGCTCTCTTCCATCTGACGCTGCATTCTCTGCGCCTGCTTCATCAGATTACTCATATTTCCGGGCATGCCTCCTCCCGGAAACCCTCCACGCTTTGCCATATCGATACCAAACTCCTTTCCTGCCCATGATATAATGTTAGGGTCTCAAAGTCATGCACGGATATGCAATCATATCATGCATGACCTTTTGACCCCGGCATCATGATATTCGTCTATTGTACTCTCAAACCGGACTGTTTTTCAAGCATAAAATCCTATTTCTAGAACGCATCCTCCGGTAGCGCTTCCCCGTCCTCGATCTCTTCAATTTCCATATGGATATTTTCCGAAACCAGTTTCGTCAAATCCGGAAACAAATCCTGTGAATTTCGATCCGAATCAAGGCATTGAATACTCACATCAAGCTCCTTACCGGCATATTCCGAGAGGATCCTTCCAAGCTCCTGCCTGTGCACATCCTGCCTTAAATAGTCAAAGGGGAGGCCGTCCGGAACGACCACCAGAAGCTTTCCGTCCTCGGAGAGGCTGGGGTATGAGCTTTTCAGATAAGTTTTCATGGGATTTTCTGTCTCGGCAAGCGCCACCGGCCATTTGGAAACCACCCGCCGGATATCCTCCGGCACCGCACGCTCCAAAACCCTGCCTGTTGCCTGCGTTTCCCCGCTTTTTTCGGAAACGCCGCTGTATACGCTCTGTCCTGCCTTCTGCGGCACGGCCGTAAAAACACCCTGTTCCAGCTTCTGTTCCAGCTGCCGGATTCTGTCTGTCAGGGACTGCGTGTCCGTCTCCATCTGCGGCCTGCAGAGCCGGATCAGCCCCATCTCGATCAGAATACGCTTCTGCGACGCAAACCGCAGCTGGCCGGACAGTTCCGAAAGGATACGGATATAGCGCATGATCACGTCATTGTCCGCCATCCCGGCCTCTTCCTTAAGTCTGGCAAGATTCTCGCTGGACACATCGATAATATCCTCCATCCCATCCGCAGTCTTGAGCAGCAGGAGGTTGCGCAGATACCAGGTAAAGTCGGACACAAACTGTGCGAGCTCTCTGCCCTGCATCACGATTTCCTGCAAAACGCCGATCGCCCCCGTCACATTTGCAGAGAGAATCTCCCGGAGCATCCGACTGAACACTTCCGTGTCCACAGCGCCCAGCACATTTAAAACCCGGTCATAAGTAAGCTCCTGCCCGAAATGAAAAGCAATACACTGGTCAAGAAGGCTCAGGGCGTCTCTCATGGCTCCATCCGCTGCCCTTGCAATATAGCGGACCGCCTTATCCTCAATGGAAACTCCCTCAATCTGCGCCAGCTCCCTTATCCTGTCAGCGAGCGTATCCACGGCAAGCCTCTTAAAATCATATCTCTGACATCTGGACAAAATCGTGACCGGAATCTTGTGGATCTCCGTGGTCGCCAGAATAAAGATCACATAGGAGGGCGGTTCTTCCAGGGTTTTCAGCAACGCATTGAAAGCTCCTATGGAGAGCATATGAACCTCGTCAATAATATAAACCTTGTATTTTCCCTCTGCCGGCGAATAGGAAACCTCATCCACAATTTCCCTGATATTGTCCACACCGTTGTTGGAGGCCGCATCAATCTCGATTACGTTCATGCTCGCCCCTGCGCTAATAGCCCTGCAGACAGCGCATTCCCCGCAGGGGCTGCCGTCTGCAGGGTTTTCGCAGTTCACTGCTTTTGCAAAAATTTTGGCAACGGAAGTCTTACCCGTACCTCTTGTGCCGCAAAACAGATAGGCATGGCCGATACGGTTCGCCTTTATTTGATTTTTCAGTGTGGTTACAATGGGATCCTGACCTTTTACCTCCTCAAATCCAGCCGGTCGAAATTTTCTGTAAAGGGCTGTGTATGACATATCATCTTTCCTTCCGCGGACAGGCTTTCCCGCTTGTCCTGCCTTTAATCACCGAAACTGATTCCCAGCATCTTTGCTTCTTTTACAATATCGGAATCCGGTGAAACCATCTTAAGCTTTCCGGCCACTTCCTCAAGAGGAACCTTTACGATCTCCCGGTTCTTGTAGCCCACCATAAATCCGTACTCGCCCTTTAAGATCAGAGCGCCCGCCTCAGCGCCAAGCCTGCTTGCAAATACGCGGTCATAAGGGCAGGGGCTTCCGCCTCTCTGGGTGTGTCCGGGCACCGTCACCCTCACCTCTGTGCCGGTCATCTTCTGAATCTGTTCCGCCAGCTCGTAGGACACGGAAGGATACTTATAGTTCTTCATCTTTTCCTTGTATTCTTTCTTGGACAGCTTGGCGTCTTCCTTGGAAATCGCACCCTCAGCCACTGCAAGTATGGTAAAACGGCTTCCGTTCTTTGTTCTCCTGTCAATTGCCTCCACAATTTTCTTGATATCATAAGGGATCTCGGGAATCAGAATAATGTCCGCCCCGCCTGCCATACCGGCGTTCAGCGTAAGATAACCCACCTTGTGTCCCATCACCTCCACGATAAAGGTTCTCGCATGGGAGGATGCCGTGGTGTGAATACAGTCGATGGCATCCGTTGCAATGTTCACGGCGCTCTGGAAACCAAAGGTCATGTCCGTCCCCCACAGGTCATTGTCAATGGTCTTGGGAAGGGTGATGACGTTCAATCCCTCCGTCCTCAGAAGATTAGCCGTCTTATGCGTCCCGTTTCCGCCAAGGATCACGATGCAGTCCAGGCGCAGCTTGTAATAGTTCTGCTTCATGGCATCCACCTTGTCGATGCCGTCCTCATCCGGATCCTTAATGGTCTTAAAAGGCGTCCGGGAGCTGCCAAGGATCGTGCCTCCCTTTGTCAGAATACCGGAAAAGTCGCGGCCGTCCAGCATACGGAAATTTCCGTAGATGAGCCCCTTGTAACCGTCTATGAACCCATAGATTTCCACCTTCTCCTTGCTGTTTACAAGGCATTTCACAACGCCTCTCATGGCAGCGTTGAGCGCCTGGCAGTCGCCGCCGCTTGTTAACATACCGATTCTTTTCATTTTGTAACCCTCCTTTTTTCCTATTATACATAATTTAAGCGCCGTCTACAACCTTTTTACCAAAGCTGCAGCACGGCGCACAGAATCCCGAATTTACTTTTTCCACCTTTTGCGGAACTTCCGATATCCCCAAAGCAGACGATAATAAATCATAAACCAGAGCGTGGACTTCATATGCATGGCGATCAGCTTTCGTTCCTCCCCGTGCACTCTCTCCCGGTAATATTTGTTTTCCATGAATCCGGGAAAGGTCTCTCTCATCTCCCTGCCCAGGGCTTTCACGAACCCGTATTCCTTTTTCTTCACTCCCGCCATGTAGGAAAACAGCGTGTTAACGTAAAACAGAGTGGTAAAACTGCTCTCGATCTCCGGATAGTATTCCTCCAGAAAGCCGAACTGTACGGCTTCCCTTATCATCACCCTGGCCGCCTCCATTCTGTCCTCGCACCGCTTTTTTGTGATGGTGTGAACCGTAGAGGTATCGTGCTGGTAGTAGTAATAAAGCGGTTCCGGGATGTACTCAAAATGTCTGGCACGCAGCATCCAGGAATTGCTGATGGCATTGTCCTCATAGAAAATATGCTCCGGAAAGCGGTTGGGGTAATCCAGAATAATTTGGCGCCGGTAAATTTTTACCACCAGGCTTCCGCTGTCGAGAATGAGGGAACGGTATTTTTCCTTGTTCAGCACTCCCGTCTGTTCCGGCTTATTGTTGTGGACGATCTGCCCGATTTTCCTGCCGCGCTCCTGCGTCAGGCTGTAATCACAGCCCACCATGTCCGCTCCCGTCTCCTGCGCCTTCCGCAGCAGTCTCTCGTAAAAATCCGGGGTAATCCAGTCGTCGCTGTCAATAAAGCCGATCCACTCCCCCCGTGCCCTGGCCAGGCCGAGATTTTTCGCTCCTCCCTGTTTTCGGTTCTCAGGGGAAGCGATCACCAGGAAACGATCCGGATACTGCGCCTCATAGGAGCGAAGAACCGCAAGGGAATCGTCCGTGGAGCAGTCGTCCACCGCAATAATCTCATAATCGCTGACAGTCTGGTTAACCAGACTGTCCAGGCAGTATTTCAGTTTTCCGTCTGACGCCATATTGTAAACCGGCACAATCACGCTCAGCTTCATCGAAGTTTCCGCTCCTTTAATCCCCTGTCTTACTTTGCAAAATAAGCGGCGATCCGGGTCACTGCCCTGATCACATCCTCCACGTCCTGATCTGTCATGGCATAGTAAAGCGGCAGGCTGATGATTTCCTCATACAGCTTCTCCGCCTTGGGGCAGATGCCTCTGTGGTAGCCAAGTTTTTCATAGTAAGGGAAATAATAAGTGGGTATATAGTGTACATTACAGCAGATATTTTCCGCTGCCAGGGCCTCAAAAAACCGCTTCCTGCCAATGGTCAGCCGCTCCGGGCGAATCCGCAAAATGTACAGATGCCTTGTGGTATCGGATTCCGGTATCTCCCTCTGCACAAACAGCTGGGGCAGCTTTGTGAAGGCTTCGTTGTAAGCCTTCACAATGGCTTTTCTTCTCGCAATGAAGGCCGGAAGCTTATCCAGCTGGCTGATCAGAAGAGCCGCCTGGATGTCCGTCAGACGGTAGTTCATTCCAAGTGCGATCTGCTCGTAATACCAGGGTCCGTCCGGCTCATGCTCCATCAGCGAGGGGTCTCTCGTGATCCCGTGGGCTCGGAAAAGCAGCAGCCTTTTATAGTACTCCCCGTTGTTTGTGAGAACCGCTCCCCCTTCCCCGCTGGTCACTGTCTTGACCGGATGAAAGCTCAGCGTGGTCATATCCGCAATGGATCCGTTTTTCCGCCCCCGGTAGCTCGTCCCGATCACGTGGGCCCCGTCCTCAATCAGCACCATGCGCCTCTTTCTGCACAGGGAAAGCAGCTCGTCCAGCTGGACCGACTGCCCGGTATAATCCACCGCAACCACCGCCCTTGTCTTTTCACTGACAAGAGCTTCCACGCAGGCGGGGTCAATGTTGTAGGTTTCCTCGTTAATATCCGCAAACACCGGCTTAGCGCCGCAGTACAGCGCACAGTTTGCCGAGGCCGCAAAGGTGATGGGCGTGGTGATCACCTCGTCCCCGGGCCCGATTCCGGCCGCAAGGGCCGCCATGTGAAGCGCCGCCGTCCCGTTGCTGCAGACCACCGCATACTTTGCTCCCGTCACCCGGCAGAGCTTATCCTCGAGCTCCTTTATCTTCGGGCCGCAGGTCAGGTCGCAGTTTCGCAGAACCTCCGTAACCGCCTGGATGTCCGCCTCGTCAATATATTGATGTCCGTAATAAATTTTGGTATCCCGAACCGGTTTGCCGCCGCAGAGGGCGGGTTTATCTACAGGTGCCGTCATACATATCCTCCTTTTACCAATCAGGAAGCAGCCTCTTTCATGCACACGCACACGGCATCCGCAATGGCCGCAATATACTCGCTGTTCGTGGGCCTGCCCTGTCCGCTTTCCATACAATAGCCGAACATTCTGTCAAAGGTCCGTCTGTTTCCTCTCTCCCAGGAAATTTCAATGGCGTTTCGGATCGCACGCTCCACCTTGCCGTTGGTCGTGCCATACTGCCTTGCAATCTCCGGATAAAGCAGCTTGGTGACGCTCCCTACCACTTTCATATCCTGAACCGCCATCACCACGGCTGATCTCATGTAATGATATCCCTTCAGATGAACAGGTATCCCCATATCTATCATCATTTGTGAAACAAACTGTTCAATCTCATTTTTCTTATACATCTTTTTAACCCTTTCTCCCCGTTTTGCACAAAATAACGCTTCCGCTACTCTTCCAGTATAGGACAAGGCGCCTGTCCTGCACAGTTGTTACTTATCGCAAAAATCACCAAGATTAAAAAACAGACTTGAAAAATTCCGCAATTCCCGTTTCCGCCGCCACAACATCCTGCGCATTGCCTTCCAGGTCATAAAAATATTTCCCTGATGCGATATCCAGTGAAATGCTGTCCAGCGGAAATCCCTCGATTCTTTTGGGATGAGGCCTGTCTGTAAACAGAAAGGCAGCCCCCCACAGGCTCTCGTCCATACTTTCATATCTGCGTCCGTCCTCCATGATCAGACAGATTCCGTTTTTGTATCTGGCCAGAATCGTCCCGTACGTTCGAACCAGACCGGTAAAATGAGCAATCAGCTCGTCGTCCGTAAGCCGCCTCCCTCCACGTCCCCTCACATGGATTCCCGGCTGCACTTCCTCGGGAAGCATTTCACCCGTCTGATAATCCCACAGATACAATCCCGAATCGCAGGAAAACACCGGCTTTCGAAACAGGCGGTAGTAAGCGCAGGCCTTGATCCTCGCATTTTCCAGCGGATCCCGTCCCGACTCCTCCACATCCGCAAGAGCAATGCCATCCCTTTCCGCCGCCTGTCCAAGGCTTATAAGCTCAATCGGGAGACCTCTTATCTCCCGTCTCATGAACTTCAGCTTGGCGGGGTTTCCCGTTCCATAGATCAGCTCCAAAACAACTCCTTTCCGGCAGGTATGGCGCAGTCCACACCTGATCCCGTATCTGCATATTCGCTTATTATGTATCCGTGCGTTAAGGCAGCTGATAGCGCTCCTTAAGCTGCTTCACCTCAGCGGCAAAAACCGAACCGTTTCTGCCAACTATGTTTTCTTGATATTCATGGGTCTCAAAATTTTCCTCGTTCATCTGAAGCAGCGAAAGCGCAATGTTGGAGCAGTGGTCAGACACTCTTTCATAGTTGGTCGTGATATCCGAAAGCACAAATCCCATCTCTATGGTACATTTCCCCTTTCGCAGCCGCTTCATGTGACGCTTCTTGACCTCTATACTCAGAAAATCGATCACTTCCTCCATGGGCTCGATCATTTCCGCCAGCTTAAGATCCTCCTCCCGGAAGACCTTCACGGCAGTGTTTACGATATCCCTGATGGCGCCGGTGTAGACGGACAGCTCTTCCTGCGCCTTTCTGGAGAAGGACAGCCGTTTTTCGTTCATCTCTTTTGCCGATTCCATAATGTTGATCGCATGGTCGGATATCCTCTCAAAATCGCCGATACTGTGGAGCAGCACGGAGAGCTGCTGGCTGTCCCTTTCCGTCAAATGCCTGCTGCTGAGCTTTACCAGATAGGAGCCGATCTCGTCATCATAATGGTCTACGATATTTTCAAGTTCGATTACCTTATTGGCCGAATCCTCGTCATACTTGTCCAGCATCTGAATCGCCAGAAAAAGAGCCTCTCTTGAAATATCCACCATCTCAGCCGCCACATTTTTGCAGACCTCCAGGGCAAAGCTGGGTGTGCTGAGGAAACGGGCATCCAGGAGCTGTATCTCCTTTTTATCGCACTCTCTCGCCTTCTCTTCTTCCTCCGATATGGGAATCGTGAAGGTGACAAGCTTTTCCAGCACGGACGAAAACGGGAAAATCAGTACAACGGAGGCCACATTAAACGCCGTATGTATGACCGCAATGCCAAGCGCGCTGGCCGGCCGGCCCATAAAGGCAAACTCCATCACCGCATCCACTGCGTAAAAGACCACCATGAAAGTTACGGTTTTGATAATATTGAAATACAGGTGGATCAAAGCGGCGCGCCTGCCGTTTCTGCCTGCGCCCACGCTGGATATAAGAGCCGTGGCACAGGCGCCAACATTAGCGCCCAGAATGATGGGAATCGCAGTGGAATAGCTCACCGCCCCCGTCACGGAAAGAGCCTGAAGAATACCGATAGAAGCTGAAGAAGACTGAATAAACGCCGTCAGGGCAATTCCAACCAGCATGCCGAGCACGGGATTGGAAAAGGCGAGGAGAAACCGGATAAAGCCAGGCTCGCTGGCAAGGGGTGTTACCGCACTGGACATGGTGTTCATTCCGGTCATAAGCACCGCAAACCCCACCATGATGGTTCCGATATCCTTCTGGCGGTTTTTCTTGCCCGTGCTGATGAGGATCACACCCACAATGGCAAGGATCGGTGAAAAGGAAGTCGGCTTTAAAAAACGCAGCAAAAAGCTTGTTCCGTCCACCTCTGTGAGGCTCAGGATCCATGCGGTAACGGTCGTACCCACATTTGCGCCCAGAATAACGCCCGTTGCCTGGGCAAGCTTCATAATCCCCGAATTGACAAAGCCCACCACCATGACCGTGGTGGCGGAAGACGACTGTATCACCGCGGTAACGCCGGCTCCAAGCAAAACCGCCATCAGCTTGTTGCTGGTCAGCTTCTCCAGGATATGCTCCATCTTTCCGCCAGACGCTTTCTTGAGCCCGTCTCCCAGCACCCTCATTCCATACAGGAAAAGAGCCAGGCCGCCTACCATTGTCAGAAAATCAAATATGTCCATTTCATCCCTCCGGATTCCTATGTAAAAAAGTATGTTTCCTTCTCTATTCTACACCATTTGTATTTTTTTTGATACAGAAAATTCAGATTTGCTTACAATTATACATCATCTTCACAGCAGAAGCTCCTCCATGTCCGCAAGAAGCTCCTCCGTCAGCGCAAGAAGCGTCTGCGCATCCCGCTCTATCATACCGCATTTTTTGTAGGTGCACAGAAAACCGGCCATCTTATAATTAAAGGTAAGCCTCTCATGTTTCTTTAAAAGCAGCGGAATCCTCTGCGCCCGAATCCCGGCGTCCTGCTTCAGGGTAAAGCGGATTTCACCGTTCTTTCCCTTCACCTCCGTCATATAGAGCCTGTGAGCCTGCACCCGGATCATGGATATTCGGAACAGATTGATCACAGCCGCCGGGGTTTCCCCGAAGCGGTCCAGAAGCTCTTCCCGCATGTCCTCGCATTCCGCCTGATTCTCAAGCCCCGCTATCCTCTTATAGATATCAAGCTTCTGTACCTCATTGACAATATAGGCGGGCGGTATAAAGGCGTCCACGTCCAGATCCACCGTGGTTGTGAAATCATCTATGGTGCTGATTCCCTTTAAATTCTTTACCGCCTCATTGAGCATTTTGCAGTACAGATCATAACCAACCGCCTGCATATGCCCGTGCTGACGCATTCCAAGCAGATTGCCTGCCCCCCGGATCTCCAGATCCCGCATGGCTATCTTGAAGCCGCTTCCCAGATCCGTAAATTCCCGGATCGCCGCAAGGCGCTTCTCCGCAACTTCCCGAAGCATCTTATCCCTTTTGTACATGAGAAACGCATACGCCGTCCGGCTGCTTCTTCCCACCCGGCCCCGCAGCTGATAGAGCTGTGAGAGCCCCATGTTGTCGGCATCATGGATGATCATGGTATTCACATTGGAGATGTCAAGTCCGGTCTCGATGATCGTGGTTGAGACCAGCACGTCGATTTCCCCGTTGATAAAATCATACATGATCTTTTCCAGCTCCCTCTCCTGCATCTGCCCGTGGGCAAAGGCAACCTCGGCTTCCGGGACAAGCCTCTGGATTTCCGAAGCAATGTCTGCAATATTGTTCACCCGGTTGTATACATAATACACCTGCCCGTCACGGGACAGCTCCCGCACAATGGCCTCCCGTACCATCTCCTCGTTGTACTCCATCACATAGGTCTGAATGGGAAGCCGGTCTTCCGGGGCCTCCTCCAAAACACTCATGTCCCGGATCCCGACAAGGCTCATATGAAGCGTTCTCGGGATGGGCGTCGCCGTCAGCGTGAGCACGTCCACCTTCTCCTTCATTTTCTTGATCTTTTCCTTGTGCGCCACTCCAAAACGCTGCTCCTCGTCGATGACAAGCAGGCCCAGATCCTTGAATTCCACGTCTTTCGAGAGCACGCGGTGGGTTCCTATGACGATATCCACCAGTCCCTTTTTCAGATCCGCAACTGTCTTCTTCTGTTCCGCACTGGTCCGGAAACGGGAGAGCAGATCCACTCTCACCGGGAAATCCCTCATTCTCTGGACAAAGGTATTGTAATGCTGCTGGGCAAGGATCGTGGTGGGTACCAGATACACCACCTGTTTTCCCTCCTGCACAGCCTTAAATGCGGCCCGGATAGCGATTTCCGTCTTTCCATAACCCACGTCCCCGCAGATCAGGCGGTCCATGATCCTGGTACTCTCCATATCCCTTTTGGTCGCCTCAATGGCCGCAATCTGGTCTTCCGTCTCCTCAAAGGGAAACATTTCCTCGAATTCCTTCTGCCAGACCGTATCCGCCCCATAGGGGAAGCCTTCCGTCTGCTGGCGGATGGCGTACAGCTCCACCAGGTCTTTTGCCACCTCTCCCACGGCTTCCCTGGTTTTGCTCTTTGTCTTGTTCCACTCCTGGGTTCCCAGCTTGTTAAGCTTTGGCTTCTTTGCATCCGCGGAAGCGTACTTCTGAATCACGTCGAGCCCTGTAGCCAGTACATACAGATTGCCGCCGTCCCTGTACTCGATCTTGATATAATCCTTTACGATCTTTTCAACTTCAACCTTCTCAATTCCCTTATAAATTCCGAGCCCGTGGTTTTCATGAACCACATAATCTCCGATTGAAAGCTCGGAAAAATCATTAATCTTCCTTCCCTCATACTGCTTCTTTTTCTTTTTTTTCTTTTTCTCCGCACCGAAAATATCGCTCTCCGAAATCACCACAAATTTGATCATGGGATACTCGAAGCCCTTCATCACCCTGCCATACCAGGTCATCACTTCTCCCGGCTGGATCTGCCTGTCCGGATCCTCCGTGTAAAAGGCTGTCAGCTCCTGATCCTGCAGGTCCTGGGCAAGACGCATGGCCCTGGTCCTTGAACCGGAAAGGAGCAGAACCCGGTATCCGTTTTTTTTGTAGCGTTTCAGATCCTGTAAAAGCGCCTCAAAGCTGTTGTTGTAGGAAGCTATGCTTTTGACGGAAATATCCGCCTTCCTGTCCACATGGAAAAAACCGCCTTTCAGATCCAGTGCGGAAAAGGCCGCCAGCCTGTGATTCGCCATCCTGCCCGCAATCTCCTGGGCGGAATACAAAAGCTGCGCCTGTCCCGGAAGAATATAGCCCATTTCCAGCCTGTGAGTCATGCTCTCCCGAAATTCCAGCTCCACCGCATCCGCATGCTCCTTCACCCTTGCAGGCTCATCCACGAGCACACAGGTATTCTCCCTGTCAAACAGATCCAGAAAGGATACGGTATCCTCATAGAAGTAATGGACATAGCTGTCAAGATTCAGCAGATTCTTAAATTCATAAACCTCTTCCTTAAGCTCCGCAATCTGGGTTTCCACCCGGTGCGCCTCCTGGGTATGGAATCCGTCTCTTAACCTTTTGGAGAAAGCCGCCCCTTCCTTCTCAATCCTGCTCATCCCTCTCTCAAGCCGCTCTCCGGACAGGATCATCTCGCAGGCCGGATAGATGGTGATCCGCTCCAGCTTTTCGATGGAACGCTGGCTTAAAATATCAAAGCTGCGGATGGACTCCACCTCGTCCCCCCACAGTTCGATTCGATAAGGATTTTCTTCCGTCAGGTCAAAAACGTCTATGATCCCGCCCCGGATGCTGAACTGTCCCGGCGCTTCCACCTGATAATTTTTTTCATATCCCAGAGCGAGAAGCCTCTTTGCCAGGGCCTTCTCGTTCACCTCGGACTCCAGGCCGATGACAATGATATGATCCTTCCACACAGCGAGCGGGATCTGGGGCGACATCAGGCTGCTGAAGGTCGTCACCACCGTAACAGGTTTTCCTTCCAGCATCCTGCGCATACATTTGATTCTCTCCTTGGTCAGCTGATTGCTGTGGATGTCCGCCTGATAAAAAATCAGATCCCTGGCCGGATAACTTGTGACATTTCTGTCATAAAATCGGTAATCCTCCTGAATCTCCCTGACACGAAGGTCACTGAACGTAATGATGAGCCGGTTCCTGTACCCATCGCCAATCCCGTACATCATATGAAGTTTCTGGGATTCCATACAGCCGGTCAGGGCGGCGGATTTTCCAGGTTTCTTAAGGAGGGTTCTAATCTCCTCAAATTCTCCCAGTTCATGGAGAGGTGAGAGCAGTGCCTTCATGTTGGTGATCTCCTTGTGGTATTATACAGGTTCATCGCTTTATCAATTCCATCGCTTATAATCGTTTCAATGGCAAGCACCGCATTTCTTTTGGTTTCGTCAAGAATCTTCTTTTCTTCTTTGCTGAAGCTCCCAAGCACATAATCCACCAGATCGCTCCCTGCGGGTTTGTCCCCCACCCCGATCCTGATCCGCATAAACTCCTCGCTTCCCAGATGGGAAATTATATTTTTGAGTCCGTTATGGCCTCCCGCACTGCCTTTTTTGCGCATGCGAAGCTGTCCCACGTCCAGGCTGATGTCATCTGAAACCACAATCAGCCGGGAGGTCTCATCTATCTTATAAAAGCGCACAGCCTCCCCGATACTCTCTCCGCTTAAGTTCATATAGGTAAGTGGTTTCAGCAAAAGAACTTTCTCCCCGCCGATCACTCCCTTGCCAACAAGTCCCTTAAAACGACTCTCCATGATCCGGATTCGGTGCTTATCTGCCAGCTCATCCATCACCTGCCAGCCAATGTTATGCCTGGTTCCCTCATATTTTTTCCCCGGATTTCCCAAACCCGCAATAATGTACATGAGATTTCTCCTTACCGCTGATAAAGTTTCCTCCTGGTTCCTGAACAAAGCCTATTTTATACTATATACAAGATTTTATCAATATATAATCAATTACAGCCGTCTGAGAGTGAACCAAATCCTGACGGACAATTCCCCTCTTCCCCTGTCCGCAGAAAAACAGGGATACCTTCGGCATCCCTGTTTTTCCTTACTGGTTTAGGCTTTATCCACACGCTTCCACCGGAAATGGCTGATCATTCCTCTTCCGGCTCCAGCAGTGCTTTCTCGTAGCTTTCCAATATGATCCTCTGAATATTTTCCCTCGTGACGGAGTTGATCGGATGGGCGATATCCCTGTACTCGCCGTCAGTCGCCTTCTTGCTCGGCATGGCGATAAACAGTCCCTTTTCGCCCTCAATCACTTTGATATCGTGGATCACAAATTCATCGTCGATGGTAATCGACACAATAGCGCGCATCTTTCCTTCTTTCGTAATTTTTCTCACTCTAACATCTGTAATCTGCATATCCTATCCCCCTGGTTTGATCACCATGTATTGTAGTTGTTTTTGTTCCGGATATTAAATAACGTATCTGTCACTTCTCTCAATTACAATTTTAATGCTACCGTCTGTTCCTGCATGATAGGAGTTCGCCCTGATCGTTCCATGACTTTCTACGATGCAATTTTCAATGTGAGTGTTGTCGCCTATGTAAACATCATTCAAAATAATGGAGTTCTTTATGTAACAGCTGCTTCCAACAAACGCCTTCTTAAAGATGACGGAGTCCTCGACCCTGCCGTTTATAATGCATCCGCTGGAAATCAGACTGTTCTTCACGTGGGAACCCACATTATACTTTGCCGGAGGCAAATCATCTACCTTGGAATAAATATCCGGATATTGTCTGAAGAAATAATCTCTGGTCTCAGCCTTCAGGAAATCCATGTTCGTGTCAAAATAGTCATCGATGCTTGCAATATTGCGCCAGTAATCCTGCAGCTTATATCCATAAATCCTCTTCATATTCTTATAACGAATTAAAATATCTTTTACAAAATCATATCTCTCTTCTTCGGCACTTCTCTCGATCATCTCGATCAGCTGTCTTCGCCTGATCACGTAAATACCGCAGGAGACCGTATTGGATTTGGCAACGACAGGCTTCTCTTCGAATTCCTCGATGCGGCTTTCCTCGTTCATTTTAATTGTGCCGAAACGGTCTGCGCACGCATCAGCTCCCAGGTCTTTGCAGACAACCGTAATGTCCGCCTTTTTTGCTATATGATATTCAAGCACTTTGTTGTAGTCCAGCTTGTATACACAGTCGCCGGAAGCGATCACGACATAGGGCTCGTGACTGCTTTTAAGAAAAGCGAGGTTCTGTGCGATTGCATCCGCCGTTCCCCTGTACCAAGAATTGCTCTCCGCCGTAACCGAAGGCGTAAGGACGTATAGACCTCCCTGTTTACGCCCAAAATCCCACCATTTGGATGAGCTCAGATGCTCGTTAAGACTTCTTGCATTGTACTGAGTCAGAACCGCCACTTTCTGAATGTGGGAATTTGACATATTGCTCAGCGCAAAGTCAATACTCCTGTAACTGCCCGCAATGGGCATGGCGCACACCGCCCTTTTCCGGGATAGCTCCTTCATCCTGTAACTGCTTCCGCCTGCTAAAATAATACCAATCGCTCTCACTTTTCATCACCTGCCTTAATTAATGTTTTACCGCTTGCAAGGCAGTTATCCGGATAATCCACAGCCGTGGTAACACCAAACACGCATGTATTTTTGCCAATGGTGATGCCGTCGGGCACAACGCTCTTCTCGCCTATCGTGGCAATCCCATTGCTGTAGATACCGGGATCCGTCTCATTCGGGATCTCCTCCCCGCATCCGAGCCTTACATTCCGTCCGATTGAAACATTCTCTGCGGCAATCACCTTGTTCAGCTCACAGCCCGAACCGATCACCGTGCCGTTCATGATAATGGAATCACGCACCACCGTGTCTTTTCCTATGGTCACGCCACAGCCGATCACGGAATTATAGATCTGTCCGCCGATATCGCTTCCCTCTCCGATAATGCTTCTCTCTACCACGCTGGAATCGGCAAGATACTGGGGCGGAAGGATCTCGCTCTTGGTGTAGATTTTCCAGTATTCCTCGTACAGATTGAATTCGGGCACGATATCGATGAGCTCCATATTGGCTTCCCAGTAGGAATTCAGGGTACCCACGTCCTTCCAGTAGCCGTTAAACTCATAAGCGTACAGGGGAGCTCCCTTCCCGTGGCAATAGGGGATAATATGTTTGCCAAAGTCCAGGCCGGGCTGCTGGGAATTCACAAGCAGCGCTTCCTTCAGGGTCTTCCAGTTGAAAATATAGATGCCCATGGATGCGAGATTGCTTCTGGGATTCGCCGGTTTCTCCTCAAAGTCCGTGATTTTCTTCTCTTCATCCGTTATCATAATGCCGAAGCGCTTCGCCTCTTCCATGGGAACAGGCATTACCGCAATGGTGCACTCCGCTCCTTTCTGTTTGTGGAAATCCAGCATCACCTCATAATCCATCTTATAGATGTGGTCTCCTGACAGAATCAGAACATATTCGGGATTGAAGCTTTCCATGTAGTCAATATTCTGATAAATCGCGTTAGCCGTTCCGGTATACCATTCACTGTTTGTAACCTTTTCATACGGGGGAAGAACGCTCACGCCGCCGATATTCCTGTCAAGATCCCACGGAATACCGATCCCGATATGCGTATTCAGCCGAAGAGGCTGATACTGCGTCAGCACACCCACCGTATCAATACCGGAGTTAATACAGTTACTTAGCGGGAAGTCAATAATCCGGTATTTTCCTCCAAAGGAGACCGCAGGCTTGGCCACCTTTGAAGTAAGCACACCCAATCTGCTTCCCTGACCGCCCGCTAACAACATGGCAATCATTTCTTTTTTGATCATGTCATCACCTCTTACCAGTAATTTTTAGCCTTATTTAAGAAAAGGAACACACAATACAGGTACCCTTTCCTAAATTTAGGAATAGTATACCATATAACAACAGAAAAGTGAATAATATTTACAAAATATTTCTTATTTATAGTTGAATTTATGTAGATTTTTTACAACGCCCCTGTGGGCGCCGTCCTTTTTTTTCGTATTATTACAATATTTAGTGGGTTCGTCCGGCCCCGCCCATACATTTTGTTGAAATTCCTATTTGTTTTTTCTCCCCATATGGGTATAATATAGGCGTAAGAAAACGCCATTTTGCATTCATGATCGGAGGTTTCATTATGTATCAGATTCAGTTCAACCACCCCATTCACATATACTTCATCGGCATCGGCGGCATCAGCATGAGCGGCCTGGCCGAAGTGCTGATGGAGGAAGGCTTTACCGTCTCCGGCTCTGACAGAGCCCCCTCCCCCCTGACCCATGCGCTGGAGAAAAGGGGGGTTCAGGTTTTCTATGGGCAGAAATACGAAAACATCCGGGAGAACATCGACTTAATCGTCTATACAAGCGCCGTTCACAAAGACAACCCGGAAATGGCCGCCGCAAAGGACCGGGGCATCCCCATCCTCACCAGGGCACAGCTTCTCGGACAGATGATGAGAAACTATGATACTCCCATTGCGGTCAGCGGAACCCACGGAAAGACCACCACCACCTCCATGATCTCCGAGATCCTTCTGCAGGCCGGAACCGACCCCACGTTATCCATCGGAGGCATTCTAAAGACCATAAACGGCAATGTCCGCGTCGGCCATTCCGGCTATTTCCTGACGGAGGCCTGCGAGTACACCAACAGCTTTCTGAGCTTTTATCCCAAAATCGGCATTATCCTTAACGTGGAAGAGGATCACATGGATTTCTTCAAGGACATTGACGACATCCGAAACTCCTTCCATCTTTTTGCCGGGCTCCTTCCGAAGGACGGCGCCCTGATCATCAACGGCTCCATCCCGGAAGTCGCCAAAATCACGGACGGCATCTCCTGCCCGGTCATTACCTATGGTCCTTCGGAGTGCTTCGACTACAGCCCCTGCAACATCAAATACAACGAAAAGGGCTGCGCCAGCTTTACCCTTACCGCAAAGGGGAGGGAAAACCGCAGCTTCTGCCTGAATGTCCCGGGCGAGCACAACGTCTACAACGCCATTGCGGCCATTGCCCTATGCGATTTTCTTTCCATAGACGCACAGACCATGGCACAGGCTCTCTCCCGCTTTGCAGGCACCGACAGGCGCTTCGAGTATAAGGGGACTCTCAACGGTGTCACTATAATAGATGATTATGCGCATCACCCAACAGAAATTACCGCAACCTTGAAGGCTGCCGCAAATTATCCCCACAAAACTCTGTGGTGCGTATTCCAGCCTCACACCTATACGCGTACCAAAGCCTTCCTTGGGGACTTCGCAAAGGCGCTCTCTCTTGCGGACCGGGTTGTGCTTGCAAAAATTTATCCCGCAAGGGAGACGGACGATCTGGGGATCAGTTCCGCCACCCTGCAGGCCGAAATCGAAACGCTTGGCAGGAACTGTTCTTATTTTGATTCCTTTGAAGAAATAAAGAATTTTGTTTCCAAAAACTTCCAGCCCGGAGATTTGTTGATAACTATGGGAGCCGGAGATATCGTAAAAGTCGCAGACGAGCTGCTGAAATAAATTTTTATCCACATTTTCCACATTTTCCACACCCGTAAAAAGCGGCTCAAACCCTTGTAAATACTGGATTTTTCGGCAAAATTGCTATTTGCTTTTTCGTCCCGCTGTGCTATAATTCATTTTGCTTTGAATGAATGTAGACAGGGGATGAACCTATGAGCGGCTTTACCATTTATCAGGATAATTATGCTGATACCACGACTATATCCAACTTATTTATCGATGAATATATGAAGGACGCCAACGATGCCCAGCTCAAGATCTATCTGTATCTTCTCAGAATGATGAGCGCACATCTGACCACCAGCGTCTCTGATCTTGCGGATAAGTTTAACCACACGGAAAAAGACGTCATGCGGGCCTTAAAGTACTGGGAAAAGAACAAGCTTCTTTCCCTGGAATACGACGAGTCCAAAAATCTGTCCGGCGTGCGTCTGCTGGACATAAGCCGCCGCACCGGCGCCGATATCGTGCCCCTTGCCCCCGTGGTGTCCATTGGCGCAAAGGAAACCGCCCCTTGTGAGCGGCAGGCAAGGACAAAAAATACGGATGCAAAGGCGGGCGATGAGCCCGATTTCCGAAAGCCGTCCTATACCCTGGACGAGCTGCGCTCCTTTAAGAGCAATGAGGAGACCGCTCAGATTCTTTTCGTTACGGAGCAGTACCTGGGCAAGCCCCTCAGTCCTACCGAGATCGGCACGATTCTCTTCTTTTCGGACAAGCTCGGGTTTTCCAGCGATCTGATCGACTATCTGATTCAGTACTGTGTTGACCGCGGAAAAAAGGATTTCAGATACATAGAGAAGGTGGCGCTTGGCTGGGCCAGAGACAACATATCCACCCCCCAGCAGGCGGCTTCCAGCGCCCGGAAATATGACAAGACCGTTTATGATGTCATGAAAGCCCTTGGAAAAACAGGGACGCCCACAAAAACCGAGGCGGATTATATTACCCGCTGGCTCAAGGAATACGGCTTTACCCCCGATATTATCATGGAAGCCTGCAAGAGGACCGTGCTCGCCACGGATAAGCACCGTTTTGAGTACGCTGACCGCATTCTCTCCAGCTGGCACAAGGGCAATGTCCGCCACAAGGCCGATATCCTTCTGATGGACGAGGCCTACGCAAAGAAAAAAACCCCGAAGCCTTCCGCATCCTCTTCGGGCCAGTTTAACCAGTTCATGCACACGGATTACGATTTTGACACTCTGGAAAAGGAAATACTCAGCAACTAAAGGAGGCAGCCTTGGCACTTACGAATTTCCAATACGATTTGATCCTGCGCGGTTTTGAGGAGAAGCAGCGCAAAAACCGCCGACTGCTTGAGGAGCGCACGGCCTATGTTCTCTCCCATGTGAAAGGGTACCGGGAGCTTTCCGATTCTGTCGCCTCCGTCAGCACCTCTGCGGGCAAAAGGCTCCTTTCAGGCGATGATCACGCCCTTGATAAGCTGCGGGACATGCTCCGCGAGCTTTCCGCCAGAAAGGGAAAGCTTCTTGAAGACGCCGGACTTCCGGCCGATTATCTGAATCCCGTCTGGGAATGCCCGGACTGCAGGGACACTGGCTTTACGGAGAACGGCGTAAAATGCCATTGCTTCCGGCAGGCGGTTATCACCCTGCTGTATGAGCAGTCGGGTATCCGGGAAATGCTGGAAAACGAAAACTTTTCCACCCTGTCCTACGACTATTATGCCGGCGAGGATTTATCCCGCTTCAAAAACACGGTCATAACCTGCAGGAATTTTATCAGTCATTTCAATTCAGACTACCATAATCTGTTCTTTTATGGTACAGTGGGAACGGGCAAATCTTTTCTCTCCGGCTGTGTGGCAAAGGAGCTGATCGATTCGGGACATCCCGTGATCTATTTCAGCGCTTCCGGGCTTTTCGACTTACTGGCCCGCGCCAAATTTGATTACAAAAGCCTTGAGGATCTTCGGGGAGAATATGAAGATTTATTTTCGTGCGATTTGCTCATCATTGACGACCTGGGAACGGAGTATACAAACAACCTGGTGAATTCCGAATTATTTTCCCTCATCAATGAACGGCATCTGAAGCATAAGGCAACCATCATTTCAACCAATCTGTCTCTGGAAGATTTCCGAAACCGTTATTCTGACAGAATCTTTTCCAGAATCACCAGTAATTATGAAATCTGCAAGCTGACCGGACCTGATATCCGGATGTACAAGAAAAGACTTGAAAACAGAAAGTGAGGTACTGTATGTCGCGTCGCGAAGAAACAAGAAATCTGGAAACAATCCCCGTGGGATCTCTTGGAATCATTCCTCTGGAAGGATGCAAATCCCTGGGCGAGAAAGTGAACGACTATCTGGTGGCATGGAGAACCGTAAGGGAAAGCGAGCACAAAAACAGTCTGGCATTTGCCGGCTATCAGCGTGATTCGTACATTCTGAAAGCCAAGGTGCCCCGCTTCGGCTCGGGCGAGGCCAAGGGCGTTATTCTGGAATCCGTCCGCGGAACCGATCTTTATCTGCTCGTGGACGTAGCTAATTACAGCCTGACCTATTCTTTATGCGGACACGAAAATCATATGTCTCCGGATGACCACTACCAGGATCTCAAGCGGATTATTGCCGCCGTGGGCGGAAAGGCCAGAAGAATCACCGTAATCATGCCTTATCTCTATGAAAGCAGGCAGCACAAGCGCACTGCCAGGGAATCTCTTGACTGCGCACTGGCGCTGCAGGAAATGGTGCGCATGGGAGTTGACAACATCATCACCTTTGACGCCCATGATCCCAGGGTCCAGAACGCCATCCCGCTGCACGGCTTCGAAACCGTGCAGCCCACCTACCAGTTTATCAAGGGGCTTCTGAAAAATGTCAAGGATCTGCAGCTGGATTCCGACCACATGATGGTCATCAGTCCCGATGAGGGAGGTATGAGCCGGGCCATTTACATGGCAAACGTGCTCGGCCTGGATATGGGCATGTTCTATAAGCGCCGCGACTACACCCGGATCGTAAACGGCCGCAATCCCATTGTGGCCCATGAGTTTCTGGGTTCCTCCGTTGAGGGCAAGGACATGATCATCATTGACGACATGATCTCCTCAGGCGAAAGCGTCCTCGAGGTGGCGACCGCCCTGAAAGAGCGCAAGGCAAACAAGATCTTTATCTGCTCCACCTTCGGGCTGTTTACCAACGGCTTAGACCGCTTTGACAAGGTTTACGAGAATGGCCTGATCGACCGGGTTCTCACCACCAACCTGATCTACCAGACGCCGGAACTGCTCTCCAGAGAATGGTACATCAACTGCGATATGAGCAAGTATATCGCTTACCTGATCGACACACTGAATCACGACGCCTCCATCAGTGATCTTCTGAATCCCAACGAACGTATTCAGAATGCCGTATCCCGGTACAAGAGAGGGGAAATGATCAGTTAGGAAGCAGATTTACATACCGAGACTCAAAAGAGGCTGTGAGGGAAATTCCCACAGCCCCTTTTTATTTCTCTTTCCCTCCGGCATTTTCCTTCAGCGTCACTCCTCCACGCTCTCCTCAAGTATCCGCTCCACCTCCTGCATAATCTGTGCCGGAACACCCTCCTCAAAAATATCCCTAAGGCCCACATACTCGATGGCCGAACAGTACGGCGCATAGGTTGGAAGCGTAGTAAGCTCCATATATTTTTCCACGGCCTCATGGCGGTCCCTCTCCGAGAGCGCAAGCAGATCCAGGCTGGTAAAGGCCGAGGTCGAATAGCCGATGTAATAGCAGGGGGACGTGAAAATATGGGAGGTATCCACCCAGGAATAGAGCTCCTCAATCCGGCTGTCGTAATAAGTGCCATACTTCCTGGAGAGGTTCAGATACAGCTTATTGATTTCCTCCAGGGTCATATCGGGGTTCTCATAAATCTGTACCTCAAAATCCGAAATCAGCGCCGCCTGTATGGTGTTCTGAGCCATCTGAAACACTTCCATAAACTGGAACAGCTCTCCCGCATCTCCCTCAAGGATCTGGTCATTATACTCGTGAAACAGCATTTCAAGCCCCTGGGAATGAATCTCGCAAAGATCGATGTTGCTCTGTTCCAGAAGAATATCCTCCACATTGCGGAACATGTAATTGTAATGTCCGAATTCATGGATCGCGGTGGTATAATCGTAATAGTGGTGATACGGCGAATCAAAGATAAAGGCATCGTTATAGTAACTCAGCTTTAATGTAAATCCGATATCCGCCTTCCCGGCTTGCGGATCCATATCATAGAGCTGATTCTCCTGCATATAGTCAAAGGTCTGCGTCATTTCCGGATCAATCTCGTCAAGGTAAGGACGGATTTTTGCCAGCCGTTCCTGCGCACTGGTTTCCGGGAGGACATAGAGCGGCGACAGATCCAGATCGTAATAGAGATCCTGCATTCTTTTTGCCACGGGAACCACCTTCTTTCGGATCTCGCCAAAAAACTCTTTGGCCTCCTCCACGGAATAATCCCTCACATATCTCTCGCCGTAGGCATACTCGGCATAGTTCTCGTACTCTTCCATTGCGGCCTTGTCCGCGCGCAGCCGCAAAAGCTCCAGATAAATTTCACCAAGGACGCTGTTTTTTTCCCTGTAAAGGGCCTGATAAATATCAATATAGCTGTCCCGGTCAAGCATGCCGCCTTCCGCCTCAAATCTTGCAAAGTTCCATTCCTCGCCCCCGTATTCAATGGTGTAGTCCTCCTGGGCCGCCTGTTCGTATTCCTGTTCCAGGCTGTTCTCCTTAAGGTACAGCTCCTTCTCCTCGTCGGTCAGCTCCTCATACTGCGCAAGTCCCTCCACCACGGCGCTCTCCAGAACCGTTTCCATAGCATCCCGGTAGGGCGAGCGGCATACCATGGCAAGCACACTGTAGGCCTCATCCTGCATATCAATGGAATCCTCCAGGGTCTCCTCCTGACGCCTTCCGCTCTCCTCGTCAAGGACATTCTGATAGTAGGTAATCTGGGCAATGGAATGGCAGGTCACAACCTTTGTGATCTCCTCCATCACGGAATCATACAGGGCAAGCACTCTCTCCTGCCCGTCTGCGCTCCCGCCTTCATCCGCTGCTTTCACAAGCCCCTCCAGCTCTTCCAGATCCCTGGCAAGCCTGTCCCTGTCGTAGGCAAGCTCCTTCATCTCTTCAAAAGTAAGATTCGAGTGTTCCTTTGTCTGATATCTGGATATGGTCTGGTATACATACAGCGTGTAGGGGGAGCTCTCATCCGTGTAGGTTCCCGCAAGCAGAAATCCCGCCTCCCCGGCATTGGAGAGCTCAATCCTGGAAAAGATGTATCTCCCGCCAATGGCCTTGAAGGCATCCGTGTCAATGTAAATGTCGCAATCCGTCACGCTGTAATCCCGAACCGCCATCACGATGGAGGGATCCGTTCCCGAATAAAGGTAGGCCCTGGCCCCCCAGGTATCAAAATACTCCCTGGTCTCCGGCATCCGTTCAAGAGCCGGTGCGATTACCTTCCGGAAGCTGTCTTTATAGTACTGCTCATAGAATCCAAGGTAGCCGTCCACGGTTGCGATATCGTTGTATTCCAGAATGGCGGGATGAAATCCGTAGGCAGCGGACCACTGGCCGCAGTAGCCGATATCCTCCTTGGCTTTTTCAAAAAGCTTTGTGGAATAAAACTCCTCAAAGCTTAAATTGTTGGACTCCTTCCCCTTTAAAATCTCATAGGCCTTGGCCTGGCAGGTCTGATAGAGATCATTGTACCTCGTTCCGGAGAGGATGATAATAAGGGCCGCAAGCACGGTAAGCGCATTCGCCCCATAGCGGAACATTCTCTTTTCCTGATCATACATCCGCTTCAACGCCAGGAAAAAGGCCGCATACCAGACAAAGGGGCTGAAAAACACGGTCCGGTTAAACTGCCAGCCCGTAAGGGGCGGACAGATTGTCTCCACAAGGCTGCGCAGGCCCTCCCAATAATAGATCCCGTAGACCACGCTGTTGAACACCAAAACCAGCATCAGCAGGTTAAAGACATCCCGAAAAATTCCTCCGGCATTTTTATTCCGGATATAGGAAACGTTCAAATAAACGAAATAGACGAGGCAGACGGGCATCACCAGATATTTGTGCATGCTCTGCGCATGGAACATGCCTCCGGCAAAAACCTCTCCGATCGTCCGCAGGATCTCTCCCGCCCCGAAGCTTCCCGCTTCCATAGTGGAACGTATGGTTTCCTGATCCGAAAAGAGCATGACCCCGAACAGGCGGTACTCACAGATCACGCATCCCACACCCAGCGCCAGGATTCCCAGAAGAAGCCTTACCGGGCATTTTCTCTCCCTGATCCAGATCCAGAGGAAAGCCACGGCCATGTAAGCCAGGATAAACAGCCCGAAATAGGAAAAATAGGAAACCAGAGGATAACACAGAAGCGCCAGATACCCTTTCAGGGAAGGCGCCTTACAGATCCTTCGAACAAGATATACGACAAGGGGAATGGATGCAAAGGGGATTCCAAAGGCCGGAAACACGTTCAGGATCCCATAGCAGAAGCCCGTCATCCAGACAAGGGGACGATATTTCTCATACTGCTGCCCGCAAAAATCCCTGCCAAGCAGCACGCAGGAGCCAATGGCTATGACGATCTTTAGCAGGTAGCCCGTCACATAAGCCCAGTAGGCGGGCATAAGGGCAAAGAGCAGCGTATAGAGGGAAAACTCCGAGGGAAGATTATCCCTGCTGATTCCCCCGAGAAAGGGGACGTCCACCCCCTGGGCAAAAAAGGAATCCGTATTTTTCAGCATCTGGAACTGTGCCAGAAACAGATCCAGATTGTCATGAACGGAGATAATGCTGCTCTCCCCGAAAATGCCAAACACAAGCGCCGCAAACAGGATAAAGCCTGCCGGAATGATCAGATACCATCTGTTGACTATCTTTTTCAAAGTTATACCTCCAACCAATCGACAGTCTGGAAGTTTTCCTCCAAACCTTCATCTTTTGCCGAACCACCTTTATTTTTTCTTCCACTTCTTGTCTCTGCGCCTTCGTTCCTTCTCACAGACAAGGTTAAAGCGGTATTCAAAATCCCGCCGGTTCTTCTGCGCCATGTTGGAGAGCATAAGCCCCGCAAAGAAGGACTGGATTGCGGCCAGCATTACAAACCCGCACACGATCAGCGTGGGGAACTTGAGCACAAGGCCGGTTGCAAAGTATTCCAGAAGCACGGGAATAAAAAACAGCACGGAAATCACCGCAAGAAGCAATGCAAGAATACTGAAAAACCCGAAGGGCTTGTAATCCCTGTACAGCCGGAAAATCGTTCCCAGCACACGGAAGCCGTCGGAATAGGTGTTGAGCTTGGAGACGCTCCCCTCCGGCCTGTCCCTGTAATCCACGATCACGTTGCCTATCTGCATGTGGTTGTAGACCGCGTGGATGGTCATCTCCGTCTCGATCTCAAAGCCCTTTGAGAGCACCGGAAAGGTCTTCACAAATCCGTAGCTGAAAGCCCGAAAGCCGGTCATGATGTCCTTTACCTCACAGTCAAAGAGACGGTTGATGCTGGAGCGCACCAGAGAATTTCCCATATTGTGGAAGGGCCTCTTGTTCTCCGAAAAGTAGGTGGAGGAGAGTCTGTCCCCCACCACCATATCGGCATTGTAATGCAAAACCTGATCCACCATCTGCGGGGCGAACTCCATGGGATAGGTGTCGTCCCCGTCCACCATGATATAGCAGCGGGCCTCAACCTCCCGGAACATTCTGCGGATCACGTTCCCCTTTCCCTGAACATATTCGTGGCGGATCACCGCACCCGCCGCCTGTGCGGTCTCCACGGTGCGGTCTGTGGAATTATTGTCATATACGTAAACCACCGCCTCCGGCAGCGCGGCCTTTGCATCGGCCACCACCTTGGCGATTGTCTTTTCCTCATTGTAGCAGGGAATCAGCACTGCGATCTTTTCCATCTTGGCATTCTCCTTTGGATGTATTTCTCTCAATGATTTATTGTATCAGAGATCGGAGGATTCGTCCAGTCAGGAAGAGCGGGCATCTGCATCAAACACCATCTTTTCTATCACACAGCTATGAGGTTTGTTTTTGTTATGCCCGTCATATAGGCCATGGCCACGTAAGGCTGATCCTTCAGGAGATTTCTCAAAAAATCCATATACTGACGCTGGAGGTCTTCCGATTCCTGTCGCTCCCTGTCGCTCCCTCATCACACAGTCCCACTCGTCGATGAGGAAGATGAATTTTTTGCCTTCATTAATATAGAGCTCCTCCAACACGGCCGCAAGGATTGTCTCCTCCTGCGCAAAAAATTCCCCATATGTTTTACGGATCTCGTCAACCACCGTCAATAGGGGCAAGCATCTCAATCGCCATGGATTTGCCAAAACGCCTAGTGCTGACACAGATATATGATTCCTTAAAACCGTCATTCCCCGGATTCAGGTAGATTCCCATGCTGCGCCTCTTTCCTTCCACTTTGTTGTAAAAAGATTTATCCCAAAATAATTTGGTTAAATCCTATTGCAAAATTCTATAATTTCATCTTTCCTTTGTACCACTGCATTTTTATATTCCACCGAACATAAGACTAACCTATCGCAACACTCAACCTCTAAATGGCCGTAACTGTCCGGGGATATCTGCCCAATAAGAGGGCGATACCGATATGATAATGTCCACCACTCATAATACCCGATTATTTCATTGTGCTGAATGCATTTTGCCGTATCATGGCACGTTCTGCCCCCTTTACAAAAGCTAATATCAAAATCATCTCAAATAGAAATTTCTATTCCAGCATAAAGTTCGGTATTGGCGACCATAACGCTATCGGCTTTTTTCCTTAAACAGTGCAATAATTTCATTCAGCCCATCCACCACTTCTATTCTTTGCACGCCGTATCTGCTTCTCCCAGGTTTTGACCGTCTGTCCGTTTCCGTCGGCAAAGGCGTGGATATTCTCGAATTTCGCATGAAAATATGCGGCTGCAACCAATATCTTTTCATCCGGAACATCAATGATTTCGTCAAGCAGCTCTGAAACTCCTTCAGGAGCGCTTCGTCCAGAGGCCGCCTGTCCCGAAACGCCGTCAAAAGAAGTTCGTTCGCCTCCTTTGCATTCCGGATTTCGAAGAGTGTGCGCAAATCCCCGGTATATGAGGTCACGCCATCATGCTCAAAAATTTCCCTTGTGTCATTGTACGTAATATTCTGATTTTCAATCCTGCCGGAATGATAGGCAAATGCAATGCAGTGTCCGTTAAGCGCCTCGGCAAGCTCCGCATCCGTCTCTATCTTTCTGCGCCGCCAAAAAATAACGGCCTTTTCATAATCAACCATGTAAGCCTCCCCCGGTTTACCGTCTTCTCAAATCCATTCCGGCAACTTCATTATAAGCCACAAGCAGGATACCTGGCAACTATAGTCAACGACAAAAATAATTGTCGTTGACTATAGTTGCCGCCGCATATTTTGTATATCCGGAAGGAATCTTCCTCCTCACCCCCTTAGCCAAATCCGCCTGTCACAGAGGGCAACCGACGACTCCCTGTGGGCCACGATGATAATCGTTTTGTCTCTGGCGATATTGCGGATGGCATCATAGACAACGCTCTCGCTGTACTGGTCAAGAGCGCTTGTGGCCTCGTCAAAGACAAACACGTCCACATTACGGAGGAAGAGTCTGGCCAGAACAATGCGCTGTCTCTGCCCGCCGGAAAGCCTTACTCCCCTCTCTCCTATCACGGTGTCTAAGCCATCCTCAAGCCCCCGGATAAAATCATAGATGAACGCCTTCCTGCAGGCCGCCTCCATCTCCTCGTCGGTGGCATCTTCCTTTCCATAACGCAGATTCTCACGAATTGAGGCGTTAAACAGCATACTCTCCTGCATAATGAATCCGATCCTTCCGTGCATGGCGGTCAGATCAATCTCTCTGACATCTGCGCCCGCAAAGAACACCCTGCCTTTTCCGGGAGTGAGCATACCCATCATCAGCTTCAGTACGGTTGTCTTTCCGCAGCCGCTCTTTCCCATGATGGCCACCCGTTCTCCCTTTTCTATGGAAAAGCTCAGGTCACGGAGCACCTCCTTTTCCGCACCGGGATAGGCAAAACACACTCCGTCAAACACGATTCTGTTACTGTCATCCGGAAGGATCCCCTTTGCGGTATGCATTTCCTCCCGGCTAAGCTCCTCCAGAAGCCGGTCTGTGAATGGCTTGTTGGAAAGCAGCTCCGCATCCGTGCCCGATACCGTTCCCAGGGCATCGGAGAGCATCCCGTAGTACACCGCAAACAGGAGCAGTCCGCTGATTTTCAAACTTCCGCCAATGATCAGAAGGCCCCCGAGAAAATACAGGCCAAACTGCCGGAAGAACTCCTCCTTGATCTTTGGAATCACCAGCACCCGGGCCGTCCAGTAATTAATCCATTTTGCGTTATACAGGGCGTACCGGTGAAGATAACGGAAGAACTTCCTCTTCTGGGAACATTCAATGCCAAGAGCCTTTACCTCTCTCCATCCCTGCACCGAGGCATGGAGCCAGGCGGAAAATTCCTGGTCATTTTCTCTGTTCTCATTATTGAGCGCACTTTCCCTGCGGCTCAGGACGCTCCCCACCCAGAAAGTCAGCGGGATCGCCGCCGAGGAAAACAGGGCCAGCCTCCACTCAATGGCAAAGAGAAGGAACAGGCTCACCAGAAGCGTGGCGAAGGCTATGAGGTAATCAATTGTCTGGTATCTTGCGAATTTCTCGATCTGCGCCGTGTCATCCTCCAGACGCATCTTCATATCCCCTATGCTCTCCGAGCCATAGCCCTCAAAAGGCCTTGCAAAAAATCCGTGCCAGATCTTCGCCTTGGCACGGTAGAGTGTCGTATTTACCAGGGTATAGTTAAAATAGTTTCTTACGTACTCGATCAAAGCGCCTGCGGCAAAAACGCCAAGGTATCCGCCTGCCACGATCAGCATGGTTCCAAACTGCCGGCCCAGGATCACCTCATCCACAAAGAGCTTATAGAACAGCGGAGTCACAAACACCAGCGCACTCGAAATGACACCGAGAATAAGATCACTGATAAAAAAGCGCTTTACTCCCCGGGCAAAAGGCATCAGTCCCCTCACCACCTTCATACGGTATCGCATCCTGTCAATCATCATCCCCCTCCTTTCCCACGGCAAACAGCGTCCGAAAGGCCTCGCTTTCCCGTGCCATTCTCTCCGGAATCCCCTGCTCGCGGATCCTGCCGTTTTCCAGGATTGCCGCCCTCCCGCAGAGCATTACCGAGCTTTGTCTGTGGGCAATGACTATGGAGGTCCGTCCTGCGAGCACGCTCTTCCAGGCTTCATGTATGGCCTCCTCCGTCTCACCGTCCAGGGCGCTGGTGGCCTCGTCAAAAATAATAATCTTCGGATCCCTGAGATAGATCCGGGCAATGGCGATCCGCTGTCTCTGTCCGCCGGACAGCCCTATTCCGCGGCTGCCCACCAGAGTGTCCATTCCCTCCGGCAGGCTCTCAATCAATTCTCCCAGACCCGCCTGTCTGCAGACGGCAAGAATATCCTCGTCCGATGCCTTCCTATTTCCAAGGAGTATGTTTTCTTTTATCGTTCCGTCAAAAATCAGCACGTCCTGGGCGATCAACCCGATGTTCCGGCGGATAGATTTCAGGGAGCAGTCGCACAGCCTCTGCCCGTCAATCCATATCTCTCCCTCACAGGGACGGTAAAAGCCGATCAGCATGTAGGCCAGAGTAGTCTTTCCGCAGCCGCTCTTTCCCACCAGGGCAAAGCGTTCCCCTGCGGGAATCTCCAGACTAAGACCGGAGAGCACGGGCTTTGTCCCGTCATAGGAAAACCGGACCTGGCGAAAGCTTATCTTTCCATCCGTAATCCGCAGCTCCTTTGATCCCGTCCAGGTATTCTCCGTAGGAGAATGTAAAAAATCACGTATCCTCTGGACATAGGAAACCCTCCGCTGTCCGTCCAGAAAGGAATTGCTGGTCGCACTGATCTGTGAGGTCAGCAGTCCGAAAAAGGTCACCACAATAAGAAGCGAGCCCATGGTAATGCTCCCGGACAACGCCAGATATCCGGCAAAGGTAAAGATCGCCAGCTGGGTCAGGAGATTGGTAAGCTTAATCAGGTTCGAGGCCGAAAGGGACGCAATTCCGGATCTGATGTTCACATCGAACATTTTCCGGTGGCTCTCCTCAAAGACCCGGTCCGTCTTCCGGACGGCTCCCAGCATACGGATGTCCCGGATGCCGGAGAGGCATTCAAAGACCCAGCTGACATAGGTTCCGTAATATTCCCTTTGACGGCTGCCGAGAGTACGGATTCTCTCCCCGGCAACGGTATTGATGACCACCGAGAGGGGTGCCGCCGCCAGAACGAACAGCCCGATCCGCCTCTCGAGCACGAACAGATACAGGGTGATGGCCGCAATACGCAAAATTCCGTTAAAGAAGTGAATCACGTTCCGCACGATAAAGTGCATACATTCCTGAGAATAGGACTGCAGCATCATGATGATATCTCCGGAGGAGGCCCCTGACATATACTGTGCGTCGCACTTTTGCATATGCTCAAAGAGCTCGCGCCTGATATCCAACGTATACATATTCATGAGATAGTGGTGCTGTGCATAGATGAAAAAGTAAAGAGCACAGGAAAAGATGAGCATCACGGCAAAAACCAGACTGATCCCGAGGAACGTGTCGAGATCCTGATAGTAGATGATCTGGTCGATCATGATTCCGGACAGAATCGGGAGGATCACATCCAGCGCTGTGTCAAAGAACCAGCCGCAGTAGAACATGACGAAATTTTTCCAGTGACGGCCTATGTATCTTGACAAAAACTGTATCGTGGCGAAATAGTTAAGTTTTTTCATCATCCCCGTCCCCCCGTCCCCGCAAATATCTTCTCCAGCAATGTCTGGCTTCCGGTTACGATATCGGCATTCATGTTTCCCGAGAGGCTTTTTCCGTCCTCCACCGTACAGACCGTGCCGCCGCCTGTCTTCTCCCAGCCTTCGATCAGGAGCCGGAACACCTCTTCGTTTCGGTTTCGGTACAGATACAGCTCGTCCGACAAAATATCATATTCCCCGTCAAGCACCACCTCCCGCCCGGAAACATGCGCCTTTGCAGTCTGCATGATATCCATTTTAAGACTCAGGGAAAGGATCAAAAACAAAAGAATTCCCCCGGACAAAAATAAATAGAACACCAGCGGCGTCTTTATGATGTATTTCACGTACCATCTTGCGAATTTGCTTTTCTTCATGTCCTTATCCTTCACATAAGACCGCTCCTTTGACTTAATACTATAAGCCATAATCAATAAAAGCTTCGGGATACAAATACAATAATTCATACTGTTGCAGACGCAGTGAAATCTGATTATTTAAAATAAAAGTTTCGTATACTTGTTTATACTCATCTTGCGCTTGCGCTAGCCTATCAAAAAGATTATACGGAAGAACCTTTAACCAAATTAAATCATTTTTACAAGAAGGGACATTGTTTTCTATCAAATAGCGGGATCTTATTATCCATACTAATAAATCAATTTTATTCTGATAGCTGTGTCTAAACTCCTGTAACCATCGATAAATTTCTAACACCTGCCTGTCATGAAAATATAAACCGCTCTGTACCATACAGTCATCACGATATAAATCCGGATGGCATTCTGTAAATTGCGTGCCCGGAAAGGCAATAATGCGCTCATATATTAATGGGGAATCATACCCCCAGAGATAAGCCGATTTCAAGAACTGAATATTTTCTAATAATTCAGCTCTTGTTGTCTCCGGATCAAAAAGCACATAATCAATTGCTGAATTTATCTGTAGATCCCGCAGTATTTTAAGTGCTAATTTATTTTGCTCTGACGTGATGTTCTTATTATATCGCTTTAAAACTGAATCTGATCCATTTTCTATACCCATTTCAATTTCAATACATCCGTATCGCTTAAGAACATTCAAATAGGCGCGCCCATTATTGATTATTTGATCTGCTCGTGTTGCAAAAACAAATTCAAAACTGCGATGACATTTCTTTTCAATTTCCTGCAATATTTTTACCGAGCGTTCTGGATCTATATAAAAGTTATCGTCTACAAATATAATTTTAAACTCTTTTTCTTTCTGATAAAAGCCGAAAACCTCATCCGCAACATTTTCAGGAGATCTACCAATCCATTTATTTCTAAAATTTGTTGCAGAGCAAAAACTACATCCATATGGGCAGCCACGACTCGAAGATATAGTCATTATATTATTGTTGCTATCAAAATATTTTTCGTATTCGTCTCTTATAGGAAATGGTAGCGAATCGACATCTTCCTCTACCGCAATCGAATTTGCCAGCTTAATTTGACCATTTATATCTTTTGATGTCACAAAATCAAATGTCTTAGTAAATGTCCCATGCATAAAATAATCGTCGCACATCGCTGCAATAGCCGATTCTCCTTCACCCCGGATTATTAAATCAAAGCAAGAATATTTTTCCATTATTTTTTCATGCATAAAGGTTGCGCAATGTCCACCTAATAATATGGGCAATTCCCTGATTTTTTTAACATTTTCTGCGATTACTACCGCATTGGGCAGCGAAGGTATAGTCACAGAAATACCTATTAAATCATAATCAGTTAATCGTCTTATTATATTCCGTACATCTCTATATTCCGGCAAATCCCCATCAATGACATCACAAATATAGCCTTTACTTCTCAATAATGCCGCCATAGATGCTATACCTAACGGAGGAAATCGTCTCTTATCAACGATAATATCCATGGGCGCATTTAACAATACAATTCTATTCATACTAATATCCTTAATTTTCTTTCCTGTATCTCAATGATGGGATGGCTACAATCGCATAAATTGGGATTTATCAGACCAGATCATCATCTATCTGTTCTCCTGAATTATCTTGAATGGCAAGCCGGACAACGGCATCATATTTATCCTGGTATTTCGGTGATGAATTGTGCGCAATATGAATTACAATTCTTTCCTCGTCCTCAAGAATCAGGTCTTCAACCAATTCTGCATTCTGAGGGTCCAGTCCCGAAAGCACCTCGTCATAAATAACGATACTTTTATTTAATGTCAAACTTCTGGCCAAACCAATCCGTGCTTTTTCTCCTCCGGAAACCTGTAACGTTTCGTTACTGATCTGTGTATCCAATGTATAACCATTTGCAGCAAAAAATTTATCAAGCTTTACCTTACTGATGATACCATGCAGCTCTTCATCCGTACAGGTTCCCTTTAAATCAAGATTGCGTCTGATCGTATCGTCAAAAATATAAACCTGCTGCGGCACAACCGCCGAATGATGGTAGATTTCGGACGGTGAAAGCTCCTGCTGATTAACCATATCATAATAGATATCACCCTGGCTCGGATGAAGTGTTCCCAGCAAAAGCTTGATCAGAGTCGTCTTACCACTTCCGCTTTCCCCTACTATTAAATATTTTTTGCCCCGTTCAAAACAATAATTGAATTTCTTTAAAACGCAGCGCTGCTTCTCTGGGTAAATAAACGATACATCGGCAAGCTCTATTTTACATACCTTTTCCAGTCTGAAACCCTCCTGGTCCTCATGTTCTGACAAAATCTTCTCCGTGTTCACGATATATGGACGTGAGAAACGGATTAAGATAACCGCATTGATCAGATCGACTACCGGATTACTAATGATCATTCCCAGCTGAAAGATTAATACGAACTGCGGAAAATCAATCTGCTCCATTCGCATAAGATAAAAAGCAACAAATAAACCGGAAAACTGCGAAAGGGTAACGCTGGCATTCGCAATAAAAGCGCTCAGATTGGCCTGCCTTTTTATTTGCTTCTCCGCCACCGCTGATTCTGCAAAGTGGGCATACATACTCTGTGAAACCTGCTTTTCACCTTCCTGAAACCGGGCGGTAAAAAAACCGCTTAGCAGATCCTTCACCTTGACCGTCATTCTCACTAATGTATCCATTGACCGTTCCTGGCATTCTCCGATTTTTTGCGGCATCAGAAAATTATTGATGGTCAGCGGAAGCAGAAAGATCAGAATGACCAGGAAGCTCATCCAATGGCAGTATAGCAACATTGCCGCTATAACGCTGATGCTCAATCCGTTGATAATGATCTTAAGCGCACCCTCGAAAACCTGATCGGACAGAATCTGAACGTCACGCCCAATCTGATTATAATACGCACCGCTGTCTCTCTTCTCAAACTCATCAATGGGCATTGCATAAATACCGTCAAAAACCTGCTTGCGCAGTTCCATTTCGCTGTCCAGCAGCAGATTCGATTTGATATTGTCGGCAAACCAGAGAATAAGCAATGCAAACAGCAGAATCAGTACATTTCTGATCACTGTCGAATAGATCAGTTCTTTCTCCATAAATGCTCCTGACAGGCCTGCCATGCTCCATGCAACCAGCGGCTGGGAGGATGCCGCAAACAACGCAGCCGCAATTATCCTGACTGCGTTTCCCCGATTTAAAAAGACAGATAAAATTCTCTTCATTCTTGTTCCCTTTCCACAACCCGGCTCAAAACATTGTGAAGTGTCGATATTACCTCATCATCGTTATGCTCGTTGTATGAAAAATGATATATCTTTTCAACATCCTGCAGACTGTTTTCATATATATCAAAGTATAATGATAATATATTGCCAGAATATATACCTATTGCTTCACTAATTAGCTCATGTTCCAGATAATAAAAAGAGGAAAACAACCCATTTATAAATCCAGCAAGGAATCTATATTTTTTATCGTCCATCTTGGGCATAACACAATACTGTGAAAATACTTTTTTGTTTTCTTTAATCATTGTCAGAATATCTGACGGAACGGAGACTAATTTTTTGGTAACTTCAAAATAGGTCGAATCAAATACAAGTTGCTCAAAATATCTATCTGTTATCTCTGTATCTGCAAAATACATAAGCATGGATAGGAAGACATCAACCCATTTATTTGCGCTATGAAACAAATAGCTTTGCTCTTTTATTCTGTACATTAAAGATAAAGTTTGATTCAGGTCTTCCGAATCCTCTTCCGGAAATCCATATATAAAAGAAATTGTTATATCAACATTAAATTTAGCAAAGATATCTAATAATGAAAATATTTTATTTACATCAAGTCTTTTCTTTACAGCAGTTTGGATTTTAGGTGAACCAGTTTCCAGACCAAAGAAAAGTTTTATACAGCCCGCCTGCGCCATTTTAATAATCATTTCCTCGTCAATGACATCCAGCCTGGCATAGCAAACCCATTTAATCTGTAGATTCTCACTAATAATCCGATCGCATAGCTCAAGAACATATTTTTTATCAAAGGTAAACAAATCATGTTGAAAAAGAAAGACTTTTGTGCCATATTTCTCAATATAGTTTTGTATTTCTTGTATAGTTCTATTAACTCCTTTAATCCTGTAGTTTCTCCCCCAGAAACGAGAAGTAGAACAATAAGTACAGTTAAAAGGGCAGCCTCTCCCTATTTCCATTTCAAGTACATCAATCTTTGCAGACCTTAAGCTATCTATTTGGGTGAAATCCAAGATGGGAAGCTCATCAACTTTTATCCATTTAAATTTATTCCAGTTTGTAATTATTTGTTCTCCAATTCTACAGGATATTCCATCCACCTCTCCAATACCGTCTAAGCCATGTATTTTTAAATGTTTTACTATATGACATATCGTCAACTCGCCCTCCCCCATAGCAATCAGATCTATCTGCGAAAAACATTTCAAAGTTTCAGCAGCTACAGCCGTTGCTTGTGGCCCGGCAAGAATAGTATATATCTCAGAATTATATTTTTTTATCATATCACATATACTTAATGCGATATGATAGTTGTGAGCCATCGTATAAAATGAGATAATACATGGTTTTAATTCAACTAAATAATGAGCCATACGATCTACATTTGTATGAAAGTTTGTGTTAAGCTTAATTTTCCCTTGAAAATAAAGCCAATTAAAATCACATATCTGCGCCTCAATTCCATCTTTCTTTAAAACTTGGCTCAGCGAGAGTAAACCTATCGGCAAGATTTGCTCATCACTTATTTCCCAATCAAATTGATTAACAAAAATTATATCAGCCATATTTCACACCATAACAAAAAAGAGGATATACCTTTTTTTCAAAAATCAAAATCCATTACAGATAAAAAGAATAGTTACATCCATTATGCAGTTTGGGTTTCTGCATCATCAAAAATTTCCTTTGGTGTATACCAGAACATTCTTGATGGGTTAACACATGAACCGCTACCCATAATAATTATGTCAATATCATTCTCTTCAGCAGAAAAAGCAGTTTGAATCTGAGTATCAGGAATATCAATCATATATTTCACCTCCCTTCTAAAGGTATATCCCCACGAAATGAATCATAAAGGCGCTGAAAAATCCAAGTCATAATATTTTTTGCATATTCACAATATCCCTCATCCAAATATTTATCATTGCAATATACTGTTTTCCCTTGTACTAAACATCCACCACCGCAAATTGGAAGTGCATTACATTTTAGACAAGAAGCTCTATTAATCGGTAAATTTTCAAACATTTTCAAGCTTGTCATCGGAATCGTATATGAGGTCTTGTCAAATACACTTCCAAAAGTATTCATCTGATTCATATAACATTGGCAAGCATGAATGTCTCCATTTGTATTTATAGTTAATTGGTTTAAACTCGCCGCAGCACAATCCGAAACAACAGGTTGATGTTCCAAAAAATAACCAATCTTTCTTGTGATATCTCTTTCTGTGATTTTCATCTCCTGTAACTTCATGTGCGCTTCAACCAAAAAATAAGAAGCATCTTTATAATAATCGGTAGCGATTGTAGCTTCCGTAGGGGCAAATGAAAGCTTTAACAAATTAAAAGCAACCGTCCTAGGCCTAACTTCAGCAATCCACTTAAAAAATCTGTCTTTCTTATTCATAAGTTCATCCGTTACTGTTATAGACAAACTCCATTCAACACCGGACTCACAGAGATAAGACAAGTTCTTTTGGACATCATCATACACACTCCCATTTCCTTTTTTATATTTCCTATGGCAATCAGTAATTTCTTTTGGTCCATCAATTGATATTCCCACATTTACTTTTCTTTCCTTAAAGAAATAAACAAGTTCTTCATCCAACAATATGGCATTTGTAACAATGCTGCATTTTGATTCCGGAAGAGCTATTTCCTTTCTATCAAGAAAATACTTAATTCCGTTCAGATTTAACAACGGCTCACCACCATATAAAATAAACTCGACATTAGAAGCAAGATTTATCAAGCCAGAAGAGACCATTTGAAAAAAGCCATCAATTACATCGTTTGTCATACATTTCCCTTCAACTATATTATATTGCTTTTCTATACAATAATCGCATGACAAATTGCAGAAATCAGACATCATCATGATTACAAAATTAATTGTTCCGATTTTATCACGAACTTTTTCTCTCACGAAATCTATTCGATACAGATCATCCTGTTCATCATCTACCAAAATTCCTTTCCGCTTAAGAATCCCATACATATCAGACGTTATTTTCCCATCTGATACTGTAATAAATTCTTCCGAAGACATAAATACAGGATCACAAAATATGCTATTATAAACAGCAAGCATGCCATCTTTCAACTTAGTACTTACAACGCAACTTGATAACATAAAATTAATCCCCCTCAGTCCCCTCATCCTTTATTTGACCAATTCCATATTGTACTAATAATGTAGTACTATTTGATATACTTTATGCATATTCAAACAGACAGTAGATTGCCCAATACCGAATATTATGGACTAAGTGTTAATGCGGACAGCTCTTGTAAGTAGTAGTCGATATTTCCGTTTTCGACTCCACATTGCCACACTTCGTACATCTCTTCGCATTGTAAGTAGTCACTGTGCAGCCCCCATCAGAGTTTTTTACATGGCGGGACATTGTCCCCGATTCATAGCTGTGTGAACATGATGCCCGTATTTGTCCGTTTTCATCTGCCATATAGCCATTAAAATAGTATGTACAGCCTTCCTCACTTAAAAACACAAAATCGCTTTGACTAAAATCCGGAGAAATCTCCTGTATTTTCCCTTCTGGTGTAAAGATTACTTCGCCATCATCATTCCATTCTCCCATCCCATCAGCAGTTGGTTTCCCAACCGTACTGATCTTCACCGGATCCTGATAAGCATATGCGGGAATCCCGCTGATCAAAAAACACCCTGCCATGATCACAGCCGCCAGCTCCCTTTTACAGATCTTTTTTCTGTTGTTCTCCATAATTCGTTCCATCCTTTCCGTCAACAGTCTTTTCGGTGCGCCCAGAGAGGCGGCAGTCAATTTGGAGGCGTCCTGCCTGTCCGCCGCCTCCAGGACGCACCTCATATAATCCGCCTTTTCCGCCTTAGTCCTTCCCTTTACCGCCGCCTCGTCGCAGAGCATCTCGCTCACTGCCAGCTCTTCCCCGGCCAGATAGTGGACGAGCGGATTAAACCACATTGTCATCCGAACCACGGCAAGAAGCAGCCGCACCGGCATGTCCCTGCCGGTCACATGACCGAGCTCATGCAGCATCACTCCCTCCATCCCCCTCTCAAATTGCTCCCGGTCGGCCGGCAGGAGAATCACAGGCCTGAACACTCCCAAGGTCACAGGAGAAGCGATGCGGGAGGAAGAGGCGATGCGCACCCTCCTTCTGAGCCTTTCATCCCGTACATACTGTTCTTTTTCAAGCTGCTCCGTGCCCTTTTTGTACCGGCTGCATATCCGCAGATAGCGTATCAGCCATCCGCCTGTCAACACCAGGTACACCAGCGCCCCGGTCAGAAGAAAAGGCAGCCACCGCTCGTAGCCCGACACATGAATCAGCCTTCCGCTCTCGTCATAAATAAGATAGCTTTTCCAGATATTGTTCAGCTCCATGACATCCGGATGTCCTCCCTCCGGAAAGACCATCCCCGCCATCTCCAGGATCCGCTTCGCATATCCCTTAAGCTGGGCCACAAGCCATGGAACAGGGAGCAGATAGAGCGCCGCATTTACCCTCAGGAAAATGCGCCTGCATGCAAGCGGCAGCTCCCGAGGGCAAAACCGGTTCAGAATCCAATACAGCAGTGTGCATGTGCTCCCGCACAGTATCATATGTACATAAAGCCTCATTGCTTTTCCCACTCCTCCAGCTTCCGCCTCAGCTCCCGGATCTCCTCTTTATCGATCTGCTCCCCTCCGCTCAGCGCCGCAAACATCCTGGCCAAGGAGCCCCCGTAATTCCTGTCCAAAAACGCTCTCGACGCATCCGCAGTGTATTCCTCTCTGGTGATGAGCGGCACATATCGCTTGTATCTTCCCCCTCCGACGGCCTCCACCAGAGATTTCTGCTGCATCCGGAACAGAAACGTGTTCATGGTCTGCTTCTTCCAGTCCTTCCTGGTTCTGAAATTGAAATATTCCAGCAGTTCTCCCAGAAACAGCGGTTCCCCCTTTGCCCAAAGCGCTTCCATGATTTCCAGCTCTGTCTGCGTCATATCGGTTGCCTTCATCTGATTAATCTCCTCTTTGTACTTATTTTGTAGTACTTGAATTCAGCATAATATAAAAGAGGGGAAAATGCAATTCTTTCTTGCATGATTTTATGAATCAATTGAGTACATAGATAAATTGATATTTTATGAAAAGTATAATATAATAATAAAGATATAAATAGATGCTTGCGAAGCTTGAAAGGAGCATGCCCTATGACAGCAACTGAAAAAAAATTATCAGTAGATGATATAAGCATAGGTATGAGAGTAACCGCAAATCAATTATCCGACATACTTGACACATATATCATACTAACTGATGTTCATCTGGTAAAAAACAGCTTGGGTATCGGTACCTTTGAAGGCATTATAGATAAGATTTCCAAAAAAGAAATAAGACTCACAAAACCACACTCAACACTAATCTATAATGATTCATTTGAAAAGGAGGATTATTGTGAATACGAATGATACAATCATTGGAGCTGTTGACCGGGGATCGTTTCATTTTCCTATAGAATTTGATATGTTTAGTAATCACCAATATATACCTGATGCCATATTCGATACCGGGTGTTCCCATAGTCTGATTTCTATCAGAAGCCTGAATCCAGGCAATAAATCAATTGAAGAATTAAAAAAGGAAGCTCTTTTTAATGTCAACATCAGATTAGGCATTGGAAAAGGGATAGAAAGCAAGGATATTAATACCGACCAGATAAAAATTGATATCAAAAGAATTAACAGCTGGAAAAATCAACTAAAATCCACGGATAAATCGACAGAATTTTTAAAAGCCCTTATAAACGGAGAAATGCAGGCAAGAATATTAGAATCAAAGCTTATACGATACGAGTACGAAGCAATTAATTATAAAATTGACGGGGTAAAAATTGGCGACTTTAATATACGGATCTCTTTTGATTTAAGTAAGGTTAACCTGATCGGAATGCACATCATAAAAGAACTTTACACCAAAATCTTTTCCTTTCATAATCAGACTTTTCTATTAGCAAAAAAACTCACACCTTTGGCAGATATTGAGTTAGATACAACTATGGATGAATTGCGGGAACAATTAGAACTCGCTCACATTTCCAGCTAATATCATATAGCAGTTGCTAATTTCTCAGTCACTGCTTATCAACACCTTCTTCCCGCAACAGGTAATCGTGCTTATTATACTGCTCTTCGATTGTCCGGCAGATATTTTCCCGCACCCCGCAGCCGCAAACAGGAGGATACAGCCTGCGCATCCTCCTGTTTGCCATGTTTCTATGATCGAATCGCATCATACACCCGCAGAATCTCCCCCACGCTCCAGGCCTGGGCAAAGCAGCCACGGGATGAGGTAGGATTTTCTCCGTCATAGATTTCCGGCAGCTGTCCGATACAGCCCTCCCGAAGAGCCGCCGTAATTTGCGAGAGCTGTCTTCTCACCCGCTCCTTCGCCTCTTGCGAGTAACCATGAACCTTGAGGTCGGCCAGATAATACCCGCCAAGGGGAAAGACCCATACGGTTCCCTGATGATAGGCCAGATCCCTCTCCAGCTGGGGCCCGCCATAGCTGGGATGAAATTCCTTATCTAAAGGATCCAGGGTCCGCAGGCCCACAGGCGTATAGAGCTTGCAAAACACAGCATCCACCACCATTTTTTCCCTCTCCGGCGGCAGGATGGAAAAGGGCTGCGACACCGCCCAGATCTGGTTGCAGCGAATCTGCAGGTCAGCCTTTGTCCCGGAGATCACGTCCTTAAGGCAGCCCGCTTGCTCATTCCAGAATTTTTCATTAAAGCTCTCCTTCACCTGATCCGCCAGCTGTCCGTAATCCCTTCCGTCCTCAAAAAGATCCTTTCCCCAGGGCTTTTCTCTGCAGACATCAACCAACGCGGACAGCTCCTGCATGATCCGCAGGGCATTGTACCAGTAGGCATTGATCTCCACCGGCTTCCCATGGCGGGGCGTGGGAAGAATCTCTCCCACCCGCACATCCATCCAGGTCACCTGATCGTAATCCCGGCCTGCCATGATCAGGCCGTCCTCATCCATTTTGATCCCGAAATCCGTGCCCTCCCGGTACCAGTGGACGATTTCCTCCATGACAGGATACGCCTCCCTGACGAACTCCTTATCTCCGCTCTTCCGGTAATATTCATAAACCGCAAGGATAAACAGAAGCGCCGCATCCACCGTGTTGTAGCCCGGCTCCCTTCCCCCTTCCGGGAAAAGGTTGGGCATGAGGCCCTTTTTGCAGTAGGCCATAAAGGTACGAAGGATGCTCCTTGCCGCCTCGTACTGCCTTGTGGCGAGGCAGCACCCCGGAAGGGCGATCATGGTATCCCGGCCCCAGTCCTCAAAAAAGGGAAAGCCCGCCAGGATGGTCTTACCCTTCGTGGAAGCTCTCTGGGAGACAAACTGGCTGGCCGCAAGGGCAAGCGCCCTGGCCGTCTCATCCGCAAAGCCCGCCTTCTCTCCAAGAGACTTCCGGTCACGCACCACACCCCGGATGATGTCGTCCACGGAAGGAAGCTCCTGCTTCATCCCGTAGACCATACACAGCTTTCCGCTCTCTCCAGGCAAAACGGAAAAAGAAATCTGATGATTGACCACGGCTGCGCCCCTCTCTGCCCTTCCGTCACAGGCATCATAGGCGTAATACAGATCGTCATGAAATTCCGGGCACTTTTCCCGGGAAGCTTCCTCTGGGGATTCCCCAAAGATCTCCCGGACTTCTCCATTGGTCTCAAAGTAGAGCGACAGTCCCCGGGAACGGATCACGCCCTTTTCCATGGAAAAATCCTGATCCGGCGCAGGCGAAAGACCCTTTGGCGCAAACTGCAGATAAGGCAGAACCTCCAGGCTCACCGCCTGCGCACTGCGGTTGTGAATCTCATAGGAGATTCCCACCGTATTTTCCCCCACGGCAAGAACAATATTTTTGACAACCTCAACGCCCTTTACCAGATAAGTCCACTGCGGATAATCCTCAAAGGAAAAGCCTGTCTGATACCGCCATCCATCCTCCTTTTCGCCAGGCTCCCTGCCGCCCTCAAAGCTCTGACTGGATATGTGGATCCGCTCCCCTCCAAGGCACAGCCGCTCTTCCAGCCTGTGGATCATGTTGTATCTGTGGTTTGGCGGCTGGATGCAGGCCATGAGCACCGCATGATCGCCCCTTGAGCAGGAACCCGTCATGGTCAGGGAGGAAAAACCCCCGAGACCGTTGGTCATCAGATAGCAGTTCTCCTCTCCCCTTTCAAGGGTTTTCCAGTCCTGTTTTCCGTATAGAAATTTCATCAGTAATTGTTGACTCCTTTCTGATCAATGTAACATTAGGTGATTGCGAAACAGTAAGTTGCGAGAATATTCAGCCAGTATATTCTTCTCAAATCCTGTTTCGCCAAGCATTCCGTCAAGTCCAGTAAGACAAAAGTCAGTCGAGCAAAGGCTCTCCTGCCTTTTATGGTCTTGACTTCATGGCGAATAAGGCTTTTCGCAGAAAATACTGGCTGAATATTCCGCAAATTTACAAGTTTCGCAATTACTACAATGTAGCGCAAACGGAGCTTATGGCGGTCGGTTCCGGCGTCTGCGGGCTGTGCGGCTGATGGCTTTGGGCATTGGGGGTGTTGCGAAAAATCAGTCATTTCACTTATGAAATGCCACACTGCCAGGGTGAAACCGCCATGGACGGCGGTTTCAGGCGTTAGCGGCATGGATGCCGCTTAACGCCGCCCCGTCCATTCCCCGTAAACCTGTAGCATTTCATTAGTGAAATCTGATTTGCAGCATCAGTCCCAATACCAAAGCCATCAGCCGCACAGCCCGCAGACGCCGGAATCGACCGCAAAAGGCTCCTCACTCACCATCTATCTCGCAAGCAGCATCCCGCTTCTGCCCTCAACCGGCACTTCCCGCACCCCTTCCTCAATCATTCGGCGGCAGTCCGCCGCTTTCCCGTCGGCCAGAACCTCCCAGCTTCCCTCCGGAACCCGCATCCGGTAATCGTCAGGGGACGCATTGTAGACAATCAGCAGCTCCTCCCAGCTTTCATGCCCCAAAGCCCTGTTGTTTACCCGGAAGGAGACCACGCCGTCCCGGTGAATGCTCTTTGCGGTGATGCGCATCTCCGCCCCGGGAGACTTGTCGCACAGGCCCGGCAGCTTCTTCCGCAGCCGGATCAGGCCTCTGTAGTATTCCACAAGATCGCCGAATTCAACCGTCTGATGCCAGCGGAGCATATTGATCTCCGGCCTGGAGCAATAGCTGTTTTCCTCTCCCAGCTTGGTCCGCCCGAATTCCTCCCCGGCCTGCATGAACAGATTTCCCTGGCAGGTAAAATAGATAAAGGCCGCAAGCCTGTTGGCCGCAAGCACATCCTCATAACGCCTGGTAAAGTCGGGATCCTTCCCGTGCATGGAAAGCACCAGCTTATCCCAGAGGGTGAAGTTGTCGTGGGCGGAAACGTAATTGATAATCTGACTGCAGCTTAAGGGGCAGAAGTCCGCCCCGCCGTCCCGCCAGCCCGTCACGGCATGAAGAATCAGCGGCTCCAGATCACTGCCGCCATTGACAAACCCGGGTTCCTTCTCCTCAAAAACATGACCTTTTATCGCATCCCTGGTATCGTCGCTGAATATCCCGATTCCCTCGTCCAGGCATCTGGTATTCTCCTTGAGGGCCGCCCTGGTTCCCCGCTCCATGGGGGATGAATCCGCTCTCCACGGCTCGCCGTAGAGAAGCTTCTCTCCCAGGCCAAACTCCTGGTCAAGCTCCCTGCGGATCCGGTTCATCAGCTCCACCGTCAGAAGCCCCATCAGATCGAACCGGAATCCGTCTATGTGGTATTCCTTTGCCCAGTACATGACGGAATCCGCAATATAATTATCCACCATGGCCCTGCCTGCCGCAATGTCATTTCCGCAGGCGGAGCCGTCCGAAAGCCTTCCGTCCTCATGATAACGGTAATAATACCCGGGCATGACTCTCTGCAGCCAGGAGTCCTCCTGATACGTATGATTATACACCACATCCATGATCACGCGTAATCCGTTTTCGTGAAAAGCCCGGATCATTTCCTTGCATTCCCTGATGCGCACGGTCCCATCCTTCGCATCCGTTGCGTAGGATCCCTCCGGCACATTGAAGTTAAGCGGATCATAGCCCCAGTTATACTGCCGCTCATCCCCGGCCTCATCCACGGAACCATAGTCAAAGAAGGGCAGAAGATGCACATGGGTAACGCCAAGGCTTTTGAGATATTCCATACAGGTGGGATAATCCTTCCCTGTATTTTTCACCGTAAAGGCCTTATATTTCCCCCGGTAAGCCTCCGGCACACCGCCGTCCCTGTCATAAGAAAAATCCTTAATGTGAAGCTCATAGATGATCTGCTCCTCCTGCGCTTTCGGAGCGCAGTCCCGCTCAAACCCTTCCGGATCCGTGAGGCGCAGATCCACCACCATGCTCCTTGCCCCGTTGCAGCCGCAGGCTCTCGCATAGGGATCCGCCGTCACGGTATCCGCGCCGTCAATCCGGACAAGATAATCATAATACGTCCCATGAAGACTCCTCTCAAAGGCCAGCTCCCAGACACCCTTTTCCCCGCATATCATCTCCCTCTCCATGCAGTGTGCGCCTTTATCCTCCCGGTAAAGCCGCAGCACGATCCTCTCTGCCGCAGGGCTCCACACCTTGAATGTCGTCCTATCTTCCTCACAGACTGCCCCGAGGTCCTTTCCGTCATACCGGAATCTCTCATCCAGTTTTATATTGGTGAATTCTCTGTCAGTCATAAACCCTATCCTTTCAAAAAGGGCGGCCACAAAGACATCCTGCGGCCGCCCCCTCTTAAGCTTCCTTAACCTTTTACAGCTCCCGATACGCCTTCCACATAGCACTTCTGCGTCAGAAGGAAGAGAATCGCTATGGGGATCGATATGATAACGCATCCGGCATAGAACTGCGTGTAATAATATTCTACATATTCCTGTTCCAGCATGGTCCACAGACCAATGGCAATGGTATAATAGGGCGTCTCATTTCCCATGATAACCTTGGCAAAGATATAATCCACCCAGGGCCCCATGAACGCCGTGATCAGCGTGTAAGTAATGATCGGCTTTGACAGCGGAACCGTAATCTTCACAAAGGTGTCCCACTTGGTGGCCCCGTCAATATAGGCCGCCTCGTCAATAGTTTTGGGGATGGTGTCAAAGAATCCCTTCGCCATGTAAAAGCCAAGTCCCGCTCCTCCGGAATACACCAGCACAAGAGCCACCTGCTTCAAAACGCCCGTCTCCAAAAGCCCGAGTCCCTTGAGGATATAGTAAACCGCGATCATGGACATGAAGCCCGGGAACATACCCAGAACCAGTGCAATATTCATGAAGGTCTTGCGCATCTTAAAGCGCAGTCTGCTCATTACGTAGGAAACGCACAGCACGAAGAATGCGGAGAGCAGCGTACTGAATATCGCTATGATCAGCGTATTCATAAACCATCTGGAAAAGTTAACATTATTATTCCCATGAAACAGATTAATATAATTGTCCAGAGTAAAACCTCTCGGCCATATGTAGCTCTTATAGGATCCGCTCTCCTCCCGGAAGGAGGTCAGCACCACATAAAAGATCGGCAATACCCAGATAAAACTCAGGATGGCCAGCAGAATATGACAGGCCGTGTCTGTTATAATTCTTTTTGCTCTCATTATTGGAATGCCCCCTCATCTTTATAAGATCCTGTACGGCGATAGGTTAACAGTGACACAGTTGCAAGGATAATGAACACCAGAATACCGATAACCGCACCCAGGTTGTAATCCTTCTGCGTGATTGTCAGACGGTACAGCCAGGTAACCAGCAGATCCGTTTTTCCCGCATAGTAGTAGTCCAGAGAATCCGGACCGCCGCCGGAAAGCAGGAAGATCACGTTGAAGTTATTAATATTTCCCGTAAAGGATGTGATCAGATTGGGCGTCATTACAAACAGCATATAAGGAAGGGTGATCTTCCGAAAGATCGTGGGTGCGCTGGCGCCGTCGATCTTCGCCGCCTCATAGAGCTCCCCCGGTATGTTCTGAAGAATACCGGTTGTGGAGAGCATGGTAAAGGGCACGCCAATCCAGATGTTGATGCAGATGATGGTGATCTTCGCATAGAGCGGATTGGTAAAAAACGGTATGGACTCCGTCGCGCCGATCATGCCGAACTCACGAAACAGCACGTTCACCGGACCGTTTGCATTGAAGATGGTCCTCATGCTCAGCAGCGTCACAAACTGGGGAACCGCCACGGAAAGCACAAACATGAATCTCCAGAAGCCCTTTGCCCTCGTTCCCTTGCGGTTGATCAGAAGTGCGAGCAAAAGCCCCAGAATATAGCAGGTGACGGTAGCCACCACGGCCCAGATCAGCGTCCAGGAAAGCACGGGCCAGAAAGTAGCGGCCAGCTTGCTCCCCTGAGAGAACATGGATTTAAAGTTTTCAAGTCCCACCCAGGTAAAAAGATTTCCGGGCGGCTGATGCTCATGGTCATAGCTGGTAAAGGCTATGAGGATCATGAAGATCAGAGGCACGATGGTGAAGCAGAGAATTCCGAATATGGGGAATGCCAGAAGAAAAGCATGCAGGTTTTCCTCCGTGAGCGAGCGGATATCGTCCTTAAAGGAAGGAATGCTCATCCCCTTTTCCTTACGGAACTGCGTACAGTATGCACTCTTTCCCGACATGCATCCCACAAAGACGGCCGCTGCCGTGAGCACAAGAGTGATCACTCCGTACAGAAGGCAGAGCATGGAATCATCGCCTGCCGAATATTCGTAAATTCCAAGAGCCTCGTTGTATACCTGTCCCTGTTCCACGGTGCCCAGGGTGATAAAATCACCCAGGGCGCCGATACCAAAGGAAACAAGATAAATGAAATAAGCGATTTCAATTGCCAGGAAGATAAGACCCCTGACGATCTGTCTGTTCGCTATATTGCCAAGACCGAAAACGAAGAAGGACAGCTTGGTCATGGCATTGCCGTTCTTAAACGCCTGTGAAACGCTGGCATCGCCGGGTTTCGAGTAAACAGGCTGGATTTTTTTCTTAAAGATTCCCATATGAAACCTCCCCGGCATGCATTATTTTGTCATTGCTTCCACAAAGGCATCCAGTTTTTCCTGCACGTTATCCTTCGTAATCTCTTTGCTTCTGATTTCCGTGGGAATCGCATTCGCATAGGTCCAGTACCTTGCGCTGAACTCGGCGTTTGCAGGCTGTGCCACGCTGGCCTTGTTGGCCTCCTCCACGATAACGGTTGCAAGAGGATCCGCTTTCACCGCCTCGCTCTCGCCTGCCGCAATGTTCGCAGGAATCTGTGCGGACAGCTCATAGCGCAGAAGCTGGTTCTCCTCATTTCCAAGGAATGCCGCAAACGCTACCGCAGCCGCCATGTTAGCGGATTTTGCGTTCACGCCGATGCACTTGGAACCGTAGAAGCCAAGAAGCTGGTAGTCGTTTCCGTCAGGATTGAAGGTGGGAATAATTGCCATTCCCAGATCGTCGCCAAGAATTCCCTTATACAGATCATAGTTCCAGGAACCGTCGAACCATGCGCCGATTCTGTGGTCGCCTGCCAGCTCGGACACGGAGATCTCGCCGTCATAGGCACACTTGGGGTTGTTGATCAGGTCAATCAGATAGTTAGTTACCGCAACGCCCTTTTCGCTGTTCCAGTCAACGCCTGCTGCCACATCGCTTCCGTCGGGTCCGAAGATGCTCAGGCCCGCACCGTAATAATAGCATCCCAGCTTCCAGCCGCCTGCGGATTCAAAGTAAAAATTATAAACGTTGTCAGCCGTCTCCTTAGCCATGATCTTCTCCAGGGATGTAACGTCCGCTTCGTCAAGGATTGTCTTGTCATAGAACATGAAAAATGTATTGTGTGTAAAGGGAATCGCATAGAGTGCGTCATCCACTTTTGCCGTTGCCACAACGGCTTCCGCAATCGTGCTGTTTACCATCTCCTCGGTAGCTCCGCCCAGTCTTGCGATGGCTCCCGCCTCTACCAGAGATGGCAGCTGGTCACTTGCAAACAGGAATACGTCGGCTGCCGCTCCCACGTCCTTGAGCACGGATTCCTGACACTTGTCTTCTCCCACGATCTCCGTGGTCCACGTAATGTTATACTCGGGATGCTCCGCCGCAAATGCCGCCTGCTGCTGTTCCATGATCCCGCTGTCCACCTGGTTCTGAGGGCACCATACCTTCAGGGCGATATCCTGAACCTCGCCGGTCGCTGCGCCTTCGTCCGCCGCCGCATTGTCCGCGGGCGCTTCTTCTTCCGTTTTTGCGCCGCCGTCTCCGGATGCCGCACCCTGGGAGCTTCCGGAAGAATCTCCGCCCTTTCCGCATCCCGCTACGGCAGTGATGGTCATTGCTGCCAATAATAATGCTGCCAGTTTCTTTTTCATTTCTTGTCTCCTCCTTTAGATTTATAAAAGTTTCGTTAAGTTTTGTTAAAGAAAGATTAACACATCCATTATTGTCAGTCAAGTATTACATTTGTGCACGTTTTCATTATTTTCGGCATAATCATTTAATTATTGTGCATTATGTATACCTTTTCGAAACATCAGAAGAGAAGAGTTTCGAAACTATTTTTCTCTTTGTTTCGTTTCCCGCATTTGTGACTCAATCTGTTTTTCCACTCTTTTCCTCCGTTTGTCCCAAAAAGTATCGTAAAGTTTCGATAGCAAGCTTGTTTTTTGAATTCCGCTTTGTTATAATCGTTTTAATTGCAGCGTGTGTTCTTGTAATCTTTAACAAAATTTCCACCTGTACGGCTGCGATTCACGGCGGTTTCCGGAAGAAGATAGATGCGTCATGCTTGCATGTAAGCATATATTTTCTTCCGGAAACCGCCTGAATCAGGCAGCCAACCCCAAATGAGCAAAACGCAAGCGGCTCTTTTGCCGCAGCTGACAGCTTGCTGGCAGGTTTTGCGAATTTTGCGGGATGGGCTGCCGTGAATCGCAGCCGCACAGATGGAAAAACTTAGGGAGACGGCAATATGGTTACAATCAATGATATTGCGGCAAAGCTGGGAATCTCCAAAGGCACGGTTTCCAAAGCTCTCAACAACGCCACAGACGTAAGCGACGAAATGCGCAAGAAGATCCTGTACACTGCGGTAGAACTGGGCTACGTAAATAAACGGCAGCAGAAAAAGCAAAAAAAGCTTTGCATTCTGATTGAAAACATGGACTATGATACGCCCAATCAGTTCGGACACGACATTATTCTGGGCTTTAAGCAGATGGCCGAGCCGGAAGGGTGGAGCGTGGATATTGTTCCGGTAACCATCAGCTTTCAGAAGCTGACCCCCTACAGCGTTTTTATGATGCAGCAAGGCTACCAGGCCTCCTTTATCCTTGGTTTCTCTCTTCTGGATCCCTGGATGCAGGAATTTCGTATCTCCAAAATCCCCGCCGTCCTGTACGATAATTATATCAGGGACAATCCTTATATCGCCTCGGTGGGATGCGACAACCAGGAGGGCTTTGAGCTTGCCGTCAAGCACCTGATGAAGCTGGGGCACAAGAAGATCGGACTAATCTCCGGCCCCCTGGATTCCTATATTCTGAAAGCCCGCTACAACGCCTATCTCAACGCTCTTTACAAATACGGGCTCGAGGTGGACGAAGACTGTATCGGCCTGGAATATTACGTGGCGGAATCCACAAGAAAATACATTCCAAAGCTGCTGGCCCATGGCGTGACCGCCATCCTCTTCTCCCATGATGTGAGGGCCATTGCGGCCATCACGGAATGTGACGACCGGGGCATCCGCATCCCTGAGGATCTGAGCATCGTGGGGTTTGACGATCTGCCCATGACCTCCTACACCACACCGCCGCTGACCACTCTGCGCCAGGACCGGATCGCACTTGGGAAATGCGGCTTCTACGCACTGACCTGCCTGCTGAACCAGGTAGCCATTGGCTCCATCCTCCTTCGGACCTCCCTTGTGGTTCGAGGCTCTACAGGACCCGCACCTATCAAAGAACAGGAGAACGATAAAATATGATACGAATTCTTTTAGTCGCACTTTTTGTGATACTCTTTCTTGTATGCAGCATTCCGCTTCTGATTGCTGAGTGGATCATCGGAAAATACAACAGGGATCTCAAATCCAGAAGCTCCCTTGCCATTGTGAAATGGGCCTTCCGCATGTGCCTTTTTTTTGCCGGCACAGATGTCAGTGTCCGGGGAGATGAGAATGTCCCCAAGGATACTCCCGTGCTCTACATCGGAAACCACAGAAGCTATTTTGACATTCTCATCACCTATATCCAGGTTCCCCGGCCTACCGGCTATATCGCCAAAAAGGAAATGCTCAAATGGCCCCTTCTGGTTTCCTGGATGCGGAACCTCCACTGCCTTTTCCTTGACCGGAACGATGTCAAGCAGGGGCTGAAGATCATTCTGGAAGCCATCGACAAGGTTAACTCCGGCATCTCCATCTGTATTTTCCCGGAGGGAACCAGAAACAGGGAAAACCACACTTTTATGGATTTTCATGAAGGAAGCTTCAAGATCGCCTCAAAGACAGGCTGTCCCATCATCCCCATGACCATCTACAATTCCGGGGATATCTTCGAGGACCATCTGCCGAGAATCAAAAAGACGCACGTGATTCTGGAATACGGAAAGCCCATTTATGTAAAGGATCTCCCCAAACCCGACCAGAAAAAGCCGGGAGCTTACACCAAAAATATCATAATGGAGACCTATGCGAAGCTAAAAGAAGAAGCAGGCGGATGACCTGCTTTTTCTCTGTCTGACTTTATCCTGTTTACCGAAATCCGTTCTGAAGAAGCTCCACCACCCTCTCGAACCGCATCCCGTGGGAAGCCTTCACCAACACGCTGTCTCCCTGCCTGAGTATGCCGGGAAGCTTTCCGAGCATCTCGTCTCTGGTCCCGAACCAGTAGATCCCGGCTTCGTTTCCACGCCTGCGGCACGCCTCCTCGTACATGGACCGGGACAGCTCTCCCACACAGACGATCACGTCAATTGCCTTATCTACCGCATAGGCGCCGATTCCGCCGTGCATTTCTCTCTCCTTCTCTCCCAGCTCGAACATATCCCCGAGGATAGCCGCCTTCCGGGAAAACGCCGTGGAAAGCAGATCCAGGGCCGCCCTCATGGATACCGGATTTGCATTATAGCAGTCGTCAATTACCGTGTAGGAGGGAAGGGAAATCACATGGCTCCTGCCGTTTACAGCCGCCACTTTCGCAATTCCGCTGCGGATCTGTTCTCTTGTAAGGCCCAGGCACTTCCCCACCGCCGCCGCCGCAAGCGCATTGTACACCATATGGGCGCCGGGAAGGGGAATATCCACCGGGAAGGCCCAGGTATCCATGTGGATCACCGCCCGGGAACCCAACAGTCCCCGATTCTCCACACCAGAGGCATACACGTCATTTGCAGGATCCATCCCGAAGCGCACCGGTCTGTTTTTCCCTCTTGCCTTTACGGTAAGGAGCATATCGTCATCCCCGTTCACAAAGATATGTCCATCCGGGTTCATAAAATCAAAGATCTCGGATTTCGCTCTGAGGATTCCCTCCCTGCTGCCCAGGTTTTCCAGATGGCACTGTCCGATATTGGTCATAACGCAGATGTCCGGATGCGCAATCCTGCTTAAGCGGTGCATTTCCCCGAAATCGCTGATCCCCATCTCCACCACCGCCGCCTCATGCTCCGGCCGGATTCGAAGCACCGTCAGAGGAAGTCCGATCTCATTATTAAAATTCCCTTCTGTCTTAAGGGTCTGGAAGCCCTGTGAGAGAACTCCGGCTATCATTTCCTTGGTACTGGTCTTTCCCACGCTGCCGGTAATCCCGATCACCGGGATAGTCAGCTGTCTTCTGTAATACTCCGCAATATCCCGCAGCGCCTTAAAAGAATCGTCCACAAGGATATAAGGCGCCTCGCCGCCTTTGGGAGGCTTTTCACATACAATTCCAAGTGCCCCTTTTTCCGCAGCCTGAGGGATAAAGTCATGTCCGTCCACACGCTCTCCCCTTGCAGCCACAAAAACCCCGCCAGGCTCCAGCTTTCTGGAATCAATCACCACACAGGAAGCCTCCCTCTGCGTCCCGGAAAGCCCTCCGCCCCCGGCGCTGTCGCCGGAAGCTTTATGACAGGCCGCAGACAGGCCGGCCTGCTCCATGTACAAGCTTCCCCCGCAGGCGGCCGCAATGTTTTCAAGAGTCATATTTTTCATTTTCGCACCTCTATCTCACTGCCGTTTGCAGAATCTTCTCACACAGCTCTTCAAAATCCATCCCAATGGCAGCCGCCTCCTGGGGAAGGAGCGAGGTTGGGGTCATTCCGGGCAGCGTATTCGCTTCCAGGCAGTAGATGTCTCCCTCCTGTCCCATCATAAAATCCATTCTGGCATAATTCTTAAGGCGCAGTGCCTGAAAAGCTTTCTCCGCATAGCCCTGCATTTCTCTGGTTTTTTCCTCGGAAAGCTGAGCCGGGCAGGTCTCAATGGTGGAACCTGCCTGATATTTGTTTTTATAATCATAAAATCCCCGTAAAGGCGCAATCTCAATAACCGGAAGGGCCTTTCCGTCGATCACGCCCACGGAAAACTCCCGTCCCTTTATGTACTGTTCCACAATCACCCTGTCGTCATAGGCAAAGGCCTCGGCCAGAGCCTTCGGATAATCCTCCTGCTTAAAGGCTATGCTCACTCCCACGCTGGAGCCTCCGCAGCAGGCCTTCACGATGCAGGGAAAGGAAGCGGGGTTCCTTTCCCGCTCTCCCTTTTTCAGGCTAAAGCTCTCCGGGGTGGGAATCCCGTGGCAGGCAAAAATTTCCTTTGACAGCTCCTTATCCATGCAGAGGGCGGAGCTCACATAATCCGTGCCCGTGTAGGTAATTCCCATCAGGTCAAAGCAGGCCTGAATCTTTCCGTTCTCCCCGTTTTCCCCGTGGAGCGCAAGGAACACGACATCCGCCGTCTGACAAAGAGGGATAACGCCCGGGCCAAAGAAATTTTTGTCTCCGTCCGCCCGCAACGCCTTGATCTGTTCGATATCCGGATTCGTCTCCGACACGCTGCTGATCTCCTTCGCCCAATCCTCATCCTTCTCAAAAAGCCGGTCCGAATCCTCCTCTTCATATCCTAGATACACATCCAGCAGAATTACCTGATGTCCCCTCTTTTTCAGAGCCCTGTATATCATGGCTCCCGAGCTTAAGGACACGTCCCTCTCCGTGCTGATTCCCCCTGCCAAAACTACTATTTTCATACGCTTCCTCACCCTTCCTGATAATAAATAATTTTACAACTGCTCTCTTCATTCCGAAAGGGGATAACCTGCCTCCGGTATTGCAAAAAGTGCTGCCTTCACGGCTGATAACCCCCAAAATTCTCATCACAGTAGGCAACCTCTCCATCGATCAGCACGCACAGAGCCTTTGTGGAGACCTCCAGCGGATTTCCGTCAAATATGGAAATATCCGCATCCTTTCCCGCCCGCAGGCTCCCCACTCTGTCGCTGACCCTGCAGATCTGTGCGGGATAAATGGTGATGGACTTAAGCGCTTCTTCCTCCTTCATTCCCGCTTTTACCGCAAGGCCGGCACAAATGGGAAGGGATTGGATCAGACTCACCGGATGGTCTGTGGTAATGGCCGTCTTCACGCCCTTCCTGTTCAGAATCCCCACGGTCTTAAACGCCATGTTCTGCACCTCTATCTTATTTCTGCTGGCAAGATCCGGCCCCACGATTGCCGGAAAACCGGACGCTGCCACCTCTCTCGCAATCAAATGTCCCTCACTGCAGTGATCCAGCGTCATATCCAGCTGGAATTCCTCCGCAATCCGTATGGCGGTAAAAATATCGTCCGCCCGGTGCACATGGGCCTTCAGCGGTATCTCGCCCGCAAGAACCGGAAGCCAGCACTCATACCGGAAATCCCTGTCCTCGGTTTTCATTCCCGCCCTTCTCTTCTGCTCGTACTGGCGAGCCTGAAACAGCTCCTGCCGCAGCATGGCGGCAATGGCCATCCTCGTGGAGGGCGATTTGCCCTGGCCGCTGTAATTAACCTTTGGATTTTCTCCGAATGCGACCTTCATGGCCGCAGGGTTCTTGACGATCAGACGGTCAATACTCCTTCCATGCGTTTTGACAAAGACAAAGCTTCCCCCTACCACGTTAGAACTTCCGGGACCGATCATGGCGGAGGTAATACCTGCGCGGACCGCATCATCAAAAGCCGCATCCATGGGATTGACCGCATCAACCGCCCGAAGATAGGGGGTGATGGGCTCTACCGTCTCATTGCAGTCGTCCCCCTCCATTCCCTTTTTTTCCTCCGTGATTCCCATGTGGCAGTGCGCTTCGATCAGGCCCGGCATCACGATGCATCCGGACGCATCGATCACCTCGTTCTTTCCGGAAGAAAATTTCTCAACCAGAGCAGGAACCGGGGCCTTTCCCTCAACAGGCCCCAGTTCCCTAATTTTTCCATTCTCAATACAGATATAGCCGTTTTCCCAGACGTCCCCTTCCATCGTCACGATCTTTCCACCGATAATATACATCTCTCTTTGCCTTTCCGACGGCCTTGGGCTAATTGCCAAGCCTTGTCATGGGATTGATTGGTTCGCCGTCCCTGGTCAGTTTAAAATACACGTTGGTTCCCTCCACGCTGTAATACTTGGTGGGCGCCGCAACCTGTGCGATCATGTCCCCCATGGCCACGTAGCTTCCTTCGGAAACAAGGATTCCCTCAAGCTGGCCGTAGGTGATCTCATAACCGTTTCCCAGCTCCATGGTGACGCCCTTTCCGATCTGCGGATCCTCAAACACGGATATCACTTTGCCGGAGGCCGCTGCCGTAATCATGTCGCCCTCATTCGCCTGTATCACGATTGCCGGGTTGTATTTATACTGGTCAAGTGTCGGGAAATAAACCGTCTTATCCATGCTGTAATTTACCAGGACATTTCCCACTACGGGCCACACAAGCGGATCGTCCTCCCCGAAGGAAAGGACCGGCTGCATGGCCGTTGCGATCGCAGGGGTGCCTTCCGTGCCGCCCTCAGCCGAAGGGGCAGGGCTCTCCTGTCCGGAGCCGGATGGATCCGTACCCGGTTTCTCCTTGTCCGCATCCGGTTTTTGTCTGGCCACACTGCTGTCCGTGGTTTCCTCTGCGTTTTCCTCTGCGGTTTTTTCGTCGGTTTTACTTCCGGCAGCCGACATACTCTCACTCTCGGACACATCCGGATTCTCCACGTTGCCGGAGTTTGTCTCCTGGAAATAAGGGTCATAGTCGAGATCATCGCCGAGATGGTTTCCCGCCGCCGCATTCTCCGCTGTTTTCAGAGCCTGTGTCCCAACGGTTCCGCCGGCCGTATCATTTTCTATTTCGCTTAAATCCACGATATAGCCGTCCTCTTTGGAGCTTTTGTCATTGCGCAGCCAGATGCCTGTTGCGGTAAGGGCTCCCAGTACGATCACCGAGGAGGCCGCCATGATAATGCGTTCCTTTGCAAAGGTTTTTCTTCTCACTGTTCTTCTCATTTTCTATCTCTCCAATCTTTTTCTATCTATCCTGAAATCATTCTTCTTACGGATAGTTTTGCCCTTTTTTGCTACTTTATTCAAAAGATTGGATATTCTTCCTACTCCATTTTGGTAAAGGAAACGCCCTGAAAAAAATAATTCAGGATCTTTCCATAATCCCATCCCTCCAGCGCCAACTCATTTGCTCCAAACTGGCTCATTCCCAGCCCGTGGCCGCTTCCCTTGACCGTAAAGATAAGCCTGCCCGCATCGCTTTTTATCTCGAAATCAGATGAGGGGAGGCAAAGAGCGTACCTGAGCTCCTCGCAGGATACCCACTTTTCTCCATACCGCAGATAGCGGCCATAGCCCGCACTGTCTCTTAGGACAATCATTCCCGCCATCTCCTCTCTCTCTTCCTCCCCCAGAGCCTTCTCTATTTCCGCATCACTTTTTTCTCCTGTCCTCTCCCATATTTTTTCAAACTCTTCCAGGGAATATTCCACTCTGTGAAGATACTGATCCGACAGATAATCTTTTTCACAGGATACCTGTGTCAGATAGGGATATGTCCCGGTTCCCAGAACCTCCCCGGCCTCTCTGGTATTTCCGTTGCTCACAAGAAAGTAAGCGCCGTAAACCGGTTTCCCTTCATATTCCAGATAAATGCCTCTGGTCTCGGAAACCGCCCGCAGGCATTCGGCGCGTACGCCGCCATTTCCGTATTCCTCATCCGCCACCGCAATGTCCTCATCCCCCTCCGGCACCAGATTCGTCCGGATCAGAACAGCCTGGGCCTTGAGCGCCTCCGCCTCATATCCCGGTTCCATGGTTCTGGCAAGTACGTCCGCCACATAAATCTCCAGAGGAATTTCCTCCCTGCCAAGGGCCGTCTGATTGATCACAAAAAGGCCGCCCTCCCGCAGCTGTTCCTCCAGCATCCGTTCTTTTTCCTGCACGGTATTTCCGCCGCTGGCATTTCCGAACAGGGAGGTTATGATGTAGGGCACCAGAAGCAATAACAAAAGAACCGTACCAAGATTTTTGACTGAAAATCCTGATTCGGTTCTTTTACCGAAGACATTTTTGAAGACTTTAAGTTTATTCATACGCCACCTCTTACATATCCTATGCAAGAGCGCAGGCCGTTTATACTAGATGCTTTGTACCTTTTTCGCAGGACCGGGCTAGACAGCCTGATTATATTTGGCCACGTCCACGTGCTGGACGCTTCCCACTGCGCCGTTTTCATACAGGAAGATTCCCGTATTGCGGATTCTTCCTTTTGCGCTTCCGTCCTGCCCCGTGAGGTCAAAATCCGTGGCTATATTCTGCAGGCAGATGGCCCCGACGCCTTTGTCTGCAAGGGACACCAGCTGCTGATGCCCATTTTCATCTGTTATCCAGATTTTCAGCTTGTTAAAAATCTCATCCCCCTCGTCAATAAAACCGTTCCCGTCCGTATCATAGGCGGCAAGATCCGCAAACCCGTTTCCCGACTTCGTGCCGAACAGCTCCGTCCCGTCGTTGATCACGCCGTCGCCGTTTTTGTCCAGGGCAAGATAACCGCTTTTCGGCGCAAGCCTGTTGATCTCATCCTTCTTTCCGTCGCCGTCAATGTCAAAAAAGAAGGTCTGGTCAGAAAGTTCTGCAATATTCCCATCCAGATTGATCACCAGAGGATCACACATGGCCGCGGTCTTTGTCCTGTGAACCGCCTGATAGTTCTCCTCATAATACGTCTGAAAGCTGCGGCTCATGGAAAGATTCAGGTCAAAGCTGATCTCTCTTCCATCCGCACATTTTACCGTTCCCTGGGTCTGGAACGCCGTGTTCTCCCGCTCCTCATAGTAGGTCTGCCTGCTGAGGGCATAATACTGCGTGCTCTCGGAATAAGAATACAAAGGCTGGCTCCACCCGGAATAGGAGGACATGTCTTTCATACGGACCGGATAAAAGAGCAGGTCCATCAAATAGTCAAGGCACTGTTGACGGATGCTGGCAAGCTGCTTTTTCATCTCCAGTGCGTCCGTGGTTCTCGTATTCTGTGTGCGCAGATTCTGCTTGGAGCGCATCTGTTCAAAAACTCTCTCCATATACTGCTCAGAGCTCTCCCCTTGCCCTTCAAACCCTTCCGCTTCCTTCTCAGGCTGTGCCGGATTTCCCAAAAGGCCTCCGGCTCCGCCCGCAAGACTCTGCATCCGGCCTGAGACAATGGTTCTCGTCCCGCTTGCCGCCCTTAAAGAATAGGTTCTTTGAGATTCCATTCCTATGCTGCTGGAATCAATTCGCATTTAACCTCCCTTTCCGCTTAACCTGTTCTCCTGATATCATTTTCGTGCACGGAAAAGCAAAAACGGACGGCACATAAGGAGTGCGCAAAACACGCCTGTATATGCCATCCGTGGCTAAACTGTGATTAAGTATCAGGGACAACCGGCTGGCCATGCCGTCCTCCCTGTAAACTATATATCGGAAACTGTGAGAAAATCTTTAGCCGCAGTCCGGAAATTTCATTGCAGAAAAAGTGCCGGCCGTTACATTACTTTACCCGGTTGTAGTTGATCAGGCAGCCGTCCAGAATAATCTTTCTCTCCTCGTCCGTAAGCTCGCCCAGCTTTACCGTGAATTCCGTGAGGGAGGACTCTCCTACCAGATAGCCTGCGATCTCCTCCGCCTTCTCCTCAACCGCCCTGCGGATGCCGGGGAAGAACAGGTAGTCTCTGTTCCTGAAGGGAAGCTCTCCCGGGGCGATCAGGAAGGGAAGCATGCCCCAGTTAATCAGGTTGGAACGGTATCTCTTGGTGGCATATTCGTTGGCAATGTTGGCCCAGCCTCCCAGCACCTTCTGGCAGGAAGCTGCCTGCTCTCTTGCGGAACCGTCGCCGGGCTTTACCGCAAAGATGGTGGATCCAAAACCCATGTTCCCTTCTCCCGCCTCCGGAAAGGATTTTCCGATCACTTCCATCACGGGCTTTAGCTCCGGTTTTTCCTCAAGCGGGCATCTTCCCTCCATCACGGCCTTCTGCGCTCTTTGGATTTCTTTTGCGAGTCCCACGTAGGCGGGATCCTTTCGGGAGAGCGTAAACTCCGCAAGTCCCAGAGGGTTGGAGCGGTAGGACGACGTCTCCCCGGAGGGGATCAGCTCATCGGTTGTGGTCACCGGATCGTGGATCTCGGACACCACCTGCAAGAGGAGATTCTCCGGAAGCTCTGTCATGGCAGGCCAGTCCTTGATGTTGGGACCGAACTGGATCTCCACCTTGGGATCCGCAATCCCCTTGGAGTCAAACACACGGTTCTCATATATTTTGGAATCAAAATGATATTTATATTTGCCGATCGTACCGTCAAAGTTCGTGGCCGGGGTGAGCACGCCCTTGTTTGCCGCCGTGGCCGCAATAGAGCGGGCATCCATGAGCGCAACGGAAGCGATCTGTCCGTTCTGGAGCTTGGAGCCCTCCCGGTTAGGGAAATTTCTGGTGGAGTGGCGGATACTGAAAGCGTTGTTTGCCGGCGTGTCGCCCGCACCGAAGCAGGGACCGCAGAAAGCGGTCTTTAACACGGCGCCGGTTTCCATCAGAGACGCCGCACAGCCGTTCTTTATGAGCTCCATATACACGGGCATGGAAGCCGGATACACGCTTAAGGCAAAACCGTCTGCGCCGATATAGCTTCCCCTCATGATATCCGCAGCTGCACAGATATTTTCAAAGCCGCCGCCCGCGCAGCCTGCGATGATACCCTGATCCACCATGAGCTTTCCATTTATCACCTTGTTTTTCAGCGTGAAATCCACGGCTCCGTCCAGGGAGACGGCCGCTTTCTTCTCCACATCCTCCAGGATATCCAGAAGGTTTGCGTTCAGCTCCTCGATGGTGTAGGTATTGCTGGGATGGAAGGGCATGGCGATCATGGGACGGATCTTTCCCAGATCAATGGTGATCATTCCGTCATAGTAAGCCACATCCGCAGGGTTCAGCTCCCGGTACTCTTCCTCTCTTCCATGAATCTCGTAGAACTCTCTTATGGTCTCATCCGTCTTCCAGATGGAGGACAGGCAGGTGGTCTCCGTGGTCATGACATCGATTCCGATCCGGAAATCCGCACTGAGCTTCTCCACGCCGGGCCCCACGAATTCCATCACCTTGTTTTTCACATAGCCGTTTCCAAACACTTCACCGATAATGGCAAGGGCCACATCCTGAGGGCCCACTCCCTTTACCGGTTCGCCGGTGAGGTAGATTCCCACCACGCCGGGCATGTTGATGTCATAGGTCTGGTTTAAGAGCTGCTTTACCAGCTCCGGCCCGCCCTCTCCCATTGCCATGGTTCCCAGCGCTCCGTAGCGGGTATGGGAATCAGAACCCAGGATCATCCTTCCGCCTCCCGCAAGCATCTCTCTTGCATATTGATGAATCACCGCCTGATGAGGAGGCACATAGACGCCGCCGTATTTCTTGGCGCAGGTGAGGCCGAACATGTGGTCATCCTCGTTGATGGTTCCGCCCACCGCACACAGGGAATTGTGGCAGTTGGTGAGCACGTAGGGAACCGGGAACTTCTCAAGTCCCGAAGCCCTTGCGGTCTGAATGATTCCCACAAAGGTAATGTCATGGGAGGTGAGCTTGTCAAATTTAATCTTAAGCTTCTCCATGTTTCCGGAGGTATTGTGGGATTCCAGAATGCCGTAGGCAATGGTTCCCTTTCTGGCCTCCTCCTTACTGATTTCCCTGCCGGTCCGGCTTTTTATCTCCTCTGACGCATCCCCGTTGTCGGGTATGATCCGCATCCCGTTCAGAAGATAGGCGCCGCCTTCAAATACTGATATCATAGTCTCTCCTCCTCGTGTTTCCTGATGGCTGTGAAGTTTCCTCACTCTATGGGTACGGTGTTTATTATACGGGAAAACAGGAGAACTTGCAAATATTTCTCTGCAAGCAATTCTTATTATTCAAGCGCCTTCTTAAGCTCCCCCGCCACGATCTCGAGAGCCTTGATCCTGGCATACTTTTTATCCACGGATTCCAGGATATGCCACGGCGCATAGGCGGTGCTGGTCTTCTGGAGCATCTCGTCCACCGCCGCCTCGTAAGCGTCCCATTTTTCACGGTTGCGCCAGTCCTCGTCCGTGATCTTCCACTGCTTTCCCGGCGTGTTCTGGCGGTCATTGAAGCGTTCCAGCTGAGTGTCCTTGTCGATCTGAACCCAGAACTTGATAATAACGGCTCCCCAGCTTTGAAGCTCTTTCTCAAATTCATTAATCTCGTTGTAGGCCCGTTTCCAGTCGTTCTCACTGCAGAAGCCCTCCAGGCGCTCCACCATCACCCGGCCATACCAGCTCCTGTCAAAAATCGCAATATGCCCTGTCTTGGGAAGCCTGGTCCAGAAACGCCACAGGTAATGCCTCGCCTTCTCGTGGGGCTCCGGGCTTGCTATGGGATGCACCTCAAAGCCTCTGGGATCAAGGGCCTGGGTAATGCGCTTAATGTTTCCGCCCTTTCCGGCCGCGTCCTGTCCCTCATACACGATCACCACCGGAACCTTTTTGCGGTAGAGGCGGTTGTGGAGCTCTCCCAGCTCATGCTGGAGCCGCGTCAGCTCCTTCTTATATCTCTGTTCCTCCATGCTCTTGTCAAGAGATATCTCCGAGAGTCTTGGCATCTGGCACAGAGAGAACACGTTCTGAAGCAGAGGCACCGAAAGGCTCTGATTCTGCAGTGCGATCTCAATGCCCTGTATCAGCGTCTCCAGCGCCTGGAGCTCCGCCCATTTCTTTGATTTGGCGTCAATGATATACCAGGGTGCGGAGGAAGTGTTGGTATCATCCAGAAAGCGGTCAAACACTTCCAGGCACTTTCCATAATGTCTGTTCTGCCACAGATCATTGTCATTTACTCTCCATCTGGTGTCAATATCACTGACCAGGGCCTCTATTCTCTTTCTCTGCTGTTTTTTGCTGATATGGCAGAAAAATTTCATCACCAGATAACCGTTGTCCGTCAGCTGCCTCTCGAAGCGCTTAACGCTGTCGATTCTCCGGTCATAAACCTCCTGGCTCATCCTGCCTCTCATGCGCATTCCGGTAATCTCATCCATCCAGCCGCTGTCCAGAAACGTGAACTTCCCCGCCTCCGGGATCTGCGCAAAAAAGCGGCACAGAAACGGTTTTCTGCGCTCCTCCTGGGTAGGGGAATCCATGGCCGCCACCTTGAAAAATCTGGGATCGATATTCTGGATCATCTGGCTGATGATGTTACCCTTCCCGGCGGTCCCCCAGCCCTCCATGAGCACCAGCACCGGGATCTTGTGCTCCTTGATTTTCATCTGCAGGCCCGCAAGCCGCTCCCTTGCCGCCTTGAGACGCATTCTGCATTCTTCTTCCTGCGGTTTTTCCGCAAAATAAATGTTTTTCAGCATCGCATGACCTCCCTTCTCCTTCCCATCTTTCATCTCTAAATTTTTGTGATATATCTTTCCACTACCTGTAAAGGCTCTATATCGTAAATAAGGCATTCTCATAATCTTTCACATAGTATCGAATGTTTTTCCTGCCTTTTGTAATAACAGTATGCCCTTCTTTTTCAAGAAGCTTCTTTTGGGCTTCAATACCACCGGGATATTTTGCATTCAATTCACCATCGGCTTTTAGCGTTCTCCAAAAAGGTGTTTTATCATCCTCCCTTTGAAAACTTGCCCATGCGGCAATCGAGACAAATATTCCTGCCGTAATTGGCTCTGTAAAATCAGCTCCGTTTATTCGGGCAAAATATTCTCTTATTGTGCCTACGGTAAGCAGCTTTCCAGCCGGAACCCTGCGCATAATTTTGTCATAATCAATAGGCGGGGCAAAGTACATTCTGTCTCCGCCGTATTTTTCTATGCTTTTTTCATCAGTAATTATCTGAAATTTGGGCATATCCTTATTGTCATTCAACATTGCGTTGAAATCTTTCTTATCCTCATTTGCCATAAAGCACCTCCTGAGTAAAAGTTTAAACCAAAGAAATCCTATATGCAATGAGGCAGTTTGAAAATTTTATCAATTTCGTAACCCTATCGGTCCGCAATCACATCCACAACCGACATCTCCTCTATCCGCCTGGCCGGACCGTAAACGGCGGACAGCAGAGACAACGCTATCACAAGGACGATGATCAAAAGCGGCAGGGCAGGGAAATACCACGGTGTGCCCCAGCGCAGCGTCACCATCTGCTCGTAAATAAAACGGTTCAGCAGGATTCCGATCCCGCATCCGAGAAAAATCCCCCACAGGCCGTAGGCGGCCGCCTCGGCGGTGATCATCCAAAGCATCTGTCCGCCGTCCATGCCCACCGCCCGCATGGCTCCGTACTCCCGCAGGCGCGCGGAAACGCTCATGGCAATGCTGTTCATGATATTCACGGCGGAGATCAGCGCGATGACTGCCAAAAACCCATATACGAAAACCGCAAAAGAGTAGACAGCGCCCTTCACCTCCGCATTCCTCATACGCCGGTCAGAAAACACCGCGTTTTCTCCCGCAAGCCTTCGGATCTCCTCCACCGTATCCTCCCCCGCATCACGGGTAAGCTGCAGATCCATGATGGTATACCCCCTCTCTCCCGTAAGCTTTGTGAAGGTATCCTCGGAGCAGATCAGGATCCACTGCCCGTTGTCGCTATTGAAGGGACACTCGCTCAAAACGCCCGTAACCGCAAGCTGCTGCGTCGTCCCTGCGATATCCGCCCGGATCAAATCTCCCGTCTTAAGGCCTGACGCATGATCCGCAGACCCGCCCGCAGCTTGTGGCCGATAAACCGCAAGAACACCGTTCCCATCCGCAGTATCCCGGACAGAACCCTCTACCAGACTGTCCTGCGCCCATGCAAACTGATGCTCCTCGTAGGATATCAGATAGACGGATTCTTGCCCTGCACCGGTTTCAACGGGAACATCATAGGCGAACCGCCTCCCGTAAACGCGCTTCACGCCCTCAAGCTCCTCAAACTTTCCGGCAAGCCCCTCCTCCAGAGAACAAGTATTGTCCGGACTTACAATTGAGAGATCCGGTGAAGATGGGCTCAAAGGAGTCACCGCATGATGCATGAAATCTATGGTAACCGTAAATGCAAGAAACAGAATAATACTGAATGCGAAGGAGCAGGTCATCAGGACAAAATTTTTCCGGTTCCCCATCGCATGATGAAATCCAAGGGCGGCTTCCACATGGCAGCGCCTCGTATCCGCCGCCCGTCTTACAGGTGCCCTGTCCCAGGCGTTCCCGGATACTGCCGTGAGGGGAGAGACTTTGGATGCCTTTCTGGCAGGGGAGGCGGCGGACAGCAGAACCGTGGCGATACCAAGAAGACTTCCGCAGACCAGCCCGATCCAGCTGATCCCAAAGCCCGGAAGATCCGCAAAATAAGTGGGGCTGAGAAATCTCAGCACTGCGCAGAGAATCCATACCACCACCATTCCCGCAAGCGCTCCGGCAGGGATGGCCGTCCTGCACCAGTCAAGAGCCTGCCTTCTCACAAAGCGGACCACCTGCTCGCCGGACGCCCCAAGGCAGCGGAGCAGTCCGAAAAACTCGGTTCTTTGGGCAATGTTACTGTTCAGGCTGCTGGTGATCATCAAAACGCCGGCAATCGCCACCAGGACCGCCAGCAGAAAGGCAATCCCGTAAATGGCCAGCATGCTCACGTCGCTGCTCTGTCCCATTGTAGCCAGAAGCATTTCATTGCCTCCCACCTGCTCGCCGGAAAAGCCAAACTGTTCCCGGATCAGCCGGATCTCCTTTCTAATATTGCACCAGGGCGAAAATTTAACATAGACAAGAGAATCATGGTTGTCCTGCGCCCCCTCCAGGGACAGGGTGCGAAAATCCTCTATGTTCATGCACAGCCCGCAGACATCCTTTTCCGCCAGCATGGGAAGCTGTTTTATAATTCCGGACACCCGGTAATCCCGCTTCGTCCCGTCCGGACAGGTAAGAACCACCGGATCCCCCACCTTAAGATTCTGACTCTTTTGCATCCCCTCGTCGATCAGGACGCCGCCCCGCTCTGGGAATTCTCCGTCCAGAAACTCAATAGTGGAAAAGATGGCAAGAGCGCTCTCGTCAAAGCCTGCTATGACAGCCTTTCTCCCGGCAATCTCATAGTCCATGGAAAGCCGGTAATTCAACGTATCGTAACGAGTACAGGATTCCACTTTAGGACGCAGGGAAAGAAGCTGTACCTGCTCGTCGGACACATTACGGATACCCACATGCCATTCCCCATAATTTCTCTTTGCCTGGATATTCTGGCTTCGGATCTCCATATCGGCCATACCGAAAATCACCGTCACCAGAAAGACGCTGAGGATAATACAGATGCGCACCATCCGGCTCTGCCTTCTGTGCACTTTCCCGAGAATCGGTATCAGATCAAGATAATTTTTCATTGTGCCGCCCTCCCAGATCCTTAAGTACACCGTCCGCCACCCGCAGCACCCGGTCTGCATCAGAGGTCAGATTCCGATTGTGTGTGATCATCAGCACAGTCTGCTGATAATGACGGGACGCCCGCACCAGCAGGTCCATCACATCCCGGCTGCTCCTGGAATCCAGATTACCCGTGGGCTCATCCGCCAGGATCAGCATGGGAGACATGATCAGAGCTCTCCCGATCGCCACTCTCTGCTGCTGTCCTCCCGAGAGTTGGCTTGGCAGGTGCTTTCTCCGGTTTGCAATCCCCAAAACCTCCATCAGCTCTTCCAGCTTTCCCTGATCCGGCTTCTGACGGTCCAGAAGGAGCGGGAAAATAATATTCTGCTCTACCGTGAGTTCACCGATCAGGTGAAAGGCCTGGAAGATAAACCCGATATTCCTCCTTCTGAAAATCGTACGCTGTTTCTCATCCAGGGCAAACAGATCCTCCCCGTCCAGATAAACCTTTCCGGATGAGGGAAGATCCAGCCCGCCGATACAGTTGAGCAACGTGCTTTTCCCTGAGCCGGACTCTCCCACCACTGCGGCAAATTCTCCCTTTTCCATGGCAAAGCTCACGTCCTTCAACGCATTGACCTGCCCTTCTCCTTTTCCGTAAACCTTGTTAAGGCTGTCCACCTTCAATAGTTCCAATTCCAAGCGCCTCCTTTTTCTCTAAACATTCATGATTCATGCGCCGCTTCACCGCACTACAAAAAGAATAGCGCAGACATCTTACAATTACGTGAACAGCACCTTACAGTTTCGTAAGCTTTAGCCTGGAAATGTCATGGTAAACACAGAACCGGCGTCCACTCCGCTCTCCACCGAAAGCGTGCCCTTCTGCCCCTCCACTATGGATTTCGCCAGGGAAAGTCCAAGCCCGATCCCCTGACTGTCGCCCTGTACGCCTTTTGAGCGATAAAACCTTTTAAAAATGTGATAATAATCCTCTTCCGCGATACCCTTCCCGTTATCCGAAACCGAAATTCTCACCATTTCCGCCATCCTCTCCCAGGCCACCTCGATTTCTCCTCCCTCCGGTGTGTAATCCAGCGCGTTCTTCACCAGATTTGAGAGCGCTTCCACTGTCCATGACAGGTCGCAGTTTATCTTGACTTCTTCCGCCCCTGCAAGCGTGATCCTCTTTCCCTCCGCCTTCGCCCGCACCCAGAGCTCCTCCACCGCTTTTGAGGCCACATCCGCAAGAAGCCAGTCCTGTTTTTCAAAAGCCACCGCACCTGCATCCAGTCTGGTAATCTTAAGAAGCGACTGAACCAGCCTCTCGATTCTGCGCAGTGCGGCCGAGGTTTTTTGTGAAAAGCCGATTACCGCCTCTGCATCTTGCGCCTCACCGGCAATGATATCATTGTACATGACGAGAGCGGAGAGCGGTGTTTTCAGCTGATGGGAGATGTCGGAAATGGTATCCTTGAGGAAATTTTTGGAGGCGCATACCTCCTCTTTCTGTGCCGAGAGCATCTTGGCAAGGCTGTCGATCTTCCCAAACAGCTCATAAAGGCTCCCCTCCTTCGCACGGGGCAGGTGCTCCCCGAAATCTCCCTCCATAAACCGCTCCACCACAGAAACCGCCTTTTTGTAAATTCTCTCCCTCCCGGAAAAAAACATTCCCGTTCCCAGAAGAATACCGCCCCATAAGAAAAGAAAAAGCCCCGCAAGCAAAGGCAGCGCTTTCTTCTGCACGGGAACAAAATCCGGCAGGAGGAGAATGTCTGTCTCCTCACTGATTCCAATCTGGCCAAGCAGATCCTCTCCCGCAGTTGTCCTGTTCTTTTGCGCAAAGGCCCTGGCAGTCACCTCCCTGCTCACACCCTGCTCCAGCAGAGCATAGGCCACGGCCCGGTCATGAGCCAGTATCGCTCCCTCGATCAGCCTCCCGCAAACACCCCATACAACAAAGCCCATAACGGATGCGGCAGCCAGCACGGCTGTCAGGTAATAGCAAAATCTTCTGATTTCCCTGTCCTTCATAAACTCCACGGTTTCATCCCTCCCTCCAACAATACCCGAATCCCCTGGCAGTGATCAGATGCGCCGGCCTTGACGGGTCTTTCTCCACCTTTTCCCGCAGCCTGCGGATATATACGGAAAGCGTATTGTCATCTACAAAGTTTCCCGCATTGTCCCACAACTCCTCGAGAATAATCTCTCTTGTGACAACTCTCCCGCAGGAGCGAACCAGCAGGCATAAAAGCCTGTATTCCACCTGCGTCAGCTCAAGCCTTTCCCCTTCCAGGAACACTCTGCTTCCCGCAAAGTCGATCGCAATATCCCCGCAGGTCAAAACATCATCACCGGGATTGCCAGGCATGCCGCCTGCCCGGCGCAGCAGTGCCCGTATCCTGGCAAGAAGCTCTCCCAGCCGGAAAGGCTTTACGATATAATCGTCTCCGCCGCTGTCAAGTCCCCGGATCACATTCATCTCCTCATCCGAGGCGGTAAGAAAAATGACCGGAACCCGGTTTTTCTGATTTCTCACACTCTCGCAGATTTCAAAACCCAATCCGTCCGGCAGCGTCACATCCAGCAGTAAAAGGTCATACTGCTTTTTGGCCAGTAATTCCCTGGCCGCCTTAACGGTTTTTGCCGCATCCGTCTCATAACTGTTTTTCTTAAGAAAATAACACAAGCCCTCCGCAAGGCTCGTGTCGTCCTCCAAAAGCAGGATCCTGTGCATTTTTCATTCCTTTCTTTCTCAACACCGCATACTGCGTAAGCCGCAGATTTCCATATGCGGGCCTGTGCATAAAAATCGGGCCCTGGTGATCCAGCGGCCCGATTTTTATCTTACATTAATTATACCGGTATTCTCTTTTGAGGAAGCTCCACTTTATCCAGATGCCAGATCTCATCCACATATTCCTGAATGGTTCTGTCAGAGGTAAACTTGCCGCAGCACGCCACATTCAGGATTGCGCTCTTCGCCCAGGCCTTCTCGTCGCGGTATGCCTTCTCCACCTTTTTCTGAGCCTCGGCATAAGCCTTGAAATCCTTTAAGATGAAATACATATCCGCCTTGGAGGTGCTCAGCGTGTTGAGCAGGGAATTGTACAGAGTCCGGAATCTGTCAGGATCATTCGGCGAATAGGTGCCGTTGATCAGCTGCATCAGAACTCTTCTCACATCGGGATCATTGTTGAAAATCTCTGTGGGATCATATCCGCCGTAGTTCTCATATTTGATCACCTCGTCGGAGGACAGGCCGAAGATAAAGGCATTCTCCTCTCCCACTTCCTCCACGATCTCCACATTTGCGCCGTCCATGGTTCCGATGGTAAGCGCGCCGTTGAGCATGAACTTCATATTGCCGGTTCCGGAAGCCTCCTTGCTGGCCGTCGATATCTGCTCGGACACATCCGCCGCCGCAAAAATCAGCTCCGCATTGGAGACTCTGTAATTTTCTATGAACACTACTTTAATTTTACCCTTGATGGCAGGATCGTTGTTTACCACGTCGGCAACGGAGGTGATCAGCTTGATGGTCATCTTGGCATTGTAATAGCCGGCCGCCGCCTTTGCGCCGAAGATAAAGGTCCTGGGGTAGAAATCCATATCCGGATTGTCCTTCAGCACATTGTAAAGGTGCATCACGTGAAGGATATTGAGAAGCTGACGCTTGTACTCATGAAGCCTCTTAACCTGCACGTCGAAAATAGACCGGGGATCTACCTTGACACCGTTGTGCTCCAGGATATACTCCGCAAGACGTACCTTGTTCTGATACTTGATATTCATGAACTCCTGCTGAGCCTTCTCGTCGTCCGCATAGACCTTCAGCTTGCTGATCTTGGGCAGATCCGTGATCCAGTCGTCTCCCACATGGTCTGTCACCCACTTTGCAAGGAGCGGGTTCCCATGGAGCAGGAAACGCCTCTGGGTGATTCCGTTTGTCTTATTGTTGAACTTCTCAGGCATCATCTCATAGAAATCCCTGAGCTCCTGATGCTTTAAAATCTCCGTGTGCAGTCTTGCCACGCCGTTTACGGAATAGCCCGCCGCAATGGCAAGGTGGGCCATCTTCACCTGGCCGTCATAGATAATGGCCATTTTGCGGATCTTCTCCTGATTTCCGGGATACATCTCCTGAATTTTCAGGATAAATCTGCGGTTGATCTCCTCTATGATCTGATAGATTCTGGGAAGCAGCCTGGAGAACAGCTCGATGGGCCATTTTTCCAGGGCCTCCGACATAATCGTATGATTGGTATAGGCACAGGTCTTGGTCGTCACGTTCCAGGCCTCGTCCCAGGTTAAATAATACTCATCCATGAGAATTCTCATAAGCTCCGCGATCGCCACGGTAGGATGGGTGTCGTTGAGCTGGAAAGTAACCTTCTCATAAAATTTTCGCACATCCGAATGCTTGCGCATATATTTGGCAACCGCCGCCTGCACGGATGCCGAAATAAAGAAGTACTGCTGCTTCAGGCGCAGCTCCTTGCCCGCATAGTGATTGTCATTGGGATAGAGAACCTCCACAATATTCCTTGCAAGATTCTCCTGCTCCACAGCCTTGCGGTAATCGCCCTTGTCAAAGGAATCCAGCTGGAAGCATTCCACCGCCTCCGCATCCCAGATCCTGAGGGTATTCACGATCCCGTTGCCATATCCCACAATAGGAAGGTCATAGGGCACTGCCTTCACGCTCTGATAACCCTCCTGAACAAAATTGCTTCTTCCGTTCTCGTCGATGCGAACATTCACATAGCCGCCGAACTTGACCTCCTTGGCATATTCCGGCCTGCGCAGCTCAAAGGGATTGCCGTCAACCAGCCAGTTGTCCGGCACCTCCACCTGATAGCCGTCCCGGATCTCCTGCTTGAACATACCGTAGCGGTAGCGGATCCCGCAGCCGTACGCCATGTACCCCAGAGTCGCAAGGGAATCCAGAAAGCATGCCGCAAGTCGTCCGAGGCCGCCGTTTCCCAGAGCCGCATCAGGCTCCTGATCCTCAATCACGTCAAGATTGAGCCCAAGCTCCTCAAGAGCTTCCCTGAAAGGAGTGTACGCCTTAAGATTGATGATATTGTTGCCAAGTGCCCGGCCCATCAGAAATTCCATGGAAAGATAATATACCATCTTGGGGTCCTGCTTGTCGAACTCCTTCTGGCTGGCCAGCCAGTTGTCCACCACGGTGTCCTTCACGGCATAAGCCACCGCCTGAAAGATCTGCTGTTGGCTTGCCTCCTCCAGCGTCTTTCTATATAAGGTCTTCACATTATACAGTACACTTCTCTTAAACATCTCTTTATCATACACAAAAGCTGTAGGTGTAGATTTTTTACTCATCCTTTTTCCTCCACTTTGTATTTTTCCCGGCGGCAGTTCACTGCCGCCTTGTCTATTATACACCAGAAAATGCCAGATCACAAGAAAAATGCCCTTTTAACTGCAATTTTACTGTAACTTTTCCACTCCGATCTCAACCTTTTCGCCGTTCACATTCCACTCCTTTGTGATGGCAAGCCCGGTATCCGTCAAAATTTCATCCGCCAGCACCTTCTCGGAGATGGAGGCTCTGTTGGCCGCCACGATTTCCGAAATTCTGGCATTTCCGTTTGTGGAGATTCTGATGTGATCCATCACCTCGAAATCCGCCTCCTTGCGCATGGTCTGGATTTTGCTGATGACCTCATAGACAAATCCCTCCTCCACGAGCTCCTGCGTAAGGTTGGTATCCAGCACCACGGTAATGCGGTTGTCTGATTCCGTCACAAGCCCTTCTTTCTGGGCCACATCAATCAGAAGATCCTCCTCGGTAAGGGTTACGGCAGATCCTCCCACCTCAAACGAAAGAGCCCCCTCCTTCCTGAGCTGTTTCATAGCCGCATTCCCGTCCACATTGGAGAGATATTCCCGGATGCCTCCCAGCTGCTTTCCGTACTTTGGTCCCACGGTGCGAAGCTGCGGCTTGAAGCTGTAGCTGGTAAGATCGCTGACATCCTCCCGGAATGCGACCTCCTTCACATTGAGCTCATCCTCCACGATATCTCTAAAATACTTGCCAAGCTCATGATCCGCCTTCACATACATGGTTCCGATCGGCTGGCGGTTCTTGATATTTGCCGCATTGCGGGCCGCGCGTCCCAGCACCACCACGGAAAGGACCTCCTCCATGCTCTCCTCAAGTCCGGCATCGATCCTTGCGGGATCCGCCTTGGGGAAATCGCACAGATGAATACTCTCAGGAGCCTTCTCATCCACACTCCTTACCATGTTCTGGTAGATCTGCTCCGTCATAAACGGAACCATTGGCGCCGCACACTTACAGATCTCCACCAGGGCCGTGTAAAGCGTCATATATGCGTTTATCTTATCCTGCTCCATGCCCTTTGCCCAGAAACGCTCCCGGCAACGGCGCACGTACCAGTTGCTCATCTCATCCACAAAGTTGTCAAGCACTCTGGCCGCCTCCGGGATCCTGTAGTTCTCCAGATGATCATCCACCTTGCCGATAGCGGTATTCAGCCTGGAGAGAAGCCACTTATCCATGACGGGAAGCTTGTCGTATTCCAAAGTATATTTCGTTGCGTCAAACCCGTCAATATTCGCATACAGGATAAAGAACGCATAGGTATTCCACAGGGTTCCCAAAAACTTGCGCTGTCCCTCCATCACGGCCTTGCCGTGGAAGCGGTTGGGAAGCCAGGGTGCGGAATTGATATAGAAATACCAGCGGATGGCGTCGGCCCCATAGGTGGCAAGCGCCTCAAACGGATCCACCGCATTTCCCTTGGACTTGCTCATCTTCTGCCCGTTCTCATCCTGTATCAGGCCAAGCACAATGACATTCTCATAGGGTGCTTTGTTAAAGAGCAGGGTGGATTCCGCCATCAGCGAGTAGAACCAGCCTCTTGTCTGATCCACGGCCTCAGAGATGAACTGCGCCGGGAACTGCTGCTCGAACAGCTCTTTATTTTCAAAAGGATAATGGTGCTGCGCAAAGGGCATGGCTCCCGAATCAAACCAGCAGTCGATCACCTCCGGCACTCTCTTCATCGTCCTGCCGCACTTGGGGCACCTGCAGGTAATCTCGTCGATGTAAGGCCTGTGAAGCTCCACGGTCCTGGCCGCAGAATTGCCGCTTAAGTCCTCCAGCTCCTGTCTGGAACCCACCGCCTCCTGATGGCCGCAGTCCTCACATTCCCAGATATTGAGCGGAGTTCCCCAGTAACGGTTTCTGGAAACGCCCCAGTCCTGGATATTCTCCAGCCAGTTGCCAAAGCGTCCTTCCCCGATGGACTCCGGAATCCAGTTTACGGTCTTGTTGTTGCGCACCAGATCATCCCGGACAGCCGTCATCTTGATGAACCAGGATTCCCTCGCATAGTAGATGAGCGGCGTATCGCACCTCCAGCAGAAGGGATAGTCATGCTCGAATTTGGGTGCCGCAAAAAGCTTCCCCGCTTTGTCCAGATCCACCAGGATATCCTTGTCGGCATCCTTCACGAATTTGCCCGCATAAGGGGTCTCCTGAGTCATCTCTCCCTTTCCGTTTACAAACTGCACAAAGGGAAGATCATATTTGCGTCCCACCTGGGCATCGTCCTCACCAAAGGCCGGGGCAATGTGCACGATACCCGTACCGTCCGTCATGGTGACGTAGCCGTCGCAGGTCACGAAATGTCCCTTTTTTTTCTGCTTTGCCGCCGCTTCCCCGGTGCAGGCAAACAGAGGCTCATATTCCCTGTATTCCAGATCCTTCCCGGAAAAGGTCTCCAGAATCTCATAGGGTGCCTTTCCTTCCTCCGCCAGAGAACCCAGAACCTGCTCAAGCAGAGCCTGCGCCATATAATAGGTATAGCCGTCCGCCGCCTTCACCTTCACATAGGTCTCCTCCGGATTCACGCACAGCGCCACATTGGAGGGCAGAGTCCAGGGCGTGGTGGTCCATGCCAGGAAATAAGCGTCCTCGCCAACCGCCTTGAAGCGCACAACGGCGGAGCGCTCCTTCACCGCCTTATAGCCCTGCGCCACCTCATGCGAGGAGAGCGGGGTCCCGCATCTGGGGCAGTAGGGCACGATCTTGAACCCCTTGTACAGAAGGCCCTTATCCCAGATCTGCTTGAGCGCCCACCATTCCGACTCGATGAAATCGTCGTGATAGGTCACGTAGGGCTCGTCCATGTCGGCCCAGAATCCGACCGTGCCGGAGAAGTCCTCCCACATACCCTTATATTTCCAGACGCTCTCCTTGCACTTGCTGATAAAGGGATCCAGTCCGTACTCCTCGATCTGCTCCTTCCCGTTCAGCCCAAGGAGCTTTTCCACCTCCAGCTCCACCGGCAGCCCGTGCGTGTCCCAGCCCGCCTTTCTGGGAACCATATAGCCCTTCATGGTGCGGTATCTGGGAATCATGTCCTTGATCACGCGGGTCAGCACATGTCCGATATGGGGCATGCCGTTAGCCGTGGGCGGCCCGTCGTAAAAGGTGTAGGTGGGGCCCTCCTTTCTGTTTTCCATACTCTTTTTAAAGATGTCTCTCTCTTTCCAGAAGGTCTCGATCTCTTTTTCTCTGGTCACAAAATTCAGATCCGTTGATACTTTCTGATACATTGTTTTCTCCTTTCCAATTTTTGCCCGATAGGTAAATGCGAAAAAAATCCCCGTCCTGTAAAAAGGACGAGGATAAAAACCTGCGCTAACCACCTGTTTACACCATACACGCCGACACGTCTTCCCTTCACAGTACCATGGACGCACCGGTTTCATATGCTCTCCCGTAACGGAGGAGGTCCGGCAGGAGTCTACTGACCGTTTTTGCAGCCTAAGGCTGCGAGGACGGCTTTCGGTCCGCGGCTCGGAAGTGATCTTCACGCATCCTTATCCTGATACCGGCTCCCACCCGCCCCGGCTCTCTGGAATCGTCAAAGAATCGCTACTGTCTTCGTCATGGCCTTTGTAATATAAATAAAAACTACACTATAGATGCGGGGTTTGTCAAGCCATAAGTTGAAACTGTTCTCCGCCATGCCCGGAACCCTGTCAATTAATTATGATTAAAAGAGCAATCAAACCGTAGACGAAGCCTTTTTCCTGGTGTAAAATGAAACAGAAAGCATCCGGAAAGGTCGTAACTATATGAATATGGAAGAAGAAACAAGAAAATATATCGAGGTAAACGGAGATTTCAGGATGAGGGAGCTCGACAAAGGCGATCTGGAGCAGTTTAACGCCCTGCTGCAATACGCCTTTCAGGTGACCTCCTATGATCTGTTCCAGACAGGCTGGCAGCAGGAAGAGATCAAATACGCCAAGCGCCCTATTCTGGAAAAGGCTTATGTGCTGGGATGGTTTTATCAGGACAAGCTGGCCTCCATGATCGTGGTCTACTCCATGAAGGTGAATATCCACGACGAGCTCATGGATATGGGAGGGATTACCGGTGTTGCCACATACCCGGAGTATACCGGGAGAGGGCTGATCCACTCCCTGATGAAGCATGCGCTTGATTATATGCACTTACAGGAGATGGAGCTCTCCTTTCTCTATCCCTATTCCATCCCCTTCTACCGGAAAATGGGATGGGAAATCGTCTCGGATAAGCTCTCCTTTACCGTCAAAGATACCCAGCTTCCCAAAAGCCGTCCCGTGGACGGCATGGTAGAGCGCGTCAGCCTTGATTCAGAGGATTACCACAATGTACACTCCTATTTTGCCCTGCAGCGCCACGGGGCTCTGATCCGGGATGAGCTCTCCTGGGAGGAATACTGGCGCTGGGACAACGACGACATGATTGCCGCAGTCTACTATAACAAAGAACACAGGCCTCTGGGCTATGTAGTCTACTATATCGCAAACGACATTTTTCATATCAAGGAAATGGTATATCTGAATATCGAGGCGAACTATGGCCTCTGGAATTATATCAGCGCACATTTTTCCATGATCGATCAGGTACAGGGGGACAATTATTCCGGCGAGCCCATGGCTTACTTATTTGAGGACAGCGAAATCACGGAAACCATCTCTCCCTACATAATGGCAAGGATCGTGAATGTGCGGGGCTTTCTGCTCTATTACCCCTATCAGATTCAGCCCGAGGATTTCAAGATTCATTTTAAGGTGCATGACGAGATGGCTCCCTGGAACGAAGGGGATTATATGGTTTCCTGGAAGGGCGGGGAAACGGTCTGCGAACAGGTGGAGGACAATCAGTCCATCAACGTGGTAGAACTGTCCGTAAATACCCTGACCACCATGCTCATGGGCTATAAACGCCCCTCTTATCTCTATGAACACGAAAAAATCAACACGGAATACTACATGCTCACCTGGCTGGAACGGCTTATCCCCGTGGAAAAGCCTTATTTTTCAGATTATTTTTAAATCGTCATGCGCCGCACCGCCACGCCGGCCTGACGCTTCCAAAGGAGGACTTTTATGGACAGACAAAACCTAACGCTCCTGACCGATCTCTATGAGCTCACCATGATGCAGGGCTATTTCCGGCACAAGGACCGCAATGAGACCGTGATCTTTGACGCCTTTTACCGAACAAATCCCTGCGATGGCGGCTATGCCATCGCCGCAGGCTTAGAGCAGCTGATCAGCTATATCCGGGAGCTGCACTTTTCCCCTCAGGATATTGACTATCTTTCCGGACTCGGGATTTTTGAGGAGGATTTCCTTGCGTATCTTGCGGATTTCCATTTCTCCGGCGATATCTATGCCATTCCTGAGGGGACTGTTGTATTTCCCCGGGAACCGCTGGTAAAGGTCATCGCTCCCATCATGGAGGCGCAGCTGGTGGAGACGGCAATCCTGAACATTATCAACCACCAGAGCCTGATTGCAACAAAGGCCGCAAGGGTATGCCACGCCGCAAAGGGTGACGGGATTATGGAATTCGGACTGCGCAGGGCTCAGGGGCCTGATGCCGGAATCTACGGGGCCCGGGCCGCCATGATCGGCGGGTGTATCGGCACCTCCAACGTGCTGTGCGGACAGCTCTTTGACGTGCCCGTAAAGGGAACCCATGCGCATAGCTGGATCATGAGCTTTCCCGATGAGTACACGGCCTTCAAAACCTATGCGGACCTGTATCCGGATGCCTGCATTCTGCTGGTGGATACCTACGATACCCTGAAATCCGGTGTTCCCAACGCCATCCGCATATTTACGGAAATGAGGGAAGCAGGAGTTCCCCTCACCTTCTACGGCATCCGCCTTGACAGCGGGGATCTGGCTTATCTCTCCAAGAAGGCCCGCAGGATGCTGGACGAGGCAGGCTTTCCGGATGCCGTCATATCCGCCTCCAACGATCTTGACGAATATCTCATCGAGAGTCTGAAGGCACAGGGAGCCGCCATCACATCCTGGGGCGTAGGGACAAACCTGATCACTGCAAAGGATAACCCCGCCTTCGGCGGCGTCTACAAGCTGGCGGCAGTGATGGGGCCTGAGGGAGAGTTCATACCCAAGATCAAGCTCTCCGAGAACACGGAAAAAGTCACGAACCCCGGCAACAAGACCGTCTACCGCATCTACGAAAAGGAGAGCGGCAAGATAAAGGCCGACCTGATCTGCCTGGTAGGCGAAATCTTTGACGAGAACGAACCTCTGCTTCTCTTTGACCCGGCGGAGCCCTGGAAAAAGACAACTCTGGCTGCCGGAAGCTACACCCTCCGGGAACTGCTCGTTCCCGTCTTTCAGAAAGGAAAATGCCGCTATGAATCTCCCAGCGTCATGGAGATCAGGGCCTACTGCCTGAAAGAGCAGGATACCCTCTGGGACGAGATCAAACGTTTTGTCAATCCCCACCAGGTATATGTGGATTTATCCAAAAAGCTCTATGATACCAAGCTAAGGCTTCTGGATCAGATGGGGGAGAAAGTGTAAGTGGCGTAGGGGGAATTGACAAGGGCCGCGGCACCAAGAGCGTGCCGCAGCCCAATATTAAATGTTTCCATTATGTATCAGAAAATCTTAAGCAAGGCAGTCCACCCTTTCTTTCAAACGCCTCACTTCACCGTCAAGAATGTTTATTTTTAAGACCATCATTTCCTTTTCTCTGTCGATTTTCAAAGCATCATCCAGCTTTCTGCTCAGATCCAGATGAGCTTCCGCAACCCGCATAATATTCGGTGTGATCTCATTCTCCAGGGTAAGTTCAATATTCTTAAGCCGTCTCGCGTTCTCCGTAACAAGAAGCGTAAGACCATCAAACCGCTTATCCATTCCTTCAAAACGCTCGTCCATTCCATCCAGACGCTCATCGATTCCGTCAAAGCGTTCGTCCATCTTATCCAAACGTTCGTCGATTCCGTCAAGACGTTCGTCCATCTTATCCAGACGCCTATTTGTATTGATTTGCTGTTCCTTGATTCCAAGAGTCTCTTTATAGATCAGCTCAAGTAAATTATTTTCACTCATATTTTCTCCTTTCCATGCCGCAAATGGCAGCGGACTACATTGATAAAAATACGAATATTTCTCAAGCCCTCTCACCTTATAATTCACAAAATAACCATATCATTTTACATCCATGGAGTCAAGTGCTTTTCGTTCAAAAATATAGCGAAATATCGTTAATCACAACTTTCTCCAGCTATCACAGCCAAGAAGCAGGACACACAGATACTCCGCAGCAGGCAGGATTACGCTTCTATCCACCCGAAAGCCCGGCTGATGAATGGTCTGCCCCTTTCCGGTACCGATCTTAAGATAGCATCCCGGAATCTTTTCCTCAAAAAAGGAAAAATCGTCCCCGCCCAGGGAGCTCTCCTCGGGAACCACGCAAAAGCCGTATTCTTCCGCAGTCTTTACTGCGTAATCCGCCATCTCCCCGTCATTGTATGTGGCAGGAGAACCGGCAATCCATCTGACAGATGCATTTATCCCGAAGGCCGCCGCCGTATGCCGAGCAATTTCTCTGATCCTGCGCTCAAAAAGGGCTCTGTCCTCCTTATCCATAGTCCGGACTGTTCCTTCAAGCTCGGCTGTTTCCGGAATCACGTTCCAGGTATTTCCCGCCTGAATCCGGGTAACGCTGATAAGAGCCGGATGAAAAGGATTTACATTCCTGGTAACGATTGTCTGCAGGGCCTGCACCATGGCCGCCGCTGCGGGAACAGGGTCCGCACCGTCATCCGGATGGGCACCGTGGCACCCCACTCCCCGAAGCTCGATCACAAAACGATCCACTGCGGCAGTGACATATCCCCCGGATATTCCAAGCACTCCCACCTGATTCGTGGGATCCGCATGGATTCCCCATATTTTCTCCACGTCATCCATAACATCCGTTTCCAGAATTTTGAGAGCCCCCAGGGATGTCTCCTCTCCGGGCTGAAAAATAATCTTCACATCTCCCTTAAGACGCTCTCTTTGCTCCTGAGCAAGGATAGCGCAGCCGATTCCCGCAATGATATGGAAATCATGCCCGCAGGCATGCATCTTTCCCGCTATTCCGGAAGAATAGGGCAGCCCGCTCTCCTCCTCGATGGGCAAAGCGTCAATATCGCAGCGCAGCGCCTGTACCGGACCTCTTTCTTCACCCCTGATAATCGCTACCAGCCCGGTTTCCAGCTCACAGGGAAGAACCTCTATCCCCTCCTGTTCCAGAATACTCCGGATTTTTTCCGTAGTCTCATACTCCTCATAGGACAGCTCCGGATTTCTGTGGAACCATTCGAACCATTCTTTCAATTTCTCTTCCAGGGCTTTTCTGTCTTTCTCCATGTTCCCTTCCTCCACTGTGCCCGCAAAAAGGGCGTTTTCTTACCCTCTGCTGTTAGGGTCGAGAGCGTCTCTCAGCGCATCCCCAATAAAGTTTATGGCCATCACCAGAACCACGATCAGAATACCCGGCGGCAGCCAGAGCCAGGGCTGCTTTGTCAAAACCGTGAGCGATTCCGCTCCGTTCAGCATATTCCCAAGGCTTGCCGTGGGAGGCTGTACGCCCATTCCCAGAAAGCTCAATGCCGCCTCGTCCAGCATGGACAGGGCAAGAACCGAGGTCGCATAGACCAGAATGGGCGCCACTGTGTTGGGAAGGATCTCGGAAAACAGAATATGGCGCAGGGGCATTCCCGCCACCAGGCTGCCTTTCACAAAATTCGTTTCCCTCAGGTTCAGCACATTCCCCCTCACCAGCCTTGCGATTCCCGGCCAGTCCACGAACCCCAGGATCAGTATGATGCTCCACAATCCGGGCTTGAAAATGGAAGCGGCCACCAGCACCAGAAGAATATAGGGAAAGGACATTACCATGTCAGTAAACCGCATAATAACCATATCCAGGGCTCCTCCGAAATAGCCGCCAACCAGCCCCAGAACCACACCGATTACCGTGGAGATCAGCGTAGCCATAATTCCCACCAGGAGGGAGATTCTCATGGCATAAAGAAGACGACTGAGGACATCCCTTCCAATCTGATCCGTTCCCAGGAGGAAATCACGGCTGGGCGCACCGCCAAAGGGCCCTATGATGGCATCCGGGTCATAGGGAGCAAGAAGCGGGGCAAAAAGCGCCGCCCCTCCCAGAACAACCAGCACCACAAGGCTCGCCATCGCAAGATGATGACGCCGGAAGCGGCGGAACACAGTCTGCAGATAGCTCTCGCTTATTATATCCTTATCTTTTTTTGTTTTTAATTGCATCTCCGTCATGCGTTCCTCCTAGTTCAGCTGGATGGTGGGATCCACCAACGCATACAAAATATCCGTAATCAGATTTGCCGCAAGAACCACTACCGCAGACAGCAGGCAGACCCCCATGATGACCGGATAATCTCTGCTGGTAATGGCGCTCATGGTCATAAGTCCGAGACCCGGCCAGGAAAAAACCTGCTCTATGATCACCGCGCCGCCAAACAGCATCGGAATCTCCATACCGATCACAGTCACGATGGGAACCAGGGCGTTGCGCAGCGCATGCTTATAGATCACCCTGAAGCGCCCGATTCCCTTTGCCCTTGCCGTGCGCAGATAATCCTGCTGAAGAATTTCCAGCACCGCACTGCGGATATAGCGGATATTGCTTCCGGCCATGGAAAAGGCAAGCACCAGAACCGGCATCACCATATGCCGGGCCACGTCTAAAGCTCCGCCATCTGTTCCCAGCGTGATCATACCGCCGGACGGAAGCCATCCCAGCTTCACCGTAAACAGATAGATCAGAAGCAGGGACAGAAAGAATCCGGGAATACTGCTTCCCAGAAAGGAAAAGGTCACCACCGTATAGTCTCCTTTGGAATACTGGTGAACCGCACTGTAAATTCCTGCCGGCACCGCCATGATAAGGCTTACGGCCAAGGATGCGCCCATAAGCAGCAATGTGGGGCCGAGATGACTTGCGATCATGGCGCTTACCGGCTGATAGGATTTGATGGAATATCCCATATTTCCCTTAAGCAGCTGTCCCAGCCACACCAGGTACTGAATATAAAAGGGCTTGTCAAGCCCCAGGGCGATCTCCCTCACTTCCTTTGCCGCCTCCGAAACTCTGGGGCCCTGCAGCATGGCCAGCGGACTTCCCGCCAGACACATGATTCCATAGTCAATGACCGTGATACCGATCAGCACGGGAATAGCTATCAGGATACGCTTTATAATATATTTGCTCATGACCGTACCTCCTCTTTTGCCAGAACGATAGGACAGGATACAAAGTGACCACTCCCCTCCCCGGTTTCCTGCAGCCCGGGTTCTCCCTGCCTGCACGACTCTGACGCATGAGGACACCTGGGATGGAACCGGCATCCCTGCGGCAAGGCCGCACTGCCTGCGATCTCACCCTGTAAAAGCCCGTCTGTCTTTCTGCGCTCTTTTGGGTCGGGTATAGGCACCGCATTTAGCAATGCTTTCGTATAGGGATGGACAGGATGGCGAAATATCTCCTTCGCCTCACCCATCTCCACGATTCTGCCAAGATACATCACCGCAATCCGGTCACTCACATAATTCACGGCTCCGAGACCATGCCCTACAAAGAGAAGGGTCAGGTGCAGCTCCTTTTGAAGCGTCCTTAAGAGATTTAAAATCTGCGCCTGAATGGACACGTCCAGCGCACTCACCGGCTCATCACAGACGATAAACTCCGGATTCAGGGACAGCGCCTTGGCAATGCCGATCCTCTGCCTCTGCCCTCCGGAAAACTCATGGGGATATCTCCCCAGTATGTTCTTTTGAAGTCCTACCATGTCAAGAATTTTTATGATATCGCCAAGGACGGTTTGCCTGTCAGAAATTCCGTGATACAGCATAGGCTGCGCAAGAATTTCATAAATATGCTTTCTCGGATTCAGAGACGAATAGGGATCCTGAAATACCATCTGAAGCCTGGTGCGGATCCGGCGCATCTCGTCCCTTTTGAGCCCTGAAAGCTCCCTTCCCCTGTAGAAAACAGATCCCGCAGTAGGGCTTTCCAGTCCCACCAGCGCTCTGCCTATGGTGGATTTTCCGCAGCCCGACTCTCCCACCAGACCCAGCGTCTCTCCCTCCACAATGGAAAAGCTGACATCATCCACGGCCTTCACCTGTCCGGTGGTATGGGTTATGATGCCTCCCTTTATGGGATAATATTTCTTCATATGGTCCACCTGGATCAGGGGTATGCCGCCCTTGCTATTTTCCGCCGCCATGACCGTTCCCCCCTTCTCTTTCCTGCTCCCGCTTCATTACAACGCACTTTGCCCTGTGTCCCGGGCCAAATACATAATCCTCCTGACGCATTTCACACTCAGGCCTGCGAAATGCGCAGCGATCCGCAAAACGGCAGCCTGTCCTGTCATCATAATTCTCCGGCACCATACCCGGGATGGAAATAAGCTGTCTGTCCGCATTGTCCCGGATCGTGGGAACAGTCTCCAAAAGCGCTCTGGTGTAAGGGTGCCTGGGACTTTCAAACAGCTCCTTCACAGGAGCCTCCTCCACGATCTGCCCCGCATACATCACGATCACCCGGTCCGCCATCTGGGCCACCAGCCCGATATCGTGGGTGATCAGCACAATGGACATTCCGTTTTCCCTCTGAAGCTCCCCAAGCAGCTTCATGATCTGAGCCTGGATCGTCACGTCAAGGGCCGTGGTAGGCTCGTCCGCAATCAGGAGCCTGGGATTACAGGAAAGCGCCATGGCAATCATGGCCCTCTGCCGCATTCCCCCGGAAAGCACATGAGGATGCTTTTTCATGATGCTCCCGGCATCCGGCATGCCCACCTTTCCAAGGAGCTCCTCCGCCCGCTTTGCAGCCTCCGGCTTCGAGAGCTTCATATGAGTGCGGATACTCTCCGTGATCTGGCTTCCTATGGTAAAGACAGGGTTGAGGGAGGTGAGGGGATCCTGAAAAATCATGGTCACCTCATCGCCACGGATCTGATCCAGCTCCTTTTCCGTCATTTCCAGAAGATTCCTGCCGTCATACAGCACACAGCCTTCCGTGACCTTCCCCTTTCTTGAGAGCAGTCCCATGATGGAAAGACTGGTCACGCTCTTTCCGCAGCCCGACTCTCCCACGATGCAGACAATCTCTCCCTTATCCACATAAAAGCTGACATGATCCACGCTGATATTATTTCCAAAATCCCCTGCAAAAGCGGTGGTTAATTCTTTTACCTCAAGTAAATGCGACATGGCCTTTCCTCACTTACTGCAAATACCACAGACCGGTACTGGTTCCCGGCCTGCGGTATCTTCAGAGTCTGCCCTCAGTGTACACACTGGGGGTATTATTTTGTCTACTGCGCAATATCCCACTCGTGAATATTGTTAAAGAAGCCGTACACGTTGGCGTTCACTCCCGTAAGGCGCTTGCTCACCGCACCCTGGGCGCTGATGACGTAGGCCGAAAACATGGGCACGTCCTCCTGCACTTTCTTGTCCACAATACTATAGAGATCGCGGATCTCATCCACACTGCCGGCAGTCTGCGTCTTTTCCAGAGCCCCATTGATGGAATCATCTCCATAGCTCGTCCAGCTTCCCTCGCCGCCAAGAAGCCAGGACACGTCCGGATAGGGGTCTACCGGCGCATAGGTGTACTGTACCGCAAACAGATCATAATCCATGGTTCCCGCCACTGTCATCAGGGTCGCCAGATCCACTGTCTGCACCTCCACCTTGATTCCCACGGCCGCCCACTGAGCAACCATGACCTGGGCCGCATTCACAAAGGTTCCGTCTCCTGAGTTCACATAGAAGCGCAGGGTCTGGCTTCCGTCCCATCCGGCCTGTGCAAGAAGCTCCTTTGCCTTGTCCGGATCATAGGGCAGAGGTTCGATACTGCTGTCGTAAAAAGGGCTTGCGGAGGACAGAAAACCGTCCACCACCTCGCCGTGTCCCTTCATCAGCTGCTCAAGAATCTGGTTCCTGTCAATGGCATATACAAGCGCCTGACGCACCCTTGCATCCGGAAGATTGGCCGTCTGAATAAATACGGACTGATTGGTAATCGGGGATCCGTAGATCACGTTCACATTTTCAAGAGACTCTATACTCTCATAGTCCTCCTGAGGAATCGCCGTCATGGTGTGGTGAGTCAGATCAATCTCGCCGGACTGCAGTCCCGCATAGACCTGACTGGAATCCACGATCCGGAAATTCAGCTTCTCAATCCTGGGCGCACCTCTCCAGTACTCGGTATTGGCCGTATAAGAAATGTAGTGATCCACATCATAATCCGTCACTCGATAAGGGCCGCTCACCACATCCGGATGATTGAACCAGTCAAGAGTCTGAAGCTCCTGCTCGCTGTACTGCTCTAACACATGCTTTGGCAGCGTGTGCAGATAGCAGGCGTAGGTATTCTCAAAGGTTGTAAGCGCCATGGGGTATTTGGAGGTGAACTGGACGGTTTTCTCGTCAATCACCTGAACTCCCGCCACGCTTTCCGCTCCCTCCTCAAGAAAGCCGTCATCGCCCACACCCTCAAAAGCGTAAAGCATCAAAGTGGCGTTGGCAATCACCGGGCTCGCCAGACGGCGGAAGGTAAATTCCACGTCCTGTGCCGTGACGGGCGTACCGTCGGACCATACAGCGTCCTCGTTGATATGAACTACAAAATTCTGATTATCCTCGGTGGTAATACTGTCTGCCAGCATGGGCTGAAAGTTCAACTCCCCGTCAAGCTCCACAAGGGGCAGGAATTGGAGCCCCACCGCATATTTGTTAATCCAGGTCTGGTCTATGGTAAAGGGATTGATCCCTCCCAGGGAATCCGTCACGCCGATATTGACAATCCTGTCTGCGGACGCTGCCGCATCACCGCCTGAGGCTTCCTGTCCTGCCGTCTCGCCGGAGCCTGTATTTTCCCTTGCGGGCGCATCAGATTCCGTATTTCCAGGCTGTGCTCCTTCCTCCGCCTTCGGCGAGGAACAGCCCATCATGGCCGCAGCCATCACCGCTGCCAGTATCAGGCCAACCGCCCTGCTCACTGCTTTTTTCATAATTCTCCTCCTTACTGCTTTCCATCTTTCCAAGTATAACCCACGACATTTATCGTGGGTTATACTTGTATTCTTGTATAGAAAGTTGATTCATTATACTGTTACAGTAAATAATTGTCAATATTTATGGGAAAAAAGTCCAAAATAACCCTTCTTTCTTGACAAACAGGGAAATCAGCGCTATATTATGATCACTTTTCAGCTTATCTGTTTTACTATATTTTTATACGAAAATACACAGGAATTTATCATGAAAAATTTACTTATTTATCAGACCTCCGAATATGACTGCGGGCCGGTATCTCTCATCAACGGAATACGGTATCTCTATGACAGGGAGGAAATCTATCCCGACCTGGTGAAATTTATCATGCTCTACTGCATGGACAGCTATAATGATGCGGGCGAGCCCTGCAAGCACGGCACCTCTCCCGCCGCAATGAATTATATGGCAAGCTGGCTCAATCATTTCGGCCAGAGTAAATGCTTTCCCATTCACTGTGATTATCTCTCCGGGGAATCGGTGAGCCTTGCCCGGGAAGCAGGGATTACAAGCGCACTGCGAAGCGGCGGCGTTGTCGTGCTGCGCCTCTTTCTTGACGTGCCCCACTATGTTCTTCTTACGGGCGTGGAGGAGGATCAGATTCTTCTGTTTGATCCTTATTATGAGGAAGCGGATGATCCCGATCTGGATGAGGAATATTCGGAGGACGGGATTTCCTTTGTCTGGGATCAGCCAAAGAAGGCCAACCGAAGAATCGCCATAGAACGGCTTGACCGGACGGGGCACGGATATTATGAGATGGGCGAGACCGCCTGCCGGGAGGCGCTGATTATGTACAGCACAAAGGAGCGGGCCGTTTAAGACCCGCACTCCTTTGCTGAAATCAGCCAAATATTTCCTGCCCCCACACACTCTCAAGACTGCATACACGTCCCTCACAGAAAAGGGGACGCTTCTCCAGAAACATCGGAGTATCCTCACAAAGCGTATATACCACGGCCTTAAGCTTCTGAGGAAAATCAAAATATCGCAGGCTCAGAAGCTCCTCCTCACCCGTATAAAAATAGTCATTGATCTTCTTTTCCCCGTCATAGAGATCCATCCGGTTTCCCTGATATTCCAGATGAAGCAGAACATCATACAGCGGATCCTTTTTGATATCCGGCCTTTCCGCCTCTCCATAGAGGACACAGATCTCATATTCAGCTCTTTCCTCGTTCCTGAAACGCAGCACGGTTTCCACCCGCACCCCTCTTTCTTCCCTCTGTCTTTTGTAGACAGTAAGCCTCCCCTCCTGTCCGATTCTCACAAATCCTTCAATCGCCTCCTCCGGAAGCTCGGGAAAGCTCCTTATTGTGGTCTGGCTGCCGCCTGTGACTATAATTCGTCCGTCCTGCTCCCAGGCAAAATCCTCTGCCAGAATCAGATAGTCGTATTCCAGCTTCACCCGGCAGGCCAGGAGCGCATCCTTTCTGGAAAGATGGAGGACATCCGCCCGCACTTCCCCTTCCCAGCCAAACTTCGGATCCCTGTCTCCGTAAAACACATAGGTATCCCCGGATTTTGTCTCAAGATGGCACAGGGGAACAGCCAGCGCCGAGGAAAGCACAGACTCTCCCAGCTTCATCCGGTAAGGAAAAAATCCGTAATCGCCATCCTCAATGGTAATTTCCGGGAACTCCACGTCTCCATGCGCACAGATTCCCCGCAGCTTCACACCCTCATGTGCATCCATCTTCTGTCTTCTCTGGTAGTTATTAAAGAACACAAATCCATGTTCCGCATCATGGCGGCAGGATAGCCGCAGGGTATGGAAATCCCCGGGTTTCACATTCTCCGGCGTAATCTCCGCTTCCAGCCGCGCAAAGTCAGCGCCGAAATCCTGCAGAAAATAAGCCAGCAGCCGGATCTCCCGGTAGCTGTCCGATATGGTGCCGTACTGCCGGATGGGGGCCCGGAAATCATAGTTGATCTCCGGCAGATTGTTGGGAGCGCCGGTCTCCCGGCTCTCCTGGAGAGTTGACAGCTTTCCCTGCGGGTTACTTCCCCCATGGTACATATAGTACCCAAGCATGGCCACGCCGCTTCCCAGCTTTGTAAGAGACATGGCCCCGATATCCCGGCCCGTGGGCACGGGTCTTCTGTGGCCGCTCACCTGGACGCCTCCGCCAAGCTCCGCCGTCAGAAAAGGATATCTCGATTCATCATAGGTGATCTCCTCCGACCTGCGGTAATCGCATCCGATCAGTGCGTCACTCCTCGTATGGCTGAATACATAATTGCTGTTCGGTTCCAGCTCCGTCACTCTCGGATCCCACGGTGCCTCACAATAGCCTCCCATAACGGGAAGCAGATCCCCGATACAGGCCCCTCCCCAGCCCGTCGCCGTATAGAAGGGAACACAAAACCCGATCTCCTTCGCCATACAGGTCAGCGTTCTCATGTGAGCCTCTCCGGCCTCGCCCCTCATTCCGCCCACGTGTCCGTACTCATTCTCGATCTGCACACCGATGACAGGGCCGCCCTCCTCATGCAGAAAGCCTCTGACCTGTTCAAATACCCGCATCCAGTAACGCCCCACATCCCTCAGGTATTCCTCATCATTGCTCCGCAGCAAAACGCCTCTCTTCCCTTTTTCCACCACCCAGTCAGGAAGTCCCCCGTTACGAACCTCTCCATGGGCAAAGGGCCCCAGCCTTAAGAAGACCAGGAGCCCCACCTTTTTGCACAGCTCCAAAAATCTTCTGAGATTCCGGCATCCGTCAAAGCGGAATATCCCTTCCTCTTCCTCGTGGTGAATCCAGATCACATAGCTGGATACTATCTCCACCCCTCCTGCCTTTATCTTGCGAAGCGATTCCTCCCACAAGGACTCCTCATACCTACTGTAATGTATCTCGCCCATTACCGGAAACCACGCAGTTCCGTCTCTTAGCAGACAATGATTGTCATAGCCAAACCTCATATTCATGTGCCACCTTTCCTCCCGTGCAAAAAGGGCTGCCTCCACAGCCGCAAACTGTGTGGATACCATATCCGTGTTAAAGCTTCTTCTTTCTCATTCAGTATACTATTGCGGAAGCAACACTTCAAATTTATTTTAATCATGCTTTTTGAATTAAATTATGGTATGATAAAAAATCAAAGCATATCTCATGCAGAGAGGAGAAGACTATAAGCCATGAAAACAAATTTTCACACACATACAAGTCTGTGCAGACACGCCGACGGGACTGCGGAGGATTACGTCAAATCCGCTGTCTCAAACGGGCTTACCCAGCTGGGCTTCTCAGATCATGGGCCTTATCCGGATATTGACCTGGGGCAACGGATGCTTTTTGAGGAACTGGAGGAATATCTGAATGAAATAGATTCACTTGCCGCAAAATATAAGCAGAATATCCAGATACGAAAGGGTCTGGAAATCGAGTACCTTCCCAGGTATCGTGATTACTACGAGCAGCTTCTGACGAAGCGCAGCCTTGAGTATCTGCTTATGGGAGAACATTTTTACATCAATCCCGAGGGAGAGCGGGCCAATATCTATGAGGTGACTTCCTCCACCGGGCAGTACCTCGCCTATGCCCGCACGGTGGCCGAAGGCATGAAAACCGGTCTCTTTGCGGCCGTGGCTCATCCGGATCTCTATATGCTGAATCCGTTCGCCTGGAATGACGACTGCAGGAGAGCCGCAGACCTGATCATAGATACGGCAGTCGCCACGGACACCATTCTGGAATACAATGCCAATGGTCTGCGCTGGGAGCAAAGAACCTATCCCGATGGCAGACGCACGCCCTACCCTCACGACAATTTCTGGAAAATGGCCGCCGAAGCGCCCGTCCGGGTCATCGTGGGCTCTGACTGCCATAATCCCTCATGCATATGGGACTGCGCCATGGACACTGCTCATGAAAATTTGAAAAAACTTGGCATTCAACCCGTTTATCAGCCTGACCTGGCATAGTCAACAACCCCGCTGCAAGCAACGGGGCATCAAGCTTGCAACGCTGCAGAGCAGCGGGGTATGTGACCCTTGCGGCATTCGCCAAATGTCTGCTTCGCAGCCGCTTGGCTCATTGCTCGCAGGAATCAAATCCCTGAATGATTTGAAACATAAGAATAAATCTCCATTTTTTACAAATACTACTGAAAGAAACGGCTGTGAGGTTTTCAGACTTTCACAAGTAAATGGAGGAAATTTTTTATGAAGGCTACAGGAATTGTAAGGAGGATTGATGACCTGGGAAGAATCGTGATACCCAAGGAGATCAGACGCACACTCCGCATCCGCGAAAGCGATCCCCTTGAAATTTTTACGGACAGGGAAGGCGAGATCATATTAAAAAAATATTCCCCCATCGGGGAAATGAATACATTTGCAAAGCAGTATGTGGAAAGCCTTGGCCAGGTTTCCGGCCATGCGGCGCTGATTGCGGACAGAGACCAGTTTATCGCAGTCTCCGGCGGCTTCAAAAACATGATGGGCAAATCCTTAAGCAGGGAATTGGAGGATGCGGTCAACAACCGGGAATCCATAATCGCCACCAGGGGAGACAAGAACTTTATCCCCCTTGCGCAGGATGTGACGGATGAGTTCTTACATGAAGCCATAAGTCCCATTATCTGCGAGGGAGACGTGATCGGGGCCGTAATTCTCATCAGCAGCAATGAAAAAATCAAGATGGGCGAAGTGGAGCAGAAGCTGGTTCAGTCCGCCTCCGGCTTTCTGGGAAGGCAGATGGAGCAGTAAAAATGGGCAGAATCTGCAGACACAGGACGGTCGTAAGCCAGACAGCTTGTGACCGTCCTGATTTTTATTCCCGCACTTCCTCTCCCACCTCATAGTACTGCGCCTGCGCATGCCACAGCTTATAATACATTCCGGACTTATTGCCCACCAGCGTATCATGGCTGCCCCGCTGAATCAGCTCTCCTTCCCGAAACACTGCAATATCATTACAGAAACGGCAGGAAGAGAGCCGATGCGAGATGAACACGGCGGATCTCTCCCCAATCATCTGATTCACCCGGCTGTAGATCTCGAACTCTGCAATCGGATCAAGGGCTGCCGTGGGCTCATCCAGTATCAGATACGGCGCATCCTTATATAACGCTCTTGCCAGCGCAATCTTCTGTGCCTCTCCGCCGGAAATCGTAATGCCTTTCTCATCAAAATCACTGTATAACACCGTGGAAAGCCCCCGGGGCAGTCGATCCGGACGTATTTCAAAGCCCGCCCGGCGAAGACACCAGCCCGCTTTGTCCGGATCCACTTCCCTGCCGCCTGCAACATTCTCGCCCAGTTCAAAGGACAGAAGCTTAAAATCCTGGAACACAACGGAAAATAACTGCATATATTCCCGATAACGGTATTTTCGTATATCAACTCCATTGAGTAGGATCACGCCTTCAGTGGGATCATAAAGCCTGCACAGCAGCTTGATAAACGTGGTCTTCCCGCTTCCGTTCCTGCCGACCACGGCCAGCCTTCTCCCTGCGCGAAGCGTTATCGACACATTGCGCAGCGCATAATTCTCCTGGCCGGGATAGCGAAAAGAAACATTTCGGAATTCAATCTCATATTCTTTTTGCCCTCCCGAACGGACTGCGCCGTCCGCAGCATCCGTGCCGCCCGTGCGGGCAATCCTGCCCGTAACATCCATATCCCCCTGATCCATTCCGTCCGGTATATCTAAAAATTCAAACACGGTACGAAGAAAAGCCGTATTATTCCTCAGATCGCCCAGCGTCTCGATCAGCAGGGAAAGGCCGCCGGATAATGCCGCGGCAGCGCTCACATACCGCACGATGGAGCCCGCACCAAAGGCGCCTCCTAACGCTTTCAGGCATACAAAGATATATACCACTCCCACAAATATCTGCGATACAGCCCCGGCCAGGGCCTGATATGCTCCCATAGGCCCTCTGGCCGCTTTTGCCAGCTTTGAGTCCGGGCGAAACGGATTATACCTTTTCAGATTGCTTCTGCTCAGAATATCCTGACGATAGATCCGCACATCCAGCGCTTTGGAGCGGTCATTGCCAAGGCCTCCCAGCCAAAACCCGAAAAGCCGGTTTCCCAGCTGATTCTCATCCGCATACCTGACCCAGTAGGAGCCCGCCCTGACAGACAGAGCAGGCGCGGCAAATGTAACTCCCAGCAGAACCGCAACAATGAACAGAAGAAAGACCGGCCGGTTCAGTACCGTTAACGCACCGCTGTCCGCTCCGGCCGGCAGCAGAAACAGCGATGCGGTCAGCAAAATCCCGCCGGCCATGGACATGACAGATCGTATGACCGCTTCAAAGCTGTATATCAGCTTATAAAGCCCCCATCCTCCCGAATCCGTATTCTGCCAGATCCGGGAACGAAGCTCCTGTACATGTCCGTTCTCCATATCCGCAAAATCCATGGAAAGCAGCTTTTCCATAAACACTTTATTCTGAATATGCCAAAGGCAGGACAGCCTGGCGTTCTTCCACCCGGTCAATCCCCTGCCAAGCAGGGATAATACCGCAGAAGCGCTCATCCAGGCCATCGCATATGCCGCAAGCCTTTGGGGATCACGTCCTCCCGCAATCTCATCAATCAGACGTGCCATCAGCCAGATATCCACATAAGGAGTCAGGCCTTCAAAAACCGCACACAGCATTATGGAAAGCAGCAGCCCCGGTGTCTCTCTCCGCCAGACCCCGAACCCCCGCAAGGACAGCCGCGCCGTTTCCCGGAAAGAAGCATGGGATTTACCCGGAATATCCTTCTTCATTGCGCACTCCTCCCTCCCGATAATATCTGCTCTGAATTTCAAACAAATCCGCATAACACCCATTTTGGGCGATTAGTTCCTCGTGCGTTCCCTCCTGCACAATACGGCCCTGCGCGATCACCAGGATGCGGTCGCAAAACCTTGTAGAGGCAAGACGATGGGAAATAAAGAGCGCCATCCGGCCGTCCGTAAGCTCGCTGTACCTGTTATATATTTCACTCTCCGCAATGGGGTCAAGTGCGGAGGTTGGCTCATCCAGAACAATAATGGGTGCGTTTTTGTACAGGGCCCGGGCCAGCATTAGGCGCTGCAATTCCCCTCCTGACAGATCAATGCCGTCCTCAAACACTCTTCCTATGTGCGTCCCCGCCCCTTTGGGCAGTCCGCCTATTTTCTTTGCAAGACCCGCCTGACGGATACATCTGTCCAGCAGCGTCTTGTCTATCTTTTCATCGGTCTGCGCAATATTTTCAGCTATGGTCACGTCGAGAACCGAAAAATCCTGGAACACTGCGGAAAAAAGCCTGTAATAGTCCCGCCGGTTGTACGTCCTGATATCGGTACGATTTAACAGCACCTTCCCTTCCGTGGGATCCAGAAAACCGCAGATCAGCTTAATCAATGTGGTTTTTCCGGCACCGTTCACTCCCACAATGGCCAGCTTTTCCCCAGGCCTGATCCTCAGGCTGATATGGGAGAGCGTATCCTTTTCCGCCTCCGGATAGCGGAAGGACACGTCCCGCAGCTCAATCTCATAGGAAAGATTCAGATCCGGGGCCAAAGGCACCCCCTCCTCCATTCTAAAGGTCTCGGGATAATCCAGAAATTCCCGGACGGAACAGATATCGAGGCTCTGTCTGTGGAGGACCGCAAGATCCTTCATAATCCTGCCTGTTCCGGCGGTAAAAACATTTACCGTGCTAAAGTACAGCACAAACAAAGCGGCGGACATCTCTCCACTGCCCACTGCCCGGATCAGGAAAAAATACACAATCCCGTTTCTCATAAAGGCAAGTATTACGTCTGCCAGACTTCCCCAGATGCAGACGCATTCCCTGCGGGCCGCAAAGCTTTGGTAAAGCTTCAGCATCCTCTCATATACATCCTCAATCCAGTCACGCATCCCAAAAATACGGACATCCTTTGCAAGCGTATAATCTCTGGATCTTTCACTGAGATAATTCATACGGCGGGAATATTCCGCCTCCTCATCCCTGTGACGATATCCCCAGCCGTCCAGATAATTGCTCACGGAAAAGCTGACAATGGAGGTGACCAGGACAGCCGTGATCATGAGCGGATTAAGAGCCGCAAGCAAAGAGAAGGAAACAAGGAATTCCGCAATGTCTTTCAGCAGATCCGTCAGTGTCGTCCAGACAGCCTCCGTGGCAGCCGTATTGCTGGTTACAAGCATAGATGCCTTATCCATTTTCCTGCGCACCTTCTGATCCTCAAGATCGGGAACCGACATGGTCAGCGCCTTATTCTGAATCATGGTTCCGATCGCAAGGCGAACCTCGATACGACCAAACCGGGTGCAGGATGAAAAATACGCCCCGGCCGCACGAAACAGGATCAGCGCCCCCGTAAACAAAAGTATAACAACCGCAAGCTCCCCCGCAGAAGCCTTATCTTCAACGGCTCCCAGCACGGACGGTGTCATAAAAAGCTGGGTAAGGCCAAGCAGAATTTCTGAAAAAGTCATTGCCAGTGCAAAGCAAATCACACTGCGGCGCTCCCTCCACGCCAGCGATATCATAAATGCAAGGTTTCCTCCCAAGCTATAACCAGACCTTTGCTTCATAAATTTTTCCGGCCCTCCTCCTTATTTCCTGTGAATCAGATGCCACAAAGATAATCCTCTCCGGATCGTTCAACAGCCCCGCGGCCAGCGCCTTTTCCGTCTTTTTGTCAATGTCATCCGACAGGCCGTCCAGAAAAAAAATCTCTCCGCCACCGTAAAGAGCCCTTGCCAGGGCAATCCGCTTCCTCTGGCCTCCGGACAGACTGCCTCCCATTCTCCCCGCCTGTTTGCCGATCCCCTCCGGGAAACCGGCAATATCCTCCGCAAGATTCGCCCTCTCTACGGCCTCCCGGAATTTCTTCTCCTCAAAAGGATTCCCAAAGCAGATATTTTCCAGAATTGTCTCATCAAACAGCACGGGCAGGGCAGGCACGTAGGTGCACGAGCTTCCCGAAGCGCCATCCCGGCACGCCTGGAAAAGCCTCTGCAGAATCAGGCTCCTCTCGCTTCCTCTGCCGCCTGTAATCAGAATCACTTCTCCCTTTTTCACTCCCGCCATAAAGCTCTCCGGATCGGTGCCGTCCTGTCTCATGGCGGCATCCTGCTGCCGGAAAATACGTTCCAGGGATATGTCCGCCTGTCTTTTTCTCCGAATCAGTCTCCCGACTGCATCCGGAAGGGAAGCCAGAAATACATAGTAATATTCAAACATGACAAACTCGCCCACGGAAAACCGGCCTGACAGATACAGAGGAATGGCAGCAAGAAGGATGATGCCCAGCACGAGGCCGGAAGCATTCCCGCTGGCAGCGCCGAGCGCCTTATCCAGCACCCGGTCCCTTCTCTCCATTCCGGAGCGTATCCGGCACTTTTCCGCAAAAATCTCCGCCAGCTGCCGCTCCCCCACGGAGAGCCTGAAATATTCCGTATTCCGCAGGACATTTTCCAAAAACTCCCTCACAATCCCCGTGGAGCTGCGGGCATCCCTGCGAAATTTTACGATCCATCTGTCCAGGGAGCGGACCAGGGCCGTAATCCCAAAAGCAGGAATCAGGCTGATCAGGGCAAACAGCGGGTTGATCCCAAGCATTACCACCAGGATTGCCATGCTGAGAACGATTCCCGGAAGCTGCCGGTAATACTCCATCATATACTCCGTCACATCCTCACATTCATTCCGGAACAGGCTGACACTCTCCCCAAAGCCCCGCAGCTGCTCCTCACCCATCCTTTCACTCAGAATTTCCCATAGAAGACCTGACTTTATTTTTCTGTCAAAACGCATCCGCACTCTGGCCGTCATGGCGGAATTGACCTGCTTCACACAATTGATCAGAAGAGGCATGGCCACATTCAGCAGTATCAGCAGCCTCAGGGAAGTGATTCCCAGCGTGCCTTCCCGCCCTTCCAGAAGATTAAAGATGTCCTTTTTCACCAGACCGCTGACAAGGAAGCTGACAGTATACGCAATCGTGTCCACGACAATGACAGCGCCGTAAAAGGCTCTCTCTCCCCGCAGAATTTTTCTGTAAATTTCCTTCTTATGCTCCATCAGATCTCTCTCTCCATAATTTGAACAGCCCTTCCCTCCTCCATACATATCCTGCCGGTTATCTTCATCCTGCTCCTTTTGCGGTGAGACACCATGAACACCGTGGTTTCCTCCGGCAGACGGGTTATCACCTGGTCAATGATCTCTATAGTATCCTCATGAATGGCCGCATCAAATTCATCCACCAACAAAATCCCCGGCCTTCTGAGAACCGCACCCGCCCATGCCAGGAGCTGGGCCTCGTCCCGGGAAACGCCACCGGGCCCTATCAGCGCATGTATTCCTCCCTGCCGCCGGAGCCATTGGTCGAGGTGAACCGCCGCAAGCGCCCTCTCCGCCTCTTCATCCGTAAACCTTTCGTCAAACCGGGTAACATTGTTTTTTATCGTATCCTCCAGAATCGGATTTGTCTGCAGTATATAATAGAAGAAACCACGATAGGCATCTTCTGAATATGCATCCGCCGGCTGACCTCCAATCCAGATCCTTCCCTGATCGGGCCTGTAAAATCCTGCAAGAAGCTGCAAAATCGTGCTCTTTCCGCTCCCTGTCCTGCCCTCTATCAGGATACGTTCTCCCTTCCCTGCCTGAAAGCTCACGTCCCGAAGGACAGGCTCGCCCGGAACGTAGGCAAAACTCACGCTGTCAAACCGGATGCTCCCGTCTTCCATCTGACTTATCCCGCCACAGCTTCTTTCCCTTTGCTCTTCCCCGTAGACCTCATTGATACGGTTAAGCGCGGCGATCACACCGGGCATCTTGGAAAACTCCTCTTTCAGGATGGCAAAAGGCGTATTCAGCAGTCCCACATAGCTCAGAATCAGCTAAACCGTTCCGAGCGTGATTTCCCCCTTTTGTAAAAAGGATACTCCAAGCAGCAAAACAGCGCCCTCCGCCACATTCAGAAGAGAATAAAAGACGGTTGACGGCAGGTTTCCCCAAAAGGATGCCTTCTCATAGCTTTGGGCCAGCGCCCGGAATTCCTTTTCCAGTCTTTCCCTGGCATATTCCTCCTTCCGGCCTCCCCGGATATCCATACAGGCAGCCACATCCTGTGAAAACTCTCCCAGCACCCTTGTCTGCGCCCCTCTCGCTTCCCTCCACATCCCGGCAATCACTGTCTGGGAGCGCAGAAACAAAAACAGGATTCCCGCCATATCAATCAGCATGGTGGAAAAAAATCCTGTCAGAAGGTTAATATCCCCCTCCACTCTTTCCAGAAAATATCCTTCCTTCACGGTCTTGTGGCGCTGAACGTCAAAGGAGCAGATCCGTCCAAACAGATCCACCCTCAAAAGATCGCACAGCACAAGCCATTTTGTCCCTCTGTTTCCCAGACCGTCGATAAAGCTGCGCATCACCTCAGGCACAAGCAGGGAAAGAACGGTTTCGCATATCAGAATCAGCGCAAGGGATGCAAACAGAATCCAGCGCTCACAAAGCTTCTTTCTTATAACCTTCCATATAATCTTGAAATCCATGTCCTTACCTCCCTGTATTACTATTTTACCGGGCAGCCAGCTCCTTTTTCAATATACCAAATGGTTCGGTAATGTTTCAGATACACCAAGAGCCGGCACATTGCGATTATTGACCACAATACGCCGGCTCCCTGTAAATTCCACAGTAAAACTCGTCAACTATAATATACTATTTTCCGGATCGTGTGAACGGAAAGGCAGTATTTCTCAGCAATCGCTTCCACCGCCCGGCCTCCCCGGTACTCCTCCATGATCCTCTGATTTCTCTGGCGCAGCTCCTCCCGATAGCCGGATAATTCTCCCCAGCACTTTTTCTGCTCCTGAACAGCAGGAATATAGAGATATCCGCCCTGGATATATTCCTGAAGCTCACTGACCAGCTCTTTGGGAAGAAGCGCCCTGGCATTTACATATTTCATACAGGCTTCCTCCTTACTTATGATCTCCAAGAGACAAAGCCTGCGGTTTCTGTAAGTGACTAGTTCCCCGGTATACCGTAACACTCCATGCAAAGGTCACTTACCACAGGCTCTGCATGGAGTAAGCCTTGACCGCATACGCTGCTCATTCCCATAAAATCACTCCCTCCGGTCTGCTTTCCGCATTATTTTATATTATACCATGTCCTTTTGATTTTTCCAATCCAAGGTTTACGCCTGGGACTGGCTTCTCGCAAAAGCCTCCTCCGCCTCCCGAACAGCCTCCTCAAATCCGGCAAGCGCCGCAAAGGGCGCAAACTGCGCTGCCCGGACGGATCTGGGCATCTGAGGCCTTGTCTGGGAAACATGGCGGGGAAGGCCTATAATATCATCATAACGATGTCCGTCTCCCTCTGCGCCCCGCTTCTTACGTATAGCACTCTCTTCTTCAGAGCCGCCGCATTCACAAGCTTCCATCACCCGCTCCTTTCCGCTCACGCCCTATGGCCGCCGATCTGGCGGTTTCTCTCCACTGTCATGGCTCCATCCTCCAGATTCATCCCTCTCAGTATGGCGTTTTTCCCATACCGCTTTTTGATTTCCAGCATGGTCTCCTGTATCTTTCTCTCCCGCCTAAGCTCCGCCGCCTGGGCTTCCTTTAATCTGTCTCTTTCCTCATAATCCGTAAAAAGACTGAGCTGCTCAAAGACCTCCCGCCTGGATGCTGCACGCTCCTCCACCACATGATCGACATTCACACAGACCCTACGGATCAAAAGATTTTTGTCTACGATTCTGTCGTACAGCCCGGTCACCGCATCCAGAAGCTGCCTCGTGGAGGAGGTATGGCCTCCCAGGTTTGTCGTTCCATGGGCATGCTTTGGAACCCTTCTCCCATAATGATCCGTGGTGACGGGCCCTTTATAGCGTCTTCGGATCTCCGGGTCCGCAAGGCTCTCCACATCATATCCTATGGTAAGCGAGATCTGATCCGTCACCAAAGACTTATCCACCAGATCCAGCGCAAGAAGATCCGTCATCTCTCGCACGATCAGCCTTCCCTTCTCAAAGCCGTAGGGCTCCCTAAGCACCTGTCCGGAACTAAAGCTGCTGGAATCCGGCCTGTAGGCCTTCACATCCGCAATCGTGCAGCTCTCCCAGCCCCAGGCATGGTCAATGAGCAGCTCGGCGTTGACGCCAAACAGCCGGTAGAGCAGATCCTCGTTGTAGTAATCCGCCTCTTTTCCCAGGGAGCACCTGGCCACATCTCCCATAGTCATCAGCCCGTTCTCCTCCAGCCTCCTGGCATACCCCCTCCCGATACGCCAGAAATCCGTGAGAGGCCTGTGGCTCCACAGCATTCTGCGGTAGGCGGTCTCATCCAGCTGCGCGATCCGCACCCCGTCCTCATCCGGGGTAACATGCTTTGCCACAATATCCATTGCAACCTTGCACAGATAAAGATTCGATCCGATTCCGGCCGTGGCAGTGATACCCGTTAATTCCAGCACCTCCTGTATCATCCTCTTTGCAAGCTCACGGGCCGTCAGGCGGTATGCGCCGAGATAATCCGTCACATCCATAAAGACCTCGTCTATGGAATAGATATGGATATCCTCGGGAGCCACATATTTCAGATAAATCCTGTAGATGTCCGTGCTGTATCTGATATACAGAGACATCCTCGGCGTGGCCGCAATATAGGATACGGACAGCTCCGGATGCTCCTGCAATTCCTTTGCGTCACAGGAAGAACCTGTAAAGCCGCATCCCGGCGCTTTCGCTCTGCGTTCGGCATTCACCTCTCCTACCCGCTGAACCACCTCGAACAGTCTGGCGCGCCCCGGAATCCCGTAAGCCTTCAGGGACGGAGATACGGCAAGGCAGATGGTCTTCTCGGTGCGGCTCGTATCAGCCACCACCAGATTCACGGAAAGCGGGTCAAGGCCCCTCTCCACCGCCTCCACGGAGGCATAAAAGGACTTCAGATCAATCGCAATAAATTCACGTTCCTTATCTCCCATTTTCCCACGCCTCCATAATGTTTCCCTTATCCGTCCATGCTTTTTGATACCATTATAGCAGAACTTATGTTCGGTTTCAATCCTCTTTTTTATTGTCCGCAAACAGCTTCTTGACACCCCCGCCAGGTCATTATAAGCTTATTAAAAAATATAAGTCCGGGAATTCGGAAAATCGGAGGTAAGATCATGGAACACAGCAGGCTTTTGGAGCTTCTTGGGGAAATGTCCTTAGAAGAGAAAATCAATCAGCTGTTTCAGGGAAACAGCATGTTTTACGAGGAGGACGGCAATGCCACAGGCCCGGCTTCCCAGCAGGGCTTTACGGAAAAAACCATCCGGGAGACCGGAACCGTCCTGGGAATCATAGGTGCGGCAAAGGTCAAAAAGATCCAGAAGGAACATATGGAGAACCATCCCCACCATATTCCTCTGGTATTTATGGCGGACATTATCAACGGCTACAGAACCGTCTTTCCCATTCCCCTGGCACAGGGTGCGGCCTTTAACCCCGAGCTGGCAAAAACAGGTGCGGAAGTAGCCGCAAGGGAAGCCTCGGCCTCAGGTATCCAGGTCACCTTCTCCCCCATGGCTGACCTGGTGAAAGACGCCAGATGGGGCCGGGTCATGGAATCCACCGGCGAGGACACCTATTTAAACAGCCGTTATGCGGAGGCTCTCGTCAGAGGCTACCAGGGCGACGACCCAAAGCAGCCCGGAAAAATAGGAGCCTGCGTCAAGCACTTTGCAGGCTACGGCGCACCCACCGCAGGCCGGGACTACAACAACGCAGAGCTCTCGGAGAGGACTCTCCGGGATGATTATCTGCCCGCCTATGCGGCTGCCGTGAAGGCCGGAGCCCTGATGGCCATGACCTCCTTCAACACCTTGAACCGAATCCCCTCCTCCGCCAACAGGTGGCTGCTTCGGCAGGTTCTCCGGGAAGAGATGGGCTTTGACGGAGCGCTGATCTCCGACTGGGCCGCTATCGAGGAGATCATGAATCACGGTATGGCAGCGGACCGCAGGGAAGCCGCAAAATTGGCTTTGGAGGCCGGCACGGATATCGACATGATGACCACCTGCTATTCCAATCATCTCAAGGCGCTGATCGAGAGCGGCGAGCTTTCGGAAGCTCTGCTGGATACGTCGGTGCTGCGGGTTCTGGAGCTGAAAAACCGGCTTGGGCTCTTTGAAAATCCTTACAAGGATGCGGACGAGGAAGCGGAAAAGAGACTGATCCTGTGTCCGGAACACCGGGAAAAGGCCAAAAACGCCGCAAAGGAAACCTTCGTGCTTCTGGAGAACAACGGAATCCTTCCTCTGAAAGGGGAAGAAAAGACAGCCTTTATCGGTCCCTATGTAGATGAGACATCCATGCTCGGCGCATGGAGCATCTTTGCGAACCCTGCGGATACCGTCACCATAAGAGAAGGGGTCACTTCTTACGGTGCCAACGCTCTCTTTGCCTCCGGCTGCAGCGTCCTGGACTCCCAGACCTCTATCATGGGAATGAGCGGGCTTTACCAGAATGCCAAAACCCAGACCGATTTGGACGAGCTATTAGGGGAGGCGGTTGACACCGCCCTTCGGGCGGACACGGTGGTGCTGTGTATCGGCGAGCACGCGGCGCAGTCCGGAGAAGCCGCAAGCCGGGGCGATATCACCATCCCGGAATGCCAGAAAAAGCTGCTCCGAGAGGTGGCGAGGGTCAACAAAAATCTTGTGGTGGTTCTCTTTAACGGCCGTCCCCTTGACATCCGTGAGATCAAATCGCTGGCAAAGGCCATACTGGTGGTATGGATGCCGGGAACCGAGGGCGGAAATGCCATCACGGAGGTGCTCTACGGTAAGACCTCTCCCAGCGGAAAGCTTCCCATGAGCTTCCCTTACTGCGTGGGGCAGGTGCCTGTTTTTTATAATGAGTTTAAGACCGGCCGCCAGCTGGATGATACCCAGCCGGAAAACCGCTTCCTCTCCCGGTACCTGGACATTCCCAACGAGCCTTTATACCCCTTCGGCTACGGGCTGTCCTACACCTCCTTCACCATCTCCCCCGTGCGGCTCGACGGCAATACGCTGACGCAGGGAAGGACGCTTACCGCTTCCGTCACCGTAAAGAACACCGGAAAGCGCCGGGGTGCGGAAACTGTCCAGCTCTATATCCGGGATGATGCGGGAAGTGTGGTGCGGCCTGTGCGTGAGCTTCGGGGCTTTGAAAAGCTCTGGCTGGAGCCCGGGGAAGAGAGGGAAGTCCGCTTTGCCATCACCGAAGAAATGTTAAAATTCCATGACATCCACATGGAATACCGGGCGGAGCCGGGAAGCTTTACCGTCTTTGTGGGTGACGACAGCCGGACACAGAACCAGGCCGGATTTACCCTTTTGGACAATTAAAGCGATGCAAAATGAAAGGAGAACTATCATGCAGTTAAACGAACAGCAGACGAAATGGGCGCAGGAAACTCTGGAAAGGGTTTCGCACAAACTGGAAAAGGTCAGCGAAAGGTCAAAAGATAAAATCCCCTACACCACCGTGAACGGAATTCATGACGACTGGTCCGGCGGAGATAAAATCGGCTGGTGGACCAACGGTTTCTGGGGCGGCATGATGTGGCAGATGTACGCCCTCACCGGAAAGGAATTCTATAAGGAAATTGCCGAGAACAACGAGAAAAAGCTGGATGCGGATCTGATGGATTATGATAAGCTGGATCACGACAACGGCTTTAAATGGCTTCCCACAGCGGTCGCCAATTACCGCATGACCGGAAATAAGGCTTCCCGCAACCGGGGCCTTCTGGCGGCCAGCAATCTGGCGGGACGCTACAACAGCGCCGGGCGCTTTATCCGGGCATGGAACAACTGGGATCAGGAAAATGACCGCACAGGCTGGGCCATCATCGACTGCATGATGAACCTGCCTCTGCTCTACTGGGCAAGCGAGGAGCTTAAGGATCCCCGGTTTACGCAGATTGCCACAAGCCATGCCGACACGGCCAGAGACTGCTTTGTGAGAGGGGACGGCTCCGTCAACCACATCGTCTCCTTTGATCCCATAAACGGCGGCATGATCGAAAGCTTCGGCGGACAGGGCTATGGGGTTGGATCCTCATGGACCAGAGGACAGAGCTGGGGGCTCTACGGCTTCACACTGAGCTATCTGCACACAAAGGACGCCTCCTATCTGGAAACCGCACAGCGGATCGCCAACTACTTTATGGCAAACATCCCGCAGAGCGGTCTGATCCCCGTGGATTTCCGGCAGCCCGTTGATGTGACCTGGGAGGATTCCACGGCGGCGGCCATCGCGGCCTGCGGCCTGATTGAGCTGGCAAAGCTCACCGAGGGCAGACAGAGCGGCCTTTACCTGAACTCCGCCCTCAAGATGCTCACGGCCCTCACCGAAAAGAGCTTTAACTGGAACGAGGACGAGGATAACCTGCTGACCAAGTGCACGGCCGCCTATCACGACAAGAAGCACGAGTTCTCCATCATCTACGGGGATTACTACTTCCTGGAGGCGCTGATGAAGCTTGTGGGCAGGGAGCTGTTTATCTGGTAGGACATTTCCGCCTTATCCACCTTCTGTGAGTTTCAGGATGGTGGATAAAATTGGTATGCGTCATAAATATGGATATGGTATCGGCCCGACTGATTGATAAACAGGGCGCCGCATTTTTTTATGGGAAGAATGCGATTGTGATTTTCAAGCAGTACCATTCTGGATGCGGCGGCCCGGTAGGCCGTTTCGGCATTTTTTATCTCTCTCGGGCTCATTGGATAATCTTTTTTCACAAGTAAATCCCTCCTGATTTTCTATAATCTTCATAAAGCAGACCTGCGATCATATATCTTCCACAAGACTTTTCCTTTTCTTCCATTTTCCGGAAAGAAAATAGATGGTAGACGGAATCGCATGGGCATAACAGGCCAGTCCATAGCCCAGGACAAATCCGTAGAGCTGCATGTGCATCACGATACCGAACAGATAGCTTAAGAGGATACGGAACAGAAAACCGTCCAGAATCCCCAGGATCATACTCATTTTGGCATTGCCGATCCCCTGAACCATGCCTCCGCTTCCTCTCAAGACTGCCATTGCGGGAAATCCCCATATAATGGCGGATACAAATACGGGAGCCTGTTCAACCACATTTCTGTCATCCGTAAACAATCCAAACATCTGCCTGCTGTAAATGATATAGATCACGGTAAATACCGCATAGAAGGCCCCACAGTAAAACCAGCTCCATAATACCCCCTTTTTCACGCGTTCGGTTTTTCCTGCCGCAATATTCTGCCCGACGAACGGGGATAAGGCGAGCATGATCCCCTGGGAGAACTTGTTCACAATATCATCCAGCTTGCATCCCACGCCGAACACGGCGGAAGCATACACGCCGAGCGAATTAACCATACTGTTCACAAAAAGCATGGATACATTGATCGCACAGCTAGAGATGGCAAATGGTACGGCCAGCTTTGTCAGCGGAACCAAAATTTGCGGACGAATTTTAAAATTTGACAGCTCAAAGTTAAGATAAAAATCCGCTCTATTTTTATAAAAGAAAATAGTGGAACAGAAAAAGGACACAGCCTGTCCGATAATCGTCGCAAGCGCCGTCCCGGTGACACCCCACCGAAATAATCCTGTGAAGAGCAGATCCAGCAGCAGATTAATCACAGAGGCCAGCAGGATAAACCAAAACGGATGTCTCGAATCGCCCATGCCCCTGAAAATTGCAGATACCATGTTATACCCAAAAGAAAAGATAAGCCCCACGGCACACACGATCAGGTAATTTTGGGCCATGGAATAAGATTCTGCTGGTGTGTTTAACAAGCCCAATATTCCATCTTTGAACAGGAGAATCAAGGTGCTTATGGAAACACCAAGAATGATAAGGACGGAAAACATGGTGCCTATTGTAAAGGAAATATGTTCCTTTTTATCTGCGCCCATTAGCTGGGCAATATATACCTGTCCGCCTGTGGAAAATCCCATACTGAGCATGGTGGCAAAGGTAAATACCTGGCTGGCAATAGAGACAGCCGACAGGCCAAAGCTCCCCACAAAGCGCCCGACGATAAGCATATCCACGAGAGAATACAGCACCTGCATTGCATTGGATGCCATAAAGGGCAGGGCGAATAGAATCAGCTGTTTGGGAATGTTTCCATCCGTATAATCATTAGCCGGTTTTTGGGAGGTTTTCATCTGTGCACATCCTTTGACTCGTTATTTATCTTGTACTTTTTAAACTGATTTTTTTACTTTTGCATATGATCAGTCCAGAGTGGGGCTGAACGCTCAATGAGCGCAACAGCCCCACTCTGCCTATTTTATGAACCGCACCGTATCGGAAGCCACTGCATAAATACTGGAAGCCACTGATCCCAGAAGTCAAAGTCATGAAGCCCGCAACTCTCCATAAACACGCAGTCGTAAGGATTGTCAAGCTTTTTCATCCACTCAAACATCTCCCTCTCCGTGGAAATCGTCCCGTCGCACGTACCACAGCACCCAAACACCTTGGGAAGCGGCTTTCCGCTCTCGGAAGCCTTCTTTGCCAGATAGACCATATCATGCTCCGTGCCGTGCACCTTGGAAAGATCCCATTCCCCGAAGACCAGCTCCCTGATCAGGTACAGAGGATGCCTGGGATCCGCACCGGGTTCCATGGTCGGCATCAGGTCGATAAAGCTGGCGGATGAGAAGATGCCCATGGCCGCATACCGTTCAGGCAGAGTAAACCCGATTTTCATGGTTCCGAAGCCGCCCATACTCATACCTGCGATAAAATTGTCCTCACGCTCATTGGAGATGGGAAACATCCTGCCCACGATCCGTGGCAGCTCCTCGGCCACATAGTCAAAATATCTGCCACCGTCCGTGTTGGTATAAAAACTGATATCCGCACTGGGCAGGACAGCTGCGATCCCCGCCTTGTTCACATACCTTTCCAGAGAAGTTTGCCGCTGCCAGACCGTATAGTCGTCCGTGGCTCCATGAAGCATCCACAGCACCGGATATTTCCCCCGGGCGTTTTTCTTTCCCTTTCCGGGATCAGGCAGGATCACATACAGCTCGGTCATGCGTGTCAGACACTGCGAATAAATTTCCATTTCAAATAATGCCATCTCTATACCTCCTTTTCCTGAGGAAGCTCCTCAACAAAGCGTTTGATCCACTTATCCCAGAATTCCCATGTATGAGCCCCTTCCTCTTCATGAAATTCATATCGATAGGGATTCCCTGGAAAGCTTTCCATAAACTCTTTCAGGCCAAGTCCCACAGGATAGGCGTGGTCAGAGGTTCCCACCGCATGGAACACCTTCGGTAAGGGTTTATGCTCCTCCACATTTTTGCTGATAAACATCAGGGTATCGTATTCGGTGCCTTTCAGTTCGCCGGTATCCTCCACGCCGAAGTTGATCATATTCACCGATTTTTTCCCGCCGGGAGGTACAGGCCCTCCAGCCGCCTTGTCCCGCAGATGTTCCAGCGGAATGATGCTGCTGGCAGACAGGACCCCTATCACCCCATACTTATCCGGATTGCGCATTCCGATATAGAGCGCCCCGCTGCCTCCAAGAGAAAGACCTGCAATATAATTCTTTTCCCTCTTCCGGGACAGTGCCGGGAAGAAGTGATGGCAGATCCCGGGCAGCTCTTTTGAGAGAAAATCATAGTAATCCCCGCCGTATTTCATGTTGCAATATCTGCTGTAGCCAGCGCACGGCATAATCACCGCAAGACGTTTTGCCGAAGCGTAACGCTCGATAGCCGTATTCTTGATCCAGTCGTTCTCATTTCCGCCGCCCCCGTGCAGAAGCCACAGCACGGGAAGCTCCTCCCCCTCCTCGATATCCTGAGGGAGGATGACGTTCATGGTGCTCATCATCAGGATCACATTGGAAAAATAGTGTATTCTCAATATAGCCATAAAAGCCCCTCCTATCGATTGTTGTACCGGTCCAGAGCAGCCTGGTGCAGCTCGATTGCCCTGTCGATATTCATGTCCTTAATCTGCTTCACAAAACCGTCCCAATCATCCATGGAAAGCTGTCCGGTGATAAACTTGGGAATGGATTCCTTCACATACGTGTCAATATCCGCCATAATGGCCGAGTTTTCGCTTCCCTCATCACTGCTCAGCTCCACGCCGGACGGCATGACGTAACCCGCAGATGCCTCCGCCCATACCTTGCAGGATCCCAGGAGAAAATCATCCACATTCTGATACGCCTTCGTGTAGTCCCTGACGCCGGGGCCCATCTCCCAGGTATACGCACTGATCATGGTGGGAAGGTCATACTGTTCGTTATAGAGGAAATGATCCGTCAGCCAGGGCTGTCCGTCCTTTATTGTATAATTTTCTTCCTTTCCGTAATTGACCACAAGACTTCCCTCCTGTGTATACATCCAGTCCAGCAGCTTCACGGCGATTTCCGGGTGCTCGCAGGTTGTGGTGATTGCCCAGGGATTATAAAGCACTGATGTGGTACAACGGTACTGCGTTTCGTCTGAGGGATTCTTTACCGGAGGCTTTACAGGCGCAAAGTCCAGATTAGCGTCATCTGTTACTTTAAACAAAACGCAGTATCCGTTGCGGGATGAAGCCCAGCTGGTCTCCCCGGCCCCCACCCGGTTCTCCGCCACATAATCTCCCGGAAGCTGATGTCCAACTTCATTGGAAACGAAATCAGGATCAATGAGTCCTTCCGCATACCACTGGCGCATCATCTCCACATATTCCCTCATTCCATCTTCTACAAATCCGTATTTGACCGTTCCGTCCACCTGGTAAAAATCCTTCACCACGCCGAATGCCGAGAGAAATTCATTGTTCACCATAATTCCGTCTCCCGGAATCATCAGCGGAGCGTCCGCATTCTTCTGCTCCTTAAACGCAGTGAGCAGCTCATGCCAGTCGTCCAGAGTAACCGGTGCCGGGATATTCAGTTCATCTGCCCAGTCCTTCCGGTAGGTCAGCCCGCACCAGGGCTCCTCCTCCGTGTCCGCAACCGTGTACATGGCCCAGATCACGCCGTTGTCGGTGATGCTGTTCTTCTCATACTCCCCGCCTCTTTCCCGTATGGCCTTATAATTTGGGGCGTACTGGTCAATCAGATCATTGAGCTGTAAAAGCACTCCCTCATTCACACCGTTTTCGCCGCCTCCCGGATAGGATAAAGCGGCGTTCGGCCCATAGTCAAAACGGATAACATCCGGCCATTCGTCAGAGGCAAGTAAAAGCTGAAGCGCTGTTTCCTCCTCTCCCATGGGCGGATGAATAAAATTCAGATTTACACCCGTCTTTTCCCGGATGAGTCCTACCACCTCATTGTCCTCCATGGACTCAATAATCGTGTTGGCAAAAGGCATCCAGACAGTCAGGGTAACTTCTTCCTCAAGGGGAAACGTAATCTCCTGCGTTTTCTCGGTTTCCTCCGCTTTTGTCTGCTCCTTGCCCGCAACCTCCCCGGCCTGCCCTTTTGAGGAAGAGCCGCATGCCGTCATTCCGAGCACCATACTGACTACAAGCAACAATACTAACATTTTCTTCATGGCTGTACCTCCCTGATACATTTCTGTTTTTGTTTCGTTATTATATCGATTTTAAATCGTTACAAACTATAGTTAAAATCACCCCTTTCTCTTCCATCCATTCCTTATCCCTATACGGCGCCTGATGCTTTCCCGGTAGAGCTTCTCACAATCAGCGAAGGATCCCACTTCCTGTAATAGGGCTTCAATTCTCCGCTCTCCTGACATTCATAGATATAGTTTACACAGTCTACGATCATTTCATGCACAGGCTGCCGAACCGTGGTCAGTCCATATTCCTCGTTTCTGCTCATGTCCACATCATCGAAGCCCGCCACTGAAATATCCCCGGGCACTCGCATTCCATGTTCTTTGAGGTAGTCAATCGCTCCCCATGCAATCTTATCACTTGCGGCAACCATTGCCGTGGGACAGTCCCCGCCGCCCATCAGCCGATCCAGGGCTTTATAAATGTCGCTGCGGTCATATCCGGTATAGACAGCCTTTTGGTAAGACAGCCCATGGGCCCGAACCGCCTTCTCATAGGCGTTTCTGCGAAGATCATCAAAAGCCGGATGTGTGTCCTTTGCCGCAAGAAACAAAATCTTCTTATGTCCCATGGCGGCCAGATGATCCACCTCCATACGGATTCCCAGCTCGTCATTGCAGTAAATATTGGCAATATCGTCCTCCATGATACCGCTGTCAAGAAAAACGCAGGGGATTTTCCTGTCCTTCAGCAGCTTGACCTTCTCCTCCTGCTCCGTCGCAAACATGAACACAATGCCGTCAAAATTGGCATTTGCCAGATAATGCCTCAGCTCGCCGGCATCCATGTTCTGTGCCATACACAGGGAAAGCCAGCCCGAATATTCCCGAAGGCAGCCGCTCAGCTCTCCGATACACTGCATGATAAAGGGCTGCTGAAACAGAGCTTCCCGATCCTTGTTAATCATGAATCCCACATTGTTCGTAACTCCTGTTACAAGGCTTTTTGCGTTTGCGTCCGGAACATAATTATACTTGTTAGCGATCTCCATGATCTGTTTATGCTTCTCTTTCGTGAGACGTCCGCTCTTATTCAGGACATAGGAAACCATACTGACCGAAACTCCCGCCTCCTGCGCAATATCCTTTAATGTTACTCTCATCCATTCCTCCTCTTGCTGTCCGGCTGCCTCTGCCCTTTGTCACGCAAACTATTCCTTTAATGATCCTACCATAATCCCGTTTACAAAGTACTTCTGGAGAAAAGGATAAATACAGATAATCGGCAGGATCGTCACGATAACCGTGCTGTACTGCACCAGATACTTGTACAGATTCTGGCTCAGTGCCCCGGAGGTCACATCCGCTCCCGAGGTGACGCTTGTGGTGTTGTTCTCCACCAGAATTTCCCGTACCACAAGCTGCAGAGGAAACAGCTTCCTGTTCTTTAAAAAGATCATGGCCTGAAACCAGGAATTCCACTGGGCAACCGCCGAAAACAGGACAATGGCCGCAATCGTCGGTTTGGACAACGGAGCCGCAATCCTGATAAAGCATGTGAAATGACCGGCTCCGTCCAATACCGCCGACTCGTACAGGCTGTCGGAAATCCCCATCATCGCCGTGCGCATCAGAACAATGTTAAACACGGAAAGACATCCCGGCACGATAACGGCAAACGGCGTATCCAGCCACCCCAGCCCCTTCACCACCAGATAAAAAGGAATCAGCCCTCCGTTGAACATCATGGTAAAGGTGATGAAAACCATGATCGGCTTTTTCAGCAGAAAACTCTTTCTCGACAGTACATAACCGCCCATCATCGTCAGAAACACCCCGAGCGCCGTACTCGCCGCCACATAAAATAACGTATTCATGTAGCTCCTGGCAATTCGGGAATTGCTAAGTACGATCTCGTATCCCTTAAGCGTGGGTTTACCAAGCGGCCACGCCACAAGTCCCGTATGAACCTTGAGCAGGGCGGGATCCGATATGGACGAGAATAAAACATGTACAACAGGCAGCAGACAGACCACCATCAGCAGCCCTAAAAATAAATAATTTATTATGGAAAAAATCCGGTACGCCACATTTCTCCTGTACATAGCAGCCCCTCCTAAAACAAACTGGTTTCTGTGACTCTTCTGGATATTCTGTTTGCCGTGAGCAAAAGAATCGTGTTGATCACTGAATTGAACAGCCCCACCGCCGTGCTGTAGCCAAAATTGGCATCTGTAAGGCCCTTCCTGTATACAAAGCTCTGGATCACGTCCGCCGTTTCCATTGTCATGGAATTGTATAGCAGAATAACCTTCTCAAAGCCCACATTGAACAGTCCCCCCAGAGCCAGAATCAGCATAATGATGACCGTAGGCGCGATTCCCGGCAGTGTCACGTGAATTGTCTGTTTCCATCTGCCCGCCCCGTCTATGGCCGCCGCCTCATACAGTTCCTGATTGACCCCGGAGAGGGCTGCCAGATAAATAATGCTGTTAAACCCCACATTCTTCCAAATATCTGAGACCACATAAATAGGACGAAACAACGCAGGATCCGCCAGAAGATTCCTCTTTTCCCCGCCAAGCGCCGCTACGATCTGTGTGACAAAACCGTCAGATGCCGTGAAATTTTTTATCAGTCCGCAGATCACCACCATGGAGATGAAATATGGCAGATAACTGATAGTCTGTACCGCTTTTTTGTAAATTTTATTATATACCTCATTCAAAAGCAGTGCAAGAATTACCGGGCAGGGGAATGCGAAAACCAGTGTCGTGGTGCTCAGCAGCAGCGTGTTGCCGATCAGCCTGCCGCAATAGTAGCTTCCAAAAAAATCCCTGAAATTTTTCAGTCCTATAAACGGGCTTTTCCAAATCCCCAGCGCCGGAGAAAACTTCTGAAATGCGATCACGATTCCGGCCATGGGCAAATAACTGAATACCAAAAAGTATAACAGCACGGGCAGAATCATCACATAAATCTGCCAGTTTTTCGTGAAATCCCGTTTCATCCGCATCCCAAAACGATCCTGCGTTTTTTTAATCTTTTTTTCCATTCCACTCCCATCCGCCCGCTTATACGGGCATACGATCTGTGCGCTCTTATCCGTTCAACCGCAAGGCAGAATCAGCCTTGAGGCCGTCTGCGTGCCATGGTATACCGTATTCTTTGCAATTCTTCGGCCGTTGTCCGTCTCGGGCCTTTTTCCGGTATTTCGGTTTGCTTCAAACTTGGGAAAATCACTGTTTCTGATCTCCAGCCTGAGCCTGTGTCCTTTTCTGAAAGTATAGACCAGATCACTTACCTTTATTTCAAACCGATACGTCTTCCCCGGTTCCAAAGGCTCAAAATCCCAGGAGGCCCGGTATCCGGCACGCACGATTCCGTCCCCCGCAAGCACCGTCCCTCCCTCGCAGTCCACATCCACAAGCCATGCGATGAAATCCGTATCCGGCGCACTGGATGACGCATAGAGGATTACCTTTGGAACACCCCGTACACAGATATCCTTATCCAGAATCCCGGACGTATAAACCAGAATATCCTCCCGCTCCCGTGATGCCCGGCAGTCGTCTCCATATCCTCCTCCCGGAGCCGGATTCTTAGGATCATACAGGCAGTTGTCACTGCCTGACAGATACCCTGGATGATCTGTTTTCAGTCTGCCGTCTCCCTTTGCGGTATTGGCATGTCCCTGGCTCTCCAGATACCAAGTCACACTCTGAACACCGTTTTCCTTCCATTCGTCCAGCTCTGCAAAGATGCCCTGGCCAGGATCGAACAGACGAAAAGGCGCCTTTTTTTCCTGCGATTTTCCTTTCAGCCATCTGTCAAACCACCGCAGAATCTCTCCCTCCACATGAAAATGATTTTCCGGAATGTGAAGTGCCGTCTCTCCCATGGACATGGGCTCTCCCGATTTCCAGTTTCCGATAATCACTTCGCTGAGCGCCGCATTTCCCTTTCCGCATCGCCTGAGAGTATCTCCATGCTCTATCATCGTATTGCGGGATGTCTCCCTCCATCCGGCAAGCAGCAGGGCCGGAACCTCCAGCTGTGCCAGATCCATCAGACGACCCTCCCCCCTTATGATCTCCACATCATCATAGCCGGGCAGGGCTATGTCAAAATAATCTCTCACCAGCGGGAATATTTCTTTAAGCTCTTTCATGGGGAGCTCCTCTGCTGGAAGATTTGCCACCAGGTCGGCATAATTTTCCAGATAATGCCTGACCACAGGCAAATATTTGTCCACAATCTCCACGGAATAATGCCCCGAAAGCATCCGGCTGACCTCCCTCGCCAGGCACCAGCCAATATGGGCATAGAACATTGTCACGCCCCGGGTGTCGTTGTTCCGGTTGAGCGAGACATGTGTCTCAAAGGGGCAAATCGCTTTCAGGTGAGGCGGTTTTGCCGCAGCAGCCTGAAATTCCAGAAAGCCGGCAAAAAAATTGCCGAACATCCCCACATTTCCATCACACCAGGGTTCATGGGCCAGAGCCTCAACCGTGTCATAGGCATCCTGACGGTCTGCGCAAAAACGCATGAATTCTCCCTCTGATTCCCCAATTCCGCGCACGTCCTGAATATATACGGCATAGCCGTTTCTGACATAATACTCCGGATCAAAAATTCCCCAGCTCTTTGACAGAGTGTCCTTGCGAAATACCGTTCTCATCAGAATCACCGGACAGGCCTTCCCCCGCTCCGGAAGATACAAATTTCCCCGGAGCGTGGCCTGATCCCGCATCACAATTTTATGATTATAGCACACTCTCATACTCCAATTTTCCTTTTTTTCCTTTATCCTCTCTCCCACACCCTCCGTCTCCTTTTTCATCATACCGCTCACAATATTAATCGTTTTGATATCGTTTTTGTAACGTTCTTAATTTTGATTATAAGAATAGCCCTGAGATTTGTCAATTAGCAGTATTCAACAAATCTCAGGGCCTGTTTTTGGTGAAATACACAATCAGAGCGTTTAAAGGATCCCGCCCTGCTCAAAATCCGGAATAAAACTTTCCTTTGCCGTCTCCCCCTCCTGGATAAAGGCGTTTTTCACGCCAAGCGAGAGCGCATAATCCACCACCGCCTCGTATTCCCGCCTGGTCACCCGGCGGCGCAGCTCGCCGCAGCCCTCTCTGTCCGCAAGCTGTTCCATGGGAGTATACTGGTTCATGAGGCTCAGGTAGACCCTGTCGCCGTAAGTCTCATGGACATACCGGATCACGGCTTTGGCATTTTTCTTGTGGCCCGGCAGCAGCAGATGTCTTACGATCACGCCCCGCTTCATCATGCCTTTCTCATCAAAAAAAGGCTCTCCCGCCGTCTCTGCCATGGCTGCGAGAGCCTTTTTTGCCACCTGGGGATAATCCGGGGCAGAGGAAAATCTCTCGGCCAGTTCCGCCTCCATATATTTGAAGTCCGCAAGGAAAATATCCACGATCCCTCTCAGCCGCCGGATGAGCCCGGCCTTTGCATAGCCGCTGCAGTTGTAGACAACGGGAACCTTAAGGCCGCGCGCTTTGGCCCTGCAAACCGCTTCCACGACCGGAGGCGCATAATGATCCGGCGTCACCAGATTTATGTTTGCCGCTCCCTTTTCCTGCAGGGAGAGAAACAGGTCCGAAAGCTCCTCCACCGTAACCTCTTTTCCCTTCCTGGCCGCCGCTATCTCATAATTCTGACAGTACACACACCGCAGGCTGCAGCCGGAAAAGAACACAGTGCCGGAGCCCGTCTCTCCCGAGATACAGGGCTCCTCCCACATATGCAGGGACGCTCTCGCCACAAAGATCCTCTCATCCGCAAGGCAGTATCCCGCCTTGCCTTTTCCGCGCAGCGCCCCGCAGTCCCTCGGGCAGAGATTGCACGGGCTGCTTTGGTACCCTTCAAGACGAGGCAATGTCTCACTCATCCCCTTTGCCCTCTCCATATTTCTCATTCCACTCGTCTCTTGGGATGGCCGTGATGTTCCCCACGTCATAGTACACCTCGTAGAAGTGATTAATCCAGTACTCTTTATCGTCCGTAAGATCCGAGTCGTGGGCATTGCTGTAGGGATTGCGGAAAGCCTCGCGGTAGTTTGGAATCACCACGATCCCATCCCCGTCCGGATCCGCCTTTTCCGCCCGGATCAGCTCGATCCTCTCGTTTTCCTCCCTATAGATTCTGGCAAGGTTGACCAGATTCTCCACATAGGTAAAAAACAGCCACAGGCACAAAATACCGGCAAACCCGTACTTTACCGCCCGAAGCGCCAGCTCCCCGTCAAAGGCATCCACAATTCCCTGAATACAGGCGATCATCAGAAAGACTCCTGCACCGAAAAAGGCCCGATCCTCCGGCGTTGGCGCAATTGCCAGCGCATAGGCCGTGGCCGCAAAGGCGATTGCGAAAAGGACGCTCTCGTTGCCCCTCACATCCCTCCAGCTTTTCAGCTTACGGCGCAGAACCAGCAGGACAAACACCAGGACGAGAATCGCCAGCAGAACGAAAAACAGCTCCCTCACCGTGACCGTGATTTTGTAGGTTCTGGAGAGAAGGCCCACAAGGCCCGTGTACCCTCCCTCGGACATGGTCGCACTGCGCTTTCTCACGCCCGGTGCCGAAACCATGCCGAGGATCCCGCAGCACATGCCCGCAAGGCCGGTAAGCAGAAAAGGACAGATTGCCCTTTTTCCCTCTTTGCGCCTTTGCAGGAAAAAATTTGCCCCGAACAAAAGCGCCAGCAGAAGGCCGCCGCCCGAGGTGTTCTCATTGCACCAGCCTGCGAGAAGGCCGAAGAAAAAGGTTCCCACAGCCAGCAGCGCCGGGCGCTTTATGCGGTCCGCATGCTCCAGAAAATACCGGTAAAAGGTGAAAAATCCCAGAATAAAAACGCTTCCCCAAAGATAGTTGCAGGCCCCGCAGATCCAGAGTATGGTCTGCCCGAAGTCCACGGAAAACCGCCACAGAAAGGTAATCACCAGAATCAGAACCAGAAAATCGTACTTCTTTCTCCGCCGGATATTCTGATAAATCAGAAGAATCAGAGCCCCGAACATGGCGCTGTTCACCACGTTGAAAACCTGCTTGCTCACGGACAGGGAAAGACGGATGTTGAACTGTCCCACCACGCGCCCGCTGTTGGAGAGGTACTCCCCGTACTGCTGTTTTATCAGATCCCACAAAGAGCCCGCAAGCCTCACTTCATTCAGGTACGCATAGTCGTCCGACAGATACGGAGTCAGAAGATTGTAAGCGTACACCATAAGAACCGCCGCCCCCAGCAGAAGATAAAAAAAAGCTTTTCTATGTTTTTCCAAATAAACTGCCACTATAATGCCCTTTCCAGATAATTTTCTTACATTGTAGCAAACTGCCCTTTAGAATGCAAGACGCTAGTATTCTTCCCCGGAATATGCTATACTTATATAACTTTGATAACTCCAATTATTAAGAAAGCATCGGGTAAATCAATCATGAATGAAAAAGTTTTACAGACCCTGGAATATACCAAGATCATTGATTCCCTTGTGGGGAAAGCCTCGTCCCAGCCCGGCCGAGATATGTGCCGGGTCCTCGTGCCCATGACAGACCTTGGGGAAATCGAGCTGGCCCAGACCCAGACCGCGGACGCGCTCACCATGCTGTTCCGCAAAGGTTCCACCTCCTTTGGGGGCAACCAGAACGTGACCCACGCCATCCGTTCCCTGGAGATCGGCAGCACGCTTTCCATTCCGGAGCTTCTTCGGATCGCAGGCCTTCTCGACAACGTAAGCCGCATCAAGGCTTACGGGCGCCCTCCCCGGGATGAGGAAAAGGAGACTTCCCTCACCGGTTATTTCGAGGCTTTGGAGCCCCTCACCCTTCTTGCCGGGGAGATCAGGCGCTGCATTCTCTCGGAGGATGAGATTGCGGACGACGCGAGCTCCACGCTCAAGCACATCCGCAGAAGCATTGCCCTGACCGGCGAAAAAATCCACAGCCAGCTGGCCTCCATGGTAAACGGCTCTTACCGGAATTATCTGCAGGACGCCGTGATCACCATGCGGGACAACCGCTACTGCATCCCGGTCAAAGCCGAATACAAGGGACAGGTTTCCGGAATGGTGCACGACCAGTCCTCCTCCGGTTCCACCTATTTTATCGAACCGGCCGTGATCGTGGAGATGAACAATAAGCTCAAGGAGCTTGCCATCCAGGAAAAGGAGGAAATCGAGATTATCCTCGCCACCTTAAGCGCCAGTGCGGGAGAGCATACCAGGGAGCTTGCAGAGAATCAGCGGATCATGACCTTCCTGGATTTCACCTTTGCCAAGGCGTCCCTGGCCCTTGAGCAGAATGCCACAAGGCCGCTTTTTAACACTTCCCGGCACATAAACATCCGCAAAGGCCGCCATCCCCTTCTTCCCGTCAAAAAGGCCGTGCCCATTGACATCAGCCTGGGAAAGGACTTTGACCTTCTGGTCATCACGGGGCCCAACACGGGAGGGAAAACCGTGTCCCTGAAAACCGTGGGGCTTTTTACCCTCATGGGGCAGGCAGGGCTCCACATCCCGGCCCTCGACCGCTCAGAGCTCTCCATCTTTACCGATGTGTTTGCGGATATCGGGGACGAGCAGAGCATTGAGCAGAGCCTGAGCACCTTCTCCTCCCACATGACGAGGATCGTCACCATTTTGAAGGAAGCGGACGAGAATTCCCTGTGCCTGTTCGACGAGCTGTGCGCCGGCACGGATCCCACGGAAGGGGCTGCGCTCGCCATCGCCATCCTGGATCATCTGCACGGCAGAGGGATCCGCACCATGGCCACCACCCATTACAGCGAGCTGAAGGTCTACGCCCTCACCACGGATTTCGTGCAGAACGCCTGCTGTGAGTTCAACGTGGAAACCCTCTCCCCCACCTATCGGCTTCTGATCGGGATACCGGGGAAGAGCAACGCCTTTGCCATCTCCTCCAAGCTGGGGCTTCCCGGCTTTATCATAGATGAGGCGGACCGGCAGCTGAGCAGCGACGACAAGAGCTTTGAGGATCTTCTGACGGATCTGGAGCAGAGCCGGGTCACTATTGAAAAGGAGCGCCTGGAAATCGCCTCCTACAAGCAGGAGGTTCAGAGTCTCAAAAAACGGCTGCAGGAAAAAAATGAAAAGATTGACAGCGCCAAAGAACGCATTCTCCGGGAAGCGAACCAGCAGGCAAGAGAAATTCTGCAGGAGGCCAAGGAGGTCGCCGATGACACCATAAGGATTTTCCAGAAGGCGGGTCCTGGCGCTTCCCTGAAGGATCTCGAAAAATCACGGGAAAAAATCCGGGGAAAGATCGGCGAAAAGAATGAAAAGCTGGCCTTAAAGAGCGAGGAGCCAAAGAAAAACCGGCAGCCAAAGAAAGAACAGCTTAAAAAGGGCGACAGCGTCAAGATCCTTTCCATGGGGCTTAAGGGAATCGTCAGTACGCTTCCCGACCATAAGGGAAACCTCTTCGTACAGTGCGGCATTCTCCGCTCCCAGGTCAACATCAGCGATCTTGTTTTGATAGACGAGGACAGCGCCCCTGCTGCTGCCGCCTTTTCAAAATCTCAGACCGGAAAAATGAAGCTGGCAAAGACCATGAACATCTCGTCCGAGATCAATCTTCTCGGCAAAACCGTGGACGAGGCTCTTGCTGAGCTTGACAAATATCTGGACGACGCCTACCTCTCCCACCTGTCCACCGTCCGCGTGGTACACGGCAAAGGCACGGGGGCACTGCGAAATGCGGTTCAAAGCCATTTGAAGCGGGTCAAGTACGTAAAGAGCTACCGTCTTGGCGAGTATGGCGAGGGCGATGCGGGCGTCACAATCGTAACCTTTAAAGAATAGACAGCCTGCGCCCGGCTTCCGGGCGCAGGAAAGCCGGAGGATTTGATTTTATGGTAAATAAACAGAAAATACTGATCGTGGATGACGACAGCAACATAGCGGAGCTCATCTCGCTCTATCTCACGAAAGAGTGCTTTGACACCATGATTGCGGGGGACGGGGAGAGCGCGCTGCTCCTTACGGATTCCTTTGCGCCCAATCTGATTCTCCTGGACCTGATGCTTCCCGGAATCGACGGTTATCAGGTGTGCCGCGAGATCCGCGCCAAGTCCTCCATTCCCATTATCATGCTCTCCGCAAAGGGCGAGATCTTCGACAAGGTCCTTGGGCTTGAGCTGGGCGCTGACGACTACATGGAAAAGCCCTTTGATTCCAAGGAGCTGGTGGCCAGGGTCAAGGCCGTGCTGCGGCGCTACAAGCCCGCCCCTCCCGTTATGGAGGATGCGAATGTCAAGTGCGTGGAATATGCGGATCTGACCGTCAACCAGACCAACTATTCCGTCGTCTACAAAGGCCGCACGGTGGAAATGCCTCCCAAGGAGCTGGAGCTTTTGTATTTCCTTGCGGCCTCGCCCAACCATGTGTTTACCAGGGAACAGCTGCTGGATCAGATCTGGGGCTATGAATATATCGGGGACACCAGAACCGTGGACGTGCACATCAAGCGCCTTCGGGAAAAGATCAGCGATCACGCCAACTGGCGCATTGCCACCATCTGGGGCATTGGCTATAAGTTCGAGGTGCGCTGATGAGAAAAACCCTGTACCTCAAGTTTCTGCTCGGCTACTTTATTTTCGGATTTTTCGGCTTTATCGCCGTGGCCACCTTTGTCAGCAGCATGACCATGGAGCATCTGACGAGAGAGAAGGCGGACGCGCTCTACAAGGAGGCGACCCTGGTTGCCAACACCTATGCGGCCGATCTCTACAACAACGAGACCTCCCTGGATACCGTGAAGAAACAGCTGGACGCACTGGATACCTATCTCTCCGCCAACCTGTGGATCATCAATCCATCGGGCCGCATGATACTGGATTCCAAGGCCCCGGTTGATGTGGAGAACGAGACCGTCATATCCGATTTTAACCCCACGGTTACGGGGAGTTCCTACTACACCGTGGGGAACTTTTTTGGATGCTTTACCGAGGAACAGCTCAGCGTTTTCGCCCCCATCACCTCGGGCTACAAGGTCCGCGGTTATGTGGTGATCCACTATCCCATGAGCAGCCTTACCGCCTCCTGCAACGGCCTTTTGAATATCTCCTATCTGATGCTGGTGGTGCTTTTTCTGCTCTCCCTGATCATCCTGATCTTCTTTACGGAGATGGTCTACCTTCCTCTGCGCAAGATCACGGAAGCCACCGAGCAGTACGCCGCCGGAAACATGCATTACGAATTCCAGGTGGAGAGCGAGGACGAGATGGGCTACCTTGCCGCCTCCCTCAACTATATGGCCAGCGAAATCGCGCGCACGGAGGACGACCAGAAAAAGTTCGTGGCCAACGTCTCCCACGACTTCCGCTCGCCGCTGACCTCCATCAAGGGCTATCTGGAGGCCATGCTGGACGGGACGATCCCCCCGGAGCTGTACGGAAAATATCTGGGAATTGTCCTGAACGAGACGGAACGGCTTACCAAGCTTACGAACAGCCTCCTGGTATTGAATAATCTGAACACCCGGGGAATGATGCTGGACAAAAGCATCTTTGACATTAACCGTATTATCCGCGACACCGCCGCCTCCTTTGAGGGGACCTGCCGCAAGAAAACCATAGCCATTGAGCTGATCCTCACCAGCGATGAGCTGTATGTGAATGCGGATGTAGGCAAAATCCAGCAGGTGCTCTACAACCTTCTGGATAACGCCATCAAGTTCAGTCATCACGACTCCATCATCAAGGTGGAGACCACGGAAAAACACAATAAAATCTTTGTCTCGGTAAAGGACAGCGGAATCGGAATTCCAAAGGACGACCTCAAACTGATCTGGGACCGCTTTTACAAATCGGATCTGTCAAGGGGCAAGGACAAAAAGGGCACCGGGCTTGGCCTCTCCATCACCAGAGAGATTATCAGCGCCCACGGGGAGCACATCAATGTGATCAGCACCGAGGGCGTGGGAAGCGAGTTTATTTTCTCCCTGCCGGTTGCGGACGACAACGAGGATTAGCGCCCGGACAGGGGCTCCCCCGGGCCGCTGCCAGCCACGAGATCACAAGGTCACAGAAAGGAGAAGCGCTGTGCATATTATACTTCATCAGCCGGAGATTCCGGCAAACACGGGAAATATCGGGAGAACCTGCGTGGCCACCGGGACGGATCTGCATCTCATAGAGCCTCTGGGCTTTCTCCTTTCCGAAAAGCAGCTCAAACGGGCGGGAATGGATTACTGGGAACGGCTTTCCCTCTCCCGGTATATCAATTTTGACGAATTCAAAACCCTGCATCCACAGGCAAGGATCTGGATGGCCACCACCAAGGCAAAGCGGCTTTACACCGAGGCCTCTTACTCGCCCGACGACTATATCATGTTTGGAAAAGAAAGTGCAGGCATCCCCGAAGAAATCCTGGTGGATTACGAGGAAACCTGCATCCGCATTCCCATGGAGCCTTCCATCCGCTCCCTGAATTTGTCAAACTCTGTGTCTATTATCCTGTATGAGGCGCTGCGCCAGCAGGATTTTTCCCACATGCAGCGGGGAGGGGAGCTCCACCGGCTGCACTGGAAAAACGAGGGCTCTCTCTAGTTGACCAGCTCATATTCCACAACAATTTTGGCTTCCACCGAAATCTCCCCTGCCAGAAAGCCCGCCGTATCCGCCGTCGCCTCCATTTTGGCGTAGGCATAGGAATTCGCCATCCCGGAACGGGCGTAGTCTGTGTAGCGCCCATCCGAATATCCGCTGGTCTCTTCGATACGAAGAGCCTTTCCCACACTGGCGCCGGACGCCGCTGCAAGCGCCTGCGCCTTTTTGTGTGCCGAATCCACGGCTCTTTTCAGCGCTTCCTCATAGCTCTCGTCATACCCGCTTGCCATGTAGGTGACAGACTGCACCGTGTTTATTCCGCTCGAGACGGAGCCCGAGAGAATCTCATCCAGTCTTTCGATCAAAAGGTCGGATACGGTCAGTGTGGTGACAGCCTCATAGCCCACAAGCCTCTGCGTATTCCCACTGTAATTATAGACAGGATTCATAGAATAATCCGATGTCTGAATGGAGGCCTCCCCGACGCCCAGGCTCTCAAGAAGCCCGATCACCTGCGTCACATCCTCCGCATTCCTGCGCTGGCAGTCCGCCGCCGCGCTTTCCTGCGTTCTTACCGAATAGACGATCTGCGCCATATCCGGCACCACCGACACCTTCTCGCTGCTGTTTACCGTGATGGTGTTTGGCACACCGCCTCTTACGGCTTCCACACCGCTTCCCGTGGAAGCGGGACTTTGTGTTCCTGCGCTGTCCTTCATCGGCGCATCCCCGCTCTGCACCGCCTCATTCTGCGCATCCCCGGCTTTCCCCCCGGAAACTGCACAGGCTGACATTCCCGCCGCCATAACAAGCATAACCGCTGCTAAAAACATCCTTTTCATAACCATTCTCTCCTTCCTTGTCGAGTTCACTGAACTCCGCAATTGGTTCCTCCTGTATAAGGTACGGATCCGAATGGTAAATTTGTGGCACAGAATTGATTTTTCTTTCAAGAATACATCCCGCAATGTTGGCGCAGTGGCCGGAAGCCCGCTCTATGCTGGTAAGCACATCTGACCAGATAAATCCCACCTCGATACTGCAGTCTCCCTGCTGCATCCGATGGATATGACGGGTCCGCATGCTCTCCTTCATCTGGCCGATCACCCGCTCCAGAGTCCGGATGCTGCGGGCCGCCTCGATACTGCGCTTTTCAAACGCCTCAACGGACAGATCCACAATTTCCTCCGCTGACACCGCAAGTATTTCGAATTCTTTTCTGGCCTCTTTTGTGAGTGTAAACTTCTTTTCATAAAGCTCCTCAGCGGATTCCAGAATACTCAGGGCATGATCCGCAATTCGCTCATAATCTCCGATCATCTTAAACAATACGGTGATCTCCCTGCGATCCTTCTCGTTCAGCTTTTTGCTGCTGAGCCTTACCAGATAGGAGCCCAGCAGATCCTCCAGATGATCCGTCTGCTCCTCGTCCGCCCGGACGCCCTCCGCAAGTTCAGGCGTATATCCGGAAAATGCACTGACACTGCTTTTTAGGCTCCTTGCGGATACATGGGCCATCCGGGCCGTCATGCTGCGGCACTGCTCCAGCGCCAGGGCCGGCGTTGTCAGAAGACGCTCATCCAGCTCCACCTTGGCCTCCTGCTTCCCGGAAACGGGAATAACTGTCAGTGCCATTTTCTCCAGCAGCGGGGCCAGAGGCATCAGGACCGCCACGCTGACAAGGTTAAAAGCCGTGTGGATCAGAGCAATCCCGAAATGAGTCGCTCCCTCGTTCAGGACCGCAGGCGCAAAAAGCGCTTTGCCTGCCATAAAGACGCCCAGAAGCACCACAGCGCCGATCACATTAAAACTCAGATGCACAAAGGCCGCCCGCTTTGCATTTTTGCCCGCCCCTGCGGCGGAGGCCAGCGCCGTAACGCAGGTTCCTATATTCTGCCCCATAATAATGGGAACCGCCGCCGCATAGGACACCTGCCCCGTAGCCGCCAGCGCCTGCAGAATCCCAACCGATGCCGAGCTGGACTGGATCAGAGCCGTCAAAAAAGCGCCGGCGAGCAGACCCAGAAGCGGATTTTTGAACAGAAGGAACATCTGCTGGAAGGAGGGCAGGTCTGCGAGCCCGGAGACAGCCGAGGACATGGTCTCCATTCCAAACATCAATGTGGCAAATCCCAGAAAAATCATTCCGGTGTCCTTCTTTTTGGAGGATCTGCAAAACAAATAATAGATGATGCCGATCCCTGCGAGAACCGGCGTAAAGGAGGACGGCTTCAGCAGCCTGACCCACACGTTCCCGCTGTCAATACCTCCAAGAGACAACAGCCAGCTGGTGACCGTGGTTCCCACATTCGCACCCATGATTACGTTGATCGCCTGTTTCAGAGTCATGAGACCCGAATTGACAAATCCCACCACCATAATCGTGGTCGCGGAAGAGCTCTGAATCACCGCTGTCACACCGCAGCCCGTGAGGAATCCAATCAAACGGTTTGATGTCATTTTACTCAAAGTGGTGCGGAGCCTTTCTCCTGCGCGCCGCTCCAACGCCTGCCCCATAAGGCTCATTCCAAACAGAAAAAGGGACAGACCTCCTATCATGGTAAGTATATTAAAAATATCCATTGCCAAACCCTCCATCCGATATTTGATGATTGATGACAGGTTCAGCTTATCAGAGAGGCGTCAAATCTGAAATCAGAGTTTTGTAAAATTCATGTAAAATTTGAAAAGCCATTCAAAAATATATTGGAGAAAACGGTAAATAATGTTACCATAGCAATTGAATTTTATGTTTCCTGCTTATTCTTCAGATGCTCCCGGACGATCTTGTCTATGGTATCCCGGGAGAGAGGATAGTGATACTCTTTTATGATCCGGTCCGTGTCATAACCCAGGTCGACAAGATGGCGGATTGCTCCACCGTAGGCGAAATCGCGGACAAAATTTTGAAGAGATTCATTGAAGTACTGGTTTTCCATACAAAGGCTCCTTTTACTAAATAGATATCGATTTAAATTTCAGAGAATACAGTTACCATATTGTTGGAGTCAAAAGGTATTTTGACTCTGGCATATTATCATCAGATTACCACATTTTTAGAAACCCGGCCACCGATTCATGAAATCCGGCTGATGACTGTGAAGGGAGAAATAACATGATCTATTGTGTCGAGGACGATGACAGCATCCGTAACCTAGTGGTCTACACACTGACGGCATCCGGCTTCGAAGCCAGGGGATTCGCCGATGCGGCCTCCTTCTGGGAAGCCGCAGACGCTCAGATCCCCCGGCTGGTTCTGCTGGATATTATGCTGCCCGATGAGGACGGCATTACGATTCTTACCAAAATCCGCAGCCACCCGAAGACCTCCTGCGTACCCGTCATCATGGCAACAGCCAGAGGAACGGAGTACGACAAGGTGATCGGTCTCGACCTGGGAGCTGATGATTATCTGGCCAAGCCCTTTGGCATGATGGAGATGGTATCCCGGGTCAGGGCCGTGCTGCGCCGGGGTGCCGTGCGCGGGACGGCGCAGACTCTCCAGATCGGAGGTCTTACTCTGAATCCGCAGCAGCATGCGGTCCTCTCCGGCGGAGAGAGTGTGACTCTGACCTTAAAGGAATACGAGCTTCTAAAGCTTCTTATGGAAAATCCGGGAATTGTATTTACACGGGAACAGTTGATGGCCAGAATCTGGGGCGATGACTTTCTTGGAGAAAGCCGGACAGTGGATGTCCATATCGGGACATTGCGGACCAAGCTGGGAAGCTGCGGAAGCTGTATTGAAACCGTGCGGGGCGTAGGTTACAAAATGGAGAAACCGGCATGACAAAAAAAATCTTTCAATCCATCTGCATAGCTGCCATTACCGTGTTTTTTATCTCACTCGTATTGATTATTGGGGTTCTCTATCACTATTTTTCCGGTGTTCAGATGAGGCAGCTGCAGATTCAGGCTGATCTTGCGGCCCGGGCAGTGGAGAACGGAGGACTTTCCTATCTGGAAAGCCTTGACACCAACGACTGCCGTATCACATGGATCGATCCGAGGGGAATCATTCTGTTCGACAACCGGGCAAGCAGCCTGGGAATGGAAAATCATCTGGAGCGGGAAGAAATCGTGGATGCCCTGGCTTTTGGAAAGGGGGAAAGCAAGCGCTATTCCACCACCTTACTGGAACGCCAGCTCTACTGCGCCGTCCGGCTTGCAGACGGTACCGTTCTGCGTCTTTCGGCTTCCCAGCCCACCTGGTGGTCCCTGGCGCTTGGAATGGTACAGCCAATCCTGCTTGTGGCCGTCGCCGCAGTGGGAATTTCCCTGTTTCTGGCGTTCCGGCTCTCCAAGTGGATTATCCGGCCTCTCAACACGCTTAATCTGGACGAGCTAGAGTCCGCCGCTGCCTACGAGGAGGTCACGCCTCTTCTGGAACGCATCGGCAGTCAGCAGGAAAAAATCCGGCGCCAGGAGGCGGAAGCGGAACAGATGCGGCGGGAATTCACAGCCAACGTGTCCCATGAGCTGAAAACTCCCCTCCAGAGTATTTCCGGCTATGCGGAGCTGCTTTCCGAGGGAATGGTAAAAAGGGAAGATGTGCCACATTTCAGCAAACAGATTTTGGCGGAATCCAGACGGATGATTGCGCTGGTGGAAGACATTATCCGTCTCTCCCACCTTGACGAAGGTGCGGACGATATGCAGCGGGAGGAGGTGGATCTCTATGAGCTGGCAGCTCTTACCATCCGCAATCTCACCCCCGCAGCCGAAAATGCCGGCATATCCCTGCATTTAAACGGAAAAAAGACAACGCTTTACGGCATCGCCTTTCTTCTGGAAACCATTCTTTTCAACTTATGTGACAACGCAATCAAATATAACCGGGAAGGCGGCAGTGTAACCGTGCACATCGATACCACCCCCCAGGCTGTCCTGGTCTCCGTCAGCGATACCGGGATCGGTATCCCCGAGCCTGAACAGGAGCGGATCTTTGAACGTTTTTACCGGGTGGACAAAAGCCGGTCCAAGGCGGTGGGCGGAACCGGCCTTGGCCTGTCCATCGTAAAGCATGCCGCAATCGTTCATGATGCCAGAATCGAAATAGACAGTACCGTGGGAAAGGGAACTACTTTTACGGTAATTTTCCCGTGCAAATAAGCAGTTCCCTTTCTATCCTTAAACTCTGTTATTTCTTTTCCCTGCGCAGTCTTTCGATAAAGTTTTCAATCTTATTCATGGCGATCTTTAGATTTTCAAGGGAATACGCATAGGAAATACGCAGGAACCCTTCCCCGCAGTCCCCAAAAGCCGTACCCGGAACAACCGCCACCTTTTCCTCCTTAAGAAGCCTTTCCGCAAACGCGTCGCTGGTCATCCCGAACTCTTTGATACAGGGAAATACATAAAAAGCGCCGTAAGGTTCAAAGCATTGCAGACCCATCTCCCTGAAAGTATGCATGAGGAATCTTCTTCTCTGGTTGTAGGCCTCGCACATCAGCGCCACATCCTCATCTCCCCTGCGCAATGCCTCCACAGCCGCATACTGGCTCGTGGTGGGGGCGCACATAATGGCAAACTGATGAATCTTTATCATCTGCTCCATAATGACCGACGGAGCGCAGGCATAGCCGAGCCGCCAGCCCGTCATGGCATAAGCCTTGGAAAAGCCGTTGATGAGAACCGTCCTCTCCTGCATTCCCGGAAGGCTTGCAATGGAAACGTGCTTTCCCTTATAGCTGAGCGCCGAATAGATCTCATCAGAAATCACAAAAATATCCTTTTCCCGGATAACCTCGGCAATCGCCTCCAGATCCTTCCTCTCCATAACAGCCCCTGTGGGATTGTTGGGGAATGACAGGATCAGTATCTTGGTCTTGTCTGTAATGGCTGAGCGGAGCTCCTGCGCCGTCAGCCTGAACTCATTCTCCTCCTTCAGCTCGATAATCACAGGCACGGCGCCTGCCAAAATAGCGCAGGGCTCGTAGGAAACAAAGCTTGGCTGGGGAATCAGGACCTCATCCCCCGGGTTGACCATGGCCCGCAGCGCAAGGTCAATGGCCTCCGATCCCCCCACGGTGACCAGGATTTCCCTTAAGGGATTATAAACGATTTTCTGTGTCCGATCTATGTACTGCGAAATCTCCTTTCTCAGCTCCACCAGTCCCGCATTGGAGGTATAGAAGGTTCTCCCCTTTTCCAGCGAGTAAATACCCTCGTCCCTGATATGCCATGGCGTGTCAAAATCCGGCTCTCCAACGCCCAGGGAAATTGCGTCCTCCATCTCGCTAACGATATCGAAAAACTTGCGGATACCCGATGGCTTGATATCCACAACCTTGTCTGATAACGGATTTCTCATGGCGTCACCTTCTCCCTGGTATCCTCGTATTTTTTGCACAAAATCGTTCCATGATCCTTATACTTCTTAAGAATAAAATGCGTCGCTGTGCTCAAAACCCCCTCCAAAGTGGAAAGCTTATCGGATACAAAACTCGACACATCTTTCAGAGATCTTCCCTCCAGAGTCACCAGAAGATCATATCCGCCGGAAATCAAATATACGCTGTTCACCTCCGGATACTTATAAATCCTCTCTGCCAGATTGCCAAATCCCTTCCCTCTCTGGGGCGTGATACGCACCTCGATCAGGGCGGTAACCTTCTCGATGGATGTCTTCTCCCAGTCTATCATGGTGTGATAGCCGCAGATCACGCCTTCTTCCTCCAACTTCTTCAGCTCATTGGCAACGTCGATCTCTTCCACGCCAAGAATAACCGCCAGCTCTTTCATGTCAATCCGGCTGTTCTTTTCAATAATCGATAATATCTGTTCTCTCATCATAATGTGTATCCCTTTCCGCAATCATTCGATTGCTTTGTATATCTCGTCCGGCCCCGCCGGTCCCAAAAATCTGGTTTCCTCTCCGTTTATGACAACCCGGTCGTTTCCCCGGATGCTTTTTCCGATCACGCAGGCAGGGATTCCCTGCTCGCCAAGCCGCTCCACCAGGCTCACGCCGTCCTCCACAGCCAGAAGCAGGCTTCCGCCTGACAACAGCTCATAGGGATTGATGTCAAAAAACTCACAGATTTCTATGGTTTCCTGCTTCACCGGTATTTTTTTCAGATCAATGGAAAGTCCGACGCCCATGCGCCCCCCAAGCTCCCACAGAGCTCCAAACACGCCGCCCTCCCGGACGGCATGCATCGCATAAACGTCAGACTTAAGGGCGGTGGCGGCCTCCGGAAGAACCGGAAGATATTTCTCAAAGCCCTGGGCTGCCGTTATAATGGAAAAGGGATATCTTGTCAGAAGCTCCTTCTCCCTCTCTCCTGCAAGAATCATCGTTCCCTCAAGGCCGATCCATTTTGTCATGACAATGTCAAGACCACAGGGCGGCGCTTCACAGTTCTGCCCGCTTCTTCTGCCTGCCTGCGGCCCTTTGCCGCATTCCCGACCTGCAAACGCCGTCACCGTGACCACCGGAGTTCTGACCTGATCCGTAACCTGCGTATATGCTCCCGCAATCCGCATCCCCGTCCGCTGGCAGGCAGCGTTGATCTGCCGCATCAGTTCCTGAAGACGCAGCTCTCCCCGGCCGGCCTTTTTCCGCTTCTCCCCGCTTTGCGCCTTTGGCCTGTCCGCTTCGCCGTCTTCCTCCCAGGGAAGCGCAATGGACAGCGTCGCCGATGCGGCGCCCGCTCCCGCCGCAGCCAGGCTGTTTGCCGCCGCATATACGGCCAGTCCGCCCGGATTTTTTATCGGAAGCGACAGGGTCTGGGTACACACAGCCAGCAAGCTGTCCGCAGCCAACAAGTTGTCCGCAGCAGGCAAGTTGTCCGCAATCTGGCCGCACTTTAAAAAGGCGCAGTCTGTTCCTGCGCCCTGAAGGGTTTCCCCTGTCTGTGAATCCATATATTTTAAAACCGAACGTTTAAACACATTTTCCGATAACTTTCCCTTTTTCATTGATGTCTCACCTTACTTTGAGCAAACCCGGAAACCGTGCCGCAGCCGATCCTCTGCGCACTACTGTGCGGGCGCCTCCTGAACCGGAGGCGTTTCCGGGGCAGGCGCTGCCGGATCTGCGGGTTGTGCCGGTGCTTCAGGTTGTGCCGGAGCTTCCGGCTGGGCCGGAGCTTCCGGCTGGGCCGGAAGTGTGCCCTGTGCCGGATCCGCACCCTGCCCTGCCGCAGGATTTGCCGTCCCGTCCCCTGCCGGCTGCTGCGCCGGATCCCCTGCTGTTTCCTGTGGAGGAGCCGGAGGCGGCGTGCCTGCCGCAAGCGCTGCCGCAACGTTTTTAATATGGTCAATGTTGTTGGTGGCAATTGCCGCCATAATCTGATTATAGGCATTGGGATCCGCCGTGGCGACACCCACGGTGGCCGATCTCGGCGCCATCCGGTAAACGCTGGAATTTATCATTTCCCTGCTGACTTCCTGGCCGTTTTCATATACCACCTTCCAGAGATTTGCCTTATAGCCGATATGTGCGGACTGAACCGACACATAACCTACCGGCGAGGATTCGCTGGTATAGACAACTTCCGTATCCGGATACGTCTTGCTGATAATCTCACTTTCATAGGCCACGCTGTGGGAGCTTTCCCTGGTCTCACAGCCGTAGATCGTGAAACCGATCTTTTTATCGTCCGTGGTGTAGCCTTCAATATAGATCGGTGCGTCCGTATTATTTATAAACCGGAAATCCTTTCCGGATGATTCCGCAATTGCCGCATCCGCAGAAGGATCCACATATGTAACGATCATGGAATGATTATGCCGTTCCGTAACCTCAAGCTCTGACAGCAGCACGGCGTTATACAGCGTGGTGGAAACCTGGCAGATTCCCCCGCCGATGCTGTCGACCACCTGGCCGTTCAGGTAAGAGCCCGCCATATAATATCCGTTTGCCGCAGAGAACGGTGCGACCGCCTCATAGGTCGAGAATTCCTCGCCCGGATAAAGCGTGGTTCCGTTGATCAGCTCGCATCCGTTTCTCACATTGGCGCTTCTGGACTGTCCGGAAGTCCGGAAGCTGGTGGAAAAGGTTCCGAGAACGTCCTTCACCTTGGACAGCTCCTCTTTGGTTCCAAGCGGTTCGTCCACGACGATCACCAGCTCTAACGAGGTATCCTCCCCGTTCCACTGGCCGGTAAGGAAGCTGTCAATCAGAGCCAGAGATTCGTCTTCCTCCACTTTATATCCGATCCGGCCCTCATGAATCACAAAGGCTTCTCCCTCTCTGGATAGCGTGGCATTTTCAGCCTCCACGTTATACACAGAGCACTGATCCGCAAGCACGTGGCGCACCAGCGCCTCGTCCACCTGAAATTCCAGTTCATATTTCTTATTTTCTGCCTGAAGATCCTTCTCCGCCTTATATCGCTGTACAATGTTACCGCTTTTGCCGACTCTGGCCGCCTCTTCCACGATCTCCTGATTATTCCAGGAAAATCCCACGTCAGCCGGTGTAATCGTCACTTCATTTCCGTTTACCGTTTTCAGTGTGATGCTTCTGGTAAGGAGCGACTCCACGTAACTGTCAACCATGTCCTTTGCTTCCTTCACGGTTTTACCTGACAGAGACATGTCCTCTATAAAAATTCCGTCCAGTATCCTTTCATCCTTTTCGGTCTGCGCCTGAACCTCAGGACTGCAGAACAGGAAAAATACTGCCAAAAAGCACGCAATTCCATAAAAAGCTTTTTTCATAAATATCCCCTCGCACATCCAAAACGATTTCCGATTGCCATCTCACAAAAAATATGCTAAAGTTGGAATGATCATGGCAAGAATAAGGAAAAGAACAATGATAGATGAAATGATTCTCTTGTTTTTATTGCTGTTAAAATGAAACATGTGTATCGCCCCTGCGCTTTAAACTTTTACTTTCTTCGAAAGGATATTATATATGAAATACCCGATTTTTGCAAGTTTTATCGTTTTCTGCCTGTGGCTTCTCTATGAGATCCGCAAGCACAAAAAAATGGAAAACCAGGCTGCGGCTTCCTTCTGGGAGAAGGAAGCCGCAGCAAACAGCACGCGCCGCAAGCCTCTGGATGATCTTGCATACATCCACATTCCCTTTGATGCCCTTCCCATGGATCTGATGAGCGATGATCCCAGGATCCGGGAGCTTCACGATACTCTGCACGGTCTGGCGGAAAGCGGCCCTATCGTAAACCTTACGGGAATCAGCAACACGGATCTCAAGCTTCGGTACGGGGCCCCCAATATAAATCTTCTGACACTCTACGATCAAAAGTATACTACTCTGGCAAGAACTCTGCAAGACCTTGGGGCCGCCCTGTATGAGAAGGAATACTACGACCAGGCCTGTGCCGTTCTCGAATTTGCCGTCTCCACACACACGGATGTCAGCGCCACTTACCGGCTTCTCATCTCCATATATCAGAAACAGAACCGAAAGGATAAAATTTCCGCTCTGATTCCCATAGCGGAAAGTCTGAATTCCAGTCTCAGGCCCTCCATCCTTCGAATGCTCCAGGATGCCTGCTGAACGTCCTGTCCCTTATCAGTTTATGCGCTCCCTCTCTGATATATGAAAAAATTTCAGCCCGCAAGGCCCACGCTGCGAATCCGCCGGTCTGTGCGCCCGAT